>NZ_CP017298.1:1054721-1069091 GCF_001746855.1 Pauljensenia hongkongensis | reverse complement strand
CAGACCGCTTGCGCAGCAGCGCTGGTGCGCCGCGCCAACGCGCTGCTCGCCAGGGCGTGGGCGCAGCGGGAGCAGGGGCGCGGGGAGCGTCCGCCCAGAGGGGTCTCCGACGCGCTCGTGCTCTCCGCCTCCCCCGTCAGCGCGGACTTCGACGCCCGCTTCAGCGCGACCGGGCGCTCCTACGTGTACCGGATCGCCGACCGCCCCACGCCCCTGCGCCGCTGGGACTGCGTGTGGGACGACCGCCCGCTCGACCTGGCGGCGGTGAACAGGGCGGCGGAGGCCCTGCTGGGTGAACACGACTTCCTGTCCTTCTGCCGCCCCCGCGAGGGCGCGACCACCATCCGCGCGCTCACGCGCCTCGAGGCCGTGCGGGCGCCGGACGGCCTCGTCGAGTTCCACGTCGGGGCCGACGCCTTCTGCCACTCGATGGTGCGCTCCCTGGTCGGCGCCCTGGCCCTGGTCGGCAGGGGGGCGAGGCCCGCCCCTTGGCCCAGGGCACTCCTGGACGCCCGCTCCCGCGCGAGCGCCGCCCCCATAGCCCCCGCCCGTGGCCTCACCCTGGAGCGCGTCGACTACCCCGGGCCCGAGGAGTGGGCGCTGCGCGCCCGGCTGGCCCGGAGGAGGCGGGACGCCTGCTGCGGCGCGGAATCATGAGCCTGTGAGGAATCGCCCACACTGGGCGCCGTGCTTTGACCGGGCAGTGGCGCGCCGATAAACTGGCTAACGCTGCGCGTCAGCAGAGCGCCCGGTGCCTCCCACTCGCCGAGCAGACTCGCTGGCGCCTCGCGGAACTGTTTCATCGCGGGCCCCGCTCCCAGTCGGAGGGGGCGCCCCATGACTGACAAGAATTGAAGGTTACGCCCGTGCGCACCTATTCACCCAAGCCCGGGGACGCCGACAAGAAGTGGTTCGTCATCGACGCCACCGATGTCGTCCTCGGCCGTCTGGCGGCACACGCCGCCAACCTCCTTCGTGGGAAGCACAAGCCGACGTTCGCCCCTCACATGGACATGGGCGACTACGTCATCATCATCAACGCGGACAAGGTCGCGCTGACCGGCAAGAAGCTCGAGCAGAAGATGGCCTACCGCCACTCCGGGCGCCCCGGCGGCCTCACCGCCACCGCCTACCGCGACCTCATGGCGACCGCCCCCGAGCGCGTCATCGAGAAGGCCGTCAAGGGCATGCTTCCCCACACCTCCCTCGGCCGCGCGCAGTTCAAGAAGCTGCACGTGTACGCCGGTGCGGAGCACCCCCACGCCGGCCAGTCGCCGGTTCCCTACGAACTGACCCAGGTGGCCCAGTGAGCCCCGCGCCACTGGCACCGACAACGCACTGAGGAGAACCGTGGCCGAGACCACTGCTTCCGTCGAGCTGGACGAGGAGATCGTCACAGGCTCATACACGACCGAGACCGAATCCGCCCCCGCCGGGGCCGGTCAGTCCATCACCGCGCCCGGCGCGGGCCTTGGCCGCCGCAAGGAGGCCGTTGCCCGCGTCCGCCTGGTCCCCGGCTCCGGCCAGTGGACCATCAACGGCCGCACCCTGGAGGACTACTTCCCCAACAAGCTGCACCAGCAGCTGGTGAAGTCCCCCTTCGTGCTGCTCGACATCGACGGCCGCTTCGACGTCGTCGCCCGCATCAACGGCGGCGGCGTCTCCGGCCAGGCCGGCGCCCTGCGCCTGGGCATCTCGCGCGCGCTCAACGAGATCGACCGCGACGCGAACCGCCCCGCCCTGAAGAAAGCCGGTTTCCTGACCCGCGACGCCCGCGTCACCGAGCGCAAGAAGGCCGGCCTGAAGAAGGCCCGCAAGGCCTCGCAGTTCTCGAAGCGCTGAGGCCGCGCCGCAACTGTGAAACGGTGCCCCGCTCCATTTTCCGGAGCGGGGTACCGCGTTATGGGAGTCGCGCGGTAGCCTTGTTGCCGACCATATTTCTCGTGAACGGAGAGACAATGCCAAGGATGTTCGGCACCGACGGGGTGCGCGGTCTGGCCAACGTGGACATCACAGCGGATCTGGCGCTGAGGCTCGGCGAGGCGGCCGCCCGCCAGTTCGGCTGCCGGCCCCGCCCCGACGGGTCCAAGCCCCGCGCGATCATCGGCAGGGACACGCGCATCTCCGGCCAGTTCCTCGACCACGCCCTGGCGGCGGGGCTGGCGAGCGCGGGGATGGACGTGACGCGCATCGGCGTCGTCACCACGCCCACCGTCGCCCACCTGACCGCCACCGAGGACGGCGTGGACCTGGGCGTGATGATCTCCGCCTCCCACAACCCCATGCCCGACAACGGCATCAAGTTCTTCGCCCACGGCGGACACAAGCTGGCCGACGCCGTCGAGGACCAGATCGAGGCCCTCGTCGGGACCGACTGGGAGCGGCCCACGGGTGAGGGCGTCGGCGAGATCGACGCGGACCACGCGTGGGCGCGCGAATCCTACATCCGCCACCTGGTCGGGGCCGTCGGCACGGACCTGCGGGGCCTGAGAGTCGTCATCGACTGCGCCAACGGGGGAGCCTCCGAGTTCGGCCCGGCGGTCTTCCGGGAGCTGGGCGCCGACGCCACCGTCATCAACGCCTCGCCCGACGGGCGCAATATCAACCTGAACGCCGGATCCACCCATCCCGAGGCCCTGATGGCCGCAGTCGTCGGGGCGGGCGCCGACTTCGGAGTCGCCTACGACGGGGACGCCGACCGCTGCCTGGCGGTCGATCACACGGGGGCACTGGTCGACGGCGACAAGATCATGGGCGCCCTGGCCGTGGACGCGCACCGGCGCGGCGCCCTCGCCAAGGACACGCTGGTCGTCACCGTCATGAGCAACCTGGGGCTCCTCCTCGCGATGCGCGAGGCGGGCATCGCGACCGTCCAGACGGGGGTGGGCGACCGCTACGTGCTGGAGGAGATGCTCGCCTCCGGATACAGCCTGGGCGGCGAGCAGTCCGGGCACATCATCGCCACCGACCACGCCACCACGGGCGACGGGATCCTCTCGTCCCTGCTGGTGTCCCGCATGGTCAAGGAGTCCGGGCAGTCCCTGGCCGACCTCACTTCCTTCGTCCACCGGCTGCCCCAGACCCTCATCAACGTCGCGGGCGTCGACCGCGCGGGCGCCTCGTCGAACGGGGCCGTCGCTGAGGCCGTCGCGGCCGCCGAGGCGCGCCTGGGGGAGTCCGGCCGCGTCCTGCTGCGCCCCTCGGGCACCGAGCCGCTCGTGCGCGTCATGGTGGAGGCCGCCACCCAGGAGGAGGCGGACGCGGTCGCCGAGTCCCTGGCCGACGTGGTGAAGCGGAACCTGGCCCTCTGAGGGCCCGCAGGGGCGCGGCAGGCGGGCGCCGCCCGCGCGGGGGCGCGTCCGGTGCGCGCGGGCCTGCCGGACCTCCTCCGCTGGTCCCGTCCGCGCGGTCCCGCGTCGCGCCCATGGCGGTCAGCCGCCCGGGCGCCCTCATCGGCGGAGGCGGAGCCTCGGACCGCGCCGCGAATGGGAACCGCCTGCCGGTGGAGTCCCCGCAATGGGGCCCCACCGGCAGGCGGTCGCGGCGTCATACGGGCGCGGCGGCCCCGGTGGCGCTCACTGCTTCGCGGCCTCGAACCACTCGAGGGGGATCCGGGTGAAGTACAGGCCCTGCATCTCGCGCTCCCACAGCAGGCCCAGCGCGCCATCGGGCAGGACGGCCATGCACTGGTAGACGTAGTGCGCCGGGTTGAAGGTGCGCGAGGCGGTCCACGTGCGCCCACCGTCCTCGGACAGCCGCAGGACGCCGCGGCCCCGGTACGGGCGCATCTGCGAGGCGTTCGCGAAGACGACCCTTTCGGGGCAGTCCTCACTGGGCCAGGGCACCGCGTTCGGCTGGCAGAAGATCTCGTCGATCTCCTGGACGAAGCGCACCTCGCCCCACGTCTCGCCGCCGTCGGCGCTCACCGCCGCGGCGACCTTGCCGCTGGGGTGCTGGTTGCGCATGAGCATGAGCAGCGAACCGTCCGCGCGCTCGATGAGGGTGGCCTCGTGGGTCGCGGCGGACTCCGTGTCCAGGGTGCGCGAGTCGATCCGCCGCCCGTCGAACACGCGCCCGTCGTTGGGGGACGCGCCGCGCTTCCAGGTCTGCCCGCCGTCGTCGGAGTAGACGACGGCCGCCGAGAAGTGGCGCTTGTGGTCGCCGTTGTAGTAGACCGGAACGACCAGGCGCCCGCTGCGCAGTTGCACGCCCGTGCCCGGGGAGGTCCCGCAGAACGACATCCACTCCTCCTTCACGTCCTGGTTGAGGTTGACGGGGCCGGACCACGTCGCGCCGTCGTCGTCGGAGTGGATCATCTGCAGGAAGCAGGTGCGCGCGGTGAGGAGCGTCTGGTCCGGGTCCTCTCCGTCCGCCAGGAAGACGTTGCCGCCCCGGGCCCGCTCGCCTCCCTCGGTGACGGTGACGTCGCCGCGCTCGGAAACGGTGTAGGGCGTCCGCCCGCCCTCGGAGTCGGTGACGCTCCCGTCCTCGTTCCACGTGTACTGCGCGCCCTGGGCGTCGTGGAGGATGTAGCGCCCCTTCGCGTCCACCCCCGCGCCCGCCTCGGCGTTGGGCTGGCCGATGCCGCCCGGGAAGTGGTCGATGAGGACGATGAGGCGGCCCGTGCTCCGGTCCTGGACCACGCAGGAGTCGATGACGGATGCCCCGGTCGCCCCGTGGCCGGGGTAGGACAGCACGGTCTGGAGGTCGCCCCAGGTGCGCCCGCCGTCGAAGGAGCGGCGGATCGTGAAGTTGATGGAGTTGGGGGAGTCATTGGCGATCGTCTCGCGCTGGTCCGCCCCGGCGACGACGACCCCCGAATCCAGCGTGATGAGCGAGGGGATGCGGTAGCTGATGGAGTCGTGGAAGCCGGCGTCGAAGAGGCACTGGGTGTCCAGCGGGGCGACGGACGAGAGCTTCTTGATCTGGGCGTCGTTGAGGACGCAGCTGTAGAGCGCCGCGTTGCGGACCTCGCCGAAGAGGCGCGAGCCGGAGGCGTCCTGGCCGATGACGACCTCGTCGAGGGCGTCGACTCCCGCGAAGAAGACCTGGCCGGGCAGGTGCGCCTCCAGGTAGCCGTCGACGTAGATCTCGACGGCGCCGTGGCCGACCCGGACGACGACGTCGTGCCAGCGGCCCTGGTCCCAGTGCCCGTGAGCGGTGAAGACCCGCCATTGGCCCCTGCGGCCCAGGACCCTGTACTCGATTCCCTCTTCGGTCACTGACAGGTTCAGCTGCTCGCGCCCTGCTCCGGCCGCTGCGAGGATCGTGCCGTGCTGCCCGGGGCCGCGCACGCGGTAGCGCGCGAAGATGGTTCCCGAGGTGAGTTCGGACAGCTCGGCGACGTCGTAGTCGGACAGGCGGGCGGCTGCGAACTCGATGAGCGGAGTCGGCGCCGGCGACAGCGCGAGGATCTCCGTGGGGGACAGCACGGAGTCGTGGGCGGCGAAGGCGCGGACGTCGATGCCCGCGCTGGGGGAGGCGGACAGTTCGGCGTTCTCGCCGCTGGCGGCGGGGGAAAGGTCCGCGGTCGTGGAGAAGCACTGGTACCCGTCGAGGAAGATCCTCGAACCGGCGCCGGCCGCCGTGATCGCGAGGGCGTGCCATGTGCCGTCCGTGAGGGAGGCGGTGTCCTCCATGTCCAGGGCGAAGGCCATGGAGTTCGTCGATCCTTCGAGGAAGAGCGCTCCCGCGCGGATGGACAGTTCCCAGCCGATGGCCTCGGAACTGTGGAGCCGGATGAGCGTTCCGTCGATCCGCGCGCGGAACTGCAGGACCCAGGAGATCCCGGGGTCGGTCGTGTCGGATTGCATGTTCGTCACCTTTTCTGTTGGGGTTGTCCACTGCCGGCCGCATCGTCACGGGGGGCTGTGGGTCGGGCGCACCAGGATTTGTCAGACAGGTTAGCAAGCGCGCTCCGATGGGGCAATCCCTGGCCGGGGCCCGGCGCCCTGGCCGTGTCCGCGCCGTGTTGACTTCAATGTGAGAGCGGGTTAACATCTTCCACAAGATGTCTGACAAATTTCAGTCGGGTGTCTGGCCCTGAACGGTCCACGTGATTCAACGATGAATGAATAGGAAGGGATTCCGATGAACACGTCGCCAGCGCCAGCGCTCCCCAAGAAGCGCTGGTACCAGTACCTCACGAAAGAAGACCGCAAAGCGTTCTTCGCCGCCTGGATCGGCGTCCTGCTTGACGGCTACGACTTCGTCCTGATCTCCTTCGCGCTGCCCGCGATCACACAGGCCTTCGACCTGTCGCTCGTGCAGAGCGCCTCCCTGATCTCGGCCGCCTTCATCAGCCGCTGGATCGGCGGCCTCGTCCTGGGGGCGATCGGCGACCGCTACGGCCGCAAACCCGCGATGATCCTGTCGATCTTCATGTTCGCCTTCGGGTCCATCGCCTGCGCGCTCGCGCCGAACTTCTGGGTCCTCTTCGTCCTGCGCCTGATCATCGGCTTCGCCATGGCCGGCGAGTACTCGGCCTCCGCGGCCTACGTCATCGAGTCCTGGCCCAAGCACATGCGCAACAAGGCGTCCGGCTTCCTGCTGTCGGGCTACGCCTTCGGTGTGATCGCGGCCGCGCAGGTGGACAAGTACTTCGTCACCTGGGTCGACTCGCTCCACCCCGGCTGGGGCTGGAGGGCGCTCTTCCTCACGGGCATCATCCCGATCGTCGTCGCCATCTACATGCGCCGGACCCTGCCCGAGGCCGCCGACTGGAGCGAGGCGAAGGAGAAGGGGCACGTCGAGAAGAACGACATGCTGGCGGTGCTCTTCGGCGGCTCCCGCAAGGTCGTCAACTACATCGCCGTCGTCATCGGTTTCATCGCGCTCCTGCTCATCTTCACCCAGACCGTCGGGGGCACCCTCGCCGTCAGCCTCCTCGGCGCCGTCTCCGCCGTCATCTTCATCTACCTGATCATCCAATTCGACTCCAAGCGCTGGATCATCGGCATCGCGATCATGCTGACGATCTTCGCGTCCTTCATGTACACGTGGCCGATCCAGGGCCTCCTGCCGACGTACCTGCGCGGAGTCGGGATGGACCAGCAGGTCGTCGCCAACGTCGTCTCCTTCGCGGGCCTGGGCAACGCGGCCGGCTACATCGTCGCCGGCTTCGCGGGCGACAGGTTCGGCATGCGCCGCTGGTACGCCGTCTCCCTGCTGCTCTCGCAGGCGATCGTCTTCCCGCTGTTCATGCAGAACGGGCAGTACGTCGCGCTGGTCGCGGGACTGCTCTTCTTCCAGCAGATGTTCGGCCAGGGCGTCTCCGGCCTGCTCCCCAAGTGGGTCTCCAGCTACTTCCCGGTCGACAAGCGCGCCGCCGGTCTGGGCTTCTGCTACAACGTCGGCGCCCTGGGCGGCGCGGTCGGCCCGGTCCTCGGCGCGGCCATCGCCGAGCGACTGTCGCTCGGCCTGGCGCTGGCCATCCTGTCCTTCGGCTTCGCGGCGGTCGTCATGGTCTCCATCGGCGCGAACATCCCGCGCCTGCTCCAGAAGCTGGTCGGACCCGAGTGGGTCCGGCCGGAGGACGGCAACGACGAGATCATCGAGGAGGGGTGAGCGCGATGGCGGTCCCGTTCATCGTCGGAGCCTACGCCTCGCTCCCGGCACCGGAGTCGGAGGCCGACTACTACGCCCTCCTGGCCGAGCAGCCGTGGGTGAGCGGCGTGGAGATCCCCTACCCCGGACAGCTCGCCGACCACGGTGGCGTCCTGGCCTCCCGCCTGGCCCCCCACTGGGACTTCAACACGGTCACCGCTATTCCCGGCACCATGCAGAACGTCTGGAAGGACGGCGGCTTCGGCTTGGCCTCGCCCGACGGGGCCGGGCGCCAGGCGGCCATCGAGTTCACCCGGGCCCTGAACCGCGACCTCGGCCAGCTGTGCGAGCGCGCGGGACGGCCCCTGGTGGCGCGCGTCCAGCTGCACTCGGCGCCCACGCGCCGCGCCCAGGCCGACGCCTTCAAGCGCTCCCTCGAGGAGCTGGCGGCGTGGGACTGGTGCGGAGCGGCTCTCGTCGTCGAGCACTGCGACAGGTTCATCCCCGAGCAGACCCCGGAGAAGGGGTTCCTCTCCCTCGAGTCGGAGATCGACATCGTGGGCGGCCTCGGCATCGGCATCCACATCAACTGGGGGCGGTCCGCCGTCGAGGGCCGGAGGGCGGACACGGCGTACGAGCACGTGCGCGAGGCCGGTGGGCGCGGGGTCCTGGACGGGGTCGTCTTCTCGGGCGCGGGCCCGGAGGAGACCCAGTACGGGTACGCCTGGATCGACGGGCACCTGCCCGCACAGGCCGACGAGCCCGCGTCCCTGATGAGCGACACGGAGATCGGGCGCTGCGCCCGGGCGGCGCTCGGGAGCGGATGCCACTACCTCGGTGCGAAGGTCTGCGTTCCCAAGGACGCGACCCTGGAGGAGCGCCTGGCGATGCTGGCGAGGATCCACCGGGCGTCGGGCGCCGCGCGGTAACCGGGGGCGGCCCGGACCGGCTCCCCCCGGGCAGTGCCTCCCCCGGTTGCGCACACAAGGCGGCTCCTTCTTCCACGGACTCGGCGCGGGGCAGTGCCTCCGCCGGTTGCGCACACAAGGACCCTGATTTACGAAACGTGCGCCGCACACAAGGGCTTGATTCCGCCCTTGTGTGCGGCGCTGTGTTTCCTATTTCCCTCCCTTGTGTGCGACATGGGCCGGGGCGTGCTGCCGTGCCGATGTGCCCGGTCCGAGGCGGGACGGCGCGTGCTGCCGTGCCGGTGCGCCCAGTCCGGGGCGGGCCGCAGCGCCTCAGCGGGCGCGCACCGAGGTCCTCCAGACGGGGGAGGTGGGGAGGGTGCGGACGCGGCCGACGGCTCCGGGGGAGGGGGACTCGATGGCGGCGATCACCTCCTGGACAGCCAGGCGCGTCATCTCGCGCAGCGGCCACTCCACCGTGGTCAGCCCCAAGCGCTCGCCCGAGCGGGGCTCCTGGTTGCCGAACCCCAGGACGGAGAGCCTCTCGGGGACCGGGATGTCCAGGTCGCGTGCCGCTGCGATGACGCCGGGGGCCTGGGAGTCGTCGGCGACGCAGACGAGTTCCAGCCGCGGGTCCTGGGACAGCAGGGTGAAGGCCGCCTGGTAGGCGGTGGCCTCGTCCCAGTCGGGCAGCGAGATCATGCGGGCGCGGTCGCCGAAGCGCGCGAGGACGGGGTTCTGGCGCGAGTGGTTCGTGTTGGGGCCCGCGATGAAGACGGCGTGGGCGGCCTCGCCCGAGGGCAGGTCGGTCCTCCTGATGATGGCCGCGACCCCGGCCGACTCGTCGATGCGCACCAGTGCGGCCCCGTCGGCGGAGTCGTCGGCCTCGATCATGGACATGCCGACGACGGGGATGCCCATGTTCCACAGGAGGGTGGAGGAGAAGCGCTCGTCGGACGTGGTCTCGCGGATGACCCCGGCCAGCTGGGTGTCGCCCATGACCGAGCGGATGACCTCCGCGTCCGATGGGTCGTCGCTGGACTGGAAGAGGGGGACCAGCAGGTACCCGCGCCGTTGTATCTCGATCATCGCCGTGGTGAGCACGGTGTGGACGACCGGGACGAAGGGGTCGTCGGGCAGCTCGGCCATGAGCAGCGCGATGAGGTGGGAGTTGCCCGAGCGCAGGGAGCGCGCGGCGGCGTTGGGGATGTAGTTGAGCTCGCGGGCGATGCGCTCGACCCGGGCGATCGTCGCCTCGGAGATCTTCACCTGGCGCCCGCGCCCGTTGAGGATGAGGGATACGGTCGACGGCGCGAGGCCCGCTTCCCTGGCGACGTCGGCACGGGTCACGCGTTCCACGGCGGCTCCTTCGGCTTGGTTCGGCGGATTCGTTCTCCCAAGGGGACTATAACGTGTTAGTCTACTTCCTGGCCCCGCCTGGAGCAGGGTTATGGATCCAATGGAGGTGTCGAAGTGGACGCGCGCGTCACTCCCCAATCGTATTCCCCGTCGGCGGGCGCCCTGTGCCCCCCGCGCTCGTGGCTGACCGACGAGCCCACGATCAGCCTCAACGGCTCCTGGGACTTCGTCCACCACCCGCGCCTGCCCGACCCCTTCGACGACCCGGAGAAGCCCTCGCCGTGCCCGGTCCTGGGCCCCTGCGCCGAACGGATCGACGTGCCCTCCCACTGGGTCATGGCGCCGCACGGGCGCTGGGGCCGCCCGGCGTACACGAACGTCGACTTCCCCTTCCCCGTCGACCCTCCCCATCCCCCGGCCGACAACCCCACCGGCGACTACCGCCGCGCCTTCGACGTCCCCGCCCAGTGGGTGGGGGACGGGCAGATCCGCCTGCGCTTCGACGGCGTGGAGTCCCAGGCGCGCGTGTGGGTGAACGGGACATGGATCGGCATGTTCACCGGCTCCCGCCTCGCCCACGAGCTCGACATCACCGGAGCCGTGCGCCCCGGCGCGAACGAGGTGGTCGTGCGGGTCAGCCAGTTCTCCTCCGGGTCCTACCTGGAGGACCAGGACCAGTGGTGGCTGCCCGGGATCTTCCGCGATGTCGAACTGCGCCACTTGGGCGCCGCCTCGGTCCACGACGTGTGGCTGTCGACCGACTACCGGGACGGCGAGGGGCGCGTGCGCGTCGAGGCGCTGGCGCCAGGCGGGACAGGCGCTGCCCTGGACGGGGTCCTCCGCCTTGTCGGAGCGGAAGGGGAGGGGGCGGTCCTGCCCGTGCGGCTCGGGCCCGGGCCCGGCGGGCGCCACCGGAGCGGGTGGGTCGACTGCGGCCCCGTCCGCCCCTGGTCGCCCGACCGGCCGGTGCTCTACCGCGCCGAGCTCGCCCTGGACGGCGCGGCGCCCCGGGGGCTGAGGATCGGTTTCACGCGCGTCGAAGTCGTGGGGGGCCAACTGCGCGCCAACGGGGCGCCCCTGGTCTTCAACGGCGTCAACCGCCACGAGATCCGCCACGACCGCGGCCGCGTCTTCGACGAGGCGTGGGTCCGCGAGGACCTCGCACTCATGAAGTCCCTGGGCGTCAACGCCATCCGCACCTCCCACTACCCGCCCCACCCGCGCGTCCTGGATCTGGCCGACGAGATCGGCCTGTGGGTGGTGCTCGAGGGCGATATCGAGACCCACGGCTTCGAGGGCGCCGACAGGGCGTGGGCGGACAACCCGTCGGACGACCCGCGCTGGGCGGACGCCTTCGACGAGCGCACGAGGCGCGCTTTCGAGCGCGACAAGAACCACCCCTCCATCGCCCTGTGGTCACTGGGCAACGAGTCCGGCACCGGGGCGAACCTGGCAGCGGCCGCCCGCTGGATCCACGAGCGCGCCGAGGGGGCCCTGGTCCACTACGAGGGCGACCACGCCATGGAGTACGCCGACGTGTACTCGCGGATGTACCCGGCGCTGGAGGAGGTCGCGGCGGCCCTGGACGACTCCGACCCGCGGGCCCCCATCGCCGTGCCCGGCCATCCCAGCGCGGAGGTGGACGGGGAGGCCCGGGCGCGCGCCCGGCGCGCCCCCTACCTGATGTGCGAGTACCTGCACGCCATGGGAACCGGGCCCGGGGGCGCCGCCCTCTACGCCGCCCAGATGGACCACCCCCGCCATGCGGGCGGCTTCGTGTGGGAGTGGCGCGACCACGCCCTGGACCAGCGCCACGGCGGCGCCCTCCGCCTCGCCTACGGCGGCGACTTCGGGGAGCCCATCCACGACGGCACATTCGTGTGCGACGGGCTGGTGGACGCCCACTCCAGGATCTACGCGGGGACGTGGGCCTGGGCGCGGGCGATGGCCCCCGGCGCCCCTGCCCTGCGCGCGCTCGCGGCCAAGCGGGCGCGTGTGGAGGAGCGGGACGCGGACGGGGCGCGCGCCCTGCGCGGCCTGGCCCAGTGGTGCGCCGCCCACGGGGAGGACGGCGCGGAGGCGCCCGAGGGGGCCTTCCACGCCGTGGACGTCGACGCCACGGGCGCGTGGACGGCGCTGGGGGGACTGCCGGTGCGGGCGTCCGTGAGCCTGTACAGGGCCCCCACCGACAACGACCGCGGGCGCGGGCCCCTGGACTACTGGGGCCTCGACGAGGAAGGCGTGGGGCCGATGGGGGAGGGGCTGAACCGGCCCGGGGTGTCCCGCGCGGACCGGTGGGAGGAGGCGCGCCTGGCCTTCGTGCGCCGCAGCCCCCGCTCCCTCCTCGAGCGCTCCGACGGCGCGCGCCTGGTGCACGAGCGCTGGGGCGCGGCGTCCCGCCAGTTCGGCGTGGACGCGCGCTCCGAGTCCCGTCCCCTGCGGATCGGGCTGGCCGGGCCGTGGGGGCCTTTCCTGGACGGCGAGCGCGTGGTCATCGACCTGGAGCCCTACGGCCCGTTGCCCCGGAGGCTGCCGCGCATGGGCCTGCGCCTGGAGCTGCCCGGCGGCCCCTGGGAGGCGTCCTGGGTGGGGGAGGCGTCCATCGCCTACGCGGACATGCCCGGCGACGACCCCGACGGCTACGGCGCGGGCGCCACCGACGCGCTGTGGGACGTGTGCGTGCGGCCCCAGGAGGGCGGCCACCGGCCCGGCCTCAAGGCCCTGCGCCTGGGCAGGGGCTCCGACGCGCTCTACTTCGTGCCCCTCGGTGCGCTCGGCTGGTCCGTGTGCCCGTGGGACGAGCGGGAACTGGCCGAAGCCGCCCACTGGGGGGACCTGGCGGAGTCGGATCGGACGTTCCTGTGGCTGGACGCCGTCCAGGACGGGATCGGGTCGCGCTCGTGCGGCCCGGATTCGCGGCCGCGCTTCGCGGCGGCGCCCGCCCCCCGGCGCATCGCCTTCGTGTGCGCCCGCGCCCACGAGGCGGGGGCCGATGGTCCGCGTGTAACAGTCGGGTAACGTTTTGTCGTTCCGTGTCCTGCTAGTGCATTTCCCAGATGCGCGCGCTATCCTACTACCAGTGACTAACACGAGATAGTCAGTCATCCGGGAATCCCACCCGGAATACACGGACCAACGGAGGTTTCGCATGTTGAACAAGAAGATGGCGGCGGGTGGACTCGCGCTCGCCATGTTCGCCACCATCGGGCTCACTGCCTGCGGCGGCGGATCCGGCTCGCCGGGGGCCGACAGCGGCTCCGCGATCCCCAAGCCCGATGTCGCGTGCGACATCCCAGAGGGCAACGTCGACGGCAAGGCCATCGACACCTCGAAGGTAGAGGGCGAGATCACCTTCCAGACCCAGGGCCTCCAAGCCGACTTCGCCGAGTTCTTCGAGGCGAAGATCGCCGAGTTCGAGGCCGCCAACCCCGGCACCAAGATCAAGTGGACCGACCAGGGCGGCGGCGCCGAGTTCGACCAGGCGATCACCGCGCAGGCCACCAACTGCCAGATGGCGGACGTCGTCAACACGCCCTCCTCGTCCATCCTCGCCCTGTCCAAGGCCAACCTGCTCATGGACTACGACGTCAAGGCGCCCGGCATCGGCGACAAGTTCGTCAAGAGCATCTGGGACTCCACCGCCATGGGGGCGAACGGGCACCACACCGCCCTGCCCTGGTACTTCGGCCCCTACATCACCACCTACAACAAGGACGTCTTCAAGCGCGCCGGCCTGGACGAGAACAAGCCGCCCGCCACCATGGAGGAGATGTTCGACTACGCCGAGCAGGTCCACGCCAACAGCCCCGAGGACTTCGGCATCTACGGCTCCCCCCAGTGGTACATGACCGCGCAGCTGCACGGCATGGGCGTCAAACTGCTCAACAACGACAACACCGCCTTCGACTTCGCGGACAACGAGGCGGCCATCGCCTACGTCACCAGGTTCGCCGAGCTCTACGCCTCGGGCGCCATCCCGAAGGACTCCCTCACCGGCGAGCCCGACCCCGGCAAGGCCTACACCGACGGCAACCTCGCCTTCGGCACCCCCAACGCCTCCTTCCTCAAGTCCGTCAAGAGCAACAACTCCGCCGTCTACGAGAACACCGGGGTCGGCCCCTTCCCCACGAACGAGGGGATCAAGCCCGTCTTCGAGGGCCAGTACATCGGCGTGTCCGTCACCACGAAGAACGCGCCCCTGGCGATGAAGTTCGCCGAGTGGATCACCAACGCCGAGAACGAGTACGCGTGGACCCACGACGGCGGCGCGATCATCTTCCCGGCCGCCACCGAGGCCCTCGACAAGCTGGTCGCCAACCCGCCGGAGATCGCCGACGACCCGGTCTTCAAGGCCGCCTACGAGCAGGCCGCGCAGTCCGCGAAGGACGCCGAGGCGTACACCGACGTGTTCTACATGACCGGGGGCGTCTCCGACATCCTCGTTGAGAACGTCAACAAGGCCATCCGCGGAGAGGCCGACCCCAAGGCCGCCCTCAAGGCCGCCCAGGACGCGATGAACGCCAAGCTCTCCGCCCTCACCGAATGATCCCGGGGCGGG
>NZ_CP017298.1:1051047-1054559 GCF_001746855.1 Pauljensenia hongkongensis | reverse complement strand
CGCCCCCTGGCCGCCCGTCCCGGCCGGGGCCGTCCGCGCCGCGCACCCGCGAGCCGCGGGCGCCCTGTTCACAGCAGCACAGAAAACGAGGACAGCATGGCCACTGCAAAACGCCGAGCCCCGGGGCGCTCCCTCAACGGCGCCGCGCGTTTCCGTCCCAAGTGGATGCCCTGGCTATGGATCACGCTGCCGGTCCTGGCGATCGTCTCCTTCTACATCTACCCCTTCATCACCACGGTCTACGTGTCCTTCACCAAGACCAAGCCGCTGGGCAGGGTCGGGCGCTTCGTCGGGTTCGAGAACTTCGCGAGCGTCCTGTCCGACGGCGAGTTCTGGGAGTCGCTGCGCAACTCCCTGCTGTACGCGGTGTGCGTCGTCCCCCTCATGGTCCTGCTCCCGCTGCTGCTCGCCCTGCTGGTGAAGAGCCACGTCCCCGGAATCGGCTTCTTCCGGGCCCTCTACTACCTGCCGGCCATCTCCTCGCTGGTCGTCATCTCCCTGGCCTGGCGCTACCTGCTGGACCAGCGCGGACCGGTCAACAACCTCCTCGCGTCGTGGGGACTGGCCAGCGAGCCCGTGCCCTTCCTGTCCAACCAGTGGCTCATCCTCTTCTGCGCGATGCTCATCACGCTGTGGCAGGGCCTGCCCTACTACATGATCCTGTACTTGTCCGCGCTGGCCAACGTCGATAAGTCCCTGTACGAGGCGGCGGAGCTCGACGGGGCGGGCCCGGTGCGCCGCTTCTTCACGGTCACAGTGCCCGGCGTGCGGGTGATGATGTTCCTGGTCGCCACGCTCACCACGATCGGCTGCCTGAAGATCTTCACCGAGGTCTACCTGCTGGGGGGCGCCGCCTCGCCCACCAAGACCCTCACCATGTACATCCGCGACCGGATCGTCGACCCGACCTTCGGGTCGCTGGGGCAGGGGGACGCGGCCTCGGTGTGCCTGTTCCTGCTGACCTTCGGATTCATCATCGCCTCCCAGGCGCTGCAGAGGAAGGCTGAAGACGCATGAGCGCCCAAGCACCCGCCCAGAAGACCCCCTCCCGCTTCGCGCAGTGGCGCAAAGCGCGCAGGCTCGAGCGCCAGTCCCGCACCGTCGCCAGCCGTCAGATGCGCGGCAGCCAGCTGTTCATCCGCTACGCGGTGCTCGTCGTCGTCGCGATCCTGCTGGTCGGCCCCCTCGTGCTGCCCCTCATGGCGGCCTTCAAAGCCCCCGGCGAGTCCGTTTTCGGCCAGGGGGCCACGCTGCTCCCCCAGCAGTGGTCCCTCGAGTCCTTCACCAGGCTCTTCGAGCGCACCGACATCCTCGGATCCATCGGCAACTCCGCGCTGGTGGCGCTCCTGGCCGTCACCTCGAACGTCGTCCTGTCGTGCGTGGGCGGTTACATGCTGTCCAGGCGCGGGTGGAGCGGGCGCACCATCATGTACTTCGTGGTGCTGTCGGCCATGATCTTCCCCTTCGAGTCGATCATGCTCTCCCTGTTCTCCATGATGGTGCAGGCCAACCTCTACAACACCCTCACGGGCGTGTGGATGGTCGCCATGATCGGGCCCTTCCAGATCCTCATGATGCGCGCGGCGTTCATGGGCATCCCCGACGAGATCGAGGACGCCGCCCTCATCGACGGGGCGGGGGAGTGGAGGCGCTTCTGGGAGATCTTCTTGCCCCAGGTGCGCGGAACCCTCACGGTCGTGGGGCTGACCTCCTTCATCGCCGCGTGGTCGGACTTCATCTTCCCCCTGCTGATGCTGCCCGACCCGAAGAAGCAGACCCTCATGCTCACCCTCACCGCGATCCAGAACTCGCCGCAGGGCACCACCTACCAACTGGTGCTCGCCGGCGCGGTCGTCGCCATGACCCCGGTCGTCATCGTCTTCGCCCTCAGTCAGAAGTACTTCTTCCGGGGCATCGAGGACGGCGGCCTGAAGTTCTGAACCGCGGCCGGGCCCGCCCGGCGTCCACCCCAGTCGGCCGCTGCGCCGACCGGCCCGCCCGGCCGCTGCGGTGCCCACCCCACCCGGCTGCCGACCCGTCCCATCCGGGACCGGCCCGACCCCTTCCCCCCCGACGAATCCCCAGGGAGCGCACATGACCGACCGACTCACCGACGAATTCGCCCCCGACGCCCTCGAGGCCGCTGGGGCGCTGGGGGGAGCCGAGGACCCCGGCTACACCTACCCGGACGACCCCCGCACCGCGCGCGCCCTCGAGCACTGGCGCGACCTCAAGGTGGGGGTCATCATCCACTGGGGGATCTTCTCCCACATCGGCCAGGACGGATCCTGGTCCCTGCACCGCACCCGGCTCGGCGGTTTCACGGACGCCCCCCAGGGGTGGCAGGGCACGGACGCCGAGTACCACTCGTGGTACTGCGACCAGGCGCGCTCCTTCACCGGCGAGGACTTCGACGCCGCAGAGTGGGCGAGCGCCTGCGCCCGCGCGGGGATGCGCTACGCCGTCTTCACCACGAAGCACCACGACGGCTTCGCCATGTACGACACCGCCTACTCGAACTTCAAGTCCACGTCGGAGGAGTCGGGCCTGGGGCGCGACATCGTCCGCGAGGTCTTCGACGCCTTCCGCGGCGCGGGCATGGAGACCGGCGTGTACTTCTCGAAGGCGGACTGGAACCACCCGGGCTACTGGGACCGCTCCCGCCCGATCACGGACCGCTACCACAACTACGACATCGCCTCCCACGAGGCCAAATGGGAGTCCTTCGTCACCTACACGAAGAACCAGATCGAGGAGCTGCTCACCGGCTACGGCGACGTCAACGTCCTGTGGCTGGACGCCGGGTGGGTGCGCTCCCCGGAGGAGCCCATCGGCATGGACGCGATCGCCGAGGCCGCGCGCCGCCTGCAGCCCTCGATCCTGGTCGTCGACCGCGAGGTCCACGGGCCCAACGAGAACTACAGGACCCCTGAGCAGGAGATCCCCGACTCCGTCCTGGACCACCCGTGGGAGTCCTGCATCACGATGACACGCGGCTGGTGCTCGATGCGGCCCGACGAGGCGATCAAACCGATGCGCCGCATCGTCTCCAACCTGCTGGCGATCGTCTCGCGCGGCGGCAACTACCTCATCGGCATCGGGCCCGACGGCTCCGGGCGCATGTCGAAGTGGGTGCGCCGCGGCCTCGACGAGCTCGGCGGCTTCCTCGAGGCCAACGGGCCCGGGATCTTCGCGACCCGCCCGTGGGAGCACGGGGAGCGGGTGCGCGGCGCCGACGACTGGTCGTGGTGGACGACCCGTGCCGCCCCCTCCGCTCCCGGTGGCCCCGGCACAGTCTACCTCTTCGGGATGGGCCCGGCCGACGGGGCGGGGGCGGGATCCCTGGAGGAGCGGACCTTCGCGGCGCCGGGCACCAGCGCCACCTGGGTCGAGGTGCCCGCCCCGGTGGCCCACGCGCGCCTGCTCGGCTCCGGGGAACCCGTCGAGGTCGAGGCGCAAGGGGAGGGGGCGAGGCTGCGCGTGCCCGCCACGGGCCTGGCCTACGCGGTCGG
>NZ_CP017298.1:1041630-1050997 GCF_001746855.1 Pauljensenia hongkongensis | reverse complement strand
CCCGGCGACGGCGCCGCGCAGGCGGGCGGCGGCAGGGACTCACACGCGAGCAACGCGGAACACGGACACTGCGACGACACCACCCCACCACCCAACATCCACGAAGGAGTAGACGAATGAGGAGAAGACCAATAGTCGGTGCGCTCCTCGCACCAGCACTCGCGCTCGGGACGCTCAGCGCCGCACAGGCCGCGCTGGCCGAACCGGCCCAGCCCGCCCCCTTCCACCCCGAGGTCCTGTGGGCCACCTCCGAGGAGCTCGTCGGCGAATCCGGCCTCAACGGGCACATCGAAGCCCTCACCGACGACGACACCGGCCGCAGCGGCGCCGCCGTCACGTTCTGGACCACCAAATGGAAGGACGGCGGGGACTCATTCCCACACGCCCTCGCCATGCGCAACCCCAACGCGCAGGACGGGGCGTGCGGCATAGGGGTCACCGCCAGGCCCACCTACGACTCCACGATGGGCAACGACCACCTGCCCGCCGAGTACAGGATCCACGCCTTCGAGGCGGATCCGGGCAACCCGGCTTCGGACGCGGACGCCCTCGCCGCGTGGAAGGAGTCCGTGCGGGGCGGCCAATGGCAGGGCGGCACGGAACTGGCCCACGCCTCGGGAGCACTGGCCAAGACCAACGACGAGCAGTACATCACCTTCCCGAGGACCACCGCGCCCGTCATCTCCCTCACCGGCCTGTCCGCCCTGGTCGCCTCCAAGAACGACATGGCCCTGTCCGACATCAAACTGCTGCCCTGCGACTCGGACGGCAACGCGATCACCACCTACCCTGCCCAGCCCGGACCCGGCCCCGAGCCCAGGCCCGAGGTCCCCAACGTCCCCGAGCCCCTCCAGGGCGGCGGATCCGACTCCCTGGTCACCGACTTCGTCATCGACCAGCTGCCCTACGGCGAGCCCGGCGCCCCCGTCGAGTTCACCCCGGGCACCCACACCTACTCCGCCACCGGCTACTACCACTCGGCCACCGTCTCCGCGCGGATCCGCACCGCACCGGGCGCCGAGGCCACCATCAACGGCGCTAAGCCCGACGGCGACGGGCGGGTGAAGAACCTCGACCTCGCCAAGGGGATCAACGCCATCACCGCGACCGTCACGAAGGACGGGCAGAGCGCCACCTACGTCGTCAACATCACCAAGACCGACACCGACTTCCGCGGCAACGTCCTGGTGCCCGCCACGGCCGCCCTCAACGGCGGCAGCGAGGCCGACAACCGCGCCCTGGTGGACGGGGACCGCAACACCACCGTCACCGTCGACCCGCTGGTCCGCTCCGAGCACTGGGACGGGTCCACCACCGGATTCGAGCTCACCCTCGACGGGCAGCGCTACGTCCACCGCGTCAACGGCTTCGGCTGGCCGTCGCTGCCCGGCAACGCCCAGGGCTGGCACGGGGGCAACTCCGTCGCCATCGCCATCCAGGAGGCCGACGGCGGTGAATGGAAGACCATCGTCACCCACGCCTCGCTCACCCGCGACGCGCGCGGCCTGTGGTACTGGGACTTCAACGCCTACCACCTGGCCCACAGGATCCGCGTGTGGATGAACACCGGGACCGAGCCCCAGACCCCCGCCAACATCGCCACGGCCGTGCGCTTCGACGACGTCGAGGTGTGGGGCCTGCCCGAGGGCAGCGCCCCCAAGGCCCCCGGGGCCGACAACTCCGCGGACGCCCGCTACTCCGGCTTCGACCCGGGCGAAGGCAAGTGGGGCGTCAACCGCGCCCAGGCGCTCGCCCTGCAGTACGGCGTCATGATGCCCGCCTGGGTCCCCTCCGAGGGCTACGGGCGCGGCGGGTTCGACGCCAACGAGCGCGGCCTCACCGGCGGCGCCTTCCCCATGTTCTACGACCTGCCCCTGTTCAACACCGCGATGATGGAGTCCCTGGGCAAGGGAGCCCCCTGGGCGCTCGCCAAGGCCCCCTTCGGGAAGAACGGGATCGCCTCGGCCGGAGAGCCCCATGACTTCCTGAGCGAGGCGCAGAAGCCCTACGCCAGCACCCTGGTCGACATCCAGTACGGCGACGAGAAGCAATGGGACAACACGGAGGGCGACTACTACCAGAAGTGGTTCGAGTGGTCCAAGACCGCCTACCCCGGCGCCCTCGTCCACTCCAACCAGTACGACGACTACACGTGGCGCAGGCCGCAGGTGCTCGACTACTACGTGCGCGCCGTCAAACCCGACCTGCTCAGCTGGGACACCTACTACTACTCCACGACCAGCGGTCCTGGCCCCGACAGGGTCGTCACCTCTCTGCTCAACAACCAGACGTGGCAGGCCCAGCGCGAGTACGCCCTCAAGGGCCTGACCGGCGACGGCTCCAGCCCGATCCTGTACGGCCAGTACCTGGACTACAACTGGGACGCCAACGTCTCCGCCTCGCAGAAGGCGATCGTGCCCTCCCTGGGCCTGGCGACCGGGCAGAAGTGGTTCGGCCTGTTCCGCATGGAGTACAACGGCTACGACCGCTCCTCGATCATCGACCACGACGGCGCGCCCACCCGCTCCTTCTACGAGTTCACGAGGATCTTCCGCTCCGTGCGCTACATCGGCGAGTACACGAAGGCCATGGACTCGACCTTCGTCGCCCTCAAACCCGGCCAGTACGACGGCCGCGACGAGGATCCGGTCCTGAGCGGCTACCGCTACGGCAACTTCGCCTCCGGTGACGAGGCCGTGGCCGCGAACCAGGGCGCCGGCCTGGTGGACATGAGCGTCACGAACACCGGCTCCGTCAACGGCGGCAAGCCCGGCGACGTGGTGGTCGGCTACTTCGACCAGCTCGAGGGCCTCGAAGCCGCCAAGTCCGCCGAGATCTTCGGCGCCTCGACCACCGTCCCCAAGGGGTTCATGGTCGTCAACGCGCTCACCGGGACCACCAAGTTCCCCTCGATGCTGCTCGACCCGCGCACCGACGACGGCTCCTTCGCCGAGACCGCCCAGGACATCACCCTCACGGTGAAGAAGCCGTCCGCCAACTCGCGCCTCATGCTGGTCGACCCCTCCACCGCGACCACCACCGAGGTCGCCCTCGGCGACGGGGAGACCTCCACCGTCACCCTCAAGGCCGTCGGCGGCGGCGACTCGCGCCTGCTCTACTGGGTGACCCGGGACGATCCTGCCCCCGGTCCCACGCCGACTCCGGCGCCCACCGCGGATCCGACCCCCGCGCCCACTCCGGCGCCCACCTCGGACCCCACTGCGGCGCCCACTGCGGATCCGACCGCCGAGCCGACGGGGGCGCCCTCCCAGGATCCGACCGACCCGCCCGCGCCCGGGCCCAAGGCGGGCAAGTGGGTGCAGGGGTTCTTCGGCTGGTGGTACCGCTACGACGACGGCACCTACCCGGTGTCCACGACGCTGGTCGTCGACGGGCAGACCTACAGGTTCGACGCGCGCGGGTACATGGTGACGGGCTGGCACAAGGACAACGGGGCCTGGTACTACTACTCCCCCTCGGGCGCGCGGGCGAGCGGCTGGGCGCTGGTCTCGGGGACCTGGTACTACCTGGATCCGGGAAGTGGCGCGATGCTGATCGGCTGGGTCGAGGTATCGGGGGCCTGGTACCACCTGGGCGCCTCGGGCGCCATGGACACGGGCTGGCTGAGCGAGGGCGGCGCCTGGTACCTGCTGGGCGCTGACGGTGCGATGCGCACCGGTTGGGCGCAGTCGGGCGGCCACTGGTACTACCTGGATCCGGGCACGGGCGCGATGCGCACCGGCTGGGTGGAGGTGTCGGGGGCCTGGTACCACCTGGGCGCCTCGGGCGCCATGGACACGGGCTGGCTGAGCGAGTCCGGTGCCTGGTACTACCTGGATCCGGGCAGTGGCCAGATGGCGACCGGGACCCGGACCATCGACGGGGTCTCCCACAGGTTCGCCCCCTCGGGGGCCTGGCTGGGCTGAGCCCTGCCTCCCAGCGGCGCCCCGGGACACCCCCCCGGGGCGCCGCCCCTTCGCGCACAGAACACCGCGCAGGGGCGCTCTTGGCGGGCTCCCGGTCCGCAGGACACCGATCACGGCGTCCGGGACGCGCCACGGGAGGCGGACCACCGCTGGTGCACCGGGCGGGTGCGGCGCCCGGCGTCCACCGGGACCGGAGCGTCTGGGACTTGCGGCCCACGCCCGCCGCGGCCCCGGCGCCCACAGGGCGCCAGGCCGGCGGAGGGCGGACCGAGAGGGCGCCGAACCGACGGGAAGTGGGGCACAATGCGGGTGTGGACTCCCTCGACGCACCATCCCCGATCCCGGCGAGCCCCTACGCCGACTTCGACCGCGCAGCGTGGGCGCGCCTCGCGGACCGGACGCCGCTGCCCCTCACACAGGACGACATCGACCGCATCGCGTCATTGGGCGACCCCATCGACATGCAGGAGGTGGACGCGATCTACAGGCCGCTGTCGGCGCTGCTGCACCTCTACGTCGACGGGCGCAGGCGCACAGCGGCGGAGCGCCACGCCTTCCTGGGCGAACCCGCCCCCGTCTCGACGCCCTTCGTCATCGGGATCGCCGGTTCCGTGGCCGTCGGCAAATCCACCGTGGCGCGCCTCCTCCAACTGCTGCTGCAGAGGTGGGACTCCACGCCCAGGGTCGACCTGATCACCACCGACGGCTTCCTCCACCCCAACAAAGTGCTGGAGGAGCGCGGCATCATCGCCAGGAAGGGCTTCCCCGAGTCCTACGACCGCGCCGCCCTCATCGCGTTCCTCTCCGCCGTGAAAGCCGGCGCGCCCTCGGTGAGCGCCCCCGTGTACTCCCACGTCGTCTACGACATCATCCCCGGCGAGGAGGCCGTCGTCTCCCGCCCGGACATCCTCATCGTCGAGGGCCTCAACGTCCTGCAGCCCCCGCGCGCCCTGCCGGGCTCCGTCTCCATCGCGGTGTCCGACTACTTCGACTTCTCCATCTACGTCGACGCCGACGAGTCCCACATTGAGCAGTGGTACGTCGACCGCTTCCTCAAACTCCGGGCGACCGCGTTCGCCCGCGAGGACTCGTTCTTCCGCACCTACGCCGGCCTTTCCGACGCGGAGGCCGAGAGCACGGCGCGCATGGTGTGGCGCGCGATCAATTTGCCGAACCTGCGCGAGAACATCCGCCCCACCCGCGAACGCGCGGAACTGGTGTTCACCAAGGGGGCGGACCACAGGGTGGAGTCGCTGAAGATCCGCAAGGAGTAGCGGAGCGCGCCCATATGGCGAAGGGCACTCGCCGGTGCCCCCGGCCCCCCGGTGTGGTCCAATTGAGTCCATGTGCGGAATCGTTGGTCATATTGCAAGCAGCCCGTCGCAGCGGTCGTGCCGCGTCGTCATGGACGGCCTGGCGCGCCTGGAGTACAGGGGCTACGACTCGGCGGGCGTCGCCCTGGCCTCCCCCGGGCGCCTCGAGGTCGTCCGCGAGGTCGGCAAACTCGCCAATCTGAGGGCCGCCGTCGACCGGGCGCACCCCGTCGACGCCACCGCAGGAATCGGGCACACGCGCTGGGCCACCCACGGGCGCCCCACGGTGGCCAACGCCCACCCGCACTGCTCCCCCGACGGGCGCTTCGCCCTGGTCCACAACGGCATCATCGAGAACGCGGACGCCCTGCGCGCCCAGCTGATCGCCGACGGCGCGGTCTTCGCCTCGGAGACGGACACCGAGGTCGTCGTCCACATGATCGCCCGTGCCTACGACGGGGCGTCCCCGGCCTCGTACCAGGGCGGGACCGCCGGCCTGACCGGGGCCGACGCGGACGTGGCCCGCCGGCTCGTCGTCGCCATGCGGGCGGTGACGGAGCAGCTGGAGGGCACCTTCACCCTGCTGGTGGTCTCGACCGAGTCCCCGAACGCGATCGTCGCGGCGCGCCGCTCATCGCCCCTGGTCGTGGGCCTGGGCAACGGGGAGAACTTCCTCGGCTCCGACGCGCTCGCCTTCGTCGAGCACACGAGGCGCGCGGTGGAGATCGAGCAGGACCAGATCGTCGTGGTCGCGGCCAGGGGGGTGACCGTGGTGGGCACCGACGGCCAGGTCGTCGCCCCGAAGGAGTACGAGGTCGACTTCTCGTCGGACCGCGCCACGAAGAACGGGTGGCCGACCTTCATGGAGAAGGAGATCCACGAGCAGCCCGAGGCGGTGGGAGCCACCCTGGCGGACCGCGTCGACTCCCACGGGCACCTGGCCCTCGACGAGGTGCGCATCCCCGTGCACGTGCTGCGCAGCGTCGACAAGGTCATCATGATCGGCTGCGGCACCGCCTCCTACGCCGGCCAGGTCGCCCGCTACGCCATCGAGCACTGGTGCCGGATCCCCGTCGAGGTCGAGCTGTCCAGCGAGTTCCGCTACCGCGACCCCGTGGTCACCGAGAAGACCCTGGTGGTGGCGATCTCCCAGAGCGGTGAGACCATGGACACCATCCAGGCGATCCGCCACGCCCGCGAGCAGGGAGCGAAGGTGGTCGCGGTCGTCAACACGCCCGGCTCGACGATCTCGCGCGAGTCCGATGCGGTGGTCCTCACGCACGCCGGGCCCGAGATCGCGGTCGCCTCCACCAAGGCGTTCACCGCCCAGGTGGCCGCCTGCTACATCCTGGGCCTGTACCTGGCCCAGGTGCGCGGCAACAAGTACGCCGACGAGATCGCCGACTACATGGACAAACTGGCCGAGGTGCCCGCCAAGATCGAGCGCGTCCTGGAGCGGGGGGAGGCGGTGCGCCAATTCGCCCGCACCATGGCAGGCGCCACGTCCGTCATCTACCTGGGCCGCCACGTGGGCTTCCCCGTCGCGATGGAGGGGGCCCTCAAGCTCAAGGAGATCTGCTACATCCACGCGGAGGGCTTCGCCGCGGGCGAGCTCAAGCACGGTCCCATCGCCTTGGTCGACGAGGGGCAGCCCGTCATCGTCATCGTGCCCACCCCGCGCCGCCCCGAGCTGCACAACAAGGTCCTGGCCAACATCGAGGAGGTCCGCGCCCGGGGCGCGCGCACGATCGTGGTCGCCGAGGAGGGGGACTCCTCCGTGGACGCCTTCGCCGACGTGGTCTTCCGGGTGCCGCCAGTGCCGACGCTCTACGCGCCACTGCTCACGGTCGTTCCCCTGCAGATCTTCGCGTGCGAGTTGGCGGGCGTGAAGGGGCTCGACGTCGACCAGCCCAGGAACCTCGCGAAGTCGGTGACCGTCGAGTAGCCGGGGTGTGTGAATTAGCGGTCATCGGGCGGCGTTCCGCCTGATGGGGGCGGATGATTGACAGCAAATCCCGTTAGCGAGGAGGAGCCATCATGAGTCCCACCACCATTCTCATCGGCGTCCTGCCGTCCGTGTTCTTCGGCGTCGCCACGACGCTGATGGGCAAGACCGGGGGGTCGGACCGCCAGCGCGTCATGGGCACGGTCCTGGGCGGCCTCCTCATGGCCGCCGTGGCCACGCCGTTCCTGCACCCCCAGTGGACGCCGTTCAACCTCGCGGTGTCCTTCGGCACGGGCCTGCTGCTGGGACTGGGCGTGTGCGACCAGTTGCGCTCCTACACCGTGCTCGGCATGTCGCGCACGATGCCGCTGTCCACCGGAGGACAGTTGGTCCTCATGTCGGTGGCGGGCATCGCATTGTTCGGCGAGTGGCTGCACGGCGGCGCCCTGCCCTACGGCATTGCGGCGATCGCGGTGCTGATCGTGGGGATCTGGTTCCTCTCGCGCTCCGAGGCGGGCTCGGACGCGGCCGGCCTGGACTGGGGGAGGGGAGCGGTCCTGCTCACCTCCTCGACCCTCGGCCTAGTCGCCTTCCCCCTGATCATCAAGTACTTCGGCATCGCGCCGAAGGAGTTCCTGCTGCCGCAGGCCGTCGGCTACACCGCGTACGCCGCCGTGTTCTTCGCCATCCAGGGGCGCGGCGGCGTCGACCCCGAGGCGTCGTTGCGCCACCGGCGCATGTTCCCCTCCGTGTTCAACGGCGTCCTGTGGGGCATCGCGATCCTGCTGCTGCAGCTCAACTCGAACAACCTCGGGGCGGGCACCGGATTCACGCTCTCGCAGCTGGGGATCCTGATCTCCACGCCGCTGGGCATCCTGTGGCTGCACGAGACGCGCAGCAGGAAGGAGCTGCGCTGGACGGGCATCGGCGTTTTCCTGGTGATCGCCGGGGCCGTTCTGGCGGGGATCGCCAAGTCCCTCGACGCCGCCTGAGAGCGGGGCTGCCCGGAGGCGGGCGGTGTGGCATTCGGGGAAGGCCCGGATTCCGACGCGCGTGTGCCTGTGATCGGCTCGGCGGCGGGTGTGTTCGGCTCGACGGTGGTGGGTGTGTTCGGCTCGACGGCGGTCGTGAGCTCCCCGGTGGTGGGTGTGTTCGGCTCGACGGCGGTCGTGATCTCCTCGGCACTGGTCAAGGCGGTGCCGGGTGCTCGGTGCAGCCCTTCCGAGTGGGGTGACTTGTATCGGGGCAGGATACGGGCAATGGGGTAGGGAACCGCCTATTGGGGTAGGCAAATTGCCTGCCCCGGTGGCCTGTTGCCTGCCCCGATGGCCTGTTGCCTGCTCCAATGCGCGGTTTCTGATGCTCTGTTGCCTACCCCAATGACCCGTTGCCTGCTCCAATGCGTCGTTTCTATTGCTCTGTTGCCTACCCCAATGACCCGTTGCCTACCCCAATGCGCCGTTTCTATTGCTCTGTTGCCTACCCCAATGCACAGTTGCCTGCCCCAATGACCCGTTGCCTGCCCCAATGCGGCTGGGTCCGTGCCCTCCAGGGATCGCCGGCGGGCGCCGCTCCGCTCCGGGTATGCGAGCATGGAGGGCATGAGCGCCCCCGCCGGGCGGCGCCGCCCGCCGAATCCCCGGTCCGCCCCGGGTGTGCGAGCATGGAGGGCATGAGCGCCGCAGAACCGATCCCCGCCCACACTTTCGCCACGGTCAGAAGGATGGAGGCGCCCCTGATCGCCGAGGCGCGCGCCCAGGGGCGTCCCGATGCCCTCATGGAGCGGGCCGCCACGGGGGTGGCGGACGCGGTGCGGGGCCTGCTCGGACGGCCCCGCGACGAGTTGTGGCCATCCGCAGCCGATCCTTGGCGCCTGGGCCCCGGTCCCCTGGCCGATCCGCAGGCCGCTCCTCGGGGCAATGCCCCCGCCTCGGGGGCGGATCCGGCTGCCGTCCTGTCCGACTGCCAAGCACCCTCGGCCGCCCTGTCCTCCGTCGCGCCGCATGGGCCGTCCCTGGCGCCCTCCCCCCACAGCGCCGCCCACGATGGCGCGCCGGAGGGCGCCGCACCCCAGGTCGTCGCCCTGGTTGGCTCGGGCGACAACGGGGGCGACGCGCTCTACGCGTGCGCCATCCTGCAGGACGCGGGCACCGCCTGCATGGCGCTCCTGCTCAAACCCGGGG
>NZ_CP017298.1:1038921-1041425 GCF_001746855.1 Pauljensenia hongkongensis | reverse complement strand
CCCCCTCGATCAGTTGGACGGGCAGGACGCCGTGCGCCTGGCCGGCGCCCGCGTCTGGATCGACGGGATCGTGGGAACCGGGGTTCGCGGCCCCCTGGAGGGGGCGCTGGCGGACGCGGTCAGGGCACTGGCCGCCCTCAAACGCTCGGCGGGCCCCGCCGTCGTCGCCGTCGACGTCCCCTCCGGCCTGACGGACGCCCGCGGGGAGGTGCCCGGTCCACTCCTGCCCGCGGAGGTGACCGTCACAATGGGGGCGCACAAGGAGGCACTGGTCCTGCCCCCCGCTGCGGGGTACGCCGGGCGGATCGAACGCGTGGACCTGGGACTCGGGCCCGCCGATGCGGAGCGGACCCCGCCCGTCGCCCTCCACACCGCCGCGAGCGCGGCGGCCCACTACCCCGCCCCGACTTCCGAGGACCACAAGTACACGCGCGGAGTGGTCGGCGTCGTCGCCGGATCCGACACCTACCCGGGCGCCGGAGTGCTCGCCGTGCGCGGGGCGCTCGCCAGCGGGGCCGGAATGGTGCGCCTCAACTCGACAAGGCGCGTCGAGGACCTGGTCCTGGCGGCCGAACCCGGTGTGGTCACCGCCGGGGGGCGCATACAGGCGGGCCTCATCGGCCCCGGGCTCGACGAGGCGCGCCGCGCCGAGGCCCTCGAGCTCGCCGAGTTCTGCCTCGAAGCGGGCCTGCCCCTGGTGATCGACGCGTGGGTGCTGGACCTGGTCCCCGGCCTCGTCGACCGGACGCGGCCCGCGGCGCTGACGATCACCCCCCACTACGGGGAGGCGGCGCGTCTGCTCACCGCGCTCGGCAGCCCGACGACGCGCGCACGGGTCGGGGACGCCCCCCTGTCGGCCGCACAGAGCCTCCACGAGTTGACGGGCGCGACCGTGGTCCTCAAAGGGGCGGCGACCATCGTCTACGGCGCTGCCCGCACAACCCCGGCCGATGGGGGCGCGCCAGGGCGGGCGCGCGCGTGCGGACCCGAGCAGGGGGACGGACCGGAGAGGGGCCACGACCCCGGAGGCGCGCGCAATCGGGAGGGTTCCGGCGAACCCAGAGAGGACACCCACGACCCCGGCGGCGCGCGCGGGCCGGAGGCCCCCAGCAGTCCCGGGGAACCACGGGGCCGGGACTCCGCCCGTGCCATTGTGGCGCCCCTGGGCTGCGGCTGGGCCTCCGTGGCGGGATCGGGCGATGTGCTGGCGGGCCTCGTCGCCGGGACGCACGCGGGCGCCCGGGCCCGTAGGGAACGGGACGGCGCCGACGTCCACGACCCGGTCGCGGAGGCCGCCGCCGCCGTGTGGGTCCACGGCGAGGCCGCGCGCCTGGCCGCCCGCGCCCGCCACGCGCCCGGCCAGCCGATCCAGGCCCGCCAGATCGCTGACGCGATTCCCCCGGTCATCGGTGGGATACTGGGAGCGTGACTGACACCCACGCGCCCCGCGCGGACGCATACCCCGGCGAGGCGCTCATCGACCACGGCGCCATCGCCCGCAACCTCCGGGTCCTGCGCGCGGCGGCCCCCGCAGCCAAGCAGATGGCGGTCGTCAAAGCCAACGCCTACGGGCACGGCCTGCTGCCCGTCGCCCTCACGGCGCTCGCCTCGGGCAGCGACTGGCTGGGCGTCGCCCAACTGCCCGAGGCCGTGGAGCTGAGGGAGGGCCTCGACCGGGCGGGCGTCGACCGCGCGAGCGCCCCCGTGCTCGCGTGGATCACGACGCCCGGCTCCGACTTCGCGGGGGCCGTCCGCGCCGGCATCGACCTGTCGGTGTCGTGGACGTGGGTGCTCGACGCCATCAGCGCGGCGGCGCGCGCCGTGGGCCGTCCCGCCCGCGTCCACGTCAAGATCGACACCGGGATGAGCAGGGCGGGATCCACGCTGGCGGACCTGCCCGCCCTGGCCTCGGCTCTCGCGGCGGCGCAGGCCGACGGGCTCGTCGAGGTCGTCGGAGCGTGGAGCCACCTGTCCCGCGGGGACGACCCCAGCGAGGGCGGGCTGGCCTCGACCGCCTCGCACGTCGGGATCTTCGAGCGCGGCCTGCGGGTGCTGGGGGAGGCGGGGGTCCGCCCCGCGATCCGCCACCTGGCGGCCACCGCGGGCATCCTGTGGCACCCGGAGACCCATTACGACATGGTCCGCGCCGGGATCGGGCTCTACGGCCTGTCCCCCGACCCCGCCGTCGCCGACTCGCGGGAACTGGGCCTGCGGCCCGCCATGACGCTGCGCGCCCCCCTCACATCCGTCAAAGTGATCGAACGCGGGGCGCCCGTCTCGTACGGGGGGACGTGGCGGGCGCCGACCCGGCGCTGGGCGGGCCTGGTCCCCCTGGGGTACGGGGACGGCATCCTTCGCTCCGCCTCCAACGCCGCGCCCGTGGTGGTGCGCGGCCCCGGAGGCGACGTGCCCGCCCGCTGCGCGGGCCGGGTGTGCATGGACCAGTTCGTCATCGACCTGGGCCCGGCCGGCGGGGCGGCTGGGACGCCGGGCTCCCGATCGGG
>NZ_CP017298.1:1032569-1038065 GCF_001746855.1 Pauljensenia hongkongensis | reverse complement strand
GCGCCCCCGCCGCCGGGACGGATTGCGCGCCCGGCGCCCCCGGGGAGCGCGGCGGCGCCCCCGGCTCCGCGTGCGGGGAGGTCCCCGCTGTCGACATCGTCCCCGCCCGGGTGGGGGACCTGCGCGAGCTGGTGCGCCTGGAGGGGCTGCTCTTCCCGGAGGACCCCTGGACGGAGGGGATGCTCCGCGAGGAACTGGCGTCCGCCTCGTCCCACTACCTCATCGCCCGCGCCGACGGGGCGGCGTGCGGCTACGGCGGAGTCAGAGCGCTCGGCGACCAGGGGGACATCATGACGATCGGGGTGGTGCCCGGCGCGCGCGGACGGTCCGTGGGCTCGCGCCTCCTCGACGGCCTGATCGCGTGGGCGCGGCGGGCGGGCGCCGACGAGCTCTTCCTCGACGTGCGCGCCTCGAACGACGCCGCCATCGGCCTTTACCTGTCGCGCGGTTTCGAGGCGGTCGGGCGCCGGCGCCGCTACTTCCGCAACCCCGTCGAGGACGCCCTCGTCATGCGGTTGGCGGCCTTGGCCGGGGGCCCGCCGGGGCGCCCGTCGAATTAGCAAGGCCGCGTTTTCTAAAATGCCCTCCGGACGCGCCCTCCGAGGGCGCCCCCGACGAGTCGGCGCGCGCTCCGCGCCAGGGAGGAGAGGGACGCGGGAGCCGCGTGAAACCGCGGAAAACAGCGGTGCTCCGCGACAGGGGCGGACGGGTCCCGGCAATGGTCCCACATCGGGGCGGCCGGGGGTGGATATCCTCATCACATGGCCACAACAACCGTCGCAACGAAGAAGCGCCGCGCATGGACCACCAGCGTTTTCATCAAGCAGCTGATGGCCGTCTCGGGCTTCGTCTTCGTGTTCTTCCTCCTCTTCCACTCATACGGCAACCTCAAGATGTTCCTGGGCGAGCAGGTCTACAACGACTACGCCCACTGGCTCCACGAGGAGGCCTTCGTGCCGATCTTCCCGCACGGCGGCTTCCTCTGGGTGTTCAGGGCAGCGATGGTGCTCATGCTGATCATCCACCTCTACGCCGCCGCCTACACGTGGCTGCGCTCCCGCCGGGCGCGCAGCACCCGCTACGTCGTCGTCAAGTCGGTGTCCGACTCCTACGCGGCCCGCACGATGCGCCTGACGGGCGTCGTCCTGATCTTCGGCATCGTCTTCCACCTGCTGCACTTCACCACGGCGAGCCTGCCCCGCCAGCTGGCGAACTTCGGCTCCGAGACCACGGCCCCCTACTCCCGCATGGTCGCCGCATTCCAGTCGCCGTGGCTGGTACTGTTCTACGCGGTCTTCGTCGGCGTGGTCTGCTTCCACGTCTCCCACGGCTTCTGGTCCATGTTCCAGTCGCTCGGCTGGGTGCGCCCCGCCACCCGCAAGCCGCTCGTCGTGCTCTCCGGGCTGGTCGGCGTCATCATCTTCGTGATGTTCCTGGCCCCGCCGACAGCCATCGCCACCGGGATCATCCACTGAGGAAGGCCAAGGAACCATGACAGACACACTCATTCACGGCCTGTACCGCGAGGGCGGGAAGATCGCCGACACGAAGGCGCCCCACGACGTCCCCATCTCCGAGCGGTGGGCGCGGCGCCAGTTCGAGGCCGCCCTGGTCAACCCCGCGAACCGGCGCAAGCTGCGCGTCATCATCGTCGGCTCCGGCCTGGCCGGCGGCGCCGCCTCCGCGTCCCTGGGCGAGATGGGCTACCACGTCGACGTGTTCTTCTACCAGGACTCCGCCCGCCGCGCGCACTCCATCGCCGCGCAGGGCGGCATCAACGCCGCGAAGAACTACCGCAACGACAACGACTCGGTGTACCGCCTCTTCTACGACACGGTCAAGGGCGGCGACTACCGCGCCCGCGAGGACAACGTGTACCGCCTCGCCGAGGTCAGCGGCAACATCATCGACCAGTGCGTCGCCCAGGGCGTCCCCTTCGCCCGCGAGTACGGCGGCCAGCTGGACAACCGCTCCTTCGGCGGCGTCCAGGTCTCGCGCACCTTCTACGCGAGGGGCCAGACCGGCCAGCAGCTCCTGATCGGCGCCTACCAGGCCATGGAGCGCCAGGTCGCGGCGGGCACCGTCACCGAGTACCCGCGCCACGAGATGGTCGAGCTCATCGTCGACGAGGGCAAGGCGCGGGGCATCGTCTCGCGCGACATGTCCACCGGCGAGCTGCGCACCCACATCGCGGACGCGGTCGTCCTGGCCACCGGCGGCTACGGGAACGTGTTCTTCCTGTCGACCAACGCGATGGGCTGCAACGGCACCGCCATTTGGCGCGCCTACCGCAAGGGCGCCTACTTCGGCAACCCCTGCTTCACGCAGATCCACCCCACGTGCATCCCCCAGCACGGCGACCAGCAGTCCAAGCTCACCCTCATGTCCGAGTCGCTGCGCAACGACGGGCGCATCTGGGTCCCCAAGCGCGCCGAGGACTGTGAGAAGGACCCGCGCGAGATCCCCGAGGAGGACCGCGACTACTACCTGGAGCGCATCTACCCCTCCTTCGGCAACCTGGTGCCCCGTGACATCGCGAGCCGCCAGGCCAAGAACATGTGCGATGAGGGCCGCGGCGTCGGCCCGAAGATCGACGGCGTCGCCCGCGGCGTCTACCTCGACTTCGCCGACGCCATCCAGCGCCTGGGCAAGGCCGCCGTCTCCGCCAAGTACGGCAACCTCTTCGACATGTACGAGCGGATCACGGGCGACAACCCCTACGAGGTGCCGATGCGCATCTACCCCGCCGTGCACTACACGATGGGCGGGCTGTGGGTCGATTACGACCTCGAGTCCAACCTGCCGGGCCTCTACGTGGCGGGCGAGGCGAACTTCTCCGACCACGGCGCGAACCGCCTGGGCGCCTCGGCGCTCATGCAGGGCCTGTCGGACGGCTACTTCGTCCTGCCCAACACGATCAACGACTACCTGGCGCACTGCTTCCACCTGCCCGAGCTGAACGAGGACTCGCCCTCCGTCAAGGAGGCCCTCGAGGCGGCCCAGGGGCGCATCGACACGCTCATGTCGGTGGGCGGCACCCGCTCCGTGGACTCCTTCCACAAGGAGCTGGGCAAGATCATGTGGGAGTACTGCGGCATGGAGCGCACCGAGGCCGGCCTGAAGAAGGCGATCGGGATGATCCGCGAGCTGCGCGCCGACTACTGGCGCGACGTCCGGGTGCCCGGGAAGTCGATCGGCGAGCTCAACCAGTCCCTCGAGAAGGCGGGCCGCGTCGCGGACTTCATGGAGCTGGGCGAGCTCATGTGCATCGACGCCCTCCACCGCGAGGAGTCCTGCGGCGGGCACTTCCGCGCCGAGTCCCAGACCCCCGAGGGCGAGGCCCTGCGCCACGACGACAAGTTCCTCTACGTGGCGGCCTGGGAGTTCGCCGGAGACGACCAACCCCCGGTCCTCCACAAGGAAGACCTGATTTACAACGACATCGAGTTGAAGCAGCGGAGCTACAAGTGAACCTGACACTGAGGATCTGGCGCCAGAACGGTCCTGAAGACAAGGGCGCAATTCATGAATACCAGGTGAAGGGAATCTCGGAAGAGTCCTCGTTCCTGGAGATGCTCGACGTGCTGAACGAAGAGCTCTTCGAACGGGGCGAGGAGCCCATCGCCTTCGATTCGGACTGCCGCGAGGGCATCTGCGGCCAGTGCGGCGTCGTCATCAACGGCATCGCGCACGGCCCCGAGGTGACCACGACCTGCCAGCTGCACATGCGGTCCTTCAACGACGGCGACGTCATCACGATCGAGCCGTGGCGGGCCCAGGGCTTCCCGATCATCAAGGACCTCGTGGTCAACCGGTCCGCCCTCGACCGCATCATCCAGGCCGGCGGTTACATCTCCGTCAACACCGGCGGCGCGGCGGCCGCGGACGCGACCCCCGTTCCCAAGCAGGACGCCGAGCGGGCGTTCGAGGCGGCGGCGTGCATCGGCTGCGGCGCCTGCGTGGCGGCGTGCCCCAACGCCTCGGCTATGCTCTTCACCTCGGCGAAGGTGACGCACCTGGGCCTGCTGCCGCAGGGCAAGCCGGAGAACTACCGCCGCGTGGTCTCCATGCTCAACCAGATGGACGAGGAGGGCTTCGGCTCCTGCTCGAACGTCGGCGAGTGCGCCGCGGTCTGCCCCAAGCAGATCCCGCTGGACGTCATCGCCAACCTCAACCGCCAGCTGGGCAAAGCCGCCTTGAAGGGCGTGTGATCGCTCGCCGGCGCGAGCAGTGGCCAGCGGCCCCGTCCCCTCATGGGGGCGGGGCCGCACTGCGTTCGACGGGTCATTGCGGGGGGTCGCGCGCGGGAGGGCGGGGCCACGTCGTGTTTCACGCGTGTTCCACGGCGTTCCCCCTGGTCAGGGGCCTGGTGGTGGCTCCTATCCGTCGGCGAGGAGTGGGCCCCGGCCGCATGACGGACCCCGCCGATACCTTTCTGGACTATACTGACCTGTTGGACGCTTTCATGGGAGGTTGTCATGGATTCGCAGCAGTGGCCCGGTGGACAAGGGCCCGATCAGAGCGGGTACGGACAAGGACGGGCCTACGGCCGGCCTCAGGAGCCGCGGATGGGCCAGCGGCCGGCCAGCCAGGGCCAGTCCCCTTACGAGCGGGACCAGGAGCGCCGCTACGACGTGCAGACGTGGCGCAAGGCCGCGTACTACGGCGGGGCCGTTGTGATCGTCCTCGGCTTCATCCTGTTCTTCGTGCCGTTCGTGTCGACCTTCTCCTTCTTCGGCTCGATGCGCTTCGGCCGTGCGGCTCCGGGCGACGGCTTCTTCGGAGCCTTCCGGACGTTCCCCCTGGCCTTCGTCGGGGTGCTCCTCATCATGGCGGGGCAGGGGCTGCGTTCCTTGGGCCGCAAGGGTCTGGCCGGATCGGGTGTCGTCCTCTCGCCCCAGGGCGAGGCCCGCGACGCCGAGCCGTGGCAGCGCTCCAAGGGCGCCCAGATGCAGGACGCCCTGGAGGAGGTGCCGATGATCCGTGACGCGATGGCCCGCGGCGGGGGAGCGGAGCCGCAGATCCGCGTGCGGTGCACGAAGTGCGGTTACCTGGAGACCGAGGACGCCAGGTTCTGCTCCGGATGCGGGGCGCCGATGACCCCCGCCCCCTGAGGCGCACTCGGAAGCGGCGGGACCGGGCGGATGGTCCATGGCTCGGGCTGGCAGGAAGCGGACGGTCGTCCCCTGCGGAGTAGACTGGCACCACACGGTCACTGGTGCCACAAGAACAGCGGAGGCGACGGCGCATGATTGAGTACGACAACGGTCCCGGCACGCGCACACGGCGCCACTGGGTGTCGGCCGCCATCGGCATCACCGCTATGGGGGTGTTCGCCCTACTCTCACTGGCGCTGCTCCTGGGCGTCCTATTCGGCCCGGGCTCCGTCAAGTCCCTCGCCGACAAGGCGTTCCCGTGGTCCCTGGTGGCGCTGGGCGTCGCCGGGGTGGCGATGCTGGTCGCGAACGCCCGGAGTGGGGCCGGCGGCGGGCCGGG
>NZ_CP017298.1:1023135-1032519 GCF_001746855.1 Pauljensenia hongkongensis | reverse complement strand
GCCGCGGCAGGCGGGCGCTGACGCGCGGCCGCCGGGGCCGCCCCGGGCCGCGGCAACTACACTTGGGGGCGTGAGTGAACCCCTGGTGCTTGGAATTGAATCGACGTGCGACGAGACTGGAGTCGGCCTGGTGCGCGGATACGACTTGCTGGCGGACCGCACGGCCACGTCAATGGACCAGTACGCGCGCTACGGCGGCATCATCCCCGAGATCGCGTCCCGCGCGCACTTGGAGTCCTTCCTGCCCGCGCTGCGCAGCGCCCTGTCCGAGGCCGGGGCGGGCCTGTCCGACGTGGACGCCGTGGCGGTCGCGGCGGGCCCGGGACTGGTGGGCTCGCTGACGGTCGGCATCTGCGCGGCGAAGGCCCTCGCCTCGTCCTTGGGGAAGCCGCTGTACGGCGTCAACCACGTCATCGGGCACCTCGCGGTCGACGAACTGGCCGAGGGGCCCCTGCCGGAGCGGTTCATCGGACTCGTCGTCTCCGGCGGGCACTCGAGCGTCCTCCTGGTCGACGACATCGCGACGGGCGTCCGGGAACTGGGCGGCACCCTCGACGACGCGGCGGGGGAGGCCTTCGACAAAGTGGGCAGGCTCCTGGGGCTCCCCTACCCGGGCGGGCCCCACGTGGACCGCCTGTCGCGCGAGGGCGACCGCCGGGCGATCCGCTTCCCGCGCGGCTTGGCGGCGGGCAAGGACAAAGAGCGCCACAAGTACGACTTCTCGTTCTCCGGCCTCAAAACCGCCGTCGCCCGTTACGTCGAGGGCGCCCAGGCCCGGGGGGAGCAGGTGAGCGCGCCGGATGTGTGCGCCGCGTTCTCCGAGGCGGTCAACGACTCGCTGACCGCGAAGGCCGTGCGCGCTGCGGTGGACACGGGGTGCTCGACGATCGTCGTCGGCGGCGGATTCTCAGCGAACTCGCGCCTGAGGGAACTGCTGGTCGCGCGCGCCGACGAGGCGGGGGTCGCGGTGCGCATGCCCCCGCTGCGCTTCTGCACGGACAACGGCGCGCAGATCGCCGCTCTCGGCTCTGAGCTGGTGCGCGCCGGCCTGCCCGCCTCCGACTGGGGCTTCTCGCCGGAGTCGGGAATGCCCCTCACCAGGACCTACGCGGCCCCGGTGGGGTGAGGGCGCGGGGCGCGTCCCCACAGCGGCCGAACGCCCACCGAAACGGCGGCAGCGCACTGGCAGCCGATTGGACGGCCCGCAGTCCGGGAACGCGCCCCGGAACCGGTCGCGGGCCGGCCAACGGCCCTACATGAACGCCTCGATGAGGGAGAAGAGCGCGGTCCTCCACGACGTGTAGAAGCCGCCGGTGGCGTTGCCGAGCATTCCGATCAGCAGGGCGACCACGCCCATGGTCGCGGACACAGTGACCAGGCGCGTGGTGAAGAACCACGCGCGGCGCAGCCCCCGCGGCAGGCGGGAAGCGCGTGCGCGCGCTCCCGCCAGACGGCCGCGCAGCGACGCCAATGCACCGCCCAGGCCCTGGGACGGCCCGGTGTCCGCCTCGCTTCGCCCGGTGGTGGTTCCGTCGGCGGTCCCAGTGGAGGCGGGCTGGCCGTCGGTCCCAGCGGTGGTGGTTCCTGCACGGGTCCGGGCGGTCGCCTCCTCTGATTCCACAGTGGGCGCCCGGTCCGTGGCCCGGTCGGCAGTCCCTGCCCCAGCCCCGTCCGGCCCGGCCGACTCGGCGGAGGGCGACGGGCTCCCGCTCCCGTCCGCCGCGACCCAGCGCGGCACGCGCAGCGCGCACAACAGGGCGCTCAGGAGCGCGAGCAGCCCCACGACGACCAGCGAGCCGGCCCCGTTCAGGCCGAAGGCGCGCGTCCTGTGGGTGACGGTCTGCGCGGTGACGATCTGCCCGAATCCGCTGGACGACTGCGCGGCCTCGGCGGTGGGCGGCGTGCCCACGGCGCGCGCGACTGAGTTGTCGGAGCCCCACCACGCCAGCATCGTGGGGATGTGCTCCCTCCACAACGGCCCGGCGTGCCCGCCCGTCTCCGGCGTGTCGGGGGTCACCGAGTCGGGGGCCTTGACGGCGTTCGCCATGGCGACGGCGGCGGGCGCTCCTCCCACGGCGTCGTCCTGGGCGGCCATCGCGTAGATGCGCAGGCCGTCGGGCGTGCGGTTGGCCAGCATGGTCGACAGCGTGTTGTCAGCCAGGTACTGCTGCCCCTGGCTCTTCATCCCGCCCTCGATCTGCGTGTTGTACCCCGACAGGGAGGCCGCTGAGCCGAAGACCTCGGGCGCGCGCATCGCGGTCCACACCGCGCAGTAGGCTCCGGAGGAGAACCCCGCGATCATCCAGGCGGCCCGCTCGGTGGAGACGTTGGGGAAGTTCGCCTTGATCATCGCGGGCACGTCCTTCGTGACCCACGTGAACACGGGCGGGCGCCCCGGCAGGTCCGCGCAGTCGTGCTCGGAGTCGTCGACGTTGACCTCGGGGCCGATGACGATCGTCGGCGGGATGAGCCCCTGGTCGATGGCGCTTTGCAGCGCCTCGGAGACCTGCGCGCCCCACATGGTGCCCTCGGGGTCGCCCGGGTACCCGTGGAGTGTCATGATGACCCCGTACTTCTTGCCGTCGTCGGGCCTGTAGCCCTTTGGGGTGATGGCGTACACGGGCTGGGTGATGCCACTGATCGGCCCGGTCCACGTGGTCTTGAGCATCCCGGACTCCTCGGTGGGCTGGAAGTCCGTGAGCAGGGCGGGATCCCCGGATTGGGTCCGCTCGTGCTCGGATTGGGCGCCGTCGGACTGCCCGTCCGCTGACTGGGCCTCCCCGGTCTGTGGCCCAGACAGGTTGGCCGCGATGATGCCGAAGAGGTCGCGCGGCGTGGTGACGATCTTGAGGGAGCGGTTGAAGGCCATGGCCCCCGTCGCCAGGATCATGACGACGGGGAGCAGCATCGCCAGTGCCCGCGCGGACCACCTCCCGGCGGTGCGCCACGGGTGCGCGCGCCTCTGCGGGGCGGCCCCCGCCGGGTTCCCCGCCCGGCCCCGGCGGGTGAGGGGCAGCAGCAGCGCGCTTGCGATCAGGGCCGCGATGGTGAGGAGCAGGGCCGTGACCATGGCCCTGTGGGTTGTGAGGTCCACTGAAAGCAGGAAGCCCATCAATGCGTCATCTCGATTCTGGTTCGGCCGTTCATTGGTTGTCCTTGATCGCGGCTGCCGCCACGCCGCCCGCCACGGAGCCCGCCAGGCGCGCGGTCTGCGCGGCCGTCATATTCGGCACGTAGGCGTGGCCGATGGCGGCGCCGACGGTGCCCAGGGACGAGGCGTCGGGGACGGCCAGGTACAGGGCCTCGCGGCGGGGCTTGAACTTGCGTTTGAACGAGTGGAGGGAGGCGAAGCCGTACAGGGGCTCCAGGATGGAGGCCAGGACGTCCAGCATGGGGCCGAAACCGGAGTCGTCCTCCTGGGAGCGGGCCAGGGGCGCGCCCGACAGGGACAGGACCTCGAGCCCCTCCTCCTGGGCGGACAGGGCGGCGCGGGCGATCAGGAAGTCGATGGCGGGCCGCCACCCGTCCTTGCGCCGCCGCATCACGTCGAGGGTGAGGCCGACGACCTCGCCCTGGCGGTGGACGGGCAGCCACGAGGTGACGGCCTGGACGGTGCCGTCGGAGTCGATGGCCAGCAGCAGGCGGGTGCTCGGGTCGCGCAGCTCGTCCAAGCCGCCCAGGGTGAACCCCATCTCGGGCAGCGCCTTGTCCGCGCTCCACGCGCGGCTGATCGACTCGATCTGGTCGCGCCGCCCCTGCGGGCAGTCCTCCCACGTGGTCCACACGGCCTCCACGCCCTCGCGCTTGGCGTGGTTCATGGCGGTGCGCACGTCCTGGTACGCCTTGCCCTTGAAGGCCAGCCCGGGCAGGTCCAGCAGGGACTCCTCGGCCACCTGCATGACGGTCCACCCCAGTTCACGCGCCGCCCCGGCAACGGGTTCGTGGACGGAGTACAGGGCGGGCGTCAGCCCCGAGCGCGACGCGAAGTCGGCGAACTCCTCGATGGTCGCGGAGATCTGCGAGGAGGGGCACACGGGGTCGGTCACCGTCAGGGCGGTGCCGCCGCCGGGGCGGTAGGCCACGCCCGCGCGGTCGTCCTCGCGGATCCACACGGAGTTGCCCTTCCACGTCATCATCCACGCCAGGGTCCCGCCCCCGCCGGCGCGGATGAGTTCGACGAGGCGCGAGGCGGACCCCTGTCGCGTGTGCGCGGGCGTGACGAGGGTGCGCGCCACCAGGGCGAGGCTGAGCGCCCACGCCACCAGCGGCGTCCAGACGACGGGGACCTCCGCCAACAGGGTGAAGGGCTCCAGGGAGGGCTCGAAGATGGAGACCGTCGAGGTGGGCAGCAGGGCCAGCAGGTAGTCGTGCAGTATCGCGAGCACGCTGGCGCGGGGGATCTCGATGTCGGCGGTGCCCTGGTCGAGGACCAGGGGCAGGTAGGAGTCGGAGGCCAGCATGCCCAGGCCGATGCTGATCGCGGCGACCACGCACATCATGGTGGCCCAGCGCGCCGCCAGGGCGCGCACGGTGCCCGGGCGCGAGCGCAGGGTGAAGGCCTTGCGGGACCAGGCGACGACGGCGCAGAGCAGCAGGTTGAGGGTGACGGGGACCAGCAGGAACTGCGTGGTGTTGGTGATGACGCTCGCCGAGGCGTCGTCGGCGAGGTAGCGCAGCTCCCGGGTGGCGGCGATCTCCATGACGAGCGCGCCGACGGCGGAGCTGAGGGCCAGGCACCCTTGGAGCACCAGGGTGCCGATCATCGCGAAGCGCCGTCCCCGGCGCAGTCCGTAGGCGAGGACGAGTTGGAGGAGGACGGGCATGAGCGCCAGCAGCGTGGAGCCGACGCTGGCGCGCCCGAGCATCCACCACCCGGGCGCCACGGACCAGCGCATCTCGGCCAGGGGGCCGCGCAGCGTCGTGGAGAAGATGGTGAGGGCGGCGGCGACCGTCCAGCACACGACGGTCAGGGACACGATCTGGCGGTGGATGACGATGTCGTGCGTGGAGGCGTCCTCCTGGCGCCTGCCGCGGTAGGCGATCCGGCCGATGACCAGGCCGTACACCCCCGCCCACAGGCGCGCGAAGGTGTCCATGGAGCCGATGACGCCCGCGGACAGGGCGAGGACGCCGATGAGCAGGAAGCGGGCGCGCCACCGCCATGCGCGGCCGAGGCTCTCGATGACCGGGCCCGCCAGGCCCACGATCATGGGGCCCGCGCCCCAGATGGAGCCGCGGTCCAGGGAGGCGCCCCACTCGGGCAGGAAGCTCTGGATGGGGGGCGCCAGCAGCCATGTGGTGGCGACGGCGGCGGCGGGGGCGACCAGGGCGGCGGCCAGCCACCGCCGGGAGCCGACGCGGTGCTCCGCCATGCCGCCCAGGACGATGAGCGCCAGCACGATGAGCAGCACCGTCTCCATCGATGTGCGGGGGAACACGAAGGGCGCCGTGACCAGGCTCCACCAGTGGGAGGGATCGGCGGAGGCGGATCCCAGCGGGAAGGCGCCGGACCAGGCCAGGCACACTCCCACTCCGACCAGTAGGGCGGCCGCGACGGCGCGCGTGGCGGGGACGGAGTGGAGCCACCTCGCGCCCAACCGGAGCGCCGTGGCGGACCACTGTCCCGCGGTCGCCGCCCATCTGCGGGCGGCCCCGCCCGGGCGCGCGGCCCCGGAGGGCGCCTGCTCGCGGGGCTGGCGCTGCTCCCCGTTGGCGGTGGGGCCGCGCTGTTCCTCGTTCGTGCCGGGCTTGCCCTGTTCCTCGTTGGCGCGGCGCGGTTGGGCGCCCTCATTGATCGGCATGTGTTCCTTTTGACGTCGGGCCTTGGCTGGCGTTTGGCCGTGGCCGCGCGGGGCCGGGGGCGCCCGTGTCGGGTCCTGCGGGGCCGCGCGACTGCACGCGTATTCTAGCGCGGCTCCCTGAATGCCGGTTTTCAGGAAAGAGTTACCACGTTATCCCAGGTCAGGGGCCTGTAGCGCCGCGAACTCCGCGAGGCTGAGGGGGCGGCCCGCCTCCATCTCGGCGCGCATGAGGGACACGACCGCGTCCAGGCCCTCGCCCGGCCGGGCCGCGGCGAAGGCGGCGCGCTGGCGCTCGTAGGCGGCCCCGACGCCCAGGATCGTCCCGATCCCCTCGAACTCCCGCGCGCACCCCAGGTCCGAGGCGATGGGCGCCAGTTCCTCGGCCAGGCGCGCGAAGGTGTCGCGCGCGGGCTCGGTGGTGCCCTGCGGGTCCAGGATCAGTTCTGCGTCCATGCCGTAGCGCGCGGAGCGCCACTTGTTCTCGGCGATGAACCAGTCCGGCAGGACGGGCAGGGCCTCGCCCGCGTCGTACATGCGCGAGAAGTGCTCGACGAGGACGTGGGTGAGGGCGGCGAAGACCCCCACTTCGAGGATGTTGGTCGCCGCGTCGAACACCCGGTTCTCAACGGTCCCGAAAGCGGGCGAGGGGCGTATGTCCCAGCGCACCTCGTCGAAGCCCTTGATGACGCCGGTGCGGATCATGTCCTCCGTGTAGCTCTCCAGGGCCTCCCACGTGTCGAAGTGGCGGGGGATCCCGGCGGTGGGCAGCTGCTGGAAGACCATCGCGCGGTTCGAGGCGTAGCCGGTGTCCACGCCCGCCCAGTACGGGGAGGAGGCGGCGATGGCCTGCAGGTGCCCCAGGTGGGTGGACAGCGCCGCCTGGATGGGCAGGACCTTGTCGCGGTCCTCCACGCCCACGTGGACGTGGACGCCGTACAGGAGCATCTGGCGGCCCCAGTACTGGGTGCGCTCGACCAGCTGGGCGTAGCGCCGGCTGTTGGTGACGCGCTGGCGCCCGGGGCGCGCGAAGGGGTGGGTGCCCGCGGCGGCGAGGTCGATGCGCAGCCGTCGTGCGATGGGGGAGAGGAAGTCGACGCACGCGGTGATGTCGGCCAGGCAGTCGGCCACGGTGGCCCGGGGCTTGGAGGTGACCTCGATGGTGTTGAGCAGCATCTCGCGGTGGATCCCCGTGAAGAGCTCGCCGTCGACGGTGGCCTGGTCGATGACGGCGTCCGCGCTCTGGCGCAGATCGTGGGAGTCCTGGTCGACCAGTTGGAGCTCCCATTCGACTCCGAGGGTGGACCGGGCGGACCGGCCGAATGGCAGGGGCATCGGGGCCTCCTTCTCGTGCCTGCGCCCCCTAGTCTGGCAGGCGCGGGGCCGGACGGCAGGATTTGCGCGGTTGACATGCGTCTCGCCGGCGCCGTGGACGGGGCGGGCGCGGGGCCGGGAAGGGCGAGCATGGCGAGGCGGTGGCCGCCGTCGGGGGCCGGCCTCTCAGCCCTCCAGTAGTGGGTCGTTGGCGGGGCTGTAGTCCGTGATCCCGCGGCGCAGGTTGTCCTGGTGGATGTCCGCCATCTCCGGGGACTCCAGGAATAGCGTTACCATGCGATTGGTTCCGCTGAGTCTCACGCCTGTGCCGTTCGTCAGGAACCACTGCGCGTTCCTGCGCGCGCGGCTTTCTTGTTCGCGGATCGGGGCCCCGAGTTGTTCTTCGAATGCCCGGAGGCAGGAGCAGTAGAATCCCCGGGCACGCGACGGGTGTTCCTCCTCCGCTTCTGCCGGAAGAACATTAGTGACTGCGATTTCAAGGGAGGTGATGGGCCCGTCGAGTGAGGCGAAGTATGAGTCAGGTTCGTCCGGCGAAACATCCGACGTGAACATCTCCGGGCTACCGCTGTCTCCTGAAAAGCCGAGGCCGGTGTAGACCTCGATGCCGTCCTGCACGCTCATCGGCCAGGAGTGGAGCGCCCAGGCCCGCATGATCTGGACGGCGCGCTGGGGTGCGACGGCTTTGAACTCGGTGCTCATGGTGTGGATCCTGACGCGCCTGGCGCGCATTAGAAAAGCAGCTCATCGCCACTGTTCGAGTCGAACCAGCGCCTCCGGCCTTCGTCGTCAATGATGAGTTGGATATCGGAGCCCGCCGGCAGAGCGAATACGGGAATGCATGCGGGCTCAATGTCGCATAAGGTGTTGTAGTCGACGACAGCCATGTTGTGCGGATCGGCAATGAACTCGTCCGTGTCTATGCCGGAAAACACCCTCCATCCGTTATCCATCGGGTTCAGAGGCTCGTGCCGCACCATCCAGCGCACAGGCGCGACCCCGTTTATCACATTCTTCGACACGACGCATCCGCCAGCGCGGGGGATGCAGTCGAAAGTGCCCATCGCTTCTCCCTGGACTCTACGGCGCTTGTTTCGTTCATTATATCATTCATTCGAATTCGTGTTCACGGTTAGTCTTACAGTGTTATGCCTGGTAGTAGTTTGGATTGCGGCGCTTTTCTGCGAACCCGGCAGGGCTGAGCTCCCCGTTGATGTGCTTAAGCCACGTGTCGTGGTACTTGTGACCCGGCTTGTGGCCCGTGTCCCAGACGCCGGGGCGTGGTTCTCCCGGCGATAGTTCGTCCCGCGACGTCGGTTGCCGTCTTTCCGCCCTGAGCGGTTTCCTCCCACACCTGAAGCGCTTGGTCTTTCGCGTAGGGCGGCCTCGATTTCAGAAATGGACGCGGGGCGTCAGGGTGTATGTGCGGAGCGCCCTCTTCGTCCACATGGCTGCCGTGCTGGTTTCCGTCGGTTGACAGTTTTCTCCTTCTTCGTGGTTTTGGTGTGGTGGGTGAGGTTGTGGCCCAGAGTGCGCGCGGACTTGAGCGCCCCGGCGATGCGGGCGGTCATCTCGGTGGCCTTGTCCCCGACTTTGACTTGGACTTGGCGATGATGGGGGGAATGGCCAGGCCCAGGTCGGCCGCGCCCGCCGCCCGGCACCAAGCCGCCACCCGCATGGCCAGCACCGGCTACCGGCTCGAGCGACTCGCACAACACACCCTGAAGCCTGCGCCACTTAGGCATTGCCCGCACCACTTAGGCCTCCGACACGCCGGGAGGACCAGGGCCCGCTAGGGCCTAAGTGGTGCAGCGGTGGAGGCGCACCACCGCGCAGCACGGGACGGAGTACGCGGTGTGCCGGCCCCTCAGTCCGCCAGGCGCCTCGCGATGATGGCGCAGTGGCGCCCGCCGACGCGGGTCGCGAAGACGGTGGCGCCCGGGCCGCCCGGGGTCAGGTCCAGCCTCTTGCGCAGCGCGGCCGGGTCGATGTCCGCCCCCCGCTTCTTGACCTCCACGGAGCCGACTCCCAGGGGCCGCAGGGCCGCGGACACCGCCTTGGCGCGCAGCGCGGTGCGGGCGACCACCTCGAAACGGCTCAGCAGCGGGCTGGCGGCGATGTCGTCCGCCGTGAGGTAGGCGATGGACGGGTCGATCAGGCGGGCGCCGATGGAGTCGGCCAGGTGGGCCAGCCCGCCCGACCGGATGACCGCCGGGTCGGGCTCGGCCAGGACGGCGCCGAGCTCCCCGGAGGG
>NZ_CP017298.1:1013070-1023075 GCF_001746855.1 Pauljensenia hongkongensis | reverse complement strand
CGCCGGGTCGGCGAGGACGCGCGCGCCCGCCCCCGTGATGACGAGGGCGCTGCGCCCCGGGCCCTCCGGCGCCAGGGCCGGGGTCCACACGGACGCCTCCACCAGGTTTCCGTCCACGCTCACCCACTGGGCGTGGCAGTCGGCGGGCAGTGCGCTGTGGGCGATCCCGGGCGCGAGTTTCACGCCGACGCGCTCGAAGCCGCTCCGCCACCGCCACACGGCGGACAGGGGAGGGGACCACTGCTCGGGGTCGGCGATGCGCCGTGACCCGCCCTGGGCGCCCGTGCGCCGCGCGGGGTCGGCGAAGACGGCGTCGATCCCCTGGTCCCGCAGGTCCTCCATGTCCAATTCGGCCACGTCCCCGCGCAGGACGTTCGCCCCGTCGAAGTGCCGCAGGTTGATGGCGGCGGCGGCAGAGGCGTCCTGGTCGCGGTCGACCGCCAGGACCCGCAGGCCCAGGCCCGCGATGGCCAGCGCGTCCCCGCCGACGCCGCAGCCCAGGTCCGCGACGAACGAGGCCCCCGCCTCCCGGAAACGGCGGGCGTGGTGGGCGGCGACCACCAGGCGGGTCGCCTGCTCGAGGCCGTCGCGCGTGAAGACCATCGAGTCGGCGAAGGGGCCGAACTTGGCGCGGGCGGCGGAGCGCAGCTCCAGCTGGGTGAGCACCGCCGAGACGACGTCGGCGGGCGTCCCCGCCCTGCGCAGGGAGGCGCCGAGGAGGCCGAGGTCCGTGCCCGGGGAGGTGCGCTCGCCCAAGGAGCGCAGGATGTCCCAGCCGGGCGAGGTGAGTACGGGGGCGAGCGCGCTGTTCACACGCCCGATTGTGCCACGGGGCAGGGGCGGGGGCCGCGAGGCGGCGCGGGCGGTGCGCTCAGGGCTGAACGCCCCGCCCGGATTGGCACTCGGCTTGCCCGAGTGCCAGGGGCGTGCCTAGACTCTTACACGGATAGCGGCCAAGGCCGCCACCGGTCCCGCACCTGGCCCCCGCGACGGCAGGGAAGGGACGAAAGAGTTCTTCGCAAGAGAAAAGGAACGACAGTGTCGATCTCCATCAAGCCCCTCGAGGACCGTATCGTCATCCGTCAGGTCGAGGCCGAGCAGACCACCGCGTCCGGCCTGGTCATCCCTGACACCGCCAAGGAGAAGCCCCAGGAGGGCGAGGTCATCGCCGTGGGCCCCGGCCGCGTCGACGACAACGGCAACCGCGTGCCCGTCGACGTCAAGGTCGGCGACACCGTGATCTACTCCCGCTACGGCGGCACCGAGGTCAAGTACGAGGGCCAGGAGTACCAGATCCTCTCCTCGCGCGACGTCCTGGCCGTCGTCGAGCGCTGAGCCCAGCCGGTCCCGCCTCGCGGGGCCGTCCGCGCGCCCGGAAGGGCCGCGGGAGCCCGCGGGCCCGAACCCCTCCCCGGGGTCCGGGCCCGCAGTGCGTTCAACGGGCCCCGGGGCGCGCCCGGCTGCGGCGGGGCCTACTGTGTGGACTCCGCCGCCTGGTCGATGACGGTCTGGCGCACGAACGCCGCGTCGCGGTACCCGGGGATCACGGCGTTGCCGATGATCATGAAGGGCGTTGAGGAGATCCCCATGCCGTGGGCGTCGTCCGCGGCCTTGGCGACCTTCTCCGCGGTGTGGGCGTCGTTCATGGTCGCCGTGAACTGGTCGATGTCGGGCACGCCCGCGGCCTTGGCGAACTCCACGAGCGAATCGGTCGTGTACGCGGGGTGGTCGGAGGGATCCGCAGCCGCGTAGACGGCGTCGTGGAACTCCCAGAACCTGCCCTGCTCCGCCGCGGCGAGGCCGGCCTGCGCGGCCAGTGGCGAGGTCTCGCTGATCTGGGCGAGGTCCCTCCACTCGATCCGCAGGGTCCCGTCCTCGACCAGGTCGGCCAACTGGGGCTCGACCTGCTGCGCGAGGCGCGTGCAGTAGGGGCACGCGAAGTCGGAGTAGAGCACCATGACGACGGCGGCGTCCGTCCTCCCCTTGGCCTGGGCGTCGGCGGGGTCGCGCTTGGGCAGGGAGCGGACGAGCTCGAGGATCTTCGGGTCCGTCACAGTGGGGGCGGATGTGGGCTCGGGGCTAGCCGATTCCGAGGCGGGGGCGGAGGGGGCCGAGGAGGCCCCGGACTCGGGGGAGTCACCGCGCTCCCACACCAGGTACCCGACGACGACGGCGAGTACCGCGATGACCGCGACGAGCACGATGACCAGGGGCGAGCCCGCGGGCGCGCGCCCCTGGGGCGCGGTGGTGGTCGTTTCCTTGTCGGTGTCGCTCATATGTGTCCCTCGTGTGCGGCCCCTGGGGGCGGTGGTGGATGCGCGTATTGTCTCACGCCCCGGTGCCGCCATCCCGCGGGCGGCGGGGGCCGGGGGCGGGGGCGGCGTGGAAAACGGTGGCAACATCGTGTGATGCTGCCACCGCGGTCGACTAACGGAGTGCGCTACGAGGCGCGCCGGGTTCGCCCCGAGGCGCGGATCTCCTCCCGCCGCTCCTCCTCGGTCATGCCGCCCCAGATGCCGTACGGCTCCTGGGAGGCGAGCGCGTACGCGCGGCACTGCTCGATGACCGGGCACGAGGCGCAGATGGCCTTGGCGTTGGCGGCGCGGCGCCGGCGCGTGGAGCCGCGCTCCCCCTCCGGGTGGAAGAAGAGCTCGGTGTCGAGGTCGCGGCAAGCGGCCCTGTACTGCCACTCCCATGCGTCGATCATGGGTCCGGGCAGGCGGGAGACGTCGGTCAAGGGGTGCCTCCTCGGTGTCTTGGTGGGGGCGCACGGGGAGTCCCTGCGCGCGTGAACGTGAAAAGGATAGACACTTGCGCGGTAGTTATTCAAGGACCCTTCGCAAATTATGAGCCAGTTCTCAGCGTACCCGGCCCTACCTGAGAAAAGTCTGAAAAGTATTGCGATTTCTGAACGAATAAGCGGTGAACAACTAGGTGAATAATTTGGGGCGTTGGGCACCCGTTCCCGTTTCGAGTGGCGCGCCCCCGCGGCGAGCGTGAGAATCGGAGCAGGAACAGTGACCGACAGCCGAGGAGGGGCCATGCCGCGTGCAGTGCTCAGCGCGCAGTCCGTGCCCGAAGCCGCCCTCTCCGTCACCGAGGTGTCCAAGCGCCTCGGGGTGTCCGCCTCGACCCTGCGGACCTGGGAGCGCAGGTACGGCGTCGGCCCCGAGGAGCGCGCCGCGGGGGCGCACCGGCGGTACCTGCCCGACGACGTCGAGCGGCTGCGCGCGATGATCGGCCTGGTGCGCAACGGGATGCCGACCGGGCAGGCGGCTGCCGCCGTCCACGCTGACCGCGCGCGCCCGGACCGCGGTGCGCCCGTGCGCCCAGCGGAGCTGCGGGTCATGGCCGAGTCGGGGGAGGCGCCCGCCCTCCAGGAAGCCCTCGAGTCGGCGGTGTCCGAGTACGGCCTCGTCCACACGTGGAGCCGTTTCGTCGCCCCGGCGCTGCAGCAGATCCGCTCCGGCTCGGACGGCGAGGTCCCCGGCGGTTCCCCGTCCCACGTCCTGATGTGCGCCTTCGAGCACGTCCTCCAGGCGGTCCACCGGTCGCGCCCGCCCCGCCCCGCCCAGGCCCCCGCCCGGATCGTGGTGATGAGCGACGCCATCCACGAGTTGGGGGCGCAGGTGGTCGGCGTCGCGCTGTGCTGGTACGGCTTCGACGTGCGCATCCTCAGCTCCGAGCGGTACGGCGGGGTGTGCGCCGCCGAGCGCTTCACCGCCCACTCCGCCTCCCACGAGGTCGACCTGGTCGTCGTCATGGGCCGGGGCGGCACCTGCGAGGAGTTCGTCACCACGATCGCCGACCGGTCCGATGTGAACATCCTCCTGGTCGGGGCGGACACCCCGGAGATCCTCTCCCAGAACGTCCAGCGCGTGCGCACCCCGGCGGCGTGCGTCGAGGAGGCCATCGCGATGCTCGCGCCGGGCGCGGAACCCGGAGCGGTCGGGCGCCTCTGACACCCGGGCCCGGCAGTGGCCGCCCGGCGCACCGCTCCCGGGCCGGCCGGCGCCGACCGCCCTCCTGGCACAGCACGGCCGGGAACACGGTGCGACCTCCTGCGGGAGGAGGGCCGATGGGATACCGTGGCCATGCACAGATCCCATCATTCAGGAGCACTCGATGAACGCCCCGTGGAACGATGCCGCGCTGGCAGGCGCGTTCGGACAAGACTTCGACGCGCTCGTCGCCTTCGCCTCGCGCGCGAAGGCTCCCATCGGCTACGGCTTCTTGCGCGCCGACGGCAGCGTCGACGTGGGGCGGCCCGCCTCGTTGTGGATCAACGCGCGCATGACGGCCACCTTCGCCCTCGCCCAGGAGCGCGGCACGGAGGGCGCGGCCCACCTGGTCCAGCACGGCCTCGAGGCCCTGTCCGGCCCCTTCGCGAGCCCCGGGGGCGGCTGGTACGGCGCCCTCGTCCCGGCCACGGAGTCCGGCCCGGCTCCCCTGCCGGGCGCGCGCACGGACCAGGGCTCGCTGGCCGCCCTCATCGTCGCGGCCTGCGGGGCCGCGCGCGCCGGCCACGACCGGGGGCGGGAGCTGCTCGCGCGGGCGCTCGCGGACCAGGAGGCCCACTGGTGGGACCCGGGTTCCGGAATGCCCCGCCACTCCTGGGACCCCGGCTACTCGCGCCCGGGCGCCCTTCGCCGCCTCGGCGACGCGCTGAGCACGGCCGACGCCTACATGAGCGCGTGGCGGGTGTGCGGCGACCGCGCGTGGTTGGACCGGGCGCGCTCGATCATGCGTTTCACCGGCGAGGCGGCGGCCCGCAGCGGCTGGGTGCTGCCGGACCTGTTCGACGCCCACTGGCGCCCGCTGCCCTCCGGGGCCGCCCTCGACGCAGACGAGGCGCGGGCCGGTTCCCTCGTCGCGTCCGACGGGGGAGCGGTCGCCGCCCGCACGTGGGACCTCGTGGTCCCCGGGGACTCCCTGCCCGGCCTCGGCCTTCGGGCAGTGCGCCTCATCGCCCGCCTCGCGCGGATCCTCGACGGCCTCGGCGAACCGCCCAGCCCGTGGATGTACGACACGGCCGTGGCCGTCTACGACCGCTCGCAGTCCGACGGATGGGCGCAGGGGGGCGGTTTCCTGCTCAGTGTGGACGGCGCGGGCCGTCCCTCCGTGGAGTCGCGCATGTGGTGGGTCGCGTGCGAGGCGCTGCGGGCCGCCCACGGCCTCGGCCAGTGGGCATCTACGCGCGGTGACGGCGCCACCGCGGCCCGTCTGGCGACCGACTACGCGCGCACCGTCGCGTGGACCGACGAGCGCCTGCGGGCGGGGCAAGGGCGCTGGATCCACGAGCTCGCGCCCGACGGATCGGTGTCCACCCGCGTGTGGGAGGGGCGCCCGGACGCCTACGCCGCAGCCGCTGCCCTGCTGCGCCTCGACGTGTGAGCGCCCGCCCCGGTCGGGGCGCCGGGGCCGGACCCGGCACGGGGCTCCTCGGAGCGCCGGAGCTGACGCGGCACGGGGTTCTCAGGGGCGCCGGGGCCGGACCCGGCACGGGAGCGCCCCCGCCCCGCCCGTCCGTGAGTTGCCCCACGCCCCAGAGGCCCCGGGCGCACGATTCGGGGGGCCGGGGCGCCGACGCCTAAACTTGGCCCATGGGAGAACTCGCTACACATGATCCTTTCGGCCTGACCGGCCTCACCTACGACGACGTGCTGCTCCTGCCCGAGCTCACGGACGTCGTCCCTTCGTCCGTTGACACCACCAGCCGCTTGACGAAGAACATCTCGCTGCGCGTGCCCCTCCTGTCCGCCGCGATGGACACCGTCACCGAGGCCCGCATGGCGATCGCCATGGCCCGCCAGGGCGGCATCGGCATCCTCCACCGCAACCTCTCCATCGAGGAGCAGGCCGCGCAGGTCCGCCAGGTTAAGCGCAGCGAGTCCGGAATGGTCGAGGACCCGGTGACCGTCGGCCCCGACGCGACCATCGACGACCTCGACCGCCTGTGCGGCCACTACCGCGTGTCGGGCCTGCCCGTGGTGTCCGAGGACGGGGCGCTGCTGGGCATCATCACCAACCGCGACCTGCGCTTCGTCCCCGAGAGCAGCTGGTCGCGCCTGCACGTGCGCGAGTGCATGACCCCGCGCGACCGCCTGGTCGTGGGCCAGGTGGGCATCTCCCGCGAGCACGCCAAGCACCTGCTGGCCGAGCACCGCGTCGAGAAACTCCCCATCGTCGACGAGGACGACCGCCTCACCGGACTGATCACAGTCAAGGACTTCGTCAAGACCGAGCAGTACCCCAACGCCACGAAGGACTCGCGCGGGCGCCTCGTCGTCGGCGCGGCCGTGGGCTACTGGGGCGACACGTGGGAGCGGGCCACGGCGCTGGCCGAGGCCGGGGCGGACGTCCTGGTGGTCGACACCGCGAACGGCGGGGCGCGGCTGGCCCTCGACATGATCCGCCGCATCAAGGCCGACCCGGCTTTCGAGGGGATCGAGGTCATCGGCGGCAACGTGGCGACGACGGAGGGCGCCCAGGCCCTCATCGACGCGGGCGCCGACGCTGTGAAGGTCGGGGTGGGCCCGGGCTCCATCTGCACGACGCGCGTGGTCGCGGGCGTCGGCGTCCCCCAGATCACGGCCATCCACCTGGCAGCCCGGGCGTGCGGGCCCGCGGGGGTCCCCCTGATCGCCGATGGCGGCCTGCAGTACTCGGGCGACATCGGCAAGGCGCTGGTCGCGGGCGCCGACACGGTGATGCTGGGCTCCCTGCTGGCCGGGTGCGAGGAGTCGCCGGGCGAGGTCGTGTTCACCAATGGCAAGCAGTTCAAGCGGTACCGGGGCATGGGGTCCCTGGGCGCCATGAGCTCGCGCGGGCGCAAGTCCTATTCGAAGGACCGCTACTTCCAGGCCGACGTTTCCAGTGACGACAAGATCGTCCCCGAGGGCATCGAGGGGCAGGTGCCCTACACGGGCTCCCTCGCCTCGGTCGTCTACCAGCTGGTGGGCGGCCTGCACCAGACGATGTTCTACCTGGGCGCCTCGACCGTCGCGCAGATCAAGGCGAACGGCCGTTTCGTGCGCATCACGAGCGCGGGGCTGCGCGAGTCGCACCCGCATGACGTGCAGATGACCACGGAGGCCCCGAACTACCACTCCTCCTCCGCGAAGTAGTCGCGGATCGCGGGCGGGAGCAGCCGGTGGGTTGCTCCCGCCCGCTTCCCGTGCCCCGTGCGCGGGCGCCCGGGAGGCCGGCCCTCCCACCAGTCCGGCCATGCCCCGCCGGTAGGCCCCGCCCCGCTTCCCGTTGCCGTTTCCGGCGGCGTGCGGTACATTAAAAACCGACCGCCGGTTTGTTTTGGGAGGTGCTGTGAACCAGGCAGAGAAGTCCGAGCGCGCCCGGGAGTCGATATGCGCGGCCGCCCGCCGCCTCTTCGCGCAGAAGGGGTACGAGGCGACGACCATGCGGGACATCGTCGCGGACAGCGGGATGTCGAAGGGCGCCATCTACCACCACTTCCGATCGAAGCAGGAGGTCCTGCGCTCCGTCGTGGAGGACGAGTGCCGCTACCTCGACGAGTACTTCGCCGGCCTGGCCGCCCAGTCGCAGGTGCCGGTGCGCGACAGGATGACTGCCCTCGCCAGGCACTTGGCCTCGGCCGGCCCCCAATCCAGCCTGGGGCGCGCCGACTGGGTGGGCGAGGTCCCCGCCGCCCTCCTGGGATCCTTGCGCAACTCCCTCACCGTGCTCGCCCCCCACTTGGAGCGGATGCTCCGCCAGGGCGTGGAGTCGGGGGAGATCGACTGCCCCTTCCCCGGTGAGGTCGCCGGAGTCCTCGTCCTGCTGGTGGACGTGTGGATCGACCCTCTCATCGCGGCGGACTCCTACGAGCGGATGCGCCAGAGGGTGGACTTCGTCGCCCTCTTCCTCGAGCGCTTCGGCGCCCCCGTCCTGGGCGACGAGGCCGTTGCGATCATGGAAGAGGGGGTGCGGCGCTTCTATGAATGAGCACGCCACCCGCTCGGTCCTCATGGTGAACCTGCCGTTCTCCGGGCACACCAACCCCACACTCGGCCTGGCCCGGGCCCTGACGGACATGGGCCACCGCGTCACCTACGTCCACTCGCCCACATGGCGCGCGGCGGTCGAGCGCACGGGCGCCGCCTTCGTCCCCTACGACGACTACCCGAGCCGCCCCCGCCCCTCCCTGGAGCAGGTGCGCTGCTGGGACGCCGCCTACAGGACCGCGCTGCGCATCGGAGGGGACTACGACTGCCTCGTCTACGAGATGCTCTTCACCTCGGGCAAGGCGCTTGCCGACCGCTTGGGGATCGTGCCCGTCCGCCTCTTCTCCACCTTCGCCCTCAACGAGCGGGTTTTGGAGGACTTCGGGCGCAGCGGTGGGTGGTACCTGACCTCGATCTTCCGCCTCCCGAGGCTGCGGGCGCTGGTCTCCAAGCGCTTGAGCCGCAGGTTCGGCTGGCGCTACGACGACCTCGTGGACGAGATCACGCGCAACGGCCCCGACCTCAACATCACGTACACGACGCGGAGTTTCCAGCTGTACGCCGAGGACTTCCCCGCCCCCCGCTACGCCTTCGTCGGGGCGGCCGTCGGCGGGCGCGCCCCCGGTGGGTTCGACGCCCCCGCCGGCAGCGGTCCCCTCGTCTACGTCTCCCTGGGCACCAGGCTCAACACCTCGGCGCGGTTCTTCCGCAGCTGCGTCGAGGCGTTCCGCGGAACCGGCGCGCGCGTCATCATGTCGATCGGGGACTCGGTGCGCCCCGGGCGCCTGGGCCCCCTGCCGCCCACCATCGCCGTCCACAGGAGCGTCCCCCAGCTCGAGGTGCTCAGCCGGGCCTCCCTCTTCATCACCCACGGCGGGATGAACAGCGTCAACGAGGCGCTCTACTACGGCGTGCCGATGGTGGTGGTCCCCATGGGCAACGACCAGCCGACCGTTGCCCGCCGGGTCGTGGAACTGGGGCTGGGGGAGGCGCTGGACGCCCGCTCCGCGACCCCCGCCGCACTGCGCGGGGCCGCGCTGCGGGTCATGTCCGACCAGGGGTGCCGCGCGCGTTTCGACGGGTTCCAGAAGGAAACGCGGGCGGCGGGCGGCAACGCCGAGGCGGCGCGGCTCATCATCGCCCGCCTCGCCCGCTGAGGGGTTCTGGGCGCCCACCCGTCCGCTGGGGGCGCCGGGTGCCGCTCCGCCTGGTGCGCGCTATCAGCGCGGCACCCTCGGAGCGCGGGCGTGGCGTGGGTTACTCCTCACCGGTTCAGTCGGAGTACCCTTGACCTGCTGAACGTATTTTCCTGTTGAGTCAAGGAGCTGCACATATGCTCATCCTCATTGATCACGCCAACGTCGACGCGATTGCGCAGACCCTCACCTACCTGCCGATCGACGGCGTCACCACCAACCCCACGATCCTCTTCCGCGAGGGCAAGGAACCCCTCGAGGTACTCCACCAGATCAAGGAGATCCTGCCCGACGGCGCCCAGCTGCACGTGCAGATCGTCTCCGAGCGCGCCGACGACATGGTCGCCGAGGCGAGGGCCCTGAGGGGCGAGATCGGGGGCAACCTCTTCATCAAACTCCCCGTGACGCGCGAGGGATTCGCCGCGATCCCCCGGATCGTCCGCGAGGGGATGCAGGTGACCGCCACCGGCATCCACTCCTCCATGCAGGGCTTCATGGCCGCGAAGGCCGGGGCCCGCTACGTCGCCCCCTACGTCAACCGCATGGACAACTACGGCATCGATGGCGTGCGCGTCGCCTCGGAGATCCACCGCACGCTGCGCAGCTACGGGCTGGGGGCGGACGTGCTGGCCGCCTCCTTCAAGAACTCCGAGCAGGTGCTGGAGCTGGTCCGCCAAGGAGTCGGCGCCATCACCGCCGCCCCCGACGTCCTGGCCGCCCTCATCAAGAACCCGGCCACCGACGCCGCCATCGCCGATCAGAACCGCGATTTCGCGTACCTCATCGGCGAGCGGCGCACGTGGCTCGACCTCATCAAGGAGAAGTGACGGCGCCCGCGCGGCGGCCCC
>NZ_CP017298.1:1010203-1012898 GCF_001746855.1 Pauljensenia hongkongensis | reverse complement strand
GCCGCCGTCCGGCGCGCGGGCTTCCGGGGCGGGCCCTGACGCGCAGGCCCGTGCTGCCCTCAGTCGTGGGCTCCCGGGGCGGGCCGTTGTCCGCCGGGCGGGCTCCCGGGGCGGCCCTTGACGCGCAGGTCCGTGCTGCCCTCAGTCGCGCGTCCGGGGCATGATCAGCGGCCAGTCGCGCTCGATGGACGCCTCGCGGCCCTGGCGGCGCAGGTACTTCTCGAAGTCCTCCGCCCACTCCCGGTGCGCCCTGGCCTGGTAGCCGGTCAGCGAGGCGGCGTCGTGATCCTCCAGCTCGGGGAACTTCCGCGCGATCCCCGCCAGCACGTTGAGGGTCATCGCTACGTCCACCTCGGCGGTGTGTGCGTCCGGCGACGCCTCCACCCCGTACACGGGGGCCATGTCCGTCAGCGTCTTCTTCCCCTTGCGGAAGCGGTCGAGCTTGCGGTCGAGCACCAGCGGGTCCACGACCAGCATCGGCTCCCCGTCGAGGCGCTCCGCGAAGGTGGCCAGCCCATGGCGGGAGAGCTCGCGGTCCACCAGGGTGATGTCGTAGGAGGCGTTGAAGGCGACCACGGGGAAGCCCCGGAACCAGTGCTCGGTCAGGCACCCGGCCACCTCCTCGAGGACCTCCTCGACCGGGCGGCCGTGCTCGCGCGCGTACTCCGTCGTGATGCCGTGGACGGCGCTCGCCTGCTCGGGGATCTCCACGCCGGGGTCGGCCAGCCACGTGGCCACCTGGTCGTCGCGCCCCTCGACGCGGAGCACGAGCGCCGCCGTCACGAGGCGGTCCTTGAAGGGCGACGTCCCCGTCGTCTCAGTGTCGAAGCCCAACCACGGGTCGCTGGTCCAGGTCATTGTGTCCTCCTTGCCTTCCCCTCCAGTGTCGCAGCGACCATACGCGCCTGCGTCGCCCGCCGCCACTCGCGCGCCCGCTCCCGGACCCCGCGGATGCGCGCGGGTAGAATCGGAGAATGAGTCACGAAGTGGAGATCGGACGGGGCAAACGGGGCCGCCGCGCCTACACGCTCGACGACGTCGCGCTGGTCCCCTCGCGGCGCACCCGGGACCCCGAGGACGTCAACGTCGGATGGCAGATCGACGCGTACCACGTGGATATCCCCCTGATGGCCGCGCCCATGGACTCGGTGATGAGCCCCGCCACGGCCATCCGCTTCGGGCGCCTGGGCGGCATCGGGGTCCTGGACCTGGACGGCCTGTGGACCCGGTACGAGGATCCCGAACCGATCCTCGCCGAGATCGCGCGCCTGGGGGCGGACGAGTCGATCGCGCGGCTCCAGCAGATCTACTCCGAGCCGATCAAACCGTCGCTCATCACCGCGCGCCTGCGGCAACTGCGCGAGGCGGGGGTGGTGGTCGCGGCGAAGCTCTCGCCCCAGCGGACCAAGAAGTACTGGCGGTACGTGGTGGATGCGGGGGTGGACCTGTTCATCATACGGGGGTCCACGGTGTCGGCGGAGCACGTGTCCAGCCACCACGAGCCCCTCAACCTCAAGCGCTTCATCTACGAGCTCGACGTCCCCGTCATCGTGGGCGGCGTGTGCACGGACACCGCGGCCCTCCACCTCATGCGCACTGGGGCCGCGGGGGTCCTGGTCGGTTTCGGCGGGGGAGCGGCGCACTCGACGCGGCGGTCCCTGGGGGTCCACGCGCCGATGGCGACCGCTATCGCGGATGTGGCGGCCGCCCGGCGCGACTACATGGACGAGTCCGGCGGGCGCTACGTGCACGTCATCGCGGACGGGGGGATCGGGCGCTCGGGCGACCTGTCGCGCGCTATCGCCTGCGGGGCGGACGCCGTGATGCTGGGCGCCGCGCTGGCCAGGGCGGAGGAGGCCCCGGGGCGGGGCTGGCACTGGGGATCCGAGGCGACCCACCCCGATATGCCGCGCGGCCAGCGCGTGCACGTGGGGACCACGGGCACACTCGAGCAGATCCTCTACGGCCCCTCGACTAGGGCGGACGGGTCGTTGAACTTCGTGGGGGCGCTCAAGCGGACGATGGCCTCCACGGGGTACTCCGAGGTCAAGGACCTGCAGAAGGCGCAGGTGGTGGTCAGCCCCTACTCCGCCCAGTGATCTTTCCGCTGGCGGTGGGTTCCGGCGCCTTCCAGCGGTCTTTCCATTCCGCAGGAGCGGTGTCCCGCGCAGTGGCGCAACCCGGGTGGTTGCGGGCGGCGCGAGCTTCGGCGCGGAAGGCACCCGTTGCCGGGGCCGCGGCCGCCGGGCCGTGTGCCCACCGCCGGGCCGTGGGCACTGGGGTTCGGGCTGTATATCCGCCCGGCGGGGCCATAGATGTTGTCTATACTCCCGCGGCTCGGGAACACGCCCGCCCGGCGGGGCGGGTGGGTTCGTGGGAGCTGGGTAAGAGTTCTGAGTCGGGTTCCCTCTTCTTCGTGTCCAGTCCGGTGGTCGTCGGGTCGTGTGTTCGCCCGGTGGGGCCATAGACGTTGTTTATACCCCTGCGGCTCGGGGACACGCAGGTCGGGGGAATGGAGCCGTCCTGGGGGCGGGCTCGCGGGTTGGGGTTGTGGGTCGGGTCCCCTCCTCTCTTCGCGTGGTGCGCGGGGTCCTGTTGGGCCCGGTGGGTCGGGTCCTCCTCCCTATTCCTTACCCGCCTGGTGGGCGTGTTGCTGGGTCCGTGTCGGGCTGGCCCGCGGGCCCGCCGTGCGGGG
>NZ_CP017298.1:995636-1009956 GCF_001746855.1 Pauljensenia hongkongensis | reverse complement strand
AGACCCCGGGATCCCCTCCCGCTCGCCCGTGCACACCATCTCCATCGGCCGCCCCGCCGCACGCCCACCCGGAACCGACCCGCCCCCAGGCGCCTCGGACGCGGCCGGAACCGCCGGAGCATTGTCCGCGGAACCACCAGCAGACCCCCCGCCGGAACCACCCCCAACCGACGACGGAGGGCGACTGGAGTAATCCACAGTCGACCTCTGAGTGGACCTGAACTCGATGCTCGGGCCGTTTTCGTAATCAGTTCTGTGCTCGACGGTGAAGTCAGGGTCCTCCGCCACAGTGGGTGGGGCGCACAGCGTGAGGGCCAGGACCATTGCTGAGAAGACTGTCACGGAGCGCGTCTGTGTGTTACGCGTTGCCTTTCGCATCTTTTGCTGCTCCTTCCATGATGTGCCAGGCGGTTCCGTCCCACCGCACGTGGAGTTGGACAATGGTTGAATAGACTTCTGCCTGCTGGAATCCGTTGCTCGTGTAGCCCTCCGCAACGTGCTCGTCGATGCGGAACTGGACCGCGTACGCGTCGGGACCGTACTTTTCGTCGGGAAGTTGCTCGATCACCTGGGTTTCTATCACGTCGGTATAGCCTTTTGCCGCCCAGTAGCCGTGGGCGTAGAACTCATCGATGTGCGTGTACTCGGACCGACAGTAGACGCAGTCCGCATCGCTGATTGACTTCAAGGGCCCGGTGTCCCCCGTGTTCCACGCGTACGAACCGAGATTGAGGTAGTAGCGGGCTGCGGCCGCCGCTCCCGCCTCGTCGCCTTTGCTCATCTCCGCGGGTTGTGTCGGTGCCTTGTCAGTGACGGGCGGGCGCTTGAGGCTCCCGTCGGACTGGACCTGGTAGCCGTGGCTCATCCCGTAATCGGGCTCCCCCCGGAAGAACACTACATACGCGCCCACCGACACAGCCGCCACCAGGACGGCCAGCGCCGCCAGTGCCCGAGCGCCCAACCGCCGGCGGGGCTCCTCATCCACAGGAGTCCCCTTGTACGGGTCGATCCCCCGCGCCCGCAACTCCGCGTCCCGCGCCAACGCCTCACGACGCAACCGCTCCACGTACTCGCGCACCACAGGCGACATCCCACCACCATCATCAGCGGGCAGATCGTCGACGGGGCCGTCGTCGACTGGACCGTCAGCCAACCGGCCGCCGTTGGAGGCCCCTTCAGCTGACTGGTCGCCGACGCTGGGTTCGGTGTTGTCCATGGCGTGCTCATCGTCTGTGTTCACGCAGTACCACATCCTTGTGCCAACCCCAGGCCGCAGTGGTGGCCTGCTTCACTTGCTCTCGATGCTAACGCCTCGCACACCCCAGCGCCAGACCCCCGTCATGGTCTGTGGATAACCATTCCGCCTGTCGTGGACGGAATTCAGGCTCCGCCCGACCAGGAACCGGACGACACCGAACCCGGAACACCCTCAATAGATGATTCCAAGCCCCCTACTACCAAGAAAAAAGGTTAACGATGTTAGGGGGCAACGCACCTGATGGTGCTGGGTGCTTCCCGACCCCTCGGCGTGTTGTCCGTTGTCCCGCCTGGGGAAACGGGCCCCGAATCGCCACTGGCCCGAAAGCGCCCCTTGGACCGGGCCGCGCACCGCTCATTGAACCAGGATTTGCCCAGGTCTCGCAAGGGTCGCCACCGATGGGCCTGCCGGGGCTCCGCGCCGCCAGGATGTCGACGCGGCCATGCGGATCGGGGGCCGTGCTGTGTTCTTCCGATACCAGTGCGCGGACGCGGGCCGGGGGGCCTTGGCCCGTCGGCCGCCGGGGCGGGTGGAGGCGGGCGTCGTCCCAGGGCTGGGCGCCCCAGGTGCTCCCCGTCGGCGAGGCGACGTCGGTCCTGCCGCAGGGGTCCTGGTGGCCGGGGTGGTGGGTGTGGCCTGCTGGTGCGGCTGTTACAGGCGGGACAGGGTGGTGAGCATGGAGATCGCGTCGTTGACGAGGCGTCCGCGGGTCCGGGTCACTGACGTGATGGGTTCGGAGCCGATCGCTTGGAACTCTCTGTCCGTGAGGTCGCCTGTGGGGGCGTAGCCGATGAGCCCGGCGTGTATGCCCCGTTTACGGTTGAGCACGTCGTCGAGCAGTCGCGCCCGGCCATCCCCGTCCGTTTGCGCGCTCAAGGCGTCCTCGGTGAGGATGATGAGGTCGGCCCGGGCGGCTCCGGCCAGGTCCTGCGGGGGGATGTGGGCGATGGCGCCCTTCTTGAACAGGCCCGTGTCCTCCAGGGCCTGGTGCACGTCGTGGGCCTGCTGGCTGTCGGGCGGTCCCACGACCGCGATGGCGCCGTCGGACAGCGCCCAGGTGTGCCTGTTGATGTGGTCGACGAGGCCCGGGTCGCCTGTGACGAGCTCTGCGATGCTTCTGCGCGTCCACCTCTTGGCGCACATGTACGCGGCGAAGGGGCCGACGAGCGCCGCCAGCAACGCGGCCAACAGCAATACGGTGTTCAATGCGGCAGGCATCCGCGCCCTCCTCCAGTGCAGCATCCAACCGGGGCCGCCAGAGCGCCCCGGCACCCCTGAATCGTAGCAGCGCAGGGTGCTCCCCCGACATGGTATCGGCGATGGTCGGGCCCGGCCCCAGGGTCTCGGGTTCCTGATCGGATGCGCCCGGTGGCGCCGGGGGGGGTGTTCTTCTTTGGCGCGCAGGTCCCGGTCGCGCACACAAGGGACGGAATTACGCAACACAACACCGCACACAACGGCTTGATCCAGCCCTTGTGTGCGAACGGCGTTGCCTGAATCGGGCCCCTTGTGTGCGCACCCCACAGCGGAAGGGGACCGGAGGAGCGCTGACGGCGCGCCCGCGCGAGGCGCCACCGCAGCACCGGCAGGCCTCCACCCCTTGGCACTTGGGCCGAGGACCACGACCTCCTCTTCTGGAACAAGGTATTGAACGCACCTGATGGTGCTGGGTGCTCCCTGACTCGAGGTGCGACCGTGCCCATGTCGGCTGTGTGATCGTATCTTAATGCACCTGGTGGTGCTGGGTGCTCCCTGACGCTGGTACGAGGCTCCAGCGGCATCGTCTTCGACGTCGGTCTTAATGCGCCTGATGGTGCTGGGTGCTCCCTGACCTACGTCGCCCCGCAGGTCTCTGCCGACTTCGTTGCGAAGTCTCAATGCACCTGGTGGTGCTGGGTGCTCCCTGACGCTATTTCTTTGTCAGCTACGGTGTCCGCAATCATCGGCGGGCCTTAATGCACCTGGTGGTGCTGGGTGCTCCCTGACATCGAAGTCGCCGACCCCAGGGTCACCACGCCCAAGATGTCTTAATGCACCTGATGGTGCTGGGTGCTCCCTGACCCTCGATCCGAAATACGACATCACGAAGCGTACGACATGTCTTAATGCACTTGATGGTGCTGGGTGCTCCCTGACGAGGCGACAGCATCGAAGACAAAATGTCGCTTTTCGCAGTCTTAATGCACCTGATGGTGCTGGGTGCTCCCTGACCCGGCGGACGGCCCCGCCACTGGAACCACGGGCTCCCGAAGTCTTAATGCACTTGATGGTGCTGGGTGCTCCCTGACCCCCATGAGTCTCTACGACCCCTCGCAATTCGAAGTCTTAATGCACCTGATGGTGCTGGGTGCTCCCTGACGTGGATGGCTATTCGGGGAGGAGAAGACGAGTTGTTGTGGGTCTTAATGCACCTGATGGTGCTGGGTGCTCCCTGACACGGCGAAAGCCGTGTCTGCAATGCTCGGAATATCCCTGTCTTAATGCACCTGATGGTGCTGGGTGCTCCCTGACGTGACCGTGCCGTGCCCCGACGGGAGCATGCGTAGGGGTCTTAATGCACCTGATGGTGCTGGGTGCTCCCTGACCGAGCGGCGTCCGAGCTGCTGGTCAAGACACGATTCGACGTCTTAATGCACCTGATGGTGCTGGGTGCTCTCTGACCCCTCGGCGTGTCGAACGGCAGCTGACCTGCGCAAACGCCACACCGGATCGCCAGTGGCCGAACAGGGAGCCCTCCGGCCAGCGAGCACGAGCCCAGTTTAGGGGACTTTTCGTTGGGAACACAAGGGTCGCCACCGGCGCCCGAATCGGCTCCCGGTCTGCCGCTTTCCAACCGCTTTCCAACGAAAAGTCGATGCCAACACTTGCGAAAATATTGCGCAGATCACCCTGGAGGTTGTAGGGTAAGTCTATAGGTGTTGCACAATGAGAGCGTGAGGACGACGCGTGAACACCGGCGACCCCAACCGCATCATCGAACTCATCGCGGCAACCGAAACCCTCGCCAACGCATGGCAGACCATGCTCGCATCCAACACCGACGGCCTCGCCCCCGCAGCCGTCCAAACTGCCAGCACCGACCTCATCCTCCACCTCGGAAAAGTGGCTCTTCGCGTTCAAGGGTGCAGGTGAGTTGTGAAGTCCCTGGAGTCGAGGGGGCGTCGGAGACGGTAGTCGACTTGGTCGGTAAAGCCGTGGACGATGCCGCGCAGGTGTTCCAAGCGCCCGTCTGTTCCGCCCGCAGGGCCTGTGGCTCCCGAATCCCGGGGGGTATAAACAACGTCTATGGCCCTGCTCGGCGAATATACGACCCAGCCGATTCCGTCCGTCGCCGCTTCAATGCCCTCTCCCCGATGGCGATGCGGTTCGTGGCCATATGGTCCGCGATCAGGCGCCAGGGCCCAGCGCAGGGCGCCTCAGGGGAGTTCGACCTGCATCGGCGCTGCCCTGACCTCCAAGGCCTGGCCACGCGCTCGTAGGCGAGGCAGCGGAAGCGCCCCGGTCGGGCTCCTGGGTGCGATCCGCCGTTCGAGGCCGCGGCCGTGGCGCCGTTCCGAGACTGGTTGCGGCATTGGGGCAGGGAACGGACGTATCGGGGCAGGAAGCCGCCCATTGGGGTAGGTGATTTGCCTGCCCCGATGACCTGTTGCTTACCCCAATGCTGGTCCGCAGCCGCTCGCACCCGCCGCCACTGGCGCACAGCGGTCGTCCGCCTCGGGAAACCGGCCCGTGCGTCAAACCCGGGCCCGGGCTGGGGCTGCGGCCGGGGCAGGGGCCCGATGACCGTGCGCCGACTGCGGGGAAGCCGAGCAGGGTGTTCTATGGAGCATAGGGGCTGGCGCGCGGAGGGCCCTCGTTGATACGATTGTCAACGTCGAGCTTACAGTTTGTAAACGCTGCGACTGGCGTTGCCTGTCAACGCACAGCCGATCACGACGACGTGGCACGCGGACGAGAGGAACCGAGCGCATGCGGCACAAAAGGAAGCGGACGGCACTGGCGGCACTGGCCGCGCTCTCACTCATAGGGCTGCCGACAGCCGCGCACGCAGTGGCGGGCGCGGAACAGGCGGGCGTCGCCCCAATCGGCGTCCCCGCAGCGGCAGCCCCGGGCGTCGTCCCAGTCGGCGGCCCCGGCGCCGGCCTCGCGGCGCCAACCGCAGTCGGGGCCGATAGCGCGGCGACAACCCCGGTCGGGGCCGACAACGCGGCGCGGGACGAGGAGGACGCCAGGGCGCAGAACGGGCAGGACGGGCAGGACGCCCGGAGCGCGGACGGGGACGCACCGGGCGCGGCTGCGGAAGGGGCCCAGAGCCCGGACGACTCCCAGAGCCCGGAGGACGCACAGGGCGCGGACGGTGCCGGAGACCAGGCCGAGTCCGCGGGGGCGGGCGCCACCACTCCGATCCCCGACATCCAGAAGACGGGGGAGGGGGACGACTCCGCTCTGGTCGGGAAGACGGTGACGGCTGTCGGCGTCGTCACGAGCGCCCACCCGAAGGGCGAGGACGGCCTGGCCTCCACGCTCGACGGCTTCACCATCCAGACCCCCGGGACTGGCGGGCTCCAGGGGGCGGAGCGGCAGAGCTCCGACGGCCTCTTCGCCTACGTCGGCAAAGCGGATGTGGCCATGCCGACGATCGGCCAGTGCGTGCGGGTGACGGGCAAGGTCTCGGAGTACCCGGCGACGGGCCCCAAGACGCCCGCCCAGACGCAGAGCCTCACGCAGCTGGCGGTGCGGTCGGTCGAGACGATCGACGGGTGCGACCCCGTGAAGCCGGTCCCCCTGACCGCGGTGCCCGCACCCGCGCAGATGGAGGCGCTCGAATCGATGCTCGTCGAGCCCCAGGGCACATGGACCATCACTGATAACTACCAGGCCAACCAGTACGGGACCCTCTCCCTCACTCCGGGCAGCGAGCCGTTGCGCCAGGCCACCGACGCCGTCGCCCCGGGCGACGAGGCCAGGGCGATGGAGGCGGACAACGCCGCCCGCACGATCGCCCTCGACGACGGGACGAGCACCAACCTCCAGCGCGGGGCCGCCACCGGGGTGCCCTACGCGTACCTGGCCAACGGCTCCCCGGCCCGGGTCGGCTACCACGTGGGCTTCACCGGGCCCGTTGTCCTCGACTCGCGCCACTCGGCGTTCGTCTTCCAGCCGACGCGGATGGTCGCGGCCCACCCGGACCGCTCGCCCGTGAGCATCTCCGGCGAGCGCCCCGGTGTCCCCCAGGTCGAAGGGGACGTGAGGGTGGCGACCTTCAACGTCCTCAACTACTTCTCCGACCTGGGCCAGGACGAGCCCGGGTGCCAGGGCTACCCCGACCGCGAGGGCGCCTTCGTCACCGCGAAGAAGTGCAAGGTGCGCGGCGCGTGGTCGCGGGCCGCCTTCGAGAACCAGCAGACGAAGATCGTGCAGGCCATCAACGCGATAGGCGCCGACGTGGTCGCGCTGGAGGAGATCGAGAACCCGGTCGCCGCGGGCGCCGGGCAGGACCGCGACGGCGCGCTGAAGGCCCTGGTCGATGCGCTCAACGCGCACGCGGGCGAGCAGGTGTGGGCCCACGTCCCCAGCCCTGCGGCGGTCCCCGCGGACGAGGACGTCATCCGCGTCGCCTTCATATACCGCCGCGCCACCATCGAGCCCGTCGGCGAGTCGAAGATCCTCGACGACCCGGCGTTCACGGGCCTGGCGCGCCAGCCCCTGGCCCAGGAGTTCGCCCCAGTCGTTTCCGCGCCGCGCACCGGGAAGAACTTCGTCGTCGTCGCCAACCACTTCAAGTCCAAGGGGTCGGTCCCCCAGGGCATGGAAGAGGGCAACAAGGACACCGGCGACGGGCAGGGGAACTCCAACGCCATCCGCGTCGCCCAGGCGCGCGCGCTCGCGGCCTTCGCCGAGCAGTTCGCGGGCACGCCCACCCTGCTGGTCGGCGACTTCAACTCCTACTCGAAGGAGGACCCCCTCAAGGCCCTCACCGACGCGGGGTGGGTCCACGAGTCGGCGGACTCGGCCGCGTCCTACGTGTACGGCGGCCGCTCCGGCTCCCTGGACCACGTCTTCTCCAACGCCGCGGCCGACCCCCTGGTGCGCGGAGTCGCCTCGTGGGCCCTCAACGCCCAGGAGTCCGTGGCCTTCGAGTACTCCCGCGCGAACTCCAACGCGCACCTGGCGTTCGAGGCGGACAACCCCTACCGCTCCTCGGACCACAATCCTGAGATCATCGGACTCGACGTCATCGACGAGGGGCCGGGCCAGGACCCGGCACCGGATCCCTCGGCACCGGATCCCTCGGCGCCGCCCCAGCCCGGACCCGGGGGCCCGACCCCGGCACCGGGCGCGGGGCCCAAGCACCGGGGCGGACTCGCGTCCACGGGCGCCCAGTCCTGGGTCGCGATCGTCGCGGGCGCCCTCCTGGCAGCGGGAGCGGCTCTCGTGACGAGGGCGCGCGGGCGCCGCTGACAGCACAGCCCAAGAGGCCGGGGCCGCCCTCCTGCGGCCCGCGGACGGCCCGCGGACCGGCGGCGGCCCGGCGGGGCACAGACATCAACACAACCAAGGAAGGACAGCACATGCACACGACGACAAGAAGGGCGGTGGTGGCCGGATGCGCGGTGTTCGCGTTGTTCGCCGCGCCTATGGCCGCCCTCGCGGAACCCGCTGGCCCCGGGGCGCCCCAGAGCGGGAGTGCCCAGAGCGGGGCGGCGGACGCGCCCCAGTCGGAGCCCGCGGCGGCGCAAGGGGCCCAGGGGACGGCGGAGAGCACCGGGGGAGCCGGGCAGGCCGAGGGCGTCGTGACCCTGGACCTGTACAACCTCACCGACGTGCACGGGCACATCGAGCAGGTCACCAGGAAGGGCACGGTCACCGAGGCCGGCCTGCCCGCGATGAACTGCTACCTCAAGCAGGCGTCGGGGACGAACCCGAACTCGTCGTTCACGCTGCTCGGCGACAACATCGGCGCCTCCCCGTACACGTCGGGCGCGCTCAATGACAATCCCACGATCGCCGCGCTCAACACGATGAACCCCCTGGCCTCCACGATCGGCAACCACGAGCTCGACATGGGCCAGGCCGTGTTCAAGCAGCGCGTCGACGGGTCGAACCCCGACGAGTACGTCCAGGTGAAGTTCCCCTACCTGGGGGCCAACATCGAGGGCATGGGCACGTGGGGCAGTGAGAACACGCCGTACCTGGGCGACTACAAGGTGTGGGCCTCGCCGTCGGGCGTGAAGGTGGCCTTCATCGGCGCCATCGCGCAGGACGTCCCCTACAAGCTGAGCCCGGGCACCACCGACGGGCTCACCTTCACCGACCCGATCGCGAAGATCGACGCGCTGGCCAAGAAGATCAAGGACAGCGGCGAGGCGCAGATCGTCATCGCCATGCTCGACGACGACGTGAAGAACAACTACCCGAAGGTCGGGGCGAACGTCGACGGCCTCATGGGCGGCGACACGCACGTCCCCTACGAGTTCGACAAAGTGGACTCCGTGGAGAAGCTGAACTCGGCGAACCCGATGCTGGCGGGCATCGCCTCGGGCTCGTACACGGACAACCTGGGCCTCATCAGGATCGCCTACGACACCACCTCCCACAAGGTCGTGTCGGCGGACTCGCGGCTGATCCCGGCGGCCGACGTCGCCAAGTGCGGCGCCGACCCCGCCACGCAGGCGGTCGTCGACAAAGCGGTGGCCGACTCGAAGGAAGCGGGCCAGCGCGTCGTCGCCAAGGGGTACACCCAGACCTTCGCGCGGGGCGTTTTCACGACCCCGGACGGCGCCACCGAGCCCGGGTCGAACCGCGGCATCGAGTCCAGCCTGGGCGACTTCGTGGCCGACGCGATGCGGGAGACCATCACGACCCCCGACGGCAAGCCCGTGGACATCGGCATGATCAACGCGGGCGGGCTGCGCGCCGACCTCGTCCCCAACAGCGACGGGACGATCACCTACGCGCAGTCCTACGCGGTCCTGCCGTTCTCGAACGAGCTCGGCTACGTCACCCTCAAGGGGGCGGACGTCAAGGACGCTCTGGAGCAGCAGTGGAAGACGGATCTCAACTCGCAGAACTCGCGCCCCCTGCTCAAGCTCGGGCTGTCGGACAACGTCCAGTACACCTACGACCCGGCCCGGCCCTACGGGTCGCGCATCACGTCGATGACGGTCAACGGCGAGCCCCTGGATCCTGAGCGGACGTACACGGTCGGTTCGGTGAACTTCCTGCTCGAGGGAGGGGACAGCTTCGACGCGCTGACCCGGGGCGGCGCCGCGACGACCAACGGCAACCTGGACCGCGACAAGTTCAACGAGTTCCTCGGCGCGCACTCGGGCGCGGCGCCGCGCTCCCTGAAGGCCTCGGTGGGGATCACGCTGCCCGCTGAGCCCGTCGCCGACGGGGAGGCCGTGGACGTGGCGCTGCGGGGGCTGTCGTTCTCCGAGGGCCCGTCCGTCACGTCGAAGGTGCGGGTCTCCCTGGGCGGGGACAGCGTCGAGGGCGGTGTCGACAACTCCCTGGTCGATGCGCACGCCTCCGACGAGGCCGCGGTGATCACCACCGACGGCGCCGGGCAGGCGACGCTGTCGGTCACCGCTGTGGGCCAGTGCGAGGGCAAGGCGGCCGGCGAGGTCGTCAAGGCCCCCGTCACGGTCGACACGGACTTCGGGCGCGTCGTCGAGGCCGGAGCCGGGCTCACCGTCGACGTGAAGTGCGCCGGCGGGGCCCCCGGGCCGTCGCAGTCGCAGGCGCCGGGCGCGAACAGGAGCGGCGCACTGGCGAAGACCGGTACGAGCGCAGGCCTGCTCACCCTGGTCGCAGTGGTGCTCGCGGGCGCCGGGTGCGCGGTTCTGCGGGCCCGCCGCAAGCGGTGATCCGCGGGTAGTCCGGGGGGCCGGGCGCGGTGGCGCCCGGCCCCCCGCGCGACTACTCCAATTCGTTACCTCGCGGGGGGCGGACCGCCTTGACATTCCACCCCGCGCGCGCAAGAATCTAGCCAAGCGTCAATTCCGCGTTTTACAAAAGTTCACTACGGGGGATTGGCCGCGGAGTTGTGGAGCCGGGCCCGTAGCTCGCGCGACCACCCGTTCAAGGACGAACCACCACTTGGAGGGACGGATAATGAAAACTCTCACGAGGATCCTCGCGATCACCGGGGCGGCGTCGATCGCCCTGGCCGGATGCTCCGGAGGGGGCGGCACGACCGACAACGGCGGCGGCTCCACCGAGGGCAAGGACTTCAAAGCCTGCGCGGTCTCGGACGCCGGGGGCTGGGACGACAAGTCCTTCAACGAGTCCGCCTACGAGGGCCTCAAGGCCGCCGAGAAGAACCTGGGCGTCAAGATCAACACCGCCGAGTCGTCGTCCGACGCCGACTTCCAGCCGAACGTCGACTCCATGATCTCCGACGGCTGCAACCTCATCATCGGCGTCGGCTTCAAACTGGAGCAGGCCCTGCACCACAGCGCCGAGGAGAACAAGGATCTCCACTTCGCCCTGGTCGACTCCGGCTTCGTCGACGACCAGAACCAGAGCGTCAACCTGGAGAACGGCCGCCCGCTGGTCTTCAACACGGCCGAGGCCGCCTTCCTGGCGGGCTACGCGGCCGCGGGCATGACCAAGACCGGCAAGGTCGCCACCTTCGGGGGCATCCAGATCCCCTCGGTGTCGGTCTTCATGGACGGCTTCGCCGACGGGGTCGACGCCTACAACAAGGCGAAGGGCACCAGCGTCCAGCTGCTCGGCTGGGACAAGGCGTCCCAGAACGGCTCCTTCACCCAGAGCTTCGACGACCAGGCCCTGGGCAAGCAGCAGGCCCAGCAGTTCATCGACCAGGGCGCTGACATCATCATGCCGGTGGCCGGCCCCGTCGGCCTCGGCGCCGCGGCCGCCGCCCTGGCCGATGGGAACACGCGCATCATCGGCGTCGATACCGATTGGTACGAGGCCAACCCCGACTACAAGTCGATCGTCCTCACTTCCGTGATGAAGGAGATCGGCGCCGCCGTCGAGCAGGCCATCAAGGACTCGGTGGGCGGGAACTTCAAGTCCGACGCCTACGTCGGCTCGCTGGAGAACGGCGGGGTCTCCCTGGCCCCGTTCCACGACTTCGACTCCCAGGTCCCCCAGGAGCTGAAGGACGAGCTCACCTCCCTCACCGAGCAGATCAAGAAGGGCGAGGTGAAGGTCGAGTCGCAGAACGCCCCGAAGTAGGCATCATCGGTGGGGGCGGGGCGCGCGGCAGCCCTGCCCCCACCCCACCCACCCCGCGGCCGCGGGGCCCCGTTCAGTGTGGAAGGGAAGGGCGCTCAGGCGTGAAACTGGAACTCAAGGGGATCACCAAACGGTTCGGCCCCCTCGTCGCGAACAACAACATCAACCTCACTATTGAAGAAGGCCACATCCACGCGCTCCTCGGCGAGAACGGCGCGGGCAAGTCGACTCTCATGAACGTCTTGTACGGCCTCCACGAGCCCGACGAGGGCGAGATCCTCATCGACGGCGAGTCCGTGCGCTTCAACGGGCCGGGGGACGCGGTGGCCGCGGGGATCGGCATGGTCCACCAGCACTTCATGCTCATCCCCGTCTTCACGGTCGCCGAATCCATCGCCCTCGGATTCGAGCCGGTGGGCAGGGCCGGCCTCATCGACACGGCGAAAGCGCGCAAGACCGTGGAGGAGGTGTCGGCGCGCTTCGGATTCGACCTGGATCCCGATGCGCTGATCGAGGACCTGCCCGTCGGCGCCCAGCAGCGCGTCGAGATCGTCAAGGCCCTGTCCCGCGAGGCGAAGGTGCTGATCCTCGACGAGCCCACGGCCGTCCTCACCCCGCAGGAGACCGACGAGCTCATGGCCATCATGCGCCAGCTGGCCGAGTCGGGCACGTCCATCGTCTTCATCACCCACAAGCTGCGCGAGGTGCGCGCCGTCGCCGACGACATCACCGTCATCCGACGCGGCGCCGTGGTGGGCACCGCCTCGCCCCAGTCGAGCGAGTCGGAACTGGCGAACAAGATGGTCGGGCGCTCGGTCATGATGAAGGTCGAGAAGGCCCCCGCCTCGCCCAGCGGCGGCGGCCTCGTCTTCGACGACGTGTCGCTCCTGTCCCCCTCGGGCGTGCCCGTCCTGGACCACCTGTCCTTCGGCGTGGAGCGCGGCGAGATCGTCGCCGTCGCGGGCGTGCAGGGCAACGGCCAGACTGAGCTCGCCGAGGCGGTCCTGGGCCTGCAGACCCCGGACTCGGGCACGATCAGCCTCGAGGGGGCCGACATCACCCGCACCAACCCCCGCGCCTCCCTGGACGCGGGGATCGGGTTCATCCCCGAGGACCGGACGACGGACGGGATCATCGCCTCCTTCTCCATCGCGGACAACCTGGTCCTCGACCAATTCGGCGAGGCCCCCTTCTCGAAGGGGCCGATGCTCAAACTCGGCGTCATCGACGACAACGCCCGCGCGAAGCAGCAGGAGTACGACATCCGCCTCACGGACGTGTCCGACCCGATCTCGTCCCTGTCGGGCGGCAACCAGCAGAAGGTCGTCGTCGCCCGCGAGATGTCCAAGGAGCTCAACTTGCTGGTGGCGAACCAGCCGACCAGGGGCGTCGACGTCGGATCCATCGAGTTCATCCACAAGCGCATCGTCGGAGTCAGGGACCAGGGGACGCCGGTCCTGCTCATCTCCTCCGAGCTCGACGAGGTCCTCTCCCTGGCCGACAGGGTCGTCGTCATGTACCGGGGGAGGATCATGGGGATCGTTCCCGCCGGCACGCCGCGCGACGTGCTGGGCCTGATGATGGCGGGCGTTCCCCTCGACGAGGCCATGAGCGCCTCCGAGGAGCACAGCGACGGGGCAGGGGAAGGCCGCACGATGGAGGGTGGGACCCGATGAATAAGACAGCGCACCAGTCGAAAGCGGTGGTCGTCCTGCGCCACCTCCTGGGGACGCGGTGGTTCGTGGCGATCCTCGCCGTCCTCATCGCCTTCGCCCTCGGGGCGGTCCTCATCGTCATGGCGGGGGCCTCCGTCTCCGAGGCGTACTACGCGATGTTCCGGGGGGCGGTCTTCGATCCGAACGCGGCGTCCTTCCAGCGCCAGATCAAACCGCTGACCGACTCCCTGTTCTACTCGATCCCCCTGATCATCGGCGGGCTCGGCCTGGCGCTGGGCTTCCGGGCGGGCCTGTTCAACATCGGCGGCCAGGGCCAGGTGGTCTTCGGCGCGCTGGCCGCCGTCTGGGTCGGCTTCTCGCTGCGCCTGCCCCCCGTGGTCCACACGGCCGTCGCGCTCGGCGCGGCGATGCTCGCCGGGGCCCTGTACGCGGGCATCGCCGGCGTCCTCAAGGCGCGGACCGGGGCGAACGAGGTGATCGTGACGATCATGCTCAACTCGATCGCCGGCCTGGCACTGGGCTACATCCTCTCCCAGAAGGCATGGCAGGTCGCGGGGTCGAACCAGCCGCAAACGCCCAAGGTCGCGGAGACGGCCGCGTTCACGCGCCTGCTGCCCGCCCCCTTCAAACTGCACGGCGGGATCGTGATCGCGCTCCTGGCGGTCTGCGTCTTCTGGTGGCTCATCGAGCGCTCGACATTGGGCTTCCAGCTGCGCGCCGTCGGCGCGAACCCCGACGCCGCGCGCACGGCCGGCATCTCAGTCGGGCGCGTCACGGCGGTGACCATGGCGATCTCCGGCGCCTTCATGGGGCTGGCCGGGGCCAACGAGGCCCTGGGGACCATCGGCTACGTCTCCAGGGACGTGGCCGGATCCATCGGTTTCGACGCGATCACCGTCGCGCTGCTCGGGCGGAACAAGCCCCTGGGGACCCTCGGGGCGGGCCTGCTCTTCGGCGCGTTCAAAGCGGGCGGCTACACCATGCAGGCCAAGGGGGTCCCGATCGACATGATCCTCATCCTGCAGTCCGTCATCGTCCTGCTCATCGCCGCCCCCGCCCTGGTGCGGTGGCTGTTCCGCCTGCCCAAGGAGAACAAGACGGGTCTGCGCGCCCAGCTCGCTGCGCTCGGAGCGGATCCGGCGGAGGCCTCCGCCGGGACCGTCGCAGTCGGGCCCGC
>NZ_CP017298.1:992455-995586 GCF_001746855.1 Pauljensenia hongkongensis | reverse complement strand
CCGGGCGGGAGCCGCAGGACCGGGTGCCCGAATCGAAAGGAGAAGCGCGATGAGCGAGGCACGGACGATGGAAGACATTCAGGTCAAGCGCTCGTGGAAGATGCCGGTCGTCTACGCCCTCGCGGCACTGCTCCTCGGCCTCTTCGCCCTCACCGCCCGCGGGGACGTCACCCTGCGCCTCAACGACAAGTCGCAGAGCCTGGACATCCCGGACATCGTTGCCGCGGGCACGCCGATCCTGTGCGTCCTCTTCGTCATCAACGCGGTGATCGCGGCGTGGAGCGCCTACTCCACGTTCCAGCGCCGGACGAACACGCGCGCCCTCGAAACGACGATGATGGGCGCCGCCGGGGCCGCCACCGTCCTCGGGTTCCTCGTCTTCGCGGGATCGGGCTCCAACGGCGCGGTGACGCTCACCTCCACGCTGGTGTCGACGGTCGCGATCTCGACGCCGCTGATCTTCGGCGCCCTGTCGGGCGTGGTCTCCGAGCACGTCGGCGTCGTCAACATCGCGATCGAGGGCGACCTGCTGGTGGGCGCGTTCGCCGGGGTCATGGCCGCGTCGTTCTTCCGCACCCCGTACGCCGGGGTCGTCGCCGCCCCGATCGCGGGGGCCCTGCTGGGCAGCCTGCTGGCCCTGTTCTCCGTGAAGTACGGGGTCGACCAGATCATCGTCGGCGTCGTGCTCAACGTGCTGGCCCTGGGGTTGACGACCTTCTTCTACGGGACGCTGATGAAGGACGCCCCCCAGGACCTGAACACTAACCAGTTTGCGCTCAGCGCCGTCAAGATCCCTCTGCTGGCCGAGATCCCGATCATCGGCCCGGTGTTCTTCAACCAGACGATCCTGGTCTACCTGATGTACGCGGCGGTCGTGGCGCTCACCGTCTTCCTGTACCGGTCCCGCTGGGGCCTGCGCCTGAGGGCGTGCGGCGAGCACCCGAGGGCCGCGGACACGGTCGGCATCAACGTCAACCGCACCCGCGCGACGAACGCCATCCTCGGGTCGGCGTTCGCGGGGCTGGGCGGCGCGTTCTTCACCCTGGGCTCGGGCCTGTCTTTCACGGACAACATCTCCGCGGGCAACGGTTACATCGCGCTCGCCGCGATGATCCTGGGCAAGTGGCACCCGCTGGGCGCCATGGGCGCGGCCATCATGTTCGGATTCGCCCAGGCCGTCGCCCGGCTGCTGCCGAACATCGAGCCGTCGATCCCCTCGGACCTCGTCTCGATGATCCCCTACGTGGTGACGATCATCGCCGTCGCCGGGTTCGTCGGCAAATCCCGCGCCCCCGCCGCCGAGAACGTCCCGTACGTCAAATGAGCGGGCAGCACAGGAGGAACAACATGGTGGATGTGGACTGGCAGCGGCTGAGCGCCCTCGCCGTCGAGGCGATGGAACGGGCCTACTGCCCCTACAGCGGCTTCCCCGTGGGCGCCGCGGGGCTGACCGCCGACGGGCGGTTGGTCTCGGGGTGCAACGTGGAGAACGCGGGGTACGGGTGCACCCTGTGCGCCGAGTGCTCCATGGTCAGCGAGCTCGTGCGCACGGGGGGCGGCCGCCTGGTCGCGGTCGCCTGCGTCAATGGGAACAAGGAACCGGTGGCCCCCTGCGGGCGCTGCCGCCAGGTCATCTACGAGCACGGCGGCGACGAGTGCGTCGTCCTCATGCCCGCGGGCGCCATGACGATGCGGGAAGTGCTCCCCGGCGCCTTCGGGCCCGACGACCTCGGCGAAGTGGCGGGCGCCGCGGCGCCCCGCGGTTGAGAGCACGGGGGGGCGGGGCGCGCGCCGTCCCCGCCCCCTCCCGTACGGAGATCACGGAAGAAGGAAGAGATGGAACAGTTCGACGCGGTTGACGTCATCCGCACCAAGCGCGACGGCGGCGCGCTCAGCCACGACCAGATCCGATGGGTGGTCGACGCCTACACGAGGGGCGTGGTCAAGGACGAGCAGATGGCGGCGCTCGCCATGGCCGTCTTCCTGCGCGGCATGGGGCGCGAGGAGATCTCCCAGTGGACGCGGGCGATGATCGAGTCGGGGGAGCGCATGGACTTCTCCGGGATCGGGCGCCCCACGGCCGACAAGCACTCGACGGGGGGAGTCGGCGACAAGATCACGCTGCCCCTGGCGCCCCTGGTCGCCACTTTCGGCGTCGCCGTCCCCCAGCTGTCCGGGCGGGGCCTGGGGCACACCGGCGGCACCCTCGACAAACTCGAGTCCATCCCCGGATGGCGGGCCTCGCTGTCCAACGACGAGGTCCTCCACCAGTTGGGCGAGGGGTGCGGCGCGGTGATCTGCGCGGCGGGATCGGGCCTGGCGCCCGCGGACAAGAAGCTCTACGCCCTCAGGGACATCACCTCGACGGTCGACTGCATCCCCCTGATCGCCTCGTCGATCATGTCGAAGAAGATTGCGGAGGGCACGGACTCGCTGGTCCTCGACGTGAAAGTCGGCTCCGGCGCCTTCATGAAGGACATCGACGACGCCCGCGAACTCGCGCGCACCATGGTCGATCTGGGCTCCGACGCGGGCGTGAGGACCCGGGCGCTCCTCACGGACATGTCGACGCCGCTGGGCTTGAAGGTCGGCAACGCCCTGGAGGTCGCCGAATCGGTCGAGGTCCTGGCGGGCGGCGGGCCCGCGGACGTCGTCGATCTGACGGTGGCGCTGGCGCGGGAGATGCTGGAGTCGGCGGGAGTGCGCGACGCGGACGTCGAGGCGGCCCTGGCCGACGGCCGCGCCATGGACACGTGGCGGGCCATGATCCGCGAGCAGGGCGGCGACCCCGACGCGCCGCTGCCGGTCTCGAAGCACACGCACACGGTCTCCGCGGAGGCGGACGGCGTGCTCGAGGCGCTCGACGCCCTCGCCGTCGGCGTCGCCTCGTGGCGCCTGGGAGCCGGGCGCGCGGTGAAGGACGACCCCGTTCAGGCGGGGGCCGGTATCGAGCTGCACGCCAAACCGGGCCAGCGCGTGAGCAAGGGGCAGCCCCTGCTCACGCTGCACACGGACGACGAATGGCGCATCCCCCGCGCCCTCGAATCGCTGGAGGGGGGGATCGGGATCGGGGACAGCGCCCCCGAGGAGCGCGGAGTCGTCCTCGAACGCGTCGAGTGAACGGCGCGGGC
>NZ_CP017298.1:989590-992285 GCF_001746855.1 Pauljensenia hongkongensis | reverse complement strand
GGCAGGAGGCGGGCGGACAGCGCCCGGGGAAGCGGGGGAGCGCGGTGGATAAGAGGGACGAGCAGGCGGTCACCGCCGTCAAGCTCTACTTCGAGCGCGGTTTGAGCCAGGCGGAGGTGGCCACCGCGATGGGGCTGTCGCGCCCCACCGTGGCCAAACTCCTCCAGCGCGGCAAGGAGGCCGGGTTCGTGACCATCGCGATCCACGACCCCCGCGAGACCTCGTCGGAGCTGGCGCGCCGTTTGGAGGAGCGCTTCGGGCTGGCCGAGGCCCGCGTCGTCCACATGGACGTGCCGGGCGGGACCGATCTGCTCGACGAACTCGGGCGCGCCGGGGCGGATCTGGTCGTCGAACTGGTGCACGACGGGATGAGCGTCGGCATCTCCTGGGGGCGGACCATGAGCGCCGTGGCCTCCCACCTGCGCCACACCGCGCGCAGTGATGTCACGGTCGTCCAGCTCAAAGGGGGCAGCTCCTACTCCGAGCTCGCCACGAACGACTTCGAGATCATGCGCGCCTTCTGCGACGCCCTGAACGCGACGGCCATGTACCTGCCGCTCCCCGCGATCTTCCAGGACGTCAGGACGCTGAGCGTCGTCAAACGGGATCCCCATATCGCCAGGATCCTCCAGGCCGGCAGGAGGACGGACGCCGTGGTCTTCACCGTGGGCTCCGTCGGGCGCCAGAGCCTGATCCTCAACCTGGGGCACCTCAACGACCAGGAGGTCGAGGAGCTGGTGGAGCGCTCCGCGGGCGACGCCTGCTCCCGTTTCTACACCAGGGAGGGCGCGTGCGCGGTCCCCGCGATCGACAAGAGGACGGCGGGCATCTCCTTGGAGGATCTCGCCTCGCGCCCGATCCGGATCCTGGTGGCGGGCGGCCAGCACAAGGCCGTCGCGCTGGGCACGGCCCTGCGGATGGGCCTGGCGAGCCACCTCGTCACGGACCAGAGGCTCGCCACGGCCCTGCTGGAGGAGGCCAGTGAGGGGGCTGGCCGGGATCCGGGAGCGGGCCCGGGGGCCGACGGCGGTGTGTGATCCGTCCCCACGCGGAACATTTGTCAACCCACGATCTAACATTTCGCTATTTCCTGGGGTAGTATCCAGTAATGGGGCGACGACGCCCCTCAGTCACATGCAGAGTCCGACCCGCTCAGGAGTGGAGCACAGATGAAGTCGACAGCCCACATCGATCCGCAGGCCCCCATCGCACCGACCGTGCTCATGCCGGGGGATCCCCTGCGCGCGAAGTTCATCGCCGAGAACTACCTCGAGGACGCGGAGCAGTTCAACTCTGTCCGCAACATGCTCGGTTTCACGGGCACCTACCAGGGGACCCCCGTTTCGGTCATGGGATCGGGCATGGGGATCCCCTCGATCTCCCTGTACGCCTGGGAGCTCATCCACGTCTTCGACTGCAAGCGGCTCATCCGCGTCGGCACGTGCGGCGCCCTCCAGGAGGGCATCAACCTCTACGACGTCGTCATCGCCCAGGCCGCCTGCTCCAACTCGGCGTTCATGGACCAGTACAACCTGCCCGGCACCTACGCCCCCATCGGCTCCTACCGCCTCATCGAGGCGGTCCGCGAGCTCGCCAAGAGCAAGGGCGTCACCTCGCACGTGGGCAACATCCTGTCCTCGGACACCTTCTACAACGCCGACCCGACCTTCAACGACCGCTGGAAGAAGATGGGCATCATGGCCATCGAGATGGAGACCGCGGGCCTGTACGCCACGGCCGCCGAGGCCGGCGTCGAGGCGCTCGGCATCTTCACCGTCTCCGACTCCATCGTCACCGGCGCGGTGACCACCCCCGCCGAGCGCCAGACCGCCTTCACCCAGATGATGGAGCTCTCGCTCTCGCTCGCGGGGATCTGAGGAAGGCCCCCGCCCCCTCGCCCGAACGGATCCGAAAAGGATGGATGTATGAAGAGAACTGACGTGGCGCGCATGATCGACCACACGATCCTCAAACCCGAGGCGACCTCGGCCGACGTCGCCAGAATCGTGGCCGAGGGCGCCGAGCTGGGCACCTACTCGGTGTGCGTCTCCCCCTCGATGCTCCCCCTGAGCGCGCCCCCGGGGCTCAAGGTCGCCTGCGTCGTCGGATTCCCCTCCGGCGCCGTCAAACCGGAGGTCAAAGCCTTCGAGGCCGCGCGCGCAGTCGCGGACGGGGCCGACGAGGTCGACATGGTCATCAACATCGCGCTCGTCAAAGAGGGCAGGGCGGACGAGTTGGAGGCCGAGATCCGGGCGGTCCGCGAAGCGGTCCCCGCTCCGGGGATCCTCAAGGCCATCATCGAGTCCGCCGCCCTCACCGACGAGGAGATCGTCATGGCGTGCGGCGCGGCCGCGCGCGCCGGCGCGGACTTCGTGAAGACCTCCACCGGCTTCCACCCCGCCGGCGGGGCCAGCGCCCACGCTGTAGCGCTCATGCGCGCCACCGTCGGGGACGCCCTGGGCGTCAAGGCCTCGGGGGGAATCCGCGACGCGGCGACCGCGCTCGCGATGATCGAGGCGGGCGCCTCCCGCCTCGGCGTTTCAGCGACCGTCGCCATACTGGCGGGGCTCGACGACTGAAGGAGGAACAATGGAACTGCTAGACCGCGCCCAGCAGTGGGCCGACCACGATCCCGACGGGCGGACTGCCGCCGCCCTGTCCGCCTCCGTCGCCGCCGCGCGCGGCGGGGACGCCG
>NZ_CP017298.1:981374-989540 GCF_001746855.1 Pauljensenia hongkongensis | reverse complement strand
AGGAAGTGGCCGCGGCCATGGCCGGGCCCCTCGAGTTCGGGACCGCCGGCCTGCGCGGCCGGATGGGCCCCGGGGAGTCCCGCATGAACCTCGCGGTCGTCATCCGGGCGACCGCCGGCCTGTGCGCTTTCCTCACGGGCACGATCGACCGCGCCCCCCGCGTCGTCATCGGCTGCGACGCGCGCCACGGCTCGGTGGACTTCGCCCTGGCCGCCGCCCGGGTCGCCTCGGCCGCCGGGTGCCACGTCCTCAAACTGCCCCCCATGAACCCCACGCCCCTGACCGCGTTCTCCATGCGCCACCTCGACGCCGACGCGGGGATCATGGTCACGGCCTCTCACAACCCGGCCATGGACAACGGCTACAAGGTCTACCTGGGCGGGGCCGTCGTCGCCGGCGCCGGGCAGGGCGTCCAGATCGTGCCCCCCTACGACGCCGAGATCGCGGCCGCCATCGCCAGCGCGCCCCCGGCCGACCAGGTCGCCCAGGACGACGCCAGGATCGAGCCCGTCGATCCGCGCGACGCCTACGTGGCAGCGGCCAGCGCCCTGGCCCGCGGCAGCGCCGCCGAGAAGGCCGCCCTGCGCATCACCCTCACCGCGATGCACGGCGTCGGCGCGGCCCTCACCACGCGGGTCCTCGCCGAGGCGGGATTCTCCGACGTCCGCCTCGTCGCGGAGCAGGCCGAACCGGATCCCGACTTCTCCACGGTCCCCTTCCCGAACCCGGAGGAGCCCGGCGCCCTCGACCTGGCGATGGAGCGCGCCAGCGAGGAGGGGTCGGACGTGATCATCGCCGTCGACCCCGACGCGGACCGCTGCGCCGTCGCAGTTCCGGATCCCGGCTCGGCCCGGGGCTGGCGCCAACTCACCGGCGACGAGACGGGCTCGCTGCTGGGCGACTACCTGGCCGGGCGCGCCCCCCGGGGCGCGGTCCTGGCGAACTCCATCGTCTCCTCGCGCATGCTCGAGCGGATCGCCGCCGCCCACGGCCTGGACTACAGTCCCGCGCTGACGGGCTTCAAGTGGATCGCCCGCGTCCCCGGCCTGTTCTTCGGCTACGAGGAGGCGATCGGCTTCTGCCCCAACCCCGAGGTCGTGCGGGACAAGGACGGGATCGCGACGTCCGTCGTCGTCGCCTCCCTCTTCGCCGCCCTGAAGGCCCAGGGGCGAACAGCGGCGGACGAGCTGGAGCGCCTGGCGCGCGCCCACGGCCTCCACATGACAGCGCCCCTGACCTTCCGCGTCGACAACCTCGGCCTCATCGCCGAGGGCATGGAGAGACTGCGGTCGGCGCCGCCCAGCACCCTGGCGGGATCGCCGGTCGAGTCCGTCATCGACCTGTCGGAGGGCTACCAGGGGCTTGCGGGGACGGACGCGCTCCTCGTGGCCACCGAGGCGGGCGACCGCGTCGTCGCCAGGCCCTCGGGCACCGAGCCCAAGCTCAAGTGCTACCTCGAGGTCGTCCTGCCCGTGGAGGACGGCGCGCCCGTCCCCTGGGACGAGGCGAGGGCGCGCCTCGAGCGCATCAAGGAGGAGTTCGGAGCGGCGATCGGCATCTGAGAGCCTTTTTAACGCGGGCGGGGCCGTCCTCGGGTGGCCCCGCCCGCGTTCTCGCGTATCGGGACGCGGACACGCCTGAGCGCCCGGCCCAGTGCTCTTCCTCCCCGCGTTGCGCACCAGGGCGGGGACCGTGCGGCGCCCTTTCCCGCCTGTACCGCACACAAGGGCGGGAATTAGGCAACACGGAGCTGCACACAAGGGCGGAATCAAGCCCTTGTGTGCGGCGCGTGTTTCGTAAATCGGGGTCCTTGTGTGCGTACCCGGGGGGGAGGCCGTCCGAGGGCGCCGGGGCGCGGCGACGGGCGGTTCTACGCCGGGCCCCCCGCCGCCCGACCGGTGTGAGCACCATTCCCTGGCGGGGACGAATTACGTCACGGTATAGTTGCGTATATGAGTGATGAGAGTTCTGAGGCAAGCACGCCGCTCCCCTTCTCCCAACGGCCCGTCGACAAGGCCCCGGGCCACTGGGTGCTCGCCCGCGCCGGGAAGAGGGTGCTGCGCCCGGGCGGCGCCGCCCTGACGCGCTCCATGCTGTCCCGCGCGGGGCTGGCCGGGGCCGACGTCGTCGAGTTCGCCCCCGGGCTGGGCGTCACCGCCGGGTGGATCCTGGAAGGGGGGCCCGCCTCGTACACCGGAGTCGAGCAGGACCCCGACGCGGCCGCGCGCGTGGGCCGGATCGTCCGGGGAAGGGGGCGCTGCGTGAACGCCGACGCGCGGAGGACCGGTCTGGACAGCGGCTGCGCGGACGTGGTCGTCGGCGAGGCGATGCTCACCATGCAGTCGGACCGCGTGAAAGCGGAGATCGTCTCCGAGGCGGCGCGCCTGCTGCGCCCCGGCGGGCGCTACGCCATCCACGAGCTCGCACTGGCCCCCGACGACATCGACGAGGCGGTGGCCACCGACCTGCGCAAGGCGCTGGCGCGCGCGATCAACGTCAACGCCAGGCCCAGCACCGTCAAGGCCTGGAAAGAGCACCTGGAGGCCGCGGGCCTGGTCGTCCAGCACGTGGGCACCGCCCCGATGGCCCTGCTGAGCCCTGGGCGCGTCGTCGCCGACGAGGGCGTGGGCGGCGCCGCCCGCATCGCCTGGAATCTCGCGCGGGACAAGGACCTGCGCGCACGCGTCCTCACCATGAGGCGCACTTTCAAGAAGTACGAGAAGAACATGCGCGGTGTGGCGATCGTCGCCCGCAAACCCAAGGAGGATGAATGAGCCTGAGCGCGGATTCGAGCACTGAGCGGACCACCCCCGTGATGACGGACCTGCAGGACGTCGCCGCGATGGTGGCCGTCAACGAGGGCGCGACCGTGTCGCGCACCGTCATGCACGCCGAGGGCGTGCGCCTCGTCCTGTTCAGCTTCGACACCGACGAGTACCTCAGCGAGCACACGGCCGCCATGCCGGTCCTGCTCTTCGCGCTGGAGGGCTCGCTGGAGATCGAGGCGGACGGCCGCGTCGTCGTCCTCAAGCCCGGCGACGTCATCCACTTCGGCACGCGCCTGCCCCACGCGGTGCGCGCCCTGGAGCCCTCCAAGCTGGCCCTGTACATGCTGGACAAGAGGGAGAAGCCCCAGCAGTAGCGTGGAACGCGCGTGGAACAACGCGCAGGGGTGAGGGGGCGCGGCCGCGAGGGCGGTGGCGCCCCCGTCGCCACCCGGACGGGCGCGCACCGCGCTCCGACTGCGGGACGCGGCGGGCGCCGGTGCGCTCACCCGTGCGAGGGGCGCGGGGACAGGACCATGTCGGCGTCCATGAGGCCGGCGCGCAGCGCGAGGAGCACCAGTTGCACGCGGTCACGGGCCCCCGTCTTGGCCAGCAGGTGGCCCACGTGGGTCTTCACAGTCGCCATCGACACCCACTGCGCGTCGCAGATCTCCTGATTCGTCAGCCCGCGCGCGATCAAGCGCAGGATCTCGACCTCCTTGCCCGTCAGGCCCGCTCGTTCCAGGATCCCGCGGCCGTCCGCGGCGGCATCCGCCGGAGTGGGGACCGCGGCCAGGGGCGGGGCGCCCGGGGCGCGCAACGCGCGCAGCAGGGTCGAGGTGGGCCCCGGGGAGATCACCGAGTCACCCGAGTGGACGGTGCGCACTGCGTCGAACAGCCCGGCCGGGGGAGTGGTCTTGAGCAGGAACCCCGAGGCCCCCGCGTCGATGCCGCGCAGAACGGAGTCGTCCGTGTTGAAAGTGGTGAGGATGACGATCCTGCTCGCAGTGCCCTCATCGACGAGGCGCCGCGTCGCCTCGATCCCGTCCATGACGGGCATCTGCACGTCCATGAGCAGCACGTCAACCGGATCGCGGCGGGCGCGCACCAGCGCGTCCTGGCCGTGGACTGCCCGCCAGCGGACGGCGAAGTCCTGCTGGGACCCCAGGATCATCGCCAACCCCTGGGCGAACAGGGGCTCGTCGTCGGCCAGGCCGATGCGGATCGGCGCGCTCACACCCCTGCCTCCATCTCCACGCGCCACACGCCCCCGCGCGGCCCCACCCCGCAGCGCAGCCCCGCCCCGTGGGCGCGCGAGGCCATCGAGACCACGCCCAGGCCGCCGGTCCGCGCCGACGGGACCCCCGCGATCGGGTTCTCCACCGTCAGTGACACCTGCGGTCCCATGGAGCGCCCGGCGACACTGATCGGCCCAGGCGCTCTGTGGCGCATCGCGTTGGTCAGCGCCTCCCGGCAGTTGCGCACCATGGCGTCCTCCTGTTCGGGGGCCATCGCGGGCGGCGCCGACACGTCGAGATCGGGGCGCACCGGGGCCGCGCACGCCACCACCAGCGCGGACACCCGCTCCCACAGGCCCCCGCCCGCGCCGACGGCGTCCGCGGTCGCCGCGCGCCCGTCACCCTCGGCGGTCGTTCCCGCTGCCCCGGGCACCGCACTGGGCGAGGGAACCCCGTCCCCGCGCAGCAGGGCGACCATATCGTGCACCTGATCGACCCCCTCCCGGCTGATCCTGGCGATGGTCGCCAGAGCCTCGTCGGCGCGCGCGGGATCAGCCGCGAGGACACAGCGGGCGCCCTCGGCCTGCGCGCTGATGGCGGTGAGGGTGTGCCCCAACAGGTCGTGGAGGTCCCCGGCCAACCGGTTCCTCTCGTGGGCGACGGCAAGGCGCGCCAGGGTGTGCTGCTGCTCCTCCAGCATCGCCAGGCGCTCTGCGGCCAAGTGCCTGCGGTCCCTGATCGACCGGCTGCGCGCCCCCCCGAGCGCCGCGACCGCGAGAACCAGTGCGGTGGCCGTGCCGAGTACGGCGAAACCCCTCAGGTCGGTGGGCTCGTAGGCCCGCACCGCCCGCACCGAGACCGCCGCGACCGCTCCGGAGCAGAAGAACACGAGCAAAGCCCACCGCCACGGGGGCGCCAGGCGCGACTGGGTGGTCCACACCGCGACGAGCGCGCCAACCAGCGCCACCAGCGTCAAGTCCTCGATGAGCAGCACGTGGACCACCAGGACCGCCCCGATCACGAGCACCGAGGCCAGGGGGAACACGCGCCTGAAGGCGATGGCCGCTCCGCACAGCACCGCCAGGACGCGGAACACCGCGGCCCCGCCCGGGAACGCGGTGACAAGGCCGCTCGAGGACAGGACCGCGACGGACAGTCCGAGCAGCGCGTCCGTCCAGTGGGGCACGGGGCGCGGACGCGGCGGGGCCGGGGGGAGGGAAGGGGGAGGGAGCTGCTTCATGGTCCCACACTAGGCCAGGGCGGCCACCGCACCGTCATACCCTGGTATGAGGGCGCCCCGCTCGGAACCATCCCACGGGGCGATGCCGATCGCGCCGCCGCAGGGCACAGTGGGTGCCATGACAGCACACCCACCACTCCGGATGGCGCCGCGGACCTCGCCCCGGCCCCCCGCATACGACGGCCCCGGCCTGGTCGTCGCCACCTCCGATCTGACGAAGTCGTTCGCTGGGCGCACCGTCGTCGACTCCCTCGACCTGCGCGTGCCCGCGGGATGCGTCTACGGGTTCCTCGGCCCCAACGGCTCCGGCAAATCCACCACCATGAAGATGCTGCTCGGCCTGCTGCGGCCGACGCGGGGCCGGATCAGTGTCTTCGGCACCCCCCTCACAGGAGCCAACGCGAGCGCGATGATGCCGCGGATCGGCTCCATGATCGAGCGCCCACCCGGCTACGGGCACCTCACGGGCGCCGAGAACATGGCGGTGGTCGCCCGCATGCTGGGGCTGAGCCGGGAGCAGACCGAACGCGCCCTTGCCCTGGTCCGCCTCACCGAGCACAAGAACCGCCTCCAGCGCACCTACTCCCTGGGCATGAAGCAGAGGCTCGGCATCGCGATGGCGCTGGCCCGGGACCCGCAGCTGCTGGTCCTGGACGAGCCGACTAACGGCCTCGACCCCGCCGGGATCGAGGAGATCCGCGAACTCCTCATCCACCTGGCCTCCGAGGGCGTCTCAGTCATGGTCTCCAGCCACCTCCTGGACGAGATCGACAAGATGGCCTCCGTCCTGGGGATCCTCTCCGCGGGCCGCCTCGTGTTCCAGGGGACGCGCGCGGAGCTCTTCGCCCGTTCACTGCCCGACCTCTTCGTCTCGACGCCGCAGGCCAGGGAGGCGCTCGCCCTGGGACTGCCCGGGCGCGCCGTGGCCGGCGGCATCATGGTCCCCGGCCTCGACCAGGGGGGAGCCGCTCGGATGATCGAGGCACTGGTGCGCCACGGCATCACCCTGTACGAGGTGCGCCGCGCGGACCAGTCCCTCGAGGACGTTTTCATGGCCCTCACCGGAGGGGCGGGGGCGCTGTGATGGTGGCGATGGCACGCAGGCTACTGCTCGTACGCCTCGAAGCGGCGAAGATGCGCCGCCTCCACACGATTCCCGTCGTCGTCGTCGCGGTCGTCGCGGTGGTCGCGCTGTCGTGCATGAACCTGTTCCGGCCCGAGGCGCCGGTGGTCGGTGCGGACCCGGATGCCTGGCCGTGGGCGTCCCTGCTGCTGAATGCCGCCATGATGAACGCCCTGGTCCATCCCGTCCTGGTCGCCGTGATCGCCAGCCGCCAGACCGACATCGAGAACACCGGCGCGGGTTGGACGCTCAACTCAACGACGGGCGTGGGGCCCGGCGCGCTGTGCCGGGCGAAGACCGCGCTCCTGGTGGCGGTGCTGGCGCTCGCGGTGGCGGCGGAGACAGCGGCGACCATCGGCCTCGCCCGCGCGAGGGGGTACACGGTACCCCTCGAATGGGGGCAGTGGACCCAGTACGCCGTCCTGCTGTGGCTGGTGGACGGCGTGTTCGTGGGCGCGCACGTGTGGTTGGCGGCGAAATGGGACAACCAGCTCATCTGCGTCGGAGTGGGTCTGCTGGGCGCCTTCACCGCGATGTACATGTTTCTAGCCCCGAGCGCCATCGCTCGCATGGTCCCCTGGGGGTACTACGCGGTGATCACGAACACGCGACTAGTCGGTCGGCAGGCAGGGGGCGTGCACTACGGGAGCGTCGACCTGCCCTGGGTGGTAGGCTTCCTCCTCCTGGCCCTGGCCGCCCTGGCCTGGGCGACCCACCGCATGGATCGTGTTGAAAGGTGAATACCATGGGCCTCGTCGCCGCCGAATTCCTCAAACTCCGCCGCTCGCGGGTGGGCGTCTTCGCCGTCCTGCTGCCCCTGCTGGCCACCGTCGCAGGAGCGGTCAACTACTGGGTGAACAGGGACGCCCTCAACGGCGGGTGGGACTCGCTGGCCAGCCAGGTCACCCTCTTCTACGGGCTGATGTTCTTCAACCTGGGCGTGGCGCTCATGGCGGCGTCCGTGTGGCGTCCTGAGCACCGGGACGCCTCGTGGAACATTGTCCTCACCTCGGGGCACCGGCCCTGGGCGGTCGTCCTGGCGAAGTCCGTGGTCCTCGTCGCGCCGGTCGCCGTGGCGCAGGTGGTGCTCCTGGCACTCACCTGGGCCCTGGGCCTCACCATGGGCATGCCCGGGTGGCCGGGAGCGGCGTTCGCGCTGTCGTGCGCGCTCGCCGTCGTCATCGCCGTCCCCTTGATCCTCGCGCAGTCACTGCTGTCGATGCTCATGAAGTCGTTCGCGGCGCCCGTCGCCGTGTGCCTGCTGCTCTCCGGCATCGGCTTCGGCTCGATCGCCGCCTCGACGGGAGTGGTCGGCGCACTGTCCTACGCGCTGCCCCAGGGGCTGGCCTCACGAGCGCTGTTCCTGGGTTCTACGGCCGTGACGGTCACGGGCGGCCTTTCGCTCCAGTCCGTGGCGCCCCTGCTGGCGGGGTGCGCTGTGCTGAGCGTCCTCCTCGTGTGCGCGACGGTCCTCATCGCTCCGCGCCGCACGATCGAGGCGCACACCTGACGGGGGGAACCACCGGCCCGCAGTCCGGGGAACGGCGCCGACGACGCGCGCGCGGCCGGCCATCGTGCCTCAGTCCAGGCGCGAGCGAGCCGCGGCCCCCGCCACCCGCCACAGGCCCGCTTCGACGACCAGGCCGCTCACCGCGAGGACGGCGCAGACGGACAGGGCCCCCTGCGGCCACATGAGGGCGGTCGCCGCCAACGCGGTGCCCTGGGAGGCCCCCAGGACGCCCCCTGCGAAGAGGACGGGCCACGCCGCGCGGTGCGCGCGCTCCCACCGGGCCGACCCCG
>NZ_CP017298.1:946421-981324 GCF_001746855.1 Pauljensenia hongkongensis | reverse complement strand
CCCACCGGGCCGACCCCGCCTCGACGGGCAGGGGCAGAGCCAGGCGGCCCGAGGCGCGCCCGGCCCGGGCGCACACCCCGACGGCCAGTTCGAACGCCCCGAGGGCCGCCAGTCCAACGCCGACGAGCACGAAGGCCCACTGGGCGGCTGTGCCCATATCATTCCTCCTATCCTGGCCGAGCGCCCGCTGCGCCCCGCGTTCTGGCAGCGGCGGGGCGCCGGTGCGGGCGGTGCTCACGCCTCGAACAAACCCTCCACGGCCCCGTCGAGTTCGGCGACCCAATCCGCGCCCGACACGTCGGCGGGCATGCGCCAATCCCCGCGAGGGGACAGGGAGCCGCCCGCCATGACCTTCGGGCCGTTGGGCAGGGCGCTGCGCTTGAACTGCTGGCTGAAGAAGCGCTGCAGGAACAGGCGCTCCCACTTGACGATCTCGGCCAGTGAGTAGGCGGCCTTGTCCTCCTCGGGGAAACCGGCGGGCCAGTCGCCCACGCTCGCGTCCGACCATGCCTTCTCCGCCAGGAACGCGATCTTCGAGGGGCGCGCCCCGCGGCGCAGCACGTGGTACAGCGTGAAGTCCTGCAGGTTGTAGGGGCCGATCTTGTCCTGCGTGGACTGCATCTTCTCGCCCGGCTTGGCAGGAACCAGCTCGGGGGAGATCTCCGTGTTGAGGATCGACAGGAGCACCTCGCCGACATGGTCGTCGAATTGCTTGGAGGCCACGACCCAGCGGATCAGGTGCTGCATGAGGGTCTTGGGCACGCCCGTGTTGACCGCGTAGTGGCTCATCTGGTCGCCCACGCCGTAGGTGCACCAGCCCAGCGCCAACTCGGACAGGTCGCCCGTGCCCAGCACGATGCCGCCCAGGTGGTTGGCCAAGCGGAACAGGTAGTCGGTGCGCAGGCCGGCCTGGACGTTCTCGAAGGTGACGTCGTAGGCGGCCTCGCCCTCCCCGTAGGGGTGTCCGATGTCGGCCAGCATCTGAGTGGCCGCCGGGCGGATGTCGATCTCCTGGAAGGAGGTGCCCAGGTAGCGGCACAGCAGGGTCGCGTTCTTCTTGGTGCGCTCGGAGGTGGCGAATCCGGGCAGCGTGTAGCACAGGATGTCCGTGCGCGGACGCCCCAGCAGGTCCATCGCGCGGGAGGCCACGACCAGGGCGTGGGTCGAGTCCAGACCGCCGGAGACTCCGATGACGACCTTCGGGTCTCCGATCGCGCGCAGGCGCTGGACCAGGCCCGCGACCTGGATGTTGTAGGCCTCGTAGCAGTCCTGCTCCAGGCGCGACGGGTCGTCGGGGACGAAGGGGAAGCGGTCGACAGGGCGCTGGAGCCCCAGGTCCGTGCGCGGAGGGTTGAGCGTGAACTCGACTTCCTGCGGGGTCATCCGCTCGTCGCCCGCGAAGTAGCGCTGGGCGTTGTCGGTGAACGAGTTCTGCCGTTTGCGCTCGGTGCGCAGGCGCTCGAGGTCCACGTCGGCGATCGTCATGTGGGCGCCCTCCTGGAAGCGCTCGCCGATGGCGAGGCGGTCCCCGGCCTCGTAGACCATGGTCTCCCCGTCCCACGCGAGGTCTGTGCTGGACTCGCCCATGCCGGCCGCCGTGTACACGTAGGCCGCCGAGCAGCGCGCGGAGACCGAGCGCACCATGAGCTCGCGGTCGGCGCCGCGCCCCACGGTGATCGGGGAGGCGGACAGGTTCGCCAGGACGGTCGCGCCCGCGAGCGCCAGCTCGGTGGCAGGGGTGACGGGCACCCACATGTCCTCGCAGATCTCGATGCCGATGGTCAGGCCGGGCACGTCGGCTGCGGACAGGAGGACCTGGCCGAAGGGGACCCACACGGGGGCGCCGCTGAACTCCTCGATGCCGCCCCAGGGCGCCTCGATGCGCTCGCACGCGCGCGGGGGCATGGTGACGAAGTAGCGCTTCTCGTAGAACTCGCGGTAGTTGGGCAGGTGGGACTTGGGGATGATCGCGAGGACGCGCCCGCGGTGGATGGCGATGGCGCAGTTGTACAGGGCGTTGTCCTTGCGCAGCGGGGCTCCGACGACGAGGAGGGGCAGCAGGCCGGCGCTGGCCCCGACGATCGAGGCCAGGGCCTTCTCGACGTTGTCGAGGAGGGTGTCCTGCAGGAGGAGGTCGTCGAGCGCGTAGCCGGAGACGCACAGCTCGGGGAACACCGCCAGTGCGACGCCGCGCTCGGAGAGCTGGCGCGCGGCGTCGATGATCTCGCGCGCGTTGTCGGCGGGACGGGCCGGGTGGACCGGCAGGGTGACGGCGGCGACGCGGGCGAAGCCCTGGTCGTAGAGGGAATGGAAGTTCATGGTTCTCCTTCAGTGCTCGCCCTATTGTCGCGCAATCGGCGGGGGAGGGGCGGTCGTCGGCGGGGCCGGGGCCGGTCCGGCCGGTCGGCGCAGGGGCGGGTCCAGGACGAATGCCGTTTCGTCGACGCCGGGGGTGAGGCGGTACAGGGCGGCCGGGCGCCCCGCGCCCTCGCGGGCCGTCCTCCCGGTCGCTTCTATGAAGGACGCCGTCTTGGTCGCCTTGCGGTGGAAGTTGCGCGGGTCCAGGGGCGCGCCCCAGATCGCCTCGTAGGCGGTGCGGAGCTGCGTGATCGTGAACTCGGGGCCGCAGAAGGACGTGGCCAGGGGGGAGTACTCGATCTTGGAGCGGGCGCGCTCGACCCCGTCGGCCAGGATGGCCGCGTGGTCGAAGGCGAGGGGCGAGCCGGGTGCGAGCAGCGCGTCGACGGGGCGCCAGTGCGCTCCGGCGGCGTCGCCTCCCGGGCGCGCGGGGGAGAAGCGGGGGGCGAGGAGCAGGTGGGCGACGGAGAGGACGGGGCCCCTGGGGTCGCGGCCCTGGGGGCCGTAGGAGCGGAGCTGTTCGAGGTGCCCGGGGGGAGTGATGCCGGTTTCCTCCTCGAGTTCGCGTTCGGCCGCCTGGAGGGTCTGCTCGTTCTCGCGCACGAAGCCGCCCGGCAGCGCGGGCCGCCCCCGGTAGGGGTCGATGCCCCGTGTCACGACGAGGCAGTGCAGGGCGCGGTCGATGACCGTCAGGGCGACGACGTCGACCGCGATCGGGAAGGCGAGCGGGGTGATCATGACGTTATCCTACCCCGTTTGCGTCGAGTTGACATTAAACAGGCGGGAGGTTATCGTCGGTATGACGTAAACAAGTGGGAACCACCCGAGCAAGGAGAACGCCATGGGAACCCTCCACCACCACCCCCTCGTCATCCGCTACCAGGGCGGCCCCGGCGACCACGTCATCCAGATCCGCGCCGGGCGCACCATCCGGTCCGGAGTCGGCCAGTCCTTCTGGTTGCGCGCCGGAAGGAGCGCGCTCGCCGAAGTGCCCATCGCGGACCGCGCCCACAGCTTCCTCGTCCAGACCCCCTCCGCCGACCAGCAGAACGTCAACGCGCAGGTGTCCATCACCTACCGGATCGAGGACCCCGAAGCCGCCGCCAAGCACTACGACTTCGGTCTCTACCCGCGCGGCGCCTCCGCCGATCCGCAGGGCCTGTGGCAGATCGACGAACTGGTCACCCGGCTCGCCTCCTCCTCCCTGGCCTCGGCGATCGCGGCGATGCCCCTGTCCGAGGCCATCTCCGGCTCGCTCGACGAGGTCGGCGCCGCCCTCGTCCTCGCCTTCGAGCGCGACGAACAACTGCGCGCCACCGGCGTGGGCGTCGTCGACGCCCGGCTCATGGCGCTGCGCCCCGACGAGGGCGTCGAATCCTCCCTGCGAGCCCCGCTCCTCGAACGGCTCCAGGCCGAGGCCGACCGCGCCCTGTACGAGCGCAGGGCCCTCGCGGTCGCGCGCGAGTCCCAGATCTCCGAGAACGAGCTGCAGTCGAAGCTCGACCTGGCCCGCAAACGCGCCGACCTGGTCGACCAGGAGGGCCGCAACAGCCGGCGCGAGGCGGAGGAGAAGGCCGCCGCCGACGCGATCGCCGTCGAAGCCGAGGCGCGGCGCATCGAGACCCTGGCCAAGGCCAACGAGGACGACTGGAAGCGCGTCGGCGGCGCCAAGATCGCCAACGAGGCGGCCTACGTCCGCGCCCTGGCCGAAGCCGGGCCCGACGTGGTGCGCGCCTTCGCCCTCAAGGAGATGGCCCACAACATGCCCTCCATCGGGTCGGTGACCATCACCCCCGACATGCTCACCGACGTCCTCTCCGCCTTCGCCGGCTCCGCCAAGCGGGGCGAGTAGCGTGCGGCGCCGGGCAGTCGTCGTCCACCGCCCCACCGAGTACGACGAGCTCATGGACCGCTACTCGACGCGGGGGCAGGTCGAGTTCGTCCTGCGCTCGCGCGGGCGCACCCTCGAAGCGGTCGAGCGCGCCCACGAGGCGCACGTGAGCGCCCTGGCCCGCGTGCGGGCGGGGATCCCACGGGGGTGGGCCAGCGCCGACGTGGAACGCGATTCCCTTTCGCGCTTCCTCTTCGCCCCCGAGGACGTCATCGTCGTCGTCGGGCCGGACGGGCTGGTCGCCAACACCGCCAAGTACGTCGCCGACCAGATCGTCATCGGAGTCGACTCCGCGCCCGGATCGAACGCCGGCGTGCTCGTGCGCTGCACGCCCGACCAGGGGGTGTCCGTGTGCCGCCGCCTCGACGAGGGGGAACGGGTGGGCGTCGACCATCTGACGATGGTGCGCGCGACGGTCGACGACTCCCGTTCGCTGACCGCCCTCAACGAGGTGTTCATCGGCCACCCCGGCCACCAGAGCGCCCGGTACGAGCTGGCGCTGCCCCGGCGCGCCGAGAGGCAGTCCTCCTCCGGGGTCGTCGTCAGCACCGGGACGGGGGCCACCGGCTGGGGCGCCTCCCTCAAGCGCGGACGCGGCATGGGGGACCTGCCCGGGCCGACCTCCCAGTCGCTCGCGTGGTTCGTGCGCGAGGCCTGGCCCTCGCCGTGCACGGGGACCGAGTGCACGGAGGGGATCCTGGGGGAGGGGGAGGAACTGGGCCTGAGCGTCGCCTCCGAGTCCCTGGTCCTGTTCGGCGACGGCATGGAGGCGGACAGGCTCGTCCTCACGTGGGGGCAGACGGTGCGGGTCTGCCGCGCGCCGCGGGCCCTGGCACTCGTCGATCCAGAGGGGCTCTAGCTGCCCACGGTGGACACAGCTCGTCTGCCCGTGTCCCATTGGGATTGGTAACGGGACAATTACTCAGAGTGCCACATCGAAGGCCCACGCCCTTGCGGCGTGGGTTTCCGTCTATTCAGCGGAAGGGGTCAGATGCTGGTTGCTTATCTTGATGAAGTTGCCGAGGCGGGAGCGTTTGTCAGTAAGGCGCATAAGAACTACAACGGATCGCCGGCTTTCGGGAGCTCGTGCGTTTTCTCTGCTCCCGTGGAGGACGCTTATTCGTCTACGGGGAGGAGAAGACGCTGGGCACTGCTACGGAACGGTGGGGGAAAGACTCCCACCATTGATGACAGCCCCTATGAGTGGGTTCCAACAGCCTTCGAGGAGCTGATGCGGAGGAAACCGACGATTGAGTCAAAACTGTACCTGTCGCATTCCCGGGGAGGGGTTCGGGATCTCCATAACTCCGACATCTTCGCGAGAGAGCGTCCCGCGCTTGCGATGTCGATCAGCCAGAGAATAAGCCCCGAGGAGAAGGCGCGGATGGAAGCGGCGAAGGCCGGAATGCTCGTGGTGGCGCGCGCAAGCGGGCTATAATGCGGCGTGTGTCCTTGATGCCGCTGCGGATGTGGAGTTCAGTTACTTCCTGTCGCCCCGCGCGTCTCATGATGAAACCTACGCGGCCAAATACGGGTGACGTGTTGGAATCGCTGCGGTCCTTTGAGATGGACGCGCCAGCCTCGCCGACCTCATCGATGTAGGCGATGAGCACGGCCACTCCTTATAAGTCTCGTGAAACGCAAGAACCCACGCCGCACGAGGTGCGAGCGCGGGTCTGCGGATTGGCACTCTGCGAGGACAAGCTCACCGTTACCAGGCATAACTCTATGCCTTTCGTTGGTGGAAGTCAATGGGTCCTTGGCGCGCCCGGAGGTATTGGCCGGGGCCCGATCAAGGGCCCCGGCCCCCGCCGCCGGGGAGGGATCAGGCGAAGGCAAGGGCCTGGCGCGCGATGGCCAGCTCCTCGTTGGTCGGGAAGACGACCAGTTCCACGGTCGAGTCCGGCGCCGAGATGACGCGCGGCTCGCCGCTGCGCGCCTTGTTCGCCTCGACATCGATCTTGACGCCGAAGGGGGAGAGCGCCTCGGCCAGCTCACGGCGCACGTGCACGTCGTTCTCGCCGATGCCTGCGGTGAAGGTGATGACGTCCAGGCCGCCCAGCTCCGCCGTGTAGGAGCCCACGTACTTCACCAGGCGGTTCACGTAGACGTCCATCGCAGTGCGGGCGCGCTTCTGGGCCACGGGATCGTCGTCGTTGTCGATCATCGCCCACACGCTGCGCATGTCGGACTCCCCCGTCATGCCCTTCATACCGGACTTCTTGTTGAAGAGCGTGTCGACCTCCCCGACGCTCATGCCCGCGACGCGCTCCAAGTGGAAGACCACCGCGGGGTCGATGTCGCCCGTGCGGGTCCCCATCATGAGGCCCTCCAGGGGGGTCAGGCCCATGGAGGTGTCGATCGGCTTGCCGCAGCGGACTGCGGACGCGGAGGCGCCGTTGCCCAGGTGCAGCACGATCTGCTTGAGGTCGTCGCGCCCCAGCATCTTCGCGATCTCCTGGGAGACGAACTGGTGGGAGGTGCCGTGGGCGCCGTAGCGGCGCACCGAGTACTTCTCCGCGGTCTCCGTCTCCAGGGCGTAGAGGGCGCTCCGGTCGGGCAGCTGCTGGAAGAACGCGGTGTCGAAAACGGCGACGTGGGGGACGCCGGGCATGAGCTCGCGCGCCACGTCGATGCCCTTGAGGTGGGCCGGGTTGTGCAGGGGAGCCAGTGGACACAGCTCCTCGATGAGGTCGCGGACCCCGTCGGTGATCAGCGCCGGGCCGTCGAAGTGGCGTCCGCCCTGGACGATGCGGTGGCCGACGGCGACGATGCCCGCCTCGGCCAGGGTCGGGCCCTCCGTGTCAAAGAGGCGCAGGACCTCGCGCATGCCGACGGTGTGGTCGGGGACGGGCATCTCCTCCTCGGTCACGGCCCCGCCGTGGGTGTGCGTGATGACGCCCATGGGGTCGCCGATCCGCTCGACGAGGCCCTTGGCCAGGGCGTCGCCGGTCTCGGGATCCACCAGTTGGTACTTGATGGAGGAGGAGCCGGAGTTGATAACGAGGACGGTCTGAGAGGGCATGCGCCTGCCTTTCGGGTTCGTGCTGATGGATTGGAGGTGCGGCCGGGCCCCTCGCGCGGCCGTCGCGGAGGGGCCCGGGCGCTCAGCCCTGCGCCTGGACGGCGGTCAGGGCGACGGTGTTGACTATGTCCTCGACCAGGGCGCCGCGCGACAGGTCGTTGACGGGCTTGTTCAGGCCCTGCAGGACCGGGCCGACGGCGACGGCGCCGGAGGAGCGCTGGACGGCCTTGTAGCCGATGTTTCCGGCCTCCAGGGAGGGGAACACGAAGACGGTGGCCCTGCCCGCGACCTCGGAACCGGGCAGCTTCTTCTCGGCGACGGCGCTGTCGACGGCGGCGTCGAACTGGATGGGCCCCTCGATGGCCAGCTCCGGCGCCTTCTCGCGGGCGAGGCGGGTGGCCTCGACGACCGCGTCCACGTCCGGGCCCGAGCCCGACGAGCCCGTCGAGTAGGACAGCATCGCGACCCTGGGGTCCACGCCGAACTGGGCGGCCGTGCGCGCGCTGGTGACCGCGATGTCGGCCAGCTGCTCGGGAGTGGGGTTGGGGTTGACCGCGCAGTCGCCGAACGCCCACACGCGGTCCTTCATCAGCATCAGGAAGATCGAGGACACGACGGACACGCCCGGGGCGGTCTTGATGATCTGGAAGGAGGGGACGATCGTGTGGGCGGTCGTGTGGGCCGCTCCCGAGACCATGCCGTCCGCGTCGCCCATGTGGACCATCATCGTGCCGAAGTAGGACACGTCCTGGACCTTCTCCCGGGCCTGCTCCAGCGTGACGCCCTTCTTGGCGCGCAGCCGCGCGAACTCCTCGGCGTAGCGCTCCAGGTAGGCGGGGTCGCCCGTGGAGACGACCTGGGCGGCGCCGAGGTCCAGGCCGAGCTCCCCCGCCCGCTTGGCCACGTAGTCGGCGTCGCCGACGAAGGTGATGTCGGCGATACCCGCGGCGAGGACCTGCGCCGCGGCCCGCAGGACGCGGTCGTCGTCGGGCTCGGGCAGGACGATGCGCTTGCGGTCGGCGCGTGCGCGCTCGACGAGGTCCGCCTGGAACGCCAGGGGCGTCACCGCGCTGGGCGCGGCGGCGCGGGCCAGGGCGTCCAGCCCCCCGCCGTCCACGGGCAGGGGGAGGACGGGCACGGGGGAGTCGACGCGCCCGACGAGGGCCGCGGGGAGGGCGAGGGCCACGACGGCGGCCTGGTGGTCGGCCGCCCGCGAGACGGCGGTCGCCGCCTCCTGTGCCAGCAGTTCGGCGCCGACGCCCTCCGTGTCGGGGGCCAGGACCACGCCGGCGCCCACCGAGGCGGCCAGGGAGAAGTCCCAGCCCGGCGCGTCGAAGGAGCGGTTCGCGCAGGCGGAGGAGGACTCGATGAGGACCACATCGGCTGTTCGCTCCCTGACCGCGCCGACCGCGTCCGGCAGCGCGGAGGCGGCGCCGAGGGCCGCGCTGTCCGCGTCAGTTCCGGCGAAGGCCGGCACACGGGCGACCGAGGAGCTGGCCCCGAACGCGGTGGCGAGTTGGTCCAGCACGAGGGCCGCCGCCTCGTGGGAACCGGATCCTACGACGATGTAGCGGGAAGTCACACAAATCTCCTTCAATGCGTGCGGGTGTACGTAATGCGCGAACATTCTACCGCGAATGCGCAACCCGCCATGCCGTGGTCCGCCTGGGCGCCCCCGCCCGGTCGCGCGCTACAGTGGGCGCGTGGACAAGAGGAACGACAGGGGCCGTGCGGTGCTCGGCGCCCTCACGGGGTGCGTGATCGTCGGCGGCATCGGCTCCGTCGTGGGCCTCACCGTCCTCGACCACCCGCACCGCGCGGTGTGGGCGCTGGTCGCCACGCTCGTCGTCGTCGCGGGCGCCCGCCTGGCCATCCCGGGCAGGCCGTGGTTCACCTCCCGGTACCGCGGCGCGGACGCCGCCGTTCTGCTGGCGGTCGCCGGCGCCATCGCCTACCTCTCCAGCTACACCTCCACGATGGCCGTCCACTGACCGCCCGCCCCGCGCCAGGCGAGGCGCAACGGGGTGTCCGACGCGGCGGCCTCGTCGACCGTCCCCCTGTGCGCGACGATCCATCTGACGGGGTCCGCTTCGAAGATCCTCTCCTTCGGCTTCGCGATCGCCCTCCCCCAGGAGCTCGCCGACTCCGCCGCCCGGAACGCCGGCGAAGCTGCGCCCAGCGCGTCGGTGAGGGCGGATCAGGGGACCTTGCGCCCTGCACAGGCGCACCCGGGTCGAATACAATGGGCTGGTGAGCGGCCCTTCGGGCCGGCCACCGCTCGCATGGAAAGGGACGACATGGACGCGTTCACCCAGCAGACCCCCACACGCATCGGAATCCTCACCTCGGGCGGCGACGCCCAGGGAATGAACGCGGCGGTGCGCGCCGTCGTCCGCACCGCCCTGGCGCGCGGCGCCACGCCCTACGCGATCATGGAGGGATGGCAGGGCGCCGTCGACGGCGGGAGCGCCATCAAGGAGATGCGGTGGTCCGACGTGTCGTCGATCCTCGCCGAGGGCGGGACCGTCATCGGGACCGCGCGCTGCGCCGCCTTCCGTGAGTACGCGGGCCGCCACACCGCCGCCCGCAACCTGCTGGAGCACGGTATCGACCACCTCGTCGTCGTCGGCGGCGACGGATCCTTGTCCGGCACCGACGAGTTCCGCCGGGAATGGGCGCAGCACGTCCAGGAGCTGGCCGCCGAGGGGGCCATCACCGAGGAGACCGCGCGGGCCCACCCCGCCCTGGTCGTCGTCGGACTGGTCGGCTCCATCGACAACGACATGGTCGGCACCGACATGACCATCGGCGCGGACACGGCGCTGCACCGCATCGTCGACGCCATCGACCAGCTCACCTCCACCGCCGCCTCCCACCAGCGCGCCTTCGTCATCGAGGTCATGGGCCGCCACTGCGGGTACCTGCCCCTCATGGCGGCCGTCGCGGGCGGGGCCGACTACGTGTTCACCCCCGAGGACCCCGCCGGACCCGGGTGGGAGGACGAACTCGCCCGGCACCTGCACTTCGGGCGCGAGGCGGGGCGCCGCGAGTCCATCGTCCTGGTCGCCGAGGGCGCCAAGGACCGGGAGGGGAACGAGCTCACCACCCAGCACATCGCCGACACCATCAAGGAGCGCACGGGCGAGGACGCCCGCGTCACGATCCTCGGGCACGTCCAGCGGGGCGGCACGCCCTCGGCCTACGACCGCTGGCAGTCGACGCTGCTCGGCTACGCGGCGGTCCAGGAGGTCCTCGCCAGCACGGGCGAGGACGAGCCGTGCATCCTGGGCGTGCGGCGGGGCCGCATCACCCGCATCCCCCTCATGAAGGCGGTGCGCGACACCCGCGCCGTCAAGGACCTCATCGCCGCGGGCGACTTCGAGGCGGCCCAGGTCTCGCGCGGCGCCTCCTTCCGGGCGATGGTGGGCGTCAACCAGATCCTGTCCACGCCCCCCCAGCTCGCCGCGGGCGGAGACGGGGGCGGCAAGCGCGTCGCGATCCTCCACGCGGGCGGCCTGGCGCCGGGTATGAACACCGCCGCCCGGGTCTCCGTCCGCCTCGGCATCGCCAAGGGATGGACGATGCTCGGAGTCGACGGGTCCTGGTCGGGCCTGGCGGACGACCGCGTCCGGGAGCTGTCGTGGGGCGACGTGGAGGGCTGGGCCTTCAAGGGCGGCGCCGAGCTGGGCACCAAGCGCGACGTCCCCCCCGTCGAGCAGTACTACGCGCTGGGGCGCGCCATCGAGCGCAACTCCATCGACGCGCTCATCGTCATCGGCGGGCTCAACGCCTACCTGGGCGTCCACGCGATGACCGGCGAACGGGACCGCTACCCGGCGTTCAAGATCCCCATGATCCTCATCCCCGCGTCCATCGACAACAACCTGCCCGGGTGCGAGCTGGCGATCGGCACGGACACCGCCATCAACAACGCCACGTGGGCGATCGACCGCATCAAGGAGTCCGCGGCGGCCTCCAAGCGCTGTTTCATCGCCGAGATCATGGGCCGCCGCTGCGGCTACCTCACCCTCATGACCGCCCTGGCCACGGGCGCCGAGTACATGTACATCAACGAGGACGCCCCCTCCCTGGAGCGGATCGCCGCCGACTCCCAGCGCATGGTCGCCTCCTTCAAAGGGGGGCGCAGGCTCTTCCTCACCCTGGTCAACGAGTCGACCAGCGAGTTCTACGACCGCGAGTTCCTGGCCGACGTGTTCAACGCCGAGGCGCAGGGCCTCTACGACGTGCGCCACAGCGCGCTGGGGCACCTGCAGCAGGGGGGCGCGCCCACGCCCTTCGACCGCCTGCTGGCCACCCGCCTCGTCAACCGCGCCCTGGGCCATCTGGAGGGCCAGTTCGAGCGCGGCGACACCAACGCCACCTACATCGGGCAGATCGGCGGCGGCATCGAGGCGCGTCTGGTGAAGAACATGTTCGACGACCTCGACATCGTCAACCGGCGCCCCTACGACCAGTGGTGGCGGGACCTGCTGCCCGTCCAGCGCATCGTCTCGCTGGCCAACCCCGGCATCGAGGCGGCGCCGATCAGCATCGACGACCCCGAGTCCTGAGACGGTGGCCGCCCAGCGCGAACAGCGCGCACGGGCGGCCACCGCCCCATTCGTCGTACACTGCACACACAACCAACGACAGGAGAACCCATGGGTGACATTCCCGCGATCGATCCGACGAAGGCCCCCGCGTGGGACACGCTCGACCAGCTGGCCGAGGAGTTCGACCCCGACCTGCGCAAGTTCTTCGCCGACGACCCCGGCCGCGCAGAGAGATTCACACTGGAAGCGGGCGACCTCCACGTCGACCTGTCGAAGAACCTCGTGTGCCCGACGCTGGTGGGGCACCTGCTCGCCCTCGCCGAGCAGACGGGCGTCGCCGACCTGCGCGACCGCATGTTCGCGGGTGAGCACATCAACGTCACCGAGGACCGCGCCGTCCTCCACACCGCGCTGCGCCGCCCCGCCTCGGACTCCCTGGTCGTCGACGGGCAGGACGTCGTCGCGGACGTGAGTGCCGAGCTGGCGAAGATCTACTCCTTCGCGAACCGCGTGCGCTCCGGGCAGTGGGTGGGCGTCACCGGCAAGCCCGTGAGGACCGTCGTCAACGTCGGCATCGGCGGCTCGGACCTGGGCCCCGTCATGGCTTACGAGGCCCTCAAGCCCTACGTGCAGGAGGGCCTGGAGTGCCGCTTCATCTCGAACATCGACCCCACCGACGCCGGTGAGACCACGAAGGACCTGGATCCGGAGACCACCCTGGTCATCGTCGCCTCGAAGACCTTCACCACGCTGGAGACCATCACGAACGCGAAGGTCGTGCGCGCGTGGCTGCTGGGCGCACTGCGCAGCCGCGGCATCGTCACGGACGCGGCCAGCGAGGCGGCCGCCATCGCCAAGCACTTCGTGGCCGTGTCCACCGCCCTCGACAAGGTCGCCGCCTTCGGCATCGACCCGGCCAACGCCTTCGGCTTCTGGAACTGGGTGGGCGGGCGCTACTCCGTGGACTCCGCTGTCGGCACGTCGCTGGCCATCGCCATCGGCCCCGAGGGGTTCGCGGACTTCCTGGACGGCTTCCACAAGATGGACCGCCACTTCGTCGAGGCGCCGCCCGAGCGCAACGTCCCCCTGCTCATGGGGATGCTCAACATCTGGTACTCGAACTTCCTGGGCGCGGACACGCACGCGGTCCTGCCCTACTCCCAGTACCTGCACCGCTTCCCCGCGTACCTGCAGCAGCTCACCATGGAGTCCAACGGCAAGTCCGTGCGCCGCGACGGCGCCCCCGTCACCTACGAGACGGGCGAGGTCTTCTGGGGCGAGCCGGGCACCAACGGCCAGCACGCCTTCTACCAGCTGATCCACCAGGGCACCCGCATGGTCCCCGCTGACTTCATCGCCTTCGCGAACCCGACGTGGGCGCTGGGCGACGGCGACGCCGACATGCACGAGCTGTTCCTGTCGAACTTCTTCGCCCAGACGAAGGCCCTGGCCTTCGGCAAGACCAGCGAGGAGGTGCGCGCCGAGGGCACGCCCGAGGCCATCGTTCCCGCGCGCGTCTTCACGGGCAACCGCCCCACCACGTCGATCATGGCCCCCGCCCTGACCCCGTCGGTGCTGGGCCAGCTCATCGCCCTGTACGAGCACATCACTTTCGTCGAGGGAGCGGTGTGGGGCATCGACTCCTTCGACCAGTGGGGCGTGGAACTGGGCAAGGTCCTGGCCAAGCAGATCCTGCCCGCCATCGAGGGGGACGCCGGGGCCCTGGACGCGCAGGACCCCTCCACGCGCGCCCTCATCGAGTACTACCGCTCGAAGCGCACGAGGTGACGCCTCCGCGGGCCGCCCCCAGGGGCGGCCCGCGGTGTTCGTGGCTGTTACTTGCGGGGTGCGCCCGCCGCACGGTTCTTGAGGCGCTGGCCAGCCGCGAGCCGCGCGCCCGCATCGGTTACGCGCACAAGGGCCGCGATTACGCAACATATGGTCGCGCGCAAGGGCTTGATCCTGCCGTTGTGTGCGGGCCGTGTTATCTAGTTCCGGTTCCTTGTGCGCGTAGTTGAGGGGAGGGGCCGCGCGTGCGGTCCATTGTCGGCGCTTTGCGCGACTTTCCGCACCACGCTGCGGGATTCACCCGCTGCTGTGCCGCTTGGCGTTCCGTTGCACCACTTAGCGCGCTGCTGCGCCACTTGGGCCGACGTGGGCCCTGGTTCTCCCGGCGTGTCGGGGGCCTAAGTGGTGCGGGCAGTGTCCAAGTGGTGCGGGCGCGGACTCAAGCGGGGGACGACTTGGCCCATGGGGGTGCGTGCGGACAGTGCGAGTTGCCGGGTTCTGCTTCCACCGCGCCTCAGGCGTTGGGGTCGGTATGGGGTTTGGGGTCTTTGGTCCAGTCGGTGGTGCGGGTTGGGTATGTGGTGGGGGTGGCGATGGTGTGGACGGTGCCGGTGGCGAGGTGCCGGGTGGTGGTGGCGGCCTGCTGGGCTTGTTGGATGCGGGTGGGTGAGGCGGTGTGGGGCAGGTAGATCTTCCAGCCTGGGATGAACATGTCCCATTCGCGGTCCGCGCTCACGTCCAGGTCGCAGAGGGACAGGTGGACGGGATCCAGGGCCCTTACTGTCATGTCGATGAAAGCGTCGGCGAAGTCTTCCAGGACTTCGGGGGCGATATCGGCGAATCTCGTCGTGAGCATGTGGATCCCGGGGTGGCCGGGTCCGACGTAGACGCCCGTGTTGATGCTGAGGATGGCCGGACCCTCGTCGATGTCCCCGGAGAAGGCGGGTGAGGCGGCGTACTCTGGAGCATCGGCACCGTAGCGGCCCGCCCATAGGCGGAAGCGGAGTGCGTCGAGTGTGAGGGGTCGGGCGACCAGGCACTCGTAGTAGGAGTTGCCGAGCAGTTTCCAGTCGGCCAGCAGGGGGCTGACCCGGGCAAGGGAGTCCAGCCACGGCATCACCCGCTCCGCCGTAACGGCAGCGTCCAACGCCCACGACCCCAGACGAACTTCTGCGTACCAATCCATATGCCTCCTCGTTCTTAGCCGGACTGCCTTCCCCGTAGACGGAGCACTCGACGCGATAGCACGGTGGCGGGCCGCGGTCAGGACCCGCCCCGGGCGCTCAAAACGTCGCGGTCACGCCCTGCGGCGGCGTGCGCGGCGCTGGGCGACGAGAAGGCCTGCGCCCGTGCCCGCAGCCAGGAGGGCCGCGCCCAGAGGACCGGCGCTCGCGCCAGTGTTCGCCAGCCTGGCGGACTTGTCCGATTCCGAGGGCGCCTGGCCCTGCCCCGATGGGGGCGCCTGGTCCTGGTCGCCCGGCTCGGGCTGGCCGGGCGCCGACGGCTCAGACCCCGGGAAGCGCAGCCGGGTCCACACCATGCGGTGGTCCGAGGTCGGGAAGGGGTGGACGCCGGTGAGGCGGAACAGCTCGTCGTCGCGCGTGGGCCAGAAGACGTGCGCCTCGTCGACCTGGGTGCCCGTGTTCGGCAGGACGTAGTCGATGCGCAGGTTGCCGGGCCTCGGATCATCCGTGAAATCGCCCGTGTCGTACTTCGGGTCCGTCTTGTGCGCGAGGTTCGCCCCGCCCTGGAGCTCCGCCTCGGCGGGCCCGCCCGCCGAGGTCGGCATCGTGTCGACCACCCTGGGGCTGGTCAGGAGCTGGTCGATGGCCCCCGGGTACGAGTCGCCGTCGAGGGGGTCGGAGTTGTAGTCGCCGAGGATGACGAAGTTCGCGTCGGTGGCCAGGCCGCCTCGGACGCCGTTGTCGTCGTAGAGGTAGTCGGCACGGTTCGCGATGTAGTCGGCCCACACGCGGATCTCGTCGAAGTTGCGCTTCTTGTTGCGCTGCTCGGGACCGTCGAAGGAGGGCGGGGTCGGGTGCGCGGCGAGGACGTGGACGGTCGTGCCGTTGACATCGACGGGCAGGTCGGCGTGCGTCTTGGAGGACAGGGGGAAGCGCTGGAGCACCTCGTCGGAGTACCAGCCCGTGCCGTCGTCGTTGGACGGCAGGAGAGCGCCCGGCATGTCCTTCCACAGGAAGTTGCGGAAGGTGCGGATCTGGTCCGTCTTGATGGGGTACTTGGAGTAGACGGTGAAACCGTACTGCCCCGGGAACTTGCCGAAGCCCCAGGCGTCGCCCGGGCCGGTGGTCGTCCCGTCCTTGTCCAGGTCGAAGCCGCTGGGCACGCCGGTGTTCACGGGGCCCGACCAGGCGTAGGGGTATGAAACGGGGGCAGCGCCGTTGTGGGCGACTTCGAGGTAGTTCGTGCGGAAGAGGTCGACGGCCTTCCCCTCTGCGTCGTAGTCGAACTCGTTGATGAGGAGGATGTCGGGGTCGACTCTTTGGATGGTCTCCGCGACGTTCGACGCCTGCTCGTTGCCGCCGGTGGCGAGGTCGGCGAGGAGCTCCCCGTCCGCGTTGCGGTTGAGACTGGCGTTGAAGGTGGCGACCGTCAGAGCCTCGGTCGTGGGAGGCTGGGCGGCCTCCGCCAGGGCGGGGCCGGCGGAGGCGGCGCCGAGGACCAGGGCCAGGCAGGCCGCGGCGGCGACCGATCGGGGCTTCATCATTGAATCTCCTTATCACCGTTCGGGATGGGTACCACAGATACTAGAACCGCCTGCGGAGGCCGCACAAGCGCGGCGGGGCCCTCTCAGGACGCCGTCGGGAGCCGGTGGCAGGACTCGCGCGCCCGAGCGGAAGGGCAACGGCTCATAACGCCCTCGGGCCGTCGAAGCGGGTATAGCCTTGATATGCGGCGCGACGCGTTCTGTCCGCCGCTACTGGAGAAGGATTGCGAGGCCGTCATGGTTCCAACCGCATCACTGGTCTGCATGGGGGCGGCCGCTCTGGCCGCGTTCGCCCTGCCCGTCGTCCTCATTGCCGTGGGGCGCCGCAGGTGGCGTTTCTCTGCGCGGTCGTGCGTGGTCGGCGCGTTGGTCTTCGTCGTCTTCGCGCTCGTCCTCGAGTCTGCCGCCCACGTGGCGGTGTTCACCGCCCTGCCCGCGCTCCAGCGCAGTGCCGCGCTCTACGCGCTCTACGGGGCGCTCGCGGCGGGGGTGTTCGAGGAGCTCGGGCGCGTGAGCGGGTTCGCGCTGCTGCGCAGGATCGACCGGGGGCCCGACGGGGTCGAGCGGGCGCTCGGCGCCGGCGTCGGGCACGGGGGCATCGAGGCGGTGGCGGTCGCCGGCTTCGGGATGGTGACCAGCATCGTCCTGTCGGTCACGGTCGTCAACGCCGGGGCCGCTGACTCCTTCCTCTCCCAGCTCCCGGAGGCGCTGCGGGGCGGCTACGCCCAGCGCCTCGACGCCCTCGCCGCCACTCCTGCGCCGCTGTACCTGCTGGGCGTCGGCGAGCGCGTGATCGCCATCGCCCTCCACATCGCTTTGTCGGTCCTGGTGTGGATGGCGTTCTCCGGGCGGATCGGGCGCTGGTGGATCCTCGGGGCGGTTCTCGCCCACGCCCTGTGCGACGTGGGCGCTGCCCTCTACCAGGGCGGGGCCATCAGCGTCTTCGCTGCCGAGGCGTGGGCGCTGCTGACCACCTGCGCGGTTGTCGCGCTGGTGCGGCGGCTGTACGCGTCCACGCGGACCGGTGGGGCGGGGGAGGCTGAGCCCGCCCCGTGAGCGAGGGGCACGGCCCTCGACGCGGCGGGGGCCCGGAGCCGTACCGTGCCCGCCCCGTGAGCGAGGGGCACGGCCCTCGACGCGGCGGGGGCCCGGAGCCGTACCGTGCCCGCCCCGTGAGCGAGGGGCACGGCCGCTGGTGTGCTACGGGCCGCGGCAACGGGCGGCCCCCCGTGGGCGAGGGGCGCGGCCCGGTACCCCACGGCCACCGCCCGCGGTTCGGTGGGAGCCGGAGCGATCGGAGCCCGTCCGCGTCCCTGGACCTGATAATCCGTGGGCCGTCCTGCAGGATTGCGCGGCGCTTATTCTCCGCCTTGTGAATATGGAATAGTCCGTTTCGCGTATTTGAATCAGTTGCTATTCCGATCCTTATTCGATCCACTGGGCGGCCAATGGCTTCGGATGGCGATCCAGGATCCGTTTCCACCGCCCCCGATTTGTCGGATGTGCAGGGTCTTCCGGGGGTGCGCCCGGGAGGTCCGCGTGCATTGTGACACAATGGTGAAATGGACCCGGATCGTCCAGAATGGGCGGATTGGGGCGGGATCGGCCCTATGGCGCGCGGGGGCGGCTTTTGGACGAATAGGGTCCACAATCCCCGGTCGAAGTCGTGGGACCAAGGTCAGGACAAAGCCGGCGGCGACCCGGTAGTGTTGATTGTGCAACGCCCGCTTGTGCTGCTGATGGCACTGCTTCGTGGTTAACGCTGATCAGAAGAGCAGTGCCTCGGGAATATCAGGAACAGAGGGTTCCTTCGGAATCCCTATGGAAATGAGCGAGACGGCCGCGGGCGCTTGAGACAAGTCGATCCCCCTGTCCCTTGAATCATGAAAGGCGGTCGCAGTGCTGAGTCTGCTCACCAAGGAGCGCCGTGCGAAGGACCTCACGAGTTTCCATCGCGTCTTCCTGCTCGTCCTGGTCTCCATCGGCAGTTCCATCGTCTACACGCCCGCGTATCTGCAGTACGTCTTCGACAAGCCCCTCGGCAAGGCGCTGATCGCTTCGGGTGTGGCGACCCAAGATAGTGTTGCGACAACCATGGGCGCCCTCCTCTCCGCGTACTCGTGGACGGCCCTCGTGTGCTACCTGCCCTCGGGCATCATCGCTGATCGCGTCCGCGTGCGGACCCTGGCGTGGGTGGGATTCGGCTCCACCGCATTGCTCGCCTACTGGTACGCTTTCTTCCCCTCCTACACCGCCCTCATCGGGCTCTTCATCGCCATGGGCATCACGACCATCCTCATCTGGTGGGGAATCCGCTTCAAGCTCGTGCGCCTCATCTCCGAGGAGGAGGAGTACTCGCGCAACATCGGGATCTCCTACGGCCTCTACGGCCTGGTCGGCCTCCTGCTCGGCTTCCTCAACGCGTGGATCATCTCCCTCCTCGCCGGCCAGGGCGATGTCATCCCCATGCGCGCCGTCCTCATCGTCCTCGGCTCCGTCATCATGGTCCTCGCGGTCCTCTCCTTCTTCCTCATCCCCAAGTTCGAGGGCGAGTTCGGCTCCGGCGACGAGGGCTTCAACTTCAAGCAGCTCGGACAGGTCCTTTCGAACCCGGTCGTCTGGCTGGCGGCGGCGACGCTGTTCTTCGTCTACTTCTTCTACACCGGCGTCAACCAGACCACGGGCTACATGAACGACGCCATGCACCTCAATGAGGACACCGTCCTCATGGTCGCGACCGTTCGCACCTACGGCGTCTCCCTGATCTCGGCGCCCGTTTTCGGGGCCGTGGCCACGAAGCTCGGCTCCCCCTCGAAGGTCATCGGAACGGGTTCGTTGGTCGTGCTGGTCGGTCTAGTGGCCTTCGCCTTCCTGCCCGCGCAGGCGTCTTTCGCCGTTGCGGCGGTCGGCATGGCGATCCTCCTCGCCTTCATCGCCAACGGCGTTTTCGGCATCTGCTCCAGCCAGCTCACCGAGGGCAAGGTCTCCGTCAAGGTCTTCGGCACGGCCACAGGCTTGCTGTCCGTCATCGGCTTCCTGCCCGACACCTTCTCCTACATCTGGTTCGGTTCCATCCGCGATGCCCACCAGGACAACGCCTCCGTGGCCTACAACCAGATCTTCCTCATCCTGGCCGGCGCCGCGCTCATCGCCGCGGTCTGCGCCTTCGCCCTCGTCGTCGTCGCGCGCAAGCGCAACGCCAAGAAGGACGCGTGAGGGCGGCTATGGGCCACAAATACGATGTGCCGCGCCTGTGGACCGAGCAGATGGGCGCAGTCGTCGCCAAACAGGACGAGCTCGCCGCCGGCGCCTACGTCACCGGCCAGAGCCTCGAGGAGATGCGCAAGGCGTACCGCACCGAGCGCGCCTTCTGGAACGAGGGCGGCCCCTCGGTGGCCTCGTCCACCGACCGCCAGGTCCCCACCCGCTACGGCCAGGTGCGGGTGCGCCACTACCGCCCGGACGCCCAAGGGCCCTTGCCGCTGATCGTGTTCGTGCACGGGGGCGGATGGGTCATCGGAGACGTCGACACGCACGACCGCATCACCCGCGCCCTGTGCCGCCTCACAGGCGCGGCGGTCGTCAGCGTCGACTACACCCTCGCCCCCGACGCCCGCTTCCCCCAGCAGATCCACGAGTGCCGCGACGCCGTCGTCCATATCCGGGAGCACGCCGGGGAATGGGGCGTCGACCCCGGGGACGTCTCCTTCGCCGGGGACTCCGCCGGGGCCAATATGGCGGCGGCGACGATGCTCATGCTGCGCGACGAGGGCCTGCTCCCCACTGCGCGCGCGATGCTCCTCTTCTACGGCGCCTACGGGCTGAAGGACTCCATGTCCATGCGCCTGCTGGGAGGGGCGTGGGACGGGCTCACCGAAGCGGACTACGCGTACTACCTCGGCCAGTACTTCGCCGATCCGGCGGACGCCGACGACCCCTATTTCAACATCCTCGGCGCCGACTTCAGCGCGGGCGTCCCGCCCTGCTACATCGCCGCCGTCGGCCTCGACCCCCTGCGCGACGATTCGCGCACCCTGGCCGAGATCCTCAGACTGTGCGGTGTGCCGCACCTGTACAACGAAGTCGAGGGCGTCATCCACGGTTTCCTGCACCACTCCAAGATGCTCGACCAGACCATGGAGGTCCTCACCGAGGCCGCGCGCTTCCACACCGAACACCCCCTCCACCGCTGAGCACGACGCTCACCAACAGAAAGTGAACCGACATGGATTTTTCGCTCAATGAAGATCAGCAACTCATGGTCGACGCCTTCACCGAGCTCATGCGCTCGCGCAACTGGGACGCCTACTTCCACGAGTGCGATGAGAAGCACGAGTACCCCATCGAGTGGACCGAGGCCATCTGCGAGCTCGGCTTCGACCGCATCCTCCTGCCCGAGGAGTACGACGGGCTCGGCGCCGACTGGGTGACCCTCACCGCTGCTTACGAGGCCCTCGGGCGCGAGGGCGGACCCACCTACGTCCTCTACCAGCTGCCCTGCTGGGACACCGTCCTGCGCGAGGGCACCGAGGAGCAGAAGGAGAAGATCCTCTCCTTCGTCGGCACCGGCAAGCAGATGCTCAACTACGCGATGACCGAGCCCTCGGCCGGATCCTCGTGGGACGACATGCGCACCACCTACACCCGCAAGGACGGCAAGGTCTACCTCAACGGGCACAAGACCTTCATCACCTCCTCGCTCTACGCGCCCTACCTGGTGGTCATGGCCCGCGACTCGGAGAACATGGACACCTACACCGAGTGGTTCGTCGACATGAGCCTGCCGGGCATCACCAAGGAGCCCCTGGGCAAGCTGGGCCTGCGCATGGACTCGTGCTGCGACGTCTACTTCGACAACGTCGAGCTGGAGGAGAAGGACCTCTTCGGCAAGGAGGGCAACGGCTTCCGCCGCGGCGTCGCCGACTTCGACCTCGAGCGCTTCCTGGTCGCCCTGACCAACTACGGCACCGCCTACTGCGCCTTCGAGGACGCCGCCAAGTACGCCAACCAGCGCATCCAGGGCGGCCAGGCCATCGCCCGCCACCAGCTCACCCAGCTGAAGTTCGCCGAGATGAAGGTGCGCCTGACCAACATGCGCAACATGCTCTACGAGATCGCCTGGAAGCACGACAACGGCCTGCTGTCCCGCGGCGACTGCTCAATGGCGAAGTACTACTGCTCCGAGGCCTCGTTCGGGGTCGTGGACCGCGCCCTGCAGGTCCTGGCCGGCGTGGGCATCACCGGCGACCACCGCATCCAGCGCTTCTACCGCGACCTGCGCGTGGACCGCATCTCCGGCGGCACCGACGAGATGATGATCCTCGCCACCGGCCGCTCCGCCCTGTACCCCTACCGCTGACACCATCTGGCAGAAAGGAGCTCCAGCAATGGCACTGCCCACACAGAAGCCGTCGTTCGGCGTCCTCGATGGCGTCAAGGTCGTCTACTCGGCCGTCGAGATCGCGGCGCCCACCGCCGCGGCCATCATGGCCGAATGGGGGGCCGACGTCACCTGGATCGAGAACGTGTGGACCGGCGACTCCATGCGGGACACCGCCTGGGTCAAGGAGATGGAGCGCCGCAACATGCGCTCGATCTCCCTGAACCCCTTCACCGACGACGGCAAGGAGGCCCTGCGGGCCATCGTCAAGGACGCCGACATCTTCATCGAGGCCGGCAAGGGCCCCATGTACGCCCGCAAGGGCATCACTGACGAGTTCCTCTGGGAGGTCAACCCCAAGCTCGTCATCGTCCACGTCTCGGGCTTCGGACAGTGGGGCGATGAGGAGCAGATCAGCTCGGCCGCCTACGACCTCACCGTGGCCGCCTACGCGGGCATCGTCGCGCAGAACGGCAGCGCCGAGCAGCCGATGAACATCTCCCCGTACCTGGGCGACTACATCAACTCCCTGATGATCATCTCCTCGGCCCTGGCCGCGCTGCACCGGGTGGGCGTCACCGGCGAGGGCGAGAGCATCGACATGGCGATGTACGAGACCCTGCTGCGCGTGGGCACCTACTACATGATGGACTACATGAACGCGGACATCCTCTACCCGCGTCCTGGAGCCCGTCACCAGAACCTGTGCGGCATCGGCATCTACGAGTGCGAGGACGGCTTCATCGGGCTGTGCCTGTACGGCGTGGCGCAGAACAAGTACTTGCTCGAGACCATTGGGCTCGGCCACCTGTGGGGCACGGAGGAGTACCCCGAGGGCACGTCGGCCCTGTGGCTCAACGGCCCCAAGGCCGATCTCATCCAGGACACCCTGGAGGAGTACCTCAAGACCCAGTCCAAGTACGACGTGCAGCGCGACTTCGTCGCCCACCGCATCGCAGCCCAGGTCGTCAACGAGTTCCCCGACATCCTGGAGGCCGAGCACGTCAAGCAGCGCGAGTGCTTCATCGATTCGGAGAAGGCGGACGGCACTCCCGTCAAGGTTCTCAACACCTTCCCGAAGTTCCGCCGCAACCCGGGGGCCTTCTGGCGTCCGATGCCGGCCCTGGGCGAGGACACTCGCGATGTTCTCAAGCGCGCCGGGTACTCGGACGAGGCCATCGAGGCCCTGATCGAGTCCGGCACCGTCAAGGCCGGCGACGAGGACTGATCGGTTGTGACCCACTCGGAGTTCGCGCCGGAGAGCACCACAGTCCCCCAACTGTGGGAACGGCAGGTGGAAGACAGGGGGGACCACGAGTTTCTCGTTTTCGAGGACGCTCATTCCCACGAGGTCCGTCGTTTCACCTACCGCGAGTTCGACGCGGCCGTGAACAAGTGCGCCAACGCCCTCGCCGCGAGGGGCGTCGGCGCGGGGAGCCGGGTCGTGCTCTACCTCGACAACTGCGTCGAGTTCGTGGAGTGCACTCTGGCCCTGGCGAAGATGGGCGCAGTGTCGGTGCCCGTCGACGCCACTTCGGCGCCCTTCGAGTTGGGTCACATCCTGGGCATTTGCCGGGCCGGCACGCTCATCACCCGTGCGTGCAGCGCCGACGAGGTGCTCCCCCATGTGCCGGGCACCGTCACGGACGTCATCGTCGTGGGCGGGGACGGCGCGGTGGGCGGGGACGGCATCGGCCTTCCCCGCCTGCGGGAGCTGGCGTCGCGCGAGGCCGACTCCTTCGCGTCCAGTCCCCGGGTCCGGCCCTCGGACCTGTGCGAGATCCTCTTCACCTCGGGCACGACCTCGGAGCCCAAGGGCGTGATGATCACGCACGCGAACTTCGTCTTCTCAGGGAACTTCGTGAACTGGGAACTGGATATGAACCCCGAGGACCGCTACATGACCTCCATGGTGGCGGCCCGGGTGAACTACCAGCTCTCGGCACTCGCCCCGGTGCTGACCGCGGGGGCGACGCTCGTCATGCTGTCCCGCTACCGGGCGACCCGCTTCTGGAAGCAGGCGCGCGCCCACCGCGCGACACTGGTCCAGGGGATGGCGATGATCGTGGCGACCATGCTGCGCCAGAGCGTCGATCCGGGTGAGCGCGACCACCAGGTGCGGGAAATGCACTACTTCCTGCCCCTGAGCACCCAGGACAAGGAAGCGTTCGAAAAGCGCTTCGGAGTCTCCATCCTCAACAACTACGGGTCGACCGAGTGCCTCATCGGGGCGATCACCGATCCTCCCCACGGACAGCGCCGCTGGCCCTCCATCGGCAGGGCCGGCCCCGGTTACGAGGTCCGCATCGCCGACTGCCAGGGGAACCCGCTGCCCGAGGGCGAGGTGGGGGAGATCATGCTCCGCGGAGTCCCCGGCGTGAGCCTCATGGCCGGCTACTGGGACGACCCCGGGGCGACCGCCGAGGTCCTCGACGAGGACGGCTGGTTCCACACGCACGACTACGCCTACATCGAGGACGGGTGGGTGTACTTCATGGACCGGCGGGTCGACCTCATCAAGCGCTCGGGGGAGTCGGTGTCATCGGCCGAGGTCGAGTGCACCATCGAAGACCTCCCCGGGGTGCGGGAGGTCGCCGTGATCGGCGTGCCCGACGGCGTGCGGGGCCAAGCGGTCAAGGCCTTCATCGTCCCCGAGCCCGGCTCCGGGCTCACAGCCGCAACTGTCATCGACCACTGCGCGGGCCGCCTCGCGGCCTTCAAGGTGCCCAGTTCCGTGGAGTTCGTCGATGGGCTCCCGCGGGGCAGCTACGGAAAAGTGCGCAAACACATCCTCGCGAACTATTGAACCTGACCCCATGAAAGGACAATGAACAATGGCAATCAACACCGATATGGTCGGCCAGACCTTCGGGCCCTTCGTGCGCGACTACACCTTCCGCGACCTGGAGCTCTTCGCGCTGGGCTGCGGCGCGGGCATCGACGGCAAAGACGGCCTCGAGTACCTCAACGAGCACGACGAGCGGGATCCCAAGCTCAAGGTGCTCCCCATGTTCGGCGCCATGCTGATCGTCGACTCCGAGGTCACCCGCACCATCGACTACGGCTACAACTACGCCGGTTCGCTGCACTGGGGCTTCGACATCCGCTTCCACCAGCCCATCACGAAGATGAGCGACCACCTGGAGACCAAGGTCCGCCTCGAGGGCCTGTACGACCGCGGCGAGGGCCGCGGCCTGCTCGCCCAGCACATCGGCGACACCTACGACTCGGACGGCAACCTGCTCTTCACCAACGAGTCCTGGGACTGCCTGATCTACGACGGCGGCTGGGGCGGCCCCAAGCCCCCCAAGGACATCGTCGAGATGCCCGACCGCCCCGCGGACGTGGAGACCACGGAGACCATCCCGGAGAACCAGGCGCTCATCTACCGCCTGTCGGGCGACTACCACCCCCAGCACATCGACTGGGACTACGCCGCTGAGAACGGCGAGCCGCGCCCGATCCTGCACGCGATCTCCTACGCGGGCGTCGTCATGCGCCACGCGATCAACGCGTTCGTGCCCGGCGAGCCCGAGCGCATCACCCGCTTCAAGACCCGCATCACCTCGCCGGTCCACCCGGGCAGCACCCTGACGACCCGCCTGTGGAAGGTCAAGGAGGGCGAGCTGCGCTTCGCGCTGGTCGACGCCGACGTCGATCAGACCGGAGCCAAGCCGCACCTGAACTGGGGCATCATCGAGTACCGCTGATAGCGCCCGGCGGGGGCAGGGGGACACGGCCCCCCGGGGCGCGGGAGAGGGCCGCCCGTCCCCTCTCCCGCGCCGCCCCCGCGGACAACGGACATCCTGCGCTCAGAAACGGAAGGAGAACATCGTGGCGGACGACAACAACGTCATCGACCTTGAGGACCTCGAGCTGACCCCGCTGCTCAAGCGCGTCATCGTCTTCTCCTCGGGCGGCCCCTTCCTGGAGGGCTACGTCCTGTCGATCATCGGCGTGGCGATGCTGAAGATGGGCACCGAACTGAACCTGGACGCGCACTGGCAGGGCATGCTGGGCGTGGCCTCGCTGGTCGGCCTGTTCCTGGGCGCGTCCGTGGGCGGATGGCTGACGGACATGATCGGCAGGCGCAAGATGTTCGTCATCGACCTCGTGGTCATCGCGGTCCTGTCGCTCCTGTGCGCACTCGTGCAGGAACCCGTCTCGCTGCTGGCCCTGCGCTTCCTGGTGGGCGTGGCCGTGGGCGCGGACTACCCGATCGCCACGTCCATGATCGCCGAGTTCTCCCCGCGCAAGTACCGTGCCGGAGCGATGGGCGTCATCGCGGCCGCGTGGTACCTGGGCGCCAACGTCGCCGCCCTCGTGGGTTTCGCCCTCTACAACACGCCCAACGGCTGGCGCTACATGCTGGCCTCCTCCGCGATCCCCTGCGTCCTCATCCTGGTGGGACGGTGGGACATCCCCGAGTCCCCGCGCTGGCTCGTCTCGAAGGGCCGCGCCGAGGAGGCCCAGGCGATCGTCCACAAGACCCTGGGCGCCAACGTGCGCCTGCCCGTGGCCGAGGAGGCCGCCAAGACCTCGGTCATGAAGATCCTGCGCGGCGTCTACCTGCGGCGCATCATCTTCATCGGCGTCATCTGGCTGTGCCAGGCGATCCCCATGTTCGCCTTCTACACCTTCGGCCAGCAGATCATCGGCGGCGCCATCGGCATGGACAACGAGCGCTACGCCCTCCTGGTCGAGCTGCTCATCGGCACCTTCTTCATGCTGGGCACGTTCCCGGCCATGTACCTGTGCGAGCGCATCGGCCGCCGCCCCCTCATCATCGCCTGCTTCGCCGGCATGACCGTGGCCCTGGCCGTCGTCGGCTTCTTCCCGGGCGCGGGCGTCGGGCTGGTCCTGGGCTGCCTCATCGCCTACGCGCTCCTGGCGGGCGGCCCCGGCAACCTCGAGTGGCTCTACCCCAACGAACTCTTCCCCACAGAGGTCCGCGCGACCGCCATGGGCTTCGCCATGTCGCTGAGCCGCATCGGCACGGTCGTCTCGCTCTACATCCTGCCCGCGTTCATGGCCGCGCACGGCTTCGCCAAGACGATGCTCGCCGGCGCGGCGATCTCCGTGCTGGGCACGGTCGTCTCCGTCATCTGGGCGCCCGAGACGCGCGGCTACACACTGGCCGAAACCGGATCCGTCGACTTCAAGGGGCGTTGACAATGTTCACTATCAAGCAGCTCACCGTCGGCTCCTGGCGGGCCGTCTGCTACGCCCTCACCAACGAGGAGGGCACCATCGTCATCGACCCGGGCGCAGAGCCCGACAGGCTCGAGCGGTGGCTCGGGGACGCGGAAGTCATCGGCATCGTGCTCACCCACTGCCACAGCGACCACATCGGCGCGGTCAACGAGCTCGTCGACCGCTACGGGTGCTGGGTCGCCTGCGGCGCCGACGACGTGGACGGGGTCGCCGACGTCCACCGCTCCGGCTTCGACGAGGAGGGCGTCGACTACACCGTCGACCACGTCGACCGGTCCCTGGCGGAGGGGGACACGATCACCTGGGGCGGCGACGCCCTGCGGGTCCTGCACACCCCGGGGCACACGCCCGGCAGCATATGCCTGCTGTCCCAGGCCCAGCAGGTCCTGTTCAGCGGGGACACGCTCTTCGCCGGGGGAATAGGCTCGACGGCTTTCGTCCTGGGCGACTACCCCGACATGGTGCGCTCGTGCGCCCGCCTCGCCCAGATGGATCCCGCGCTCACGGTCCACCCGGGGCACGGGCGCGCGACGGAACTGGGGGTCGAACGGCCGATGCTCGCCCACATCGCCCGGAGCGCACTGCGCGGCCCGGGTCAGTCCTCCAACTGGCGCGAGGGCTAGTGGTGGTGGAGTTGATCGTCAACCAGGTCGGACACGTAGTCCGGGACCTTCTCCAAGAAGCAGCCGATGACGTCATCGGGCAGGCAGAACGTGCGCATCAGCACGCTCCCCTCGATGGCGTCCAGGAGGCGCACCACCGACGTGCTGCGGGGCAGGGCGCCGCTGAGTTTGAACTCCCACAGGCGCTCGTGGATGGCCGACAGGGGAGTGACGAACAGATCCTCGTAGATCTGCCAGATCACCGGGTTCTCGGCGTTGCCCGCTTCGACGAAGAGCCTGCGCACGGCCGAGCGGTTCGGCCCCAGGTACTCCCGGAGCCGGAAGTCCGCCTCGTTGGCCAGGATCTCCCTGGGGGAGTCCCCACGGGGCCCCGGACAGACCACCAGGGCAGCGAAGGCGCGGTGGAGCAGCTCGTCGCGGTCGCTCCAGCGCGAGTACAGGCTCGACTTGCCGACTCCGGCCTCGGCGGCGATCTTCGTCAGGTTGAACCCCGCCCATCCCGCCTCCCCGTAGAGGTCGAGGGCAGCGCGGAAGACGCGTTCCTCCAGTTGGGGATCGCGGGGCCGACCTGCTTTGGCGGGACTGAGAACCGCGAAACGCGTCACAGCGCGCACTCCTTCCGCGAGGGGGGTCGTATGCCGTAATTCTAAGCGACCCTCTTCACATCCCGCAGGGGTTGGACGCCCCACAGACCACCAACAGCACCCTCGTGCAGAAAGGGCAGATGATGAGCATCATCGTCGCGTACAAGTACGCAGCAGACCCGCAAGACACCACCGTCGACGCCTCCGGCGCAGTCGACTGGTCGCGCGCCAAGGCCGCGATCTCCGAATACGACCCCGTCGCCGTGCAGGTGGGGCGCGCCCTCGCCGACTCCCTCGGCACCGATGTCGTCGGCGTCTCCGTCGGCGGTAAGGCCGTCGCCTCGTCGATGGCGAAGAAGGGGGCACTGTCCAGGGGCATGGACCGCGCCCTGGTCGTCGCCGACGACGCCACCGCCGACTGGAACGCCACCACCGTCGCGAGCGCCCTGGCGGGACTCGTCGGCAAGGTCGAGGGGGCCAGCCTCGTCCTGACGGGCGACTCCTCCATCGACGAATCCGCGAAGATCGTCCCCACCCTCATCGCCGGCTTCCTCGGCTGGCCGTGCTTCCAGGAAGTCGTCGCGGTCGAGGCCGCGGGCGACGGCTGGAAGCTCACCCAGTCCACTGCGGGCGGCACCCGCACCATCAGGGTCGACGGCCCCGTCGTCGCCGCCGTCGCCACCGACGCCGCCCCCGTGAAGGTCCCCGGCATGAAGGACATTCTCGCCGCTGGGAAGAAGCCCCTCGAGAAGGTCGCCGTCGCCGATCTGCCCACCGTTGACACGGCGCTGGAGATCACCGGCCGCTCCAAGCCGGTCGCCAAGGCCCGCCGCAACGAGACGTTCACCGGAGACGACGCCGCCGCCCAGCTCGTCGCCGCCCTGCGCAACGCCGGCGCACTCTGAGAAAGGACAGCAGAACAATGACGAACACCTGGATCCTCACCACCGACGAGCGCATCGCCAACCTCGTTGAGGTCGCGGCCGCGGTCGGCGGGACCACCACCGTCATCGCCGTCGCCCCGTCGGCCCCCGCCGTCGGAGGCGTCGACAGCGTCATCCACATCCCCACCGCCGAGAACGTGCCCGCCGAGGCCTACGCGGGCGTCGTCGCAGGACTGCTCGCCGATGCGAAGGGCGACGTGATCCTCGCGGCGAACCGGCCCGCTGAGCGCTCCTTCGCGGGCGCCGCTGCGGCTGCCCTGGCGCTCCCCGTCATCGTCGGCGCCACGAGCGTCAGCGCCGAGGGCGCCGAGGTGGCCCGTTACGGGGGCCTCACCAACGAGACCGTCGCCTTCAAGGGCGCCGTCCTGGTCCTCGAAGGGGGCGCCGCGGTGGAGGCCGACGGCCCCGCGGCCCAAGTCCACGAGGGAACCCCCATGGGCGCCGAGGTCGTCGACGTCCAGCCCTCGGGCTCGGGCCCCGCGAACCTCGCCGCGGCGCGCCGCATCGTGTCCTGCGGGCGCGGATTCAAGGCCGAGGAGGACCTCGCCCTCGCCCAGGCCCTGGCCGACGCCCTCGGCGCCGAGATCGCCTGCTCGCGCCCGCTGGCCGAAGGCACGGCGTGGATGACCAAGGACCGCTACGTCGGGGTCTCCGGCATGCGCGTCTCGCCGGACGTCTACGTCGCCCTCGGCATCTCCGGACAGGTGCAGCACACCTCCGGCATGGCGGGCTCCAAGATCGTCGTCGCGGTCAACAGTGACGCCGAGGCCCCGATTTTCCAGATCTCCGACTACGGCATCGTGGGAGACATCTACGATGTCGTGCCCGCCCTCACGGCGGCGCTGTCCTGATACGGGAAGAAGAACATGTCCGAGGAAGTCGACTTCGATGTCATCGTTATCGGCGGGGGCGTGGCGGGCGCCGTGTGCGCCTACACCCTGGCCGGACAGGGACGGGAGGTCCTGCTCGTCGAGCGCGGCGCGGAGCCGGGATCGAAGAACCTGTCCGGCGGGGTGTTCTACTGCCGCATCATGGAGAAGGTCTTCCCCGACTTCGTGGACGCCGCCCCCGTGGAGCGCAGGATCACCCGGAACTGCGTGAGCCTCATCAACGAGGGTTCCTACGTCAACATCGACTACTGGGATCAGCGCCTGAGCGAACCCGCTAACGCCGTGACCGTCCTGCGCGCCAAACTCGACGCCTGGCTGCTCGAGCAGTGCGAGGAGGCGGGGGTCACCGTCATGCCCGGCGTGAAGGTCGATTCCCTCATCGTGGAAGGCGAGCAGATCGTCGGCGTCCGCGCTGGCGAGGACGAACTGCGCTCCCACGTGGTCGTCGCTGCGGACGGGGTCAACTCCTTCATCGCCCAGCAGGCGGGCATCCGCGCCAAGGAGCCCATGAAGCACCTCGCGGTCGGCGTGAAGTCCGTCATCGGATTGCCGCGCAAGGTCCTCGAGGACCGCTTCAACGTCCGCGGCGACGAGGGCGTGGCCTACGCGATGGTCGGGGACTGCACCAAGGGCGTCGCCGGCGGCGGGTTCCTCTACACCAACCAGGAGTCCGTCTCCATCGGCGTGGTCATGCGCCTGGACGACCTCGAGAAGTCGGGCCTGTCCTCGTCGGACGTCCACGACCACATGCTGGGCCACCCGGCCATCGCCCCGCTCCTGGAGGACGGCACCCTGCTGGAGTACGGCTGCCACCTCACCATCGAGGACGGCCCCGCGATGGCGTCCCACGACCTGACCCGTCCCGGGCTCATCATCGTCGGGGACGCGGCGGGATTCACCCTCAACACGGGGCTCACCATCCGGGGCATGGACCTGGCGGCGGGATCCGCGATCGCGGCGGCGGAGACGATCCGCAGGGCCTTCAACAAGGAGGACTTCGGCCAGGAGGCGATGGACGCGTACCTGCGCCTGCTCGACTCCGGTTTCGTCGGCAAGGACATGGCGACCTACGCGAAGGCCCCGGCCTTCCTGGAGCGCCCCCGCATGTACACGGACTACGGCAAGCTGGCCGCAGAGGTGTTCTACGGGATCTTCAACCACGACCTGAAGCCCAGGCGCCATATGCGCAAGGTCGGATTCGACGTCCTCAAGGCGTCGGGGCTGAAACTCACGCATATCGCGGGGGATGTCCTGGCGGGCGTCCGCGCCCTGTGACGGCACTTTGTGAAAGGAGGACGGAGCAATGGCTGGATTCGTCGTCGAAAGTGTCCCTGCCCGACTGGCTGGGAACACCTACAACCTGGATGAGGAGGAATCCCACATCGAGGTCGATCAGGAGCTGGCCCGCAGGCTAGGCGCCGGCCCCCTGCTGGAGCGCGTCTGCCCGGCGCACGTGTACTCGGTCGAGGCCGATGGCACGATCGGCGTCGAGTACGCGGCGTGCCTGGAGTGCGGGACCTGCTTGGCCATGGCGCCGAAGGGCGTGCTCAAGTGGCACTACCCGCGCGGCAGCTTCGGCATCATGTTCCGCGAGGGCTGAGGCGGACGACGAAGGCGGGGCCCTGGGCCCCACCTGGTCACGGCGGCGGGAGCGCTCAGCGCCCCCGCCGCCTGGCTGTCCGCGTGCCCCTGCGCGCAGCGGCCCGTGGTGTTCGTGGCGGTCGCTTGCGGTGAGGCCCGGGGCGTTCGTGTCCGGGGTCCGCCTAGTTTCCGGGCGGTTGCTTGCAGGGTGGCCCGGGGTATGGTTCTTTGTCGGTGCTTTGCGCGACTTTGTACACCGCACTGCGGGATTTAGCCGCTGCTGCGCCACTTAGCGCGCCGTTGCACCACTTAGCGCGCTGCTGTGCCACGTAGCCCGCTGCTGCGCCGTTGCACCATTTAGCGCGCTGCTGTGCCGCTGCGCCACTTGGCGTTCCGTTGCACCACTTGGGCCGACGTGGGCCCTGGTTGTCCCGGCGTGTCGGGGGTCTAAGTGGTGCGGGCAGTGTCTAAGTGGTGCGGGCGTGGACTCGAGTGGGGGGTTGGCTCATGAGGGTGTGTGCGGACAGTGTGAGCTGCCGGGTTCTGCTTCCACCGTGCCTCAGGTGTTGGGGTCGGTGTGGGGTTTGGGGTCTTTGGTCCAGTCGGTGGTGTGGGGTGGGTATGTGGTGGGGGTGGCGATGGTGTAGACGGTGCCGGTGTGGAGGTGCCGGGTGGTGGTGGCTGCTTGTTGGGCCTGCTGGATGCGGGTGGGTGGGGCGGTGTGGGGCAGGTAGATCTTCCAGCCGGGCAAGAACATGTCCCATTCGCGGTCCACGCTCACATCCAGGTCGCAGATTGACAGGTACACGGGGTCGAAGGCAGCCACTGTCGTGTCGATGAAGGCGTCGGCGAAGTCTTCGAGGTTGTCGGGGTCGATGTCGGCGAACTTGATGTTCAGGATGCTGATTCTGGGATAGCCGCGCCCGATGTTGATGCCGCCATTGATACTGAGGATGGCGGGCCCCTCGTCGATGTCCCCGGAGAAAGCAGGATATGCGACGTACCCTGGGCTGCTGGCGCTGTAGCGGCCCTCCCACAGCCGTACGCGGAGCGTGTCGAGAGTGAGGGGGCGGGCGACTAGGCACTTGTAGCGGGAGTTGCCCATCAGTTTCCAGTCGGCCAGCAGGGGGCTCACCTGGGCAAGGGAGTCCAGCCACGGCATCACCCGCTCCGCCGTAGCGGTCGCGTCCGACGCCCACGGCCCCAAACGAATCTTCGCATTCCAATCCATTATCGGCCTCGCTTACATAGGGTGGGTGTGTTGCTCGGGACGGGCACAGGGAGCGGCGGAGGGGTGTGCTGCTTCGGGAATGGTGCGGTGCGGCGGTGGGCATGTGCCGTGCTCAGGGGTAGTGGACCGGGTGTGCTGAGGAGTGGGCTTTAGGCGTCGGGGTCGGTGTCGGGTTTGGGGTCTTTGGTCCAGTCGGTGGTGCGGGTTGGGTATGTGGTGGGGGTGGCGATGGTGTAGACGGTTCCGTGGTCGAGGGGTCGGGTGGTGGTGGCTGCCTGCTGGGCCTGCTGGATGCGGGTGGGTGGGGCGGTGTGGGGCAGGTAGATCTTCCATCCGGGCAAGAACATGTCCCAGTCGCGGTCCACGCTCACATCCAGGTCGCAGATTGACAGGTACACGGGGGCCAGTGCCTTCACTGTCGTGTCGATGAGTGGGTCCGCGAAGTCTTCGAGATCCTCTGCGGTGGGTGCACCGAATTTGATGTCCAACGTGTTGATCCCCGGGTGATCAGGGCCGATGTAGATACCGCCGCTAAGGCGGAGGACGCTCGCGCCTTCGTCGATGTCCCCGGCGAAAGCCGGGGCAGCGCCGTACGCGGGTCTACGGGTGCCGTAGCGCCCCTCCCATAGACGGACGCGGAGCGTGTCGAGTGTGAGGGGGCGGGCGACCAGGCACTCGTAGCGCGACTTGCCCAGCAGCTTCCATTCGGCCAGCAGGGGGCTCACCTGGGCCAGGGAGCCCAGCCACGGCATCACCCGCTCCGCCGTAACGGTCGCATCCGACGCCCACGACCCCAAACAAACTTCTGAGCACCAGTACATTATCGGCCTCGCTTACATAGGGTGGGTGTGTCGTGTTCGGAACTGGCGCAGGGAGCGGCGGAGGCACGGGGTTGGGGGACCTCGGTGGACCGCGTGTGCCGGGGGGCGGGTTTTAGGCGTCGGGGTCGGTGTCGGGTTTGGGGTCTTTGGTCCAGTCGGTGGTGCGGGTTGGGTATGTGGTGGGGGTGGCGATGGTGTAGACGGTTCCGTGGTCGAGGGGTCGGGTGGTGGTGGCGGCCTGCTGGGCTTGTTGGGCGCGGGTGGGTGGGGCGGTGTGGGGCAGGTAGATCTTCCACCCGGGCAAGAACTTATCCCACTCCCTGTCCACGCTCACGTCCAGGTCGCAGATTGACAGGTACACGGGGTCGAAGGCGCCCACCGTCGCATCGATGAGTGGGTCCGCAAGACCCTCAAGCTCCTCCACCTCAAGTGCGCCGAATTTGATGTTCAGCGTGTTGATCCCCGGGTGGTCGGGCCCGATGTAGATGCCTCCGCTGATGCGCAGGACGCTCGCGCTTTCGTCGATGTCCCCGGCGAAGGCGGGGGAAGCCTGGTATCCGGGGATGGTGCGGCCGGGGAAAATCACCTTCGACCTCCCCTCCCATAGGCGGATGCGGAGGGTGTCGAGTGTGAGGGGGCGGGCGACTAGGCACTCGTAGCGTGACTTGCCGAGCAGTTTCCATTCGGCCAGCAGGGGGCTGACCTGGGCCAGGGAGTCCAGCCACGGCATCACCCGCTCCGCCGTAGCGGTCGCATCCGACGCCCACGACCCCAAACGAACCTTCGCGAACCACTTCATAATGACAGTTGGCTCCTTTCTCATCCAGATGTTACTTCGGCGGTTCGAAAAAAAGGGATATTCCGTCAGGAATATCGTCGGTATCCAGCATAATGTTCATTGCTTCCTCCTCCGCAAAATACCAGTGTATGGGCATGTCGAGGCCTCCTCTCGCCATTGCGTCCAGTTGCTTCTGCATATCCTCAAGGTATTCGTAAATCTGATGCTCACCCCATTCGTGGCTGAGGATATTGGCAATGCTCGGCCCCTTCGCCTCGAGGAGCACGCCGTCCCGGAAGCCGTCGAACTCGACCTCGGACAGGTCGCCTTCCACGTAGATGGAGTACTCGACGGGGTAGCCCGTGATCTGCTCCTCGTAGGCGCGCGCCGCCGCGGAGCCGTGGTTCTTGCCGCGCCCCTCGTAAAGGCCCTTGGGCAGGTCGGTGCGCCCGCTGCCCTTGAACTTGAGGGCGGCGACGGCGGAGGCGAGCACTCCCTGCGGGTCGTGGCGCAG
>NZ_CP017298.1:942082-946371 GCF_001746855.1 Pauljensenia hongkongensis | reverse complement strand
CCCACGCCGCGCAACCCGCCGGCGGCGGCCCATGCGCCGCGCGCTCCGGCCATGGCCCGGGCGCTCGCCGCCACACCGCGCAACCCGCCCAAACCCACGCAGCCCAGTGCGGCGAAGCCCACGGAGATGACGGCGTCGAGCCACGTCTGCTCCCCGGCCATCGCCAGCACAGTATTGGCCAGCGCTGCGATCACGCCCGTGACGGCCGACAGGGCGCCGAGGAACGCGGCCAGCGCCTGTCCGACAATGGGCACCCAGGACACCAGGAGCGCCAGAACCCCCGCGATTCCGCTGATGATCTCGCAGATCTTCGCGATCCACTGGGTGATCGCCTTTCCCCAGTCGTCCCACCACGAGTCGGCGAGCCCGTCGCCGCAGGCGCCGTTGATGATCTCAATAGCGCGTTCGGCCGCGATGTCGCGCTCGGAAACGGCGCGGTCGATGATCTCCTTCTGAGCGGCGACGCGCCCCTGGGCGGCTGCCTCGTCGGCGTCGGCGGCCCCCGCGAGGCGCATGTACCGCGCGCGGTCGTCACCCCCGTCCCCGTCAGCGGGGTACTCCTCCGCCGAGGCGCGCATGCGCTCGGCCCGGGTCCGCGCCTCCATGGCGTCCGCCTGCGCGGACTTCGCCGCGGCCAATGCGTTCAGCGAATCCGATTGCGCCCTGTCCAACGCCCCCGCGTACTCCTCCAGGGCGCCTCCCGCCTCCCTGTACCGGCCTTCGGCGACCCCCACTTTGTCCAGCAGGTCGTCACGGGTCTCCAGCAGCGCGGCAACAGCCTGGGATCCGCGCGAACCCCCGGCGTCCAGGGAGCGCAGCGCCTGGGCGCAGGAGGCGATCGAATCCGCGATCCTCTGGTAGTCCAAGGCGCCCTGGCGCACCACCAAGGGGTCGCCGGGGACCGGGTCCGACGCGTACCCCACGACGCTCCAATCAGAAGGACGCTCCACAATCCCCTCCACGCGCGTCTGCGGCCTCCCCTGGGGGCCGCCCGGATCATTCGGACATGGTCAGGCTACAGCCAAAGCCGACCAGATGGAAGGGGATGAGACGGAGGGCCCCGGCACCACTGCAGTGGTACCGGGGCCCGTTCGCGCGGTGCCCGGGACTCAGTCGCCCCAGGCGGCGTTCACCAGGGCGCCCTTGTCGACGGGGTTGTCGGGGTTCAGGCGCATGGCCGCGGCGACCGCGGGGTCGAGGGCGGTGCCCGACTTCTCCAGGGGCCCGCCGGGAGCGGGGTGCAGGTCGGCGGCGCCGAACTGGTTCTCCTGTGCGGGCAGCCTCACGAAGAGGTTCTGCTGGGCGCGCGGGGCGATGATGTCCTGCCCGTGCGCCTCGCGGCCGTGGGCGTCGCGCCCGGGCGCGGAGTCCGTGCCCGCCTGCGGGTGGGACGTGAACTCGGCCAGAGTGGGGGCGTTGAACGCGCCCGCTCCGCCGCCGTCCTTGGCCCACTGCCAGTGGATGGTGAACCACTCGGTGTCCTTGGAGGTGCGGTAGTACGTGTTGTAGTCGAGGCCCTGGGCCTCCTGGGGCCCGTACACGGCGGTGCCGTCGCCGTTCACGCCGCCGGCGAAGCGCAGCAGCATGGAGTAGCGCCACGGGTCGCCTTCCTTGGAGTTGGCCGACTTGGTGAGCACGTTGTTGTAGATCTGGTTGTCGGTGGCGTTCCACGTCAGGCCCTTCTCAATGGACCAGGACTCGGGGGCCGTGCACTCGCCGGCCTCGTTGCGCGCGTTGCAGCCGTTGTAGCGCGTGTCCTCGCGGATCACCATGGGCGAGAGGGTGTCGACGATGGTGTTGTTGAAGATCTTGTCCGAGTCGGTGCCCGACAGGACGATCCCCTGGAAGGAGCTCTCGACGATGTTCGAGGCGATGATGTTGTGGGAGCTGACCTCGTCGAAGATCGCGGACTTGCCGACGTTGATGAAGTGGTTGCCCACGATCTGGGAGTTCATCACGCCCTCGTCGAACCACACGCCGATGACGCGGCGCGGGCTGTCCACGTTGGGGTCGTTGTGGTTGTAGCCGGCCTGGGAGTAGTCGTGCGTGTTGAAGGCGTAGCGGATGCCGTCGGAATGGGTGATCTTCGTGTCGCCGATGGTGCAGTAGGCGCCGCAGTTGTCGACGATGAAGCCGGCCTGGTTGTTCATCGACCACGTGTTGTGCTCGACGGAGACGTTCGTCGACCGGTTGATGCCGAAGCCGACGCCGCCGTTGTGGGCGATGGTGTTGCCCGACACGGTGGAGCCGTCGGCGTTGGCCAGGCCCAGCGCCGTGCCCATCGCCGAGTACTGGAAGGTGTTGTTGGTGATCGACACGTTCTTGCCGCCCACGAAGAACATGGCGCCCCCGGTGAGGGTGCCGATCTCGGGGTCCTTGTAGTCCCACTGCTGCAGGGGCGAGTACTTCTCGACCGTGAAGCCGTTGAAGACGGTGCCCTCCCCGCCCAGGGTGAGCGCCCGGTGGTGCTGGACGACCTCGACGGTGTGCCCGGAGGGGTTGTCGCCCAGGACGTAGCCGACGCCGGTGTGGGGCTTGACGTTGTAGCCCTGGCGGTTGTTCTTGGGGTTGACCAGGGTCACGGGGTCGGGGTCGTTGACCCAGAAGGTGCCCGGGCCCACCTGGGAGCGCTCCGCCACCTGGGTGAGCTCCTTGCCGTCGACGAAGACCTGCTCGGGGTAGGCGGCCATGCCCTCGACCGCGGGGTTCGCGTTCACGGTGCCCACGTGCGAGAAGCGGACGAAGTCGCTGCGGGCCGAGGAGTAGGTGCCGTCACCGTTGTCGTTCCAGTCCGCGACGACGTCCGCGCCGTTGAGCGAGACCTGCTGCCCCTTGCCGGCGGTGATCGTGAGGCTCTTGAACGAGGTGATCTCGCCCTCGCGGTAGGTGCCCGAGGCGACTTCGACAGTCGCACCGGAGGGCGCGGCCTTCAGCGCTGCCCCCAGCGTGGCGAACGGGCGCTCGGCACTGCCGTCGTTGGTGTCCGCGCCGGTCGCCTGGGAAACGTGGATCGTGGTGGGGGAGTCGGCGAGCGCGGGGCCGGACAGCAGTCCGGCCGCCGCCAGCGCGAGGGCGCCCGCGGCTCCGATGGTCTTGTTGAGGTAGCGCATGAGCTCACTTTCTGGGTATCCGGTGGTCATGAACCAACATGGACCGACTGGTAAATGTTGGCCGACCATTACGATACCCCCCTTCGTAATGAGAGGGAAGACCCCCGGAGTCCCTGCGTGTCGCACTGGCGGACCGTTCGGCAGTAATTGACGCGCCGGGGGCGCCCGCAGCGCCGGTGGTCCGCCGCGCGCTCGTGCCCTGCTGGGCGCCGGTCCAGTGCGGACGGGCCCCGCCGCCCTGGCGCCCCCGTTGGCGACGCGCGGCGGGGCCGGGATCAGTGGGCCAGGTGCTCGTGGGCGGCGTGCTCCGCGCACTCCAACTGGAAGGTCGAATGGGCGATCTCGACGGGGAAGTGGTGCGCCGCGCACTCGCCGAGGCTGTGGACGATGAGGTCCCGCCCGTGAGCGTCGACGGCGGGGGAGACCTCGACGTGGGCGGTCACGGCCACCAGACCGGTGGCGACCGTCGTGACGTGGAGGTCGTGGACGCGGGTGACCCCCGGGACCGCCAGCATGTGCTCGCGCACCTGCGCCAGCTCGATCCGGTGGGGGGTCCGCTCCATGAGGATCGCGACGGACTTGCGCAGCAGCCCCAGCGCCCGCGGCGCCATGAGGGCGGCGATGAGCAGGGAGGCGACGGCGTCGGCGCCGCTCCACCCCGTCGCCAGGGCGCAGGCCGCGGCGGCGATCACCGCGACGGAGCCCAGGGCGTCGTTGGCGACCTCCAGGAACGCGGCGCGCATATTGAGGGAGGAGCCCCGCCCTCCCATGAGGATGAGCAGGGAAGCGCCGTTGGCGATCAGGCCGACGGCGCCGACGACCAGCATGGGGACGGGCTCGACGGCCCCGGGCGACACGAGGCGCCACACCGCCTCCCACGCGACGACGGCGCAGATGATCGCCAGCATCCCCGCCTGCAGGGCGGCAGCCAGCACCTCCGAGCGCGCCCACCCCCACGTGTGGCGGTCGTCGCGGGGCCGGGTCATCAGGTGGGCCGCGACCAGGGCGACCACCAGCCCGGAGGAGTCCACTGCCATGTGGCCCGCGTCCGCCGCCAGCGACAGGGAACCGGACACGTGGGCGGCGACGAGCTCGGCGGCCATGACGCCCGCGGTGACCCCGAGCGCCATGAGGAGCCTCGTGCGCGAGGCGCGGGCGTGGTCGTGCGAGTGGCCGCCG
>NZ_CP017298.1:937124-942032 GCF_001746855.1 Pauljensenia hongkongensis | reverse complement strand
CGCCTGACCGTTCGCGGGCGGCCCCGGCCGGGCGCCGTCGGCCGCCGAGGGGGCGCACGGCAGGCCGACGGCCTGTTCGCAGTCGTCGTGCTCGCTCATGCGCCCATTGTATGCGGCGCCGCCGCGCTCCGACAGCCCCCGTCGGGCGCATAGGACCGGGTACCCGAACGCCCGCCGCCCCGAGCGCGTACCCTTGGTCCGTAGCGCGGGAACCACCGCGCCAGCTGCCCCACGGCAACATGGACAACAAAGGAGTGCCTCATGGCAACACCCCGCATCGTGACCGTCACGGGCGCAGCCGGGAACATCGGCTACGCCCTTCTCTTCCGCATCGCCTCCGGCCAGCTCTTCGGGCCCGACGTGCCCGTCAAGCTGAACCTCCTCGAGATCCCCCAGGCCGTCAAGGCCGCCGAGGGGACCGCGATGGAGCTCGACGACTGCGCGTTCCCGACCCTGGCGGGTGTGGAGATCTTCGACGACGCGTCCAAGGCGTTCCAGGGCACGAACGTCGCCTACCTGGTGGGCGCGATGCCCCGCCGCGCGGGCATGGAGCGCGCCGACCTGCTCGAGGCCAACGCGGGCATCTTCGGCCCCCAGGGCAAGGCCATCAACGACGGCGCCGCCCAGGACGTGCGCGTCCTGGTCGTGGGCAACCCCGCGAACACGAACGCCACCATCGCCCAGAACGCGGCCCCGGACGTGCCCGCGTCCCGCTTCACCGCGATGATGCGCCTGGACCACAACCGCGCCGTCGCGCAGCTGGCCCACAAGACGGGCGCCGCGAACGCCGACATCAAGGACGTCGTCGTGTGGGGCAACCACTCCGCCGACCAGTACCCGGACGTCTCCTTCGCCAAGGTCGCCGGCAAGCCCGCGACCGAGCTGGTGGACGAGGAGTGGCTGTCCAGCTACTACCGCCCCACGGTCGCCAAGCGCGGCGCGGCCATCATCGAGGCGCGCGGCGCCTCCTCGGCCGCCTCCGCCGCCAATGCCGCCATCGACCACATGCACTCCTGGATCCACGGCACCCCCGCGGGGGAGTGGGTCACCGCCGGCGTCATGAGCGACGGCACGCACTACGGCGTCCCCGCCGGCCTGAACTTCGGCTTCCCCGTCACCTCCGACGGCGGCGAGTGGCAGGTCGTGGACGGCCTGGAGATCTCCGAGGCGACCCGCGCGGGCATCGACCACAACATCAAGGCCCTGCAGGAGGAGTACGACGCCGTCAAGGCGCTCGGCTTCATCAAGTGAGCGCGCGCCCGCAGCAGCGGGCGGCGAGGACGGTGGGCGGTCCCAATGGGGCCGCCCACCGGCGCGCCAGGCCCCCGCGCGGGGGCCTCCGCCTGTCCCCCCCCGGGCCTGGTTCCAGCCCCCGGTCGCTGCGCGGCACCGCCACCAGCCCCGTGGCGGTGCGGCGGGCGCGCCGCCGCGTCTCAGATGCTGGCTAGGTTGAGAAGTAACCCTGGTAGTCTCGAACGGCAACGGTTGGACACGTGAAAGGCGCCATAGCAGTGAGCCCAACACCTCCGTCGGATTTCGAGGCCATATCGGCGCTCGCCGCCTACACCACCGACCTGACGGGAACGCGGAAGCGGCCGTGGCTCGCCCCGGGCGCCCCCGGACAGGGCCTCGTCAGGCCCACCCAGCTCGTCGCCAGCGAAGGCAGGCGGGACCTGGCCGACACCGCCGCGCGCCTCGAGGCCGGCGCCCCCCTGGGCGCGCACAAGGCGGACGGCTCGACCTCCCCGGTCGCAGCCGCCGTGGCCGCTGCCCTCGCCTTCTTCGCCTCGCTCTACATCCCCAAGTACTGCCTCGACCTCAACCACGCGATGACGAGGGTCGGCGAGGGCCCGTCGGTCTTCGCCCTCGTCCTCTTCGTCCTCGCGATGGCGCTGCCCGTCACGATCTTCAGCAGGCAGATCAGCTCCAGGCCGTCGCACCCCCTGTGGCTGGCCTGCCTCATCGGGGCGGTCGCCGTCCACGTCATCGTGGCCGCGCTGGCGGCCCTGGGCGCCTCCAACGACGCGCTCAAGGGGGTGGGGGAGCCGATCGCCCGGACCGGGGTGCTCCTCCCCGTCATCCTCGTCCTCGTACTCGCCTTCGTCACAGCCGCACTCAACGGGATGGAAGAATGACACTCGCCGAAGAACGCCGGACCATCGCCCAGGAAGCGGCCCTCGTGTCCGGGGTGGCGCGCGCCCACGAGGCCAGGGCGCACGCGGAGCTCACCCGGCGCCTCGCCGACTCGCGCGCCGCGCTCGACTCCCAACTGGCCTCCATCGACGCCGCCGGAGCGCGCAGCGCCGCCCGCCTCCAGGAGGAGGGAGCGGCGGCCCGCGCCTCCTCGTCCCAGCAGCTGCGCGCCCTCTACGACAGCGCGCGCAACGCCAAGCGGGGCTGCGAGCCCGCGCCCCTGACGAGGATCGGGACCCTGGAGGGGGGCGCCCCCCTCGCGGTCGGCCTCACCGAAGGGCCGGGCGTCCTCGTCTCCTCGGCCCACGGTGCCGCGCCCGCCCACGACCTCGCGCTCGCCCTGGCGGTGTCCCTGGTCGAGGACATCCCCCTCCAGCACCTGCGCATCCACGTCTACGACCCCCGCAACTCCCTCACGATGGCGCCGCTGGGCAGGCTGCGCGAGGCCCGCGCCGAGTCCTTCCCCGCGCCCCTCATCACCGAGCGCGACCTGGAGAACGCGCTCGACGACCTGCTCCGGCACGCCTCGGCGACCGCGGAGCTCCTGGCGGGCGAGGGCGAGCGCACCCTGTCGGGCCTGTGGTCGCGACTGGCGGTGCCCCAGGGCGAGTTCCGGGTCCTCGTGCTCCTCGACTACCCCAGTTCCCTCAGCGACAGGGCGCGCGAGCAGCTGCGGGCCCTCGCCTCGTCCCCCGGCCGCGGGGTGTGCGTCATCGCCGCCGGACAGGGGCCGGGAGCCGCGCCCGACGGGGACGGCGCGCTGGCCGGGGCGCTGACGGACGTGCGCGTCGACCGGGACCGCGTCGCCATCAGGGCCGGAGGGCGCTGGGCGGTGGGCGCCCCCCTGGCGGCGGACCCCGCCCACGTGGGCTCCGTGGTCTCCGCCGCCGTCGCCTCGTCGAACGAGGTCGAGGGCCCCACCTACCCGCTCTCCGAGTTCATCGAGGGCGGCGAGCCCATGTGGTCGCGCTCGAGCGCGGACGGCCTCAGCGCCGTCATCGGGCGCACCAGGGGCGACGCCCTGACGATCCGGCTGTCCAGCCAGAACCCCGCCATGCCGAACATGCTGGTGGGCGGCGCAGTCGGCCAGGGCAAGTCGAACCTGCTGCTCGACATCGTCTACGCGCTGGCCTACCACTACGGGCCCGACGAGCTGCGGATGCTGCTCCTCGACTTCAAGGAGGGCGTGGAGTTCCGCCGTTTCGCCGCCAACGACGAGGGACGCGACTGGCTGCCCCACGCGCGCCTGGTCGCCCTGGAGTCGAACGCCGTCTTCGGCGCGTCCGTCCTGTCCTACCTGACCGACGAGATCCGTGCGCGCGCCAACACCTTCAAAGAGGCCGGCGTCGGATCGTACGACGCCTACCGCGCCCAGGGCGGGTCCATGCCGCGCCTTCTGGTGGTCGCCGACGAGTTCCAGATGCTCTTCGAGGGCAACGACGACGTCGCCCGCGACGCCGTGCGCGCACTGGAGCAGATCGCCCGCCAGGGGCGCTCCGCGGGCATCCACCTGGTCCTGGCCTCCCAGACCCTCTCCGGCATCCGGGCCCTGGCCAACAAGGAGCAGGCGATCTTCGGGCAGTTCGCCTCGCGCCTGTCCCTGAAGAACAAGGCGCAGGAGTCCGAGACGATCCTGTCGCGCGGCAACCGCGCCGCCGCCGACCTCACCTACCGCGGCGAGGTCGTCCTCAACGAGAACTTCGGCGAGGACCCCAGCCGCAATATCCGCGGCACCTGCGCGTGGGCGCAAGGCGACTACGTGCTCGACCTGCAAAGGCGGATGTTCGCCGCCGCGCCCCACGGCCCCGCGCCCACCGTCTTCAACCCCTACGCGCCCGTCGCCTGGGAGCGCCACGACTCCGTGCCCTTCGCCCGGGGGCGCTCCGCCGCCACCGACGGCATCGACCTGGGCCGCCGGATCGGCGTCGACGAGAACCCCGTGTGGCACCCGGTCATGGGGCCCCGGCCGATCGGCCTGGCCATCGTCGGCGAGCCCTCCCTGGAAGTCGACGGGCTCATCGCGGCCGCCGCCTCGTCGTTGGCCCGCGTCCGGCCGGGCGTCCCCCTGACCTTCGTGGTCGGCTCCTACGGGGACGCGCCCGTGCCCATCCGCCTCATCGCCTCCCACCTGGAGGGGCGGGGCGTGCCCGTGCGCGTGGTGACGGGGGAGGGGGCCTCGGTCCTCCTGCGCGAGGGCCTGCCCGCTGACCAGGCCGTGGTACTGGTGGACGCCGACCAGCTCATCGACTTCACCGACCCCATCGAGGGCGGGGACGTGCCCCGCTTCGGCGAGCCCCCCTCGATCCGCTCGCGCCTGGCCGACGTGCTCCACGACACCAGCGCGGCGGGCCACCCCGCGGTCGTCACCGCGTGGTCGTCCTACGCGGCCCTCGAGGGCGTCGTGGGCCGGGACCTGCGCGGCGTCAGCGGCGTCGCCCTGGTCGGGCAGGACCGGCGGACCCTCCACGACGTGTCGGGCGATTTCTCGCTGGAGCCCCCCGAGGAGTCCCCCCGCTTCGTCTACGTGCGGCCCGGCGCCGCCAACCAGTCGTTCATCGGCGTCCCCTTCTCGCTGCCGACCCCCAAGGAGGAACGGTGAGTATCGTCACCGACTACAACGCCCAGCTCGCCCTCTTCGCGGGCTCCCTGGAGCAGGCGCAGGACCTGGGGGCGCGCGCCGAGGCGGAGGCGGCGGCCGAGCGCGAGCGCGCCCAG
>NZ_CP017298.1:932337-936986 GCF_001746855.1 Pauljensenia hongkongensis | reverse complement strand
CGCGGCCCGCGACGCGGCCGCCCGCCAGGAGTTCGACCAGCTCCGGCAGGCCGCCGAGCAGGCGGAGAGGGCGCGGGCCCTTATGGAGGTCCAGCCCCAGACGGTGCCCGAGGACCAGCTGATCCCCGTCGGCGAACTGCCCGCGCGGGCCGCCGGCGTCTTCAGCGCAGCCCACTCCCTCGTGGAGCGCGAGGCGATGCTCCGCCAGATCGAGGAGGCCGACGCCCGCAGGCGCGCCAGCAAGGCGCCGGCAAACCAGGGCCGCACCATCATGCTGGTCTGCGGGGCGCTGGGACTGTGCTACATCCTCCTCGGAGCGATCGGCGCCGTCTGAGGCGCCGCCGACACCCACTGACGAAAGGACCCCCAATGGCCTCCATGCTCGGGCAGCTGCGCGGCGAACTGGCCGACTTCCAATCCGACGCGACCAGGACGGGCCGCGAACTGGAGATCTACCTGAGGCGCTTCACCGTCCAGCAGGGCCGGATCAACGCCCTGATCGGCGGGTCCACGCGCCGCGTCGACGCCGAGTTGATCAACACCCTGGAACAGGCGCACCGCCAGCTCACGCACGCCATCATGGCGTTGGACGTCGTCGCGAAGTCGACCGGCGAGTACGCGGACTCCCTGTGATGGACGACCGGTCCCAAGAGGAGGAAAGGCGCAGGCGCCTCGCCGAGGCGAGGGGCTGCCTGTCCGACAGCGCGCACTACTCGGCCAGGGCGGTCAGCAGGCTCGACCTGCTGGCCTCGCAGCTGCGGGACCTGATGGCGGACATCGACGCGACCGTGGCGGGCTCCCTGACAGGAGCGGACGCGCGCCTGTACGGGGCTGCGAACGAGGTGCACCGACTGGTGCGGCGGGCCTGCGAGGCGGCGTCGACGGCCTCGCGCAGCGCCGAGCGCGACGCGTCGGAGCTGGGGTGAGGCGCCATGTCCGCTGTCACTGAGATCATCGCGCGCCTGCTGGTCATCTCCGAGGAGGCCGAGCACATCCTGGCGGCCCTGGACGGCGCCGACGCGGATCTGAACTCGGCCGGGCACTACGCGGAGCAGGCCGGGCGCGTCTCACCGCAGCCGTGCGGGGAGGCGGCCGCCGCACTGGCGGCCGAGGCGAAGCGGGACATCGCGTCGGCGCGCGGCGCCCTCTCGGATCTGCGGGCCGCCGCAGCCGGGTACGCGGGGACCCTGTAGGCCCCGCTGGCCTCAGCCGGAGGGGATCCTGTGGGCCCCGCCGATCGCAACCGCGACAGCGCGCTGCGAGCGCCCGCCCCCGCCGCGGGGGCCGAGGCAGTGCCAGCGCGCGCAAAGCCCGGAGCATGTTCCCCCGTCCCGTCGCCAGTGCCAGGGGCGGATGCCTCGTGCCGCAGGCCCTACGCGGCCACCCAGTCGTAGGCCTCCCTCGGGAAGCGCCCGCACACCATGACGGTCCCGCAGGGCTGGAATCCGAAGGACTCCAGCGCCCGGCGCATGGGAACGTTGTCGGCGTGGGTGTCGCAGCGCAGGTGGGGCGACCTCTCCGCGCAGAACGCGAAGGCCGCTCGCGCGACGCCCGTGCCCCTCACGGAGGCGAGGCGGTGGATGACGTGGTAGGGCGTCTCCGCCCGCCAAGCCCCGTCGATCGAGGCGTAATCGGATTCCGGGCCCGGACCGAAGGCGAACACCGCGAGCGGCCCCTCATCGTCCTCGACGAGGAAGCAGCGTCCTCGGGCGATGTCATCCTGGGCGTCGATCCTGCTCGGATAGTGGGCGGGCCACTGGTCGGCGTTCCCGTTACGGCGCATGAACGCGCGGGCGTGGTCGTAGGCGGACTCGATGAAATCCATGTCGTCGAGGCCCGCGGGCCGGATTCTCATAGGGACAGACTACGTGGCCGCGCCGACCGGAATGCAGTATATGACGGAACATTGTAGAGTAACCTCAGATGTTCCGCCGACGCCCCAGGTCCCGGCGCAGCGACCCCCGGAGAGGGCATGTCGCGTGCACATATGAGCGCCCTCCGTCCAGGCAGCATTCGCGCGCGCGCCCTCGTCGTGCTCCTACGTGCGCAGAGCCCGCAGTGAAATAGCACACCGACACAATGGACCCATCGCTCCCAGCAGCGGTCGGGGCCGGGAAGACTTCCCCACGCCCCGCGAGAACGATGGATGTGGAGACCAACGTGGGTTTCAGAATCGTAGTGGCAGCGGACAGCGCGGGCGTCGATTACAAAGAGATCCTCAAGAAGGACCTCGAGGCGGATCCCCGGGTCGACGAGGTCATCGACGCGGGACTCGCCCCCGGCGAGGACGTCGACTACCCCCATGTGGCGGTCAACGCCGCGCGGATGATCGCCGACGGGAAAGCCGACCGCGGGCTCTTCGTGTGCGGCACCGGAATGGGCGTGGCCATGGCCGCGAACAAAGTCCCGGGCGTGCGCGCCTCCGTCGCGCACGACTCCTTCTCCGTCGAGCGCCTCGTCCTTTCGAACAACGCGCAGGTCCTCGCCTTCGGCCAGCGCGTCATCGGCATCGAATTGGCCAGGCGCCTTGCCAAGGAGTGGCTCGGCTACGTCTTCGACGAATCCTCGCACTCGGCGCCCAAGGTCGCTGCCCTGCAGGACTACGACGCCGATCCCTCGCGCCCCGTGCCCGGGGCCCTCACAGCCCACAGGGCATAGTGGCCCTGCAGCTCCGCGCGCCGGGCCCCGCCGGGCCCGGCGCGCGGGCACTCCCAGGGGCGGCAGCCCCCGTGGCCGCGGAAGCGGCCCATCCCACCACCAACGATGGCAGCGCCATCCCTCTTCAAGGATGAAGGAATGACACCGGACTCAGTATTCACATTCGCAAGCAGTATGGACCTCTTCTGGCTCGTGCTCGCCCTGGCGGGCGGGGCGTTCGGCGCCATGATCGGCGCGAACTTCGCCTTCGCCTTCACGGGCGTGTCCATCCTGGTCGGTTTCGCCGTCGCGGCAACCACCGGGTCCACGATCTACCTCGACTACGTCGCCTTCGGCCCCGTCTTCGGCCCCCACATCGCGTTCGCCGGAGGCGTCGGCGCGGCCTCCTACGCGGCGCGGAAGGGCCTACTACCAGGGGGGGCGCGCGACATCAACTCGCCGTTGGCCGGGCTGGGCAGGCCCGACGTCCTCGTGGTCGGCGCGCTCTACGGCGTCGGCGGCTACGTCCTCCACAAGCTCATCGTCCTGATCCCGTGGTTCGGCGGGCACACCGACTCCGTGGCGCTCACGGTCGTCACATCCGGCATCGTCGCCCGCATCATGTTCGGCAAGACCCCCGTGTTCCACGCGCCCACGCCCCCGGAGGGCACCACGCGCTGGCTCGACTGGCAGGAGAAGCCCCTCCAGCTGCTCACGGTGTCCGGATTCGCCTCGCTACTCGCCTCGGGCACCGCCGCCATGCTGGTCGGGCACATCGCCCCGGCCTCTGCCAACCCGCAGGTCATCATCAACAACGCCCAAGTCGTCCCCTTCGCCTTCTCCTCCCTGTGCATCTTCTTCGTCGCCATGGGCATGCGGTGGCCCGTCACCCACCACATGACCATCACCGCGGGCCTCGCTGCGGTGGTCTTCTTCCAGATCACCGGATCGGGCCTTACGGCGGTCGCCATCGGCACCGTGTTCGGCATCATCGCCGGGTTCGGCGGCGAACTGCTCGCCCGCCTCTTCTACGCCCACGGCGACACCCACATCGATCCGCCGGCCGGCATCATCTGGATCATGAACACCGCAGTCGTGAGCACGGCCGCCCTGTTCTCGTGAGCCCAGCGCCCGTGGAACACCCAGAACGACAGCACGCGAAGGAGGCACGATGAGCGCCACCACAATGGCGGCTTGGGCCGAACGGCTCTACGACGCCTACATCTTCGACATGGACGGGACCATCTACCTGGGGGACCACCTGCTCCCCGGTGCCCGCCGCCTCGTCGAGGAGCTCCGCGCCCGCTCCATCCCGGTGCGCTACCTGACGAACAACCCGACCAAGGACCCGTCGCAGTACGCGGAGAAACTCAGCCGCCTCGGACTGCCCACCCCCGTCGAGGACGTCATCGGCACGGTCGCCACCACCACCGAGTGGATCCTGGAGAACAAACCGGGGCAGGTCGTCTACCCGATCGCCGAGCCCCCGCTCATCGACGCCTTCGCGCGCGCGGGCATCCCCATGAGCGAGGACCCCGCGCGCATCGACCTGGTCGTCGCCTCGTACGACAGGACCTTCGACTACGCCAAGCTCCAGATCGCCTTCGACGCGATCTGGTTCCACCGCCGGGCCTCGCTCATCGGGACCAACCCCGACCGGTTCTGCCCGTTCCCGGGCGGCATGGGCCAGCCGGACTGCGCCGCCGTCGTCGCCGCCATCGAGGCGTGCACGGGGACCCGGGCCGAGACCGTCCTGGGCAAGCCCAACCCGCAGATGGCCCGCACGGCGCTGCGGGGCCTCGACATCGACCTCGAGCGGGCCGTCATGGTGGGCGACCGCCTCATGACGGACATCCGGTTGGCCACCACCGCGGGCATGGCCTCCGCGATGCCGCTCACGGGGGAGTCCACCAGGGAGGAGGCCGCGGCGCTGCCCCCGCAGGAGCGGCCCACCTACGTCCTCGAGCGCGTCGACCACCTGCTGCCCCGCGGCATCTGGGACCAGCGCGGCT
>NZ_CP017298.1:924355-932287 GCF_001746855.1 Pauljensenia hongkongensis | reverse complement strand
CGCAGCCGCCCATCCCCGGGAGCGCCCAGGCGCCTCCCGACCCCGTCCCCGGGGAAGGCCGCGGGACCACCCCGGACCGCCCCGATCACCCCTGGCCGCCGTCACACGGACGTGACGGCGCCGCACGAACCCATGGAAGGGAGAACACAATGGTCGCACCCGGATACGAAGGACCATTCCTGCTCGGCATCGACTACGGCACGGAGTCGTGCCGGGCCGCCATCTTCGACCTGCGGGGGAACCCGATATCCTTCGCCGCCACCCCCTACAAGACCCACCACCCCAAGCCCGGATGGGCGGAGCAGAGCCCCGAGGACTGGTGGAACGCCCTGGTGGCCTCGGTCAAGCGCGTCATGGACGAGACCGGCATCCCCGCGCGCCACATCGCCGGCATCTCCTACGACGCGACGACCATGACCGTGGTCGCCATCGACAAGAACGGCCACGAGCTCGGCAACGCCATCATGTGGATGGACGTGCGCGCCACCGAGCAGAGCGCGCGCGCCGAGACGATCGAGCACTGGGCCCGCTACTACAACGGCGGCGGCACGATGCCCGCGACCGCCGAATGGTACCCCTTCAAAGCCGCCTGGCTGCGCGCGAACGAGCCCGACCGCTACAAGAGCGCCCACCGCCTCGTCGACGCCCCCGACTGGCTCACCCACAAGCTCACGGGCGAGTGGACCGTCAACATCAACTCCGCCGCGCTGCGCATGTACTACAACCGCGACGAGGGCGGATGGCCCGTCGAGTTCTACGAGCACATCGGGTGCGGGGACGTCTTCGACAAGATCCCCGACAGAGTCGTCGACCTGGGCGCCCCGATCGGCGGGCTCCTCCCCTCGGTCGCCCAGGAGCTCGGCCTCCTGCCGGGGACGCCCGTCGCCCAGGGCTGCCCCGACGCGTGGGCCGGCCAGATCGGCCTCGGCGTCGTCCAGCCGGGCAAGACCGCGATCATCACCGGATCCTCCCACGTCATCACAGGCCAGAGCGCGACCCCGCTGCACGGCAAGGGCTTCTTCGGCGGCTACACCGACGGCGTCATGCCCGGCCAGTACACCTGCGAGGGGGGACTCGTCTCCTCGGGCTCCGTGCTCAAGTGGTTCAAGGACAACTTCTGCCGCGACCTCACCTCCGCGGCCGAGCGCCTGGGCATGAACCCCTACAAGATCCTCGACGAGCGCGTCTCCGACATGCCCCCCGGTTCTGGGGGCCTCATCATCAACGAGTACTTCCAGGGCAATCGCACGCCCTACACGGACTCGAAGGCCCGTGGCATCATGTGGGGCCTCAACCTGTCCACCACGCCCGAGCAGGTCTACCACGCCATCGAGGAGGCCGTCTGCTACGGCACCGCCCACGTGCTCAAGGCATTCAAGGACGCGGGGTTCGCCTCCACGGAGCTGGTGGCCTGCGGAGGAGCGACGAAGTCCCGCGACTGGATGCAGATGCACGCCGATGTCACGGGCGTGCCGATCACCCTCACAGAGGTCGGGGATGCCGTCGTCCTGGGCTCGTGCATCCTCGCGGCCGTCGGCTCGGGGCAGTACCAGTCCATCCCCGACGCCGCCCGGAACATGGTCCACGAGACCGAGCGCATCGAGCCCCGCGCCGATGTCCACGAGGAGTACCAGTTCTACTTCAACAAGTACATGGAGACCTACCCGCGGATGCAGGGCCTGTCCCATGAGCTCGTCGACCACCTGGCATGAGACGGGAACAACACGAACGAAGGAGTATCACCTATGACCTCGCTGATTGACAGGGCGCTCGCCACGGCCACCGACACGAAGGAGATCGCCTTCGGGACTGGTGTCCTGGACCAGACCGGCCCCATGTTCGCGCGCCTGTTCCCCGGCGCGAAGGTCCTGGTCGTCGCGGACGGGAACACGTTCGCGGCGGCCGGCGGCCCCGTCGTCGACTCGCTGCGCGCCGCGGGCGTCGAATTCGCCGAGGAGCCCTACGTGTTCCCCGGGACCCCCACCCTCTACGCCGGTTACGACAACGTCGAGGTCCTGCGCGAGCACATCCGCCCCCTCGAGGACGCCGTCGTGTGCTCGATCGCCTCGGGCACCCTCAACGACCTCGCGAAACTGGCGTCGGGGGAGCTGGGGCGCCCCTACATGAACGTGTGCACCGCTCCCTCGGTGGACGGGTACGCGGCCTTCGGGGCCTCCATCGCCAAGGACGGCTTCAAGATCACCCGCAACTGCCCCGCGCCCCGGGGCCTGGTCGCCGACATGCGCGTCATCGCGGCAGCCCCGGCGCGCCTGCTGTACACGGGCTACGGGGACCTCATCGAGAAGGTCCCCGCCGGGGCCGACTGGATCGTCGCGGACGAGCTCGGCGTCGAGCCCATCGACGACTACGTGTGGTCGCTGGTCCAGGGGCCGCTGCGCGACGCCCTGAAGGACCCCGAGCGCATCGGCGCCGGCGACGAGGCGGCGGTGGAGGGCCTGGCCGAGGGCAACATCATGTCCGGTCTGGCCATGCAGGCCGCGCAGTCGTCGCGACCCGCCTCGGGCGCCGGGCACCAGTTCTCCCACACGTGGGAGATGGAGGGGCACGGCCTCGACTGGGAGCCGCCCCTGTCCCACGGGATGAAGGTCGGCGTCGGCACGGTCGCCTCCCTGGCGATCTGGGAGGAGGCGCTGCGCATCGACATGGACGCCCTCGACGTCGAGGCGGTCGTGGCCGCCGCCCCCACCGACGAGGAGGTCGCCGCGCGGGTGCGCGAGCTGCTGGTCCCCAAGATCGCCGACGAGGCCGTCGGCCACGCCGTCGGCAAGAACCTGCAGGGCGAGGAGCTGCGCGAGCGCCTGCGCCTCATCCAGAAGGTGTGGCCGCGCGTGCGCGAGCGGGTCGCCGACCAGCTCATGACCCCCGGGGAGGCGGCCCAGCGCCTCGACGCGGTCGGCGGGCCCAGCCACCCGGAGGACATCGGCATCGACATGGCGCGCTTCCGCGCCACCCACTACAAGGCGCAGATGATCCGCTCGCGCTACACGATCCTGGACGTCCTGACCGACACCGGGATGCTCGACGCGGTCGTCGAGCGCCTGTTCTCACCCGAAGGCTACTGGGGGCGGCGCCCCCACACGGAGAGGGAGGCGTGACATGACTGCCGCCCACACCATTGGACTCGATTTCGGAACCCTGTCGGTGCGCGCCGCCGTCGTGCGCGTCGACGACGGCGAAGTGGTCGCGGACGCCGTGCGCGAGTACGCGACCCCCGTCATGGAGCGGGCGCTCGCCTCGACGGGCCAGGCCCTGCCCCCCGACTACGCCCTCCAGGTGCCGGGCGACTACCTGGTCGCCATGGAGGAAGCGGTGCGGGGCGCCATGGCGGACTCGGGGGTGGACCCCGCCGACGTGATCGGCGTCGGGCTGGACTGCACCAGCGCCAGCGTGGTCGTCACGGACGCCGACGGCCGGCCCATGTGCGAGCGCGAGGAGTTCGCCGGCGAGCCGCAGGCGTACCTCAAGCTGTGGAAGCACCACGGCGCCACCGACCAGGCCAGGCGCATCGTGTCGCTGGCGCGCGAGCGCGGCGAGGCGTGGCTGCCGCGCTACGGCGGCACCCTCTCGCCCGAGATGCTGCTGCCCAAGGCATTGGAGCTCTTCGAGCGGGCGCCCCAGCTGTACGCCCAGACCGCCGAGATCCTCGACATCGTGGACTGGCTGACGTGGCGGCTCACCGGCACACTGGCCTACGCGGCGGGCGACTCGGGGTACAAGCGCATGTACCAGGACGGCGCCTACCCCTCCAGCGAGTTCCTGGAGGCGCTTGCCCCCGGCTTCGGCGGCGTCTTCAGCGAGAAGATGAGCCACCCGATCGTGCCCCTGGGCTCGCGGGTCGGTCCGCTGAGCGCCGAGTGGGCGCGCGCCTTCGGCCTGCCCGAGGGCATCGCGGTGGCCGCGGGCAACATCGACGCGCACGTGCAGTGCGTGTCGGTGGGGGCGATCGCGCCCGGTTGCCTGACGGGCATCCTCGGCACGTCCTCGTGCTGGATCCTGCCCTCGGCGGAGCTGCGCGAGGTCCCCGGGGTCTTCGGGGTCGTCGACGGGGGAGTGAGCGAGGGGGCGTGGGCCTACGAGGCCGGGCAGAGCGCCGTGGGCGACATCTTCGCCTGGTTCGTGGACAACCACGTTCCCCAGTCCTACTTCGACGAGGCCGCCGGGGCGGGGGAGTCCATTCACGAGCTGCTGTCGCGCAAAGCCGCTGCCCTGCGCAGCGGCGAGAGCGGTCTGGTCGCCCTGGACTGGTGGAACGGCAACCGTTCGACGCTGGTGGACGCGGACCTGTCCGGACTCATCATCGGCCAGCGCCTCACAACGCGCGTCGAGGAGACCTACCGGGCGCTCCTGGAGTCCACGGCCTTCGGGGCGAGGATGATCATCGAGAACTTCGAGGCCCACGGCGTGGGCGTCGAGGAGATCCGCATCGCGGGCGGCCTGCTGAGGAACCCGTTCCTCATGCAGATGTACGCCGATGTCACCAAGCGCCCCCTCCGGGTGGCCAGGACCCTCCAGGCCGGGGGGCACGGCAGCGCGATCTTCGCGGCGGTGGCGGCGGGGGCCTACCCCTCGGTCGCCGAGGCGGCGGAGGCGATGGCCGGGCTGGCCGACACCGTGTACCTGCCCGATCCGGCTGAGTCCGAGGTCTACGACCGCCTCTTCGCCGTCTACTCGCACTTGTACGACTACTTCGGGCGCGAGACGGAGATCATGCACGACCTGCAGGAGTTGCGCGCCGAGCGCGGCTGGGGCCAGGGCTGAGGCCCGACTGGCGCGGCGCCCGGCGGGACTCCCTCCGGGCGCCGTCCCGTGTCAGCCTGAAGCGGGTTGCCGGGCTGGGGCTCGTTCCAGACTGCGGGGTGCGCGCCGTCTTGGGCCGGCTCCGCCCGAGGAAGCCGGGGCTGTGGCCGTCCCACTGTGTGCCACCGAGCACACTCCACTGCGGGCCGTGCGTTATGGTGGATGCCACACGCACGGCGCCGCTGCCGATCGTGCCGGGCCGTCGGCAGTGTCCGGCCTCGATCCGATGGGAGGAACCATGGACCACGACCGCGAAGCCCAGATGCTGCGCGCCGCGCAGCTCTACTACTACGAGAACCTCACCCAGGGGGCCATCGCGGACAGGATGAACTGCACGCGGTGGACCGTCGGGCGCCTCCTCGACGAGGCCCGGGCGTGCGGGATCGTGGCGATCAGTATCAACCACCCCCGTTCCCGTGTGCCGACGCTGGAGAAGCGCCTCGTCGAGGCGTTCGGGCTCGGCGAGGCGATCGTCGTGCGCCAGCAGAGCACCCCGGCGGGCACCCTGGAACTGGTCGCCGCCGCCGCTGCCGACTACATCACTGCGCTGCGCCCCCAGCCCGAGTCGATGGGGATCGCGTGGGGGCGCACCCTCACGGCGGTCGCCCGGGCCATGCCCGAGGACTGGGCGCACGGGGTGGACGTCTACCAGACCTACGGGGGGCTGACCCGCTCGAACGACGACGTGGTCGCCGACTCGATCGGGCTGATGGCCCGCCGCGCCCGCGGCGTGGGGCACATGCTGCCCGCGCCCGCGATCGTGTCCGACGTGGACCTGGGGCGGCGCCTGCGGAACGAACCGTCCGTGGCGCGCACACTGGCGGTCGCGCCGCGCTCGGACGTCCTGGTCTTCTCGCCGGGCGTCCTCGAGGAGGAGTCCGTGCTGGTGCGCTCGGGCTTCCTCACCGAGCGGGGGATGGAACGCCTGCGGGCGATGGGCGCGGTGACGGACATCTTCTCCCGTTTCCTCGACATGTCGGGCGAGCCCGTTTCCCAGGAGTTGGAGGAGCGCACTATCGCGATCCCCTTGGACGCCGTGCGGCAGGCGAAACGGTCGGTCGCCGTCGCCTCTTCCCTGGTCAAGGCGGTGCCGATGCTGGTCGCGATGCGCTCCCGCCTGGCCACGGCGGCGGTAGTGGACGAGGAACTCGCCAAAGAGATCCTCCTGCTCGGGCGATTGGGGGCCGAGGGCCACTAGGGGGCTGCACGGGCGGCCGCGCACGTCTTTCCACGCCCTGGTTCGCCGCTCCTTGCTCCGGTTTCGGCGCTCCGCGCGCTGGTTTCGCCGCTCCGCGCTGTGGCCGCGCCGCCCGGCACCGGGGCGCCACCGGCGGTCCGCCATTCCGCCCCTGCTCCGAAGTACACACACAAGGGGCTTGGATTAGACAACACCGCTCGCACACAAGGGCATGATTCCGCCCTTGTGTGCGACGACATGTTGCGTAATCCCGTTCGTTGTGTGCGTGACCGGGGGCGGTCCAGGGACCCGCACCCGTGTTCGCGGAGAACCATTAGACTGGCGCCCATGACTGAAAACGCGCAGCTCGTTCTCACCCTGTCGTGCCCGGACCGCCCCGGCATCGTCCACGCCGTCACCGGCGTCATCGGCGCGGCGGGCGGCAACGTCATCCAGTCCCAGCAGTTCGGCGACCCCGGCACGGGCACCTTCTTCATGCGCGTGGAAGTGGACTCGCCCGCGGGTCGCGCCCCCGTGGAGGAGGGCCTGGCCGACGCGGCGCGCCAGTTCAGCGCCGACTACCGGGTCGACGAGCTGGGGCGGCGCCTGCGCACCATCATCATGGTCTCGCGCGAGGGCCACTGCCTCACGGATCTGCTCTACCGCCAGCGCACCCAGGGCCTGCCCATCGAGGTCGTGGCGGTGGTGGGCAACCACCCGGACCTGGCGCCCGTCGCCCAGTTCTACGGCGTCCCCTTCCTCAACATCCCCATCACGAAGGACACGAAAGCCCGGGCCGAGGAGCAGCTGCTCGACCTCGTCGCCTCGGAGAAGGTGGAACTGGTGGTGCTGGCGCGCTACATGCAGATCCTCTCCGACGGCGTGTGCCGGGCAATGGAGGGCCGCGTCATCAACATCCACCACTCCTTCCTCCCCTCCTTCAAGGGCGCGCGCCCCTACGCCCAGGCCCACGAGCGCGGCGTGAAACTCATCGGCGCCACCGCCCACTACGTGACGGCCGACCTGGACGAGGGCCCCATCATCGAGCAGGACGTGACGCGGGTCAGCCACGCGGACTCCACCGCCGACATGGTCGCCCTGGGCCAGGACGTGGAGCGGCGGGTCCTCGCCCAGGCCGTCCGCTTCCACGCCGAGCACCGGGTCCTCATGAACGGGACGAGGACCGTCGTCTTCGCCAAATGAGGCGCGCCTGGTCACTTTTGGGCCCTCGCGCGCCCCGGAGCGGACCGGGACGGCGTGGTCGGAGCAGGTTTCGCGTGATCTTTCGGGCATTTGCTCGGTAAAGGTGAGTTGACCGCCTGATAAGTGGCACACTTGATGGGTGGATCAGACACGGACTACAACCAAGCCCGTCACCGGATACGTGCCCGGTGGCTTCGACATGTTCCATCAGGGGCACCTCAACATCCTGCGCGCCGCGCGCGAGCGCTGCGACCGCCTGGTGGTCGGAGTCACCTCCGACGAGGCGCTCATCCGCATGAAAGGACGGGCTCCCGTCATCCCCCTCAAAGAGCGCTGCGACCTGGTCTCCTCCCTGCGCTTCGTCGACGCCGTCGTGGTGGACCTCGACCAGGACAAGCGCCTCGCGTGGCGCCTGCAGCCCTTCGACGTCCTCTTCAAGGGCGACGACTGGAAGGGCACTCCCAAAGGGGCCAAGTTGGAGGCCGAGATGGCCGAGGTGGGCGCCCGCGTCGTCTACCTGCCCTACACCTCCTCCACCTCGTCCACCAAGCTGCGCCGGTTCATCGCGCCCGAGGACTTCTCAGACGACGAGGCGGCCGCGGCAGCCGACGAAGCGAGCACGGCGAGCGCCCAGGTTCCCGTAGCACCCGGCGGGGCGGGCGCGGCGAGCGCCCAGGTTCCCGTAGCACCCGGCGGGGCGGCGCGGCAGGCGCCCAGGCCCCCCGTCCGGCACC
>NZ_CP017298.1:903314-924305 GCF_001746855.1 Pauljensenia hongkongensis | reverse complement strand
CCGGCGGGGCGGGCGCCGGGGCGGCCCGGCCCTTGGCCGAGGGGGCGGTGCGATGAGCGGGTGGCAGCCCCCCTCGGGCACGTGGGCCCAGCGCTTCGGCCAGTACCGCCGCGAGCTCGGCGCCGCCCAGAAGCCCGGCGACGGCGTGCCCGCCTACATGCGGTGGGTCAACCGCTCGGGTGCCAGGGCCGTCGCCGCCGCGGCAGCCGCCTGGGGGTGGACCCCCAACTTCGTGAGCCTCGTGTCCGTGTGCCTTTCCGCCGCGGGCATGGCGCTCCTGGTCGCCCTGCCGCCCGCGTGGTGGACGGGCATCCCCGTCGGCGTCCTCCTGGCCGCGGGCTTCCTCTTCGACTCGGCCGACGGCCAGGTCTCCCGCGTCACCCACGCCTCGTCGAAGACGGGGGAGTGGATCGACCACGTCGCCGACGCCTTCCGCAGCCCCGCCATCCACTACTGCGCGGCCGTCGCGCTCATGTGGCACCAGCCGGAGCAGTGGTGGCTCGCCCTGGTCGCCCTGGTCTACGGGTGGGTCACCTCCGGGCAGTTCATGAGCCAGATCCTGGCCGAGCAGTTCGTGCGCGCCGCGGGCCGCAAGCAGACCCGGGGCGGCACCCTGCGCAGCTTCATCCTGCTGCCCACCGACCCGGGGACGCTGTGCTGGTCCTTCATCCTGTGGGGGCTGGGGACGCCCTTCGCCGTCCTCTACACGGCGCTCGCGGCCATCGCCTGCGCCCACAGCGCGATCTCCCTGCGCAGGCGCTACCGCGACCTGCGGGCCCTGGACGCCGCGGAGCGCCGCTGACATGCCCCGCCTCTGCGTCCTGCTGCCGGCCCGCAACGCCGCTGGAACGATCGGCCGCGCCGTCGCCTCGACCCTGCGCGCCATGCCCTCCGACTCCGAACTGGTCGTCGGCGACGACTCCTCGACCGACGCGACCGCGGAGCGCGCCCAGGAGGCCGCCGCCGGGGACCCTCGCCTGCGCGTCCTCCCCATCGCTCCCGGCGAGGGAGGGGTGGCCCGCGTCCTCGGCCAGCTCATGGCGGCCACCGACTCGTCCCTGGTGGGGCGCATGGACGCCGACGACGTGAGCCTGCGCGGCCGCTTCCGCCGGTGCGGGGCAGCCATCGGGCGCGGCGACGACATGGTGTTCACGCAGATCGTCGAACTGCGCGGGCGCCGTCCCGTGCCCCGCGCCCCCTACGCCATCGGGCCCGACGAGATGCCCTGGCACCTGCTGCTCACCAACCCCGTGTGCCACCCGACGATGGTGGCGACCCGGGACTGCCTGGACCGCGTCGGCGGCTACAGGAACGTCCCCGCCGAGGACTACGACCTGTGGCTGCGCGTCGCAGCGGACGGGGGCGCGATCCGCCGTCTGGCCGCGTGGGGGCTGGTGTACAGGATCCACCCCACCCAGGTGACCGCATCGCAGCGGTGGAGGGCCGAGTCCTGGAATAATGAGCTCCAGGCGCGCGCCTTCGCCGACCTCGCCCAGCGGCTCACCGGCCGCCCGCTGCCGAGGCTGGTGACCATTCCCCAGATGCCGGCCAGCGGCGCCAGCGCCGCCCTCGACGACTTCGAGGAGGCCTTCAGGGCGGGGCTGGGCGCCCTGCCGACACGCGCCGCGCACCGCTTGGAGCGGCGACTCAACGGACGCATCCGCTGGGTGCGGGCCCGGATGCAAGGAGATGACCAATGATCCTCACCAAGCCGCCGACCGGGGGCCAGGAGATACTCCGCCACGCCTTCGCGCGCCGGTGGAAGTCCATCGTGGCCGCCACCCTGGGCGGGCTCGCCGTCGGGGCGGGCGCGGTCTTCGCGCTGCCCGTGGACCACACGGCGACCGTCACCATGACGATCACGCCGCCCGCGGCCACCCCCACCCCCGTGGCGAAGACCTCGATCAACTCCACGGACATGGTCACCGAGCTGGGGATCGCCAAGTCCGCGAACGTCCTCGACGCCGCTGCCACGGCGATCGGCGGCACGGACGCGAAGACCCTTCTGGCCGGCATGGAGGTGTCGGGCGACACCAACGGCACCATCGTGCGCATCGAGTACAGCGCCCGCAGCCGCGACGAGGCGGTGGCCGCGGCCGACGCCATCGCCGCCGCCTACCTCAAGGAGCGCACCGCCCTGGCCGAGGCCCGCGCCGACGAGATGCTGGCGGGGATCACGGCGCGCGTCGACGAGCTCAACACCGAGCTCTCCCAGATCCAGGCCCAGCAGGCGGCCCAGGAACCGGACGACGAGGACACGGGCTTGGGCAACAACGCGCGCGGCGCGCAGCGGAACCAGCCGGTCCAGCAGACCAGCTCCGCCGACACCGCCAGGATCGCGCAGCTGCGCGCCGAGATCGACAAGCTCATGGACCAGGCCGTGCAGCTGGCGCCCTACCACGTCACCGCGGGGCGCGTGCTGACCGCGGCGGGGCAGTCCGAGGACGCCACGTCGCCCTCGGTGTCGCGCACCCTCCTGGTGACCACAGCCGTCGGCCTCTTCATCGGCCTGGTCGTCGTCTTCGTGAAGGAGACCCGCGCGCGCTCCCTCATCTCGCCGTCGCAGCTGGCGGATCTGACCGCGCTGCCCGTGTGGAGCCGCGAGAAGGGCGCCGAGAACGAGTGGGAGTCGCCCACGCGGATGCTCGCCATGACGATCGACCGCGAGCACTGGGTGGACCTCATCATCGACCCCACGGACCCGCAGGCCCGGACCCTGCACTCGACCCTCACCCGGTCCCTGGCCGAGACCCGCGTGCCCTCCCCGCGCCTCATCGACATGACCCAGCCCCTGGCCGGCCTGCTCGATGAGGTGCGCCCCTCCAAGCACGTCCTCATCGCGGTGCGCGGCGGCGACGCCCTGGGCCCGATCCACGCCCTCCTCGACGAGCTCGCCCTCATCAACCGCGAGGTCAACGCGATGCTCTACCTGGGCGAGGCGGAGGAGGCCGCCTCGGCGCCGCGCCCCGAGCCCGCCGTCCACTCCGCCTACGGCGGCCCCGCTGAGGTCGTGCCCCCCGGGAGGCACGCGGGGATGACCAGTTCCGACGACCCCGAGGAGACCCTCATCCAAGCGCCCATCGGCGACGTGCCGCGCCACTCCGACAAGGCCGTCATCAACGCGGAGCTGGCTGAGATCCAAGCGGAGCGGGGCACCTACGAGATCCCCACGCAGACGGTGACCCGCAGGGTGGAGGGCAAGCGATGAGCGCCGCCGATCCCCACGGTTCCTCCATCTGGCACGTCGACCGCACGGCGCGGGTGCGCGAGCTCGTCTCCGGCGACCCCGGCATGGAGCGCGCCCTCGTCCTCGTGCGCGAGAACGGGCGCAACTGCGGCGCCGTCGCCATCGAGGGCACGGCCGCGCCCGAGTCGGACCCCGCCGTGGCCGCGGTGCCCTCCGCTCCCAGGCGCGGGTGGCGGGAGGGCGCGGGCGCGACCGTCCCCGCCACCGTCGTCATCTGCACGACAGGGCGCTCGGACCTGCTGGCCGCCTCCGTCAAAGCGGTCCTGGCCCAGGACCACCGCGACTACCGCGTCGTCGTCGTCGACAACGCGCCGACCACCGGATTGGCGCGCACCGCCCTGAAGGGCATCGACGACGAGCGCCTCACCATGGTCAACGCCTCGCGGCCCGGGCTCTCCCGGGCGCGCAACCGCGGCATCCTGGCGGCGACCGGCGAGGTCGTGGCCTTCACCGACGACGACGCCATCGTCGACCCCCACTGGCTGACCGCCCTCGTCGACCCCTTCACGACGAGCGCCCTGGTGGGGGCGACCACTGGGATCGTCCTCCCCCTGGAGCTCGCCCACGCCCCGCAGCGCTGGTTCGAGAGCCGGGGCGGCTTCCCCAAGGACTTCACGCCCCGCGTGTGGGCGAAGGGGAGGATCCCCGACGGCGTGAGGGGCCTCGGCGAGGCCGGGGAAGGCGGCCCCCTCTACCCGGTGGCCACGGCCCGCGTCGGAGCGGGGGTGTGCATGGCGCTGCGCCGCGACGTCCTCATGGAGGTCGGCCCCTTCGACCCCTCCCTGGGGGCCGGGACCCCGACCCGCGGGGGCGAGGACCTCGACATGTTCGCCCGCGTCCTCGCCCACGGCGACGTCATCGTGCACACGCCCGACGCGCTGGTCCACCACCGCCACCGCGTGGACCACGAGGGCCTGGACGCCCAGGTGCGCGGCAACGGCTCGGGCATGTCCGCCCTGCTCACCAAAGCGGTCCTGGCCCGCCCCTCCACGGCGCTCACCCTGGCCTCCCGCGCCCCCGCCGTGGCAGCGCGCCTGCGCCCCGGATCCGCGCGCGTCGCGGGCACCGACGACGACGTGCCCTCCGGCCTCACCCGGTCCGAGGTCAAGGGCTTCCTCGAGGGCCCGGTGCGCTACCTGCGCTCGCGCCACGCCAACCGCCTGCGCCCGAGGAAGCGCCCCTCCTCCGGCCGGGCCGACGGGGCGGAGGGGGCGCCGGAGGGCCCCGGGGACGGGCGGGGCTGACGTGGCGGAGATTGCGGCGTCGCGCCGTGGGATCTGGGCCAGACCCGGCCCGGCTTTCATCGGCGCACTCAGCGAGGACGCCCTGCAGCTGCCCGCGTGGCCGTTCATCGTCGCCTACTCCGGGTACTTCCTGTGGTGGGCGATCGGCGCCGGGGACCTCATGTGGCCGGTGTTCGCGATCATCATGATCGTGTTCATGCTGGGGCGCCGGGGCCTGCGCTTCCCGCCGGGGACTGTGATCTGGCTGTTCTTCCTGGTGTGGGTGCTCGCGTCGATGAGCATGCTCGACTCGGTCGGGCGCCTCATCGGCGCGTTCTACCGCTTCGCGCTGCAGATGTCGCCCCTGGTGTTCGGGATCTACGCGTTCAACGCGCGCGCCCGCCTGACGCCGAAGGCCCTCATGGGGACCCTGTGGGGCTTCCTGGCGTCGGCCGTGGTCGGCGGGTACTTGGCGATGGCGTTCCCCAAGCTGCGCTTCAACACGCTCATGTACTACGTGGTCCCCAAGGCGCTGCACTCCAACGACTTCGTGTCGGAGTTCGTGCGCAGGGGGACCACGCAGTGGAACCCAGGGTCGTGGGTCCTCTCGGATCCCCGTCCGTCTGCGCCCTTCATCTACGCGAACACGTGGGGGAACGTCTTCTCCCTGATCTTCCCGCTCGCCGTCATCTTCGCCGTCATCTCCTGGCGGGAGTACGCGCGCCACCGCTACCTGCACGCCCTCGTGTGCGCCGCCTCGGTGGTGCCCGCGGCCGCGACCCTCAACCGCGGCATGTACATCGGCCTGGTCGTGATCGCGGCGTGGGTCGGTTTCCAGAGGGTGCGCGACGGGCGGTGGCGGACGGTGCTCGTCGCGCTGTTCCTCGGCGGGGTCGGCGCCATCGCGTGGCTGTTCACCCCGGCCTCGCAGTCCCTGGTGGAGCGCCTGCAGTCGTCGAGCACGACGGTCGACCGCTTCACGAACTACGTGGAGACCGTGGCCTCGCTCAAGGAGTCCCCGCTGCTGGGCTTCGGGGCACCGCGCCCCGCGTCCGTGCCGTGGCTGCCGTCGCTGGGCACCCAGGGCCAGTTCTGGACGGTCCTCTTCTCCTACGGGATCGTCGGTGCCCTCCTCTTCCTGGCGTTCTTCGCCAGGATCCTCCCCAGCGTGTGGAAGGCGAAGGACATCTACGGCTCCGTCCTGGGCGGCATCGTCATCGCCACCCTGGTCGAGCAGTTCTACTACGGGATGAACACCGGGCTCATGGTCTCGGTGCTGGCCGTCGCCCTGCTGGCGCGGCACCTGGAGGAGGGCACCGAGCCCCTCACCGACTACGACGTGGCCGGCCCGGCCGCCAAGACGCCGAGGGGAATGTGGAAGAACCCCGTCCGCCGTGCGGAGGGCGAGGTCTTCTCGGAGAGGATGCTGGACCGGGTCAGCACGTCGGATCGTCGGGGAAGGAGACCCCGGATAGTTTCCAGGAACCGCCGTCGTTGACGAACGAGAAATCAGTGAGGGCCCGCATCAGCGAGGTGTCGTCCGTCAGCGGCGACCCGGCGTCGTTCGTGACGGTGACCCCGGTCGAGTCGACGCAGGCGCGCACTGTGGCGGTCGTCCCGTCGGACGCGGTCACGTGGGCGTCCTCGATCCGGGGGGTACCCGACACGCGCGTGCCGTCGGTGTTCCACTCCTGGGCCTGCGCGTCGAACTCCTCCAGCGCGGACTCGGTGAGGATCGAGGACAGGTCGGTGGCGATCGCGGTGGAGGGGTCGGAGTACGCCTGCCACATGGAGGCCAGGACGAAGTCCACCTGCTGGGAGGCCTCGTCGTCGCCGGCCATGCCCGCGCCCGCGGTGTTGGCCGGGCCGGCCGACTGCGGCTGGATGGTCTTGGGCACCGACTGCGGCACCGCAGCGGGATCGGATTCGGCCCCGGAGGCGCCGGGGGCGGACTGCGACGTGGTCACGGACCTGCCGACCAGTGCGAAGACCACGCACACGGCGGCGACCAGGATGACTGCGAGGCCGACCCAGGCCGCGACCAACCATTTCCCGGTGAGTTTCTTAACAGACATGGGCGCCCTTCTTCCATTGAGGATTCTCGGTAAGTCCTACCAGTGAGTAAAGATAGTCCCACAACCTCGGTGATTACGAAGCGAGAAGGAGAGCAAATGAGTGACGCGCATCAATCCCGGAGGAACCTCGCGAGGGGCGGAATCGTCGGATTCGTCGGCGCGGCCGCGTCCGCGGTGCTCGGTTTCGTCTTCACGATCGTGCTCTCGCGCGCCCTGGGGACCACGGGCGCCGGCGTCGTCACCCAGGCCACGGGCGTGTTCGCCATCGTCATGGCCCTGGCCAAGGTCGGCCTGGACTCGACGGCCATCTACCTCATGCCGCGGCTGTCGGTCGATTCGCCCCAGGAGATCCGCGCCTCGTTGAACTACATGGCGTCGGTGGCGGTCGGGGTGTCGCTGTCGGCGGTCCTGGTCCTGGAGGCGGTGGCCCCCATGATCTGGAGCGCGGAAGTGGCGGGGGCAGTGCGGGCGGCCGCGTGGTTCGTGCCCATCGGCGCCCTCTCCCTGGTCGCCTCGGCCGCGCTGCGGGCGCTGGGCAACATGCGCGAGTACGTCCTGGTCCAGAACCTGCTGCTGCCCGGGCTGCGGCCCCTGCTGGTGGCGGTGGCGGCTGCCGTCGGCGGCTCCTACGCGGTGGTCTCCGCCGCCTGGGCGCTCCCCTTCGTCCTCGTCCTGGTGTGCGCGTGGGCGCTCCTGGCCCGGCACATGCCCGAGGCGGGGGGCAGCCGCTGGCCCACGCGCCAGCGCCGCCGCCGCATCGTGTCCTTCGCCCTGCCCCGCACCCTCACGGCGGGCCTGGAGCAGGCCCTCCAATGGCTGGACGTCCTGCTGGTGGGGGTGCTGGCGGGCAACGCCGCCTCCGGCATCTACGGGGGCGCCATCCGCTTCATCCAGGCGGGGCTCGTCGTCGACACGGCCCTGCGCGTCGTCGTGTCCCCCCAGTTCTCCAAGCTGCTCCACCAGCGCAAGATGGAGGAGCTGGCGTCCCTGTACTCGACCGCGTCGGTGTGGCTGGTGCTCTTCGCCACCCCGGTCTACGTCCTCATGGCGGTCTTCTCCCCGGCGCTCATGCGGATCCTGGGCGAGGGGTTCGAGGCGGGGGCCGGGGTCCTCGTGGCCCTGTGCGCGGGCTCTGTGGTGACGTTCATGGCGGGGAACATCCATTCGCTGCTGATCATGAGCGGGCGCAGCGGGTGGGCCGCGGTCAACAAGGTCGTGGTGCTCGGCCTCAACGTCGTCGGCAATGTGGTGTTCATCCCGCGTTTCGGGATGCTGGCGGCCGCCGTCGTGTGGGCGGTGTGCATGGTGGTGGACGCGGCGATGGCGTCCGTGCAGGTGGCGCGCTTCATCGGGGTGCGGCCCGACCTGGGCGAGGTCGCCCTGCCGGTGGTGGGCGTGCTCGTGTGCGTGGGGGCCCCCGCGGGCGCGGTGGCGCTCGTGGCGGGGCGCGACAGCCTGGTGGGCCTCGCGGCGGGGTGCGCGGCCGGGGCGCTGGGCTTCCTCGCGCTGTGCTGGGCGGGGCGCTCGCCGTTGCGCCTGGTGGGCCTGGGGGCCTTCGCCCGCGCGAGGAGGAGCGGCGAATAGGGCCTTTACCAAGTTGCAACATATTTCGGTGTCCAGGACCTGACCAGCCGGTTGATCACCGCGTGATTTGCGTGTAAATATATTGCCGTTAACACGCCTCGTTCACTCTTGAATGCTAAGGAACAGCCGGAATGTCGCGCCGTCTACTGGGGGCCCTGCTCGCCCCCGCCGCCCTACTCACATCATTCGCACTCGCGCCCATGGCTGTTGCCGACCCGGGCGGCGGCAGCAGCACCGGGGGGGCCGCGGCCGTCCACGACGGCCTCAGCGCCCAAACGGCCGCGGCCTCCTGCTGGGACATCAAGACGCAGAACCCCGCTGCGGCCGACGGCGCCTACTGGCTGCAGACCCCCACGATGGACACCCCCGGGCAGTACTACTGCGATCAGACCACCGACGGCGGCGGCTGGGTGCTGATCGGCCGCGGCCGCGAGGGCTGGGAGCCGTGGACGCAGGGGAAGGGCGACCGCAGCTCCCTGACCGCGCGCGGGCGCACGGCGGCGGACATGGCCGTCGCCCAGCTGTCCACCAAGGAGGTCAACCAGCTCATTGGAAACGGGTCAGTTTCCGGCCTCGAGGACGGCGTGCGCGTCCTGCGCTCCCTGGATCCCCAGGGCTCGTCCTTCCAGGCCCTGGATCTCAGCTTCCCCCAGATGACGGACTTCGTGTGGTTCTTCAAGATGGGCCACCCCGTCAACGCGACCTTCAACCACGGTCCCGTCGTCTCGTCGAGGGCCTACTCCCGCTTCGGCTACGACGACGCGTGGAACGCCAACAACACCTACCCGTCGTGGGCGAACGGCTTCACGATCGGGTTCGGCTTCGGCCCGGGGGCCCAGAACTACCCCGGTGACACGGCCTCGGCGGGATCCTTCTTCCGCAAGATCCGCCAGACCGTCTTCCCCTACTCCGAGGTCTACCTCCGCCCCCGGATCGCCTCGGACTCCTCCGACTTCACCCGCATCCCCGACGAGGGCGCGGCCGCTTCCACTGTGACGCGCGCCGTCTCGGAGTTCGCGGCCTCCACCCAGTGGGGCGTGACGGGCAACCTCAACGGCTCCTACGCCGAGGGCAACATCCAGGTCCAGGCCTTCGAGCAGGTCGGCACCACCATGTTCGTGGGGGGCAACTTCACGGGCGTGCGCTCCGGCGCTGACGGCGCCATCACCGAGTCACGGGGCCTGGCCGCGTTCGACGTCAACACGGGCGCCTTCACGGGCATGGCCTTCAACTTCAACAACCAGGTGAAGGACCTGCTCACGCTCCCCTCCGGCAAGCTGCTCGCAGTCGGCGACTTCACGTACGTCAACGGCGAGGAGCACGTGGGCACCGTCGTGCTGGATCCCGCGACCGGCCAGATCGACCCGGACTGGAACCTCACCATCATGAACGCGATCGGCTCGCACCGCGTCTCGGTGCGCACCGCCCGCTTCTACAACGGCCAGGTGTACCTGGGGGGCACTTTCACCCATCTGCGCCTGGGCGACATGGCGAAGGTCTACGCGCGCAACGCGGGCCGGGTCGGCCTCGACGGGCGCCCCGACCGCTCCTGGAACCCGGAGTTCAACGCCTCGGTGCTCGCCTCGGACATCAACGAGCAGAACGGCGCGTACTACGCCGGCGGGCACTTCACCCGCGCCCACGGCGACCGCGCCTGGTACGCGGCCCGCCTGTCCACCGAAGCGGGGGCCGCAGTCGACCCCTCCTTCGACTTCAAGCCGAGCACGGTGACCGCGGGCAAGTACCAGCAGACCATCACCTCGGTGGGCGACCGCGTCTACATCGGCGGTGCCGAGCACTCGCTCTTCAGCTACGACGCGGCCACGAACCAGCGGCTCTCCGCCTCGATCATGATGAGCAACGGCGGCGACCTGCAGGCCAGCGCGGCCTCCCCCAACGGCGTCATCTACGCCTCGTGCCACTGCTCCGACGCCGCCTACCAGGACGCCGATATGTGGACCATCGAATCGAATTGGACCCGGGCCGACGACGTGAAGTGGGTGGGCGCGTGGGACACCGCCACCGGCAAGAACATGCACTGGACCCCCTTCGAGATCTCCTCGCAGCGCAAGACCGGCGCGTGGGCGCTCACCGTCGACTCCAACGGCAACCTGTGGGCGGGCGGTGACTTCACCCGCACGCACACCTCGGTGTCGCGCACCCAGTGGAACGGCGGCTTCGCCCGTTTCGACGCCCGCGACACGACTCCGCCCGAGGCGCCCGCCCAGGTGCGCGCCGCCGCCTCCACCGAGGCGACCGTGACGCTGTCGTGGACCCCGGTGGCCGACGCCGACGCCTACGAGATCCTGCGCGACGACCGCACGGTCGCCCAGGTCAAGGAGCCGACCGTCGAACTCGCCCGCGCCGGTGAGAACCGTTTCTTCGTGCGCGCCGTGGACGCCGAGGGCAACCGCTCCGCCACCAGCCCCGTCTACGTCCCGCCGGCCTTCGGCGAGCACGACCCGTCCGACCCCGTCCTGGTCGACGACGGCGCCACCTGGTCCTACCGCTACGAGGAGTCCGCCCCCGACGAGGCGTGGGCCTCACCCGGCTACGACGACTCCGCGTGGCCGCGCGGCGCCGCGCCGCTGGGCAGGGGCGATGACCGCATCGCCACGGACATCCAGACCGCGCCGCACAAGACGTGGCCCATCACCAGCTACTTCCGCACGCACTTCACCGTGGCCGACCCCTCGGCCGTCTCGGGGGTGAACGTCGACTTCGTCGCGGACGACGGGGCCATCGCCTACGTGAACGGCGCCGAGGTGGGCCGCCAGCGCCTGGGGACCGGTGGGGTCTCCTACGAGACCCGCGCCGACGCCGCCCCCACCTACGACGCGGCGCAGGCCGACCGGACCACGGTGTTCGTGCCCGCCGAGCGCCTCGTCGCGGGGGACAACGTCCTGGCCGTGGAGACGCACGTGAACTACCGCAAGGCGAAGTCCGTGTCGATGCAGGCCCGGGTCGAGCGTGTCGAGCGCAAGCCCGGCGGCTCCGACAGCTCCCCGGCCCCGTCGCCGTCGCCCGGCGCGACGAGCTCGCCGGTGGTGGACGCCACCGGGGTGACCGACGGCGAGATCATCTCCTCGGGCACGCAGTGGAGCTACTGGGCCTCGCAGTCCGAGCCCACGCCGTACTGGGCCTCGCCGTCCGGCGACATCTCCGACTGGTCCTCGGGCGCCAGCCCGATCGGCTGGGGCGACCCCGACGCGGGGACCCCCCTGTCGATCGAGAAGGGCGATCGCGCGATCACCAACTACTTCGCCGCCGACGTGGACCTGGGGCCCATCACCGGCGACGCGAAGATCACGCTCAAGGTGAGGGCCGACGACGGCGCCGTGGTCTACGTCAACGGCTTCCAGTTGACGACCGTGCGCATGAGCGAGGGCGCGATCACGCACTCGACCTTCGCGAACCAGGCAGTCAGCGCCAAGAGCGCCGCGTCCAACATGGTGACCGTCGAGGTGCCCGCGTGGCGGCTGGTGAACGGCATCAACCGCATCGGCGTCGAGGAGCACGTCAACTACCGGGGGACGCCGTCGATGACCTTCGACCTGACGGCCTCGCTCAAGCGGTGGTGACGCGCTTCAGCGCAGAGCACAGTGAGTAAGCGCTCAACCGAGTGGTAAGAACTCGGTTGAGCGCTTCTCCTACCCGTGGGAAAATGGCGGGTATCCGACACAACCCTCCCGCAGGTCCCATGAGAAACAGTCACCGCATCCCCCTCGTCGTGATCGCCGCGGCGACCGTCGTCCTCAACGGGCTGGGGCACGTGCCCTCGCAGTCCGCTCCCCCCGCGCCCGTCCGCGACGGGCTGTCCGAGGCGGGCGCGGCCGCCTCGTGCTGGGAGATCAAGCAGAACGACCCCAACGCGCCGGACGGCACCTACTGGCTGCAGACCCCCACCATGAACGCGCCCGGACGGTTCTTCTGCGACCAGACGAGCGACGGGGGCGGATGGGTCCTCATCGGGCGCGGCACCGACGGGTGGGAGACCTGGAGCCAGGGCAAGGGCGCGGCCTCCGCGCTGGCCAAACGCGAGCGCAGGCCCGCGGACGGGACCGTGCAGCTGTCGCACGAAGCCGTCAACGGCCTCCTCGGCTCCACCCCCGTTTCCGAACTGCCCGACGGCATGAGGGTCGTGCGCGCCTACAACGGGCGCGGGACGTCCTGGCAGACCATCAAGATGCGCCTGCCGAAGATGGCGGACTTCGTGTGGCCCTTCAAGTCCGCGCACCCGGTCGTCTACTCGATCGACGGCGGCGAGTGGACGACGGGCGAACCGATCTGGTCCAAGTTCGGCGACGACCTGGCATGGGGCATGGTCGACATGACCGCGACCGCCACGTCGAAGTACCGGGTGGGGTTCGGCTACGGCCCCGGCGCGCTGCTCAACGCGGACACCTCCGACACCAGTTTCTTCCGCAAGGCGGGGTTCACCGTCGAGCCCTACGCCGAGGTCTACCTGCGCCCGCAGCTGCGCTCGGACGACGCCTACGCCCGGATCGCGGACTCGGGAACCCCGGCGCAGGCCGTCGCGCCGACGGTCTCCGAGTACGCGGCGCCGATGAAGTGGGGTGTGACGGGCAACCTCAACGGCTCCTACGCGGAGGGCAACGCCCAGGTCCAGGCCTTCGAGCAGGTCGGCTCCACCATGTACGTGGGCGGCAACTTCACGGGCGTGGCCCGCGCGGGCTCGACGAAGGCGCAGACCTCCGGCCTGGCGGGCTTCGACGCGTCGTCGGGGGAGTGGAACGGGCAGTCCTTCGCCTTCAACAACCAGGTCAAGGACCTCGTCGAGCTGCCGGGCGCGCGCCTGCTGGCGGTCGGCGACTTCACGCGGGTCAACGGCGAGGAGCACGTGGGCACGGTCGTCATCGACACGGCCACGGGCGCCATCGACTCCTCGTGGACGCTGAAGCTGCGCAACGCGCTGCGCTCGGGCACGGTATCCGTCAAGGCGGCCCGGGTCACCGGCCAGCACATCTACCTGGGCGGCCTGTTCACCCACGCCTCCAGCAATGGCGGCCGCAGCGCGTACGCGCGCGGGGCGGTGCGCCTGTCCCTGTCCGGGGAGCCCGACCGCTCGTGGAACCCCGAGTTCAACGGCTCGGTCGTCGCCTTCGACGTCGACGAGGCTGGCGGCTACTTCTACGCGGGAGGCCACTTCACCCGGGCGCAGCGCGGCGCGGCCCCCTACGCCGCGCGGGTGTCCACTGCGGTGGGCGCCGCCCTGGACTCCTCGTGGACCTTCGAGCCCTCGTACTTCGACGGGATGTACCAGCAGGGGGTGGCGCTGACGGGCGGGCGCGTGTACTTCGGGGGCTCCCAGCACTCGCTCTTCGGCTACGACACGGCCACCATGACGCGGACCTCCGGTTCGATCGCCATGCAGAACGGCGGCGACATGCAGGCGGTGACCAGCGCCGGGAACGGCGTGGTCTACGCCTCGTGCCACTGCTCGGACTTCGTGTTCCAGGACGCGTACCGCTACTACGAGCTGGGCACCAGCTGGACCCGCGCGGACGAGATCCGCTGGGCGGGGGCGTGGGACGGCGCGACGGGCCGCCAGCTCGGGTGGACCCCCTACCGCCTCGCGTCGGCGCGCTCGACCGGGGCGTGGGCGCTGGAGGCCGACGACTCCGGATCCTTGTGGGTGGGGGGCGACTTCACCCGTTCCTTCACCTCCAAGTCCGCCAACCAGTGGGCCGGCGGCTTCGCGCGCTTCGCGCCGCGGCAGGCCCCGCCCGCCGCTCCCGCCAACCTGGCGTCCTCGGGCGCGGGCGACGGCAAGGCGGCGCTCACCTGGGACGCCGTGGCCGGGGCGGCCTCCTACGAGGTCCTGCGCGACGACCGCACGGTGGCGACCGTGCGCGGGACTTCGGCGAGCGTCCCCATGGGCGGGGAGAACCGTTTCTTCGTGAGGGCAGTGGGCGCTTCGGGCTCCCGCGGCGCCTCCACCCCCGTGCTCCGCGTCGCCGCCGACGGCGCCCAGGCCCCCGCCGAACCGGGCAGCTCCCTGGTGGGGGACGCCGCGCAGTGGCGCTACCTGTGGAAGGACTCGGCGCCCGACCAGGCGTGGGCCTCCGCCTCCTACGACGACTCCGCCTGGACGACGGGCACCGCGCCCATCGGCTACGGCGGGAAGGGCCTCAACACGGTCCTCAAGCCGGGCGCCCCCGCCTCGCGCCCGATCACCCTCTACGGGCGCACGGCCTTCACGATCAAGGATCTGTCCAAGACCGGAGGAGTGGAGGTGTCCTTCGTGGCCGATGATGGCGCGGTCGCGTACATCAACGGAGTGGAGATCGGGCGCCAGCGCCTCGACGACGGCGACGTCTCCTACGGGACCCGCGCCTCCTCCGCGCTGTCCACCGACGCGGCGCGGGCGGACCGCCAGACCGTGCAAGTGCCCGCCTCGGCCCTGGTCGAGGGGGTGAACGTCCTGGCCGTCGAAGAGCACGTCAACTACAGGAACGCCCCGTCGCTGACCTTGTCGGCCACGGTCACCGCCATTCCCGCTGGCGCCTACGTGCCGCCGGTCCCCTCGCCCCCCAGGCGCGGCGCGCCGCCCGCCCAGTCCGGCGGCGAGCCCCAGGACCCCCCGGCCGACGAGCCCCTCAAGCCCCTGGACGCCTCGCACGTGAACTTCGGCAAGGCGCTCTTCTCGGGCGAGCAGTGGTCCTACTGGACGGACGCGAAGGCCCCCGACGCCGCGTGGGCCTCGACGGCCGACCTGTCGAAGTGGCAGCACGGGGCCTCCCCCCTGGGGTGGGGCGACGCCGGGGCCGGCACTGACTTCGGCGCGGCCAAGCGGCCCACGACCGCCTACTTCGCCCGGGACGTGAAGTTCGGCCCCATGCCGGAGAACGGCACGCTCACCCTCCACGTGCGGGCCGACGACGGCGCCGTCATCTACGTCAACGGCACCGAGGTCGCCCGGGTCCGGATGCCCTCGGGCACGGTCACGCCGCGGACCAAGGCGTCCAACGGTGTGACCGTGTCGGAGGCCGCGGACGCCATGGTCGAGGTCGTGGTCCCGGGCAAGCTGCTCACCTCGGAGATCACGCGGATCGCCGTGGAGGAGCATTCGGCGGGGGCCTCGGACCCATCCCTGACATTCGACATGTACGTTACTTTGGAGAGGTGAGGCTGTGAACGGAGCCCAGCGCGAGGCCGCCAACCCCGATGCGGAGCACCACCACGAGATCGCGCGCATGGTCCTGGTGGAGGGGCGGGCGACCACCTGGCTCAACCACTGGTCGCTGCTGCACGCCGATTTCGACCAGTTGCGCAAGATGGACGCAGTCGGCGTCGACGGGACGCTGCTGCAGATGACGCTGGGGCGCATGGGGCACCCGGTGGTGCGGTCGTCGGCGGACCTGGTCCTGCCGCACGTCTTCAACCAGATGGAGGCGGGCGCGCGCGTCGCCCTGATCGGCGCCGCCCCCGGCGTCGCCGAGCGCGCCGCGGCCAGGCTCAGCGCCTTCGAGGTCATGGCGGTCGACGGCTACGCGGGACTGGCGGGCCTGCGCCGCTCCCACGCCCGTCTGGTGGACTTCGATCCGCGCCTGGTCGTCGTCGGCCTCGGCGCCGGCCTGCAGGAACTGGTCGCCGCCAAGGCCCGGGACTGGCTGCCCCGCGCCAGCGTGTGCACCGCCGGGGGGTGGATCGACCAGTTCGCCGCCTCGGACCAGTACTTCCCCGACTGGGTGCACCGCTGGCGGCTGGGCTGGGCGTGGCGCATCGCCCACGAGCCCCGGCGCCTGCTGGGGCGCTACACGGTGGAGGCCGTGGACTTCTTGGCGCTGGCGCCCCGACTGGTCGCGCGATTGGAGGACATGGGGACGTTCGGGGAGTACGGGCTCGTCGCCCGCTAGCCCCGCCGCCGCGGGAGCGCGCCGGCCCCGGCGGCAGTGGGCCCCAGGGCGCCGTTCTTGTCGTATCCGTCACCCCTGCGTCTGCGCGGGGCGCGCGGCGGGGTGTCGTGGGATCTGTGTGGGATCAGCGCTTTCACAGCACTGGTCCCATCAGCTGCACCCACATGCGTGTTAAGCATCACGTTTATCAGTAATTTTACTGCTATACACTTTCTCGGTATATGTGAAGGTCGGTTCCATCTCCGAGAACGGTGTCACCATGCGCTCAACCCACATGCCCGCAACCCGATCGCGCCGGCGCGCCCTCGCGCGCCTCGTCCCCGCGCTCCTGGCAGCGCTGCTCGCGTGCTCCCTGGCGCCCCTGCGGGCCGACGCCGCCGACATCCGGCGCGTCGGGGACATCCTTTCGGCTATCGGCGGCACCGTGTACATCCACGACAACCCCGACTGGTCCAAGGGCCAGTACTGGGCCGACGGCGCATGGCACTCCTTCGCCGACCTCGACCCCGCGGACAAGAACACCCAGGACGGTCCCATCGCCGAGCTCGACAACGGGTGGAAGATCTACTGGGCGCACTCCTTCAACGGCAACGGCGGCGAGTACATGATCTGGCGCTACCCGGACAACGGGCAGCTCGGCGTGAACGGGAGCCGCTGGCCGGGCTTCAAGATCCGTTTCAACGACATCGGCTACACGGCGGCCGGCGACCCCATCGATGCCGTCCTCGACTTCGAGTACGTGTTCGCCTGGCAGTACGACGGCAGCGCCGCCCACCCGATCCGCGAACCCTCGTGGTTGACGCCCTTCGAGATCACGAGGGGCTACGGGCCGCTGACGGCCGCCTCCTCGCAGGACCAGAACGCGGCGCCCATCGGCATCGACCTCGAGTTCGACACGGCGCTGGTCCACGCCGGGACCGACACGCCCATCGACGACTCCAACGAGATGGATGTGCTCTACTGGGACATCGACCAGCCCGTGCACCAGGGGCCCGACGGGGCCGTCGTCAACAACTACTCCAGCGACTGGCGCGAGGGCGTCCACTTCGTCAGCGGTTACAAGGACCCCTCCACCATCGGCGACACCTCCGAACTGGTCGTCTCCGACTCCAACACCTGGTTCCGCTCGGGCGGCAACGACAGCTCGCCGACCCCCACCGACCGCTCCTCCGTCATCGGCAGGACGGGGCCGCGGTTCCGCACCGGATGGCGGGGCTACGCGTGCTCGACCGGCATCGGTTACGACACCAAGGTCCGCGTTTACCCGCAGTGGCCCGCCCCCGTCAAATCCGAGCCCGTCCAGATCGTCCAGCGCGGCGGGACGGCCACATTCGACGTCACCGAGGTCTTCCCCTACGTGGCGGACTCCAACAAAGCCGATTCCCTCACCCTCACAGACACCCTCGACCCCGCGCTGGACGCCTCCCGGGCATCCGTCACCGTCCTGAAGGGGCCCGCGGGCGACGTCGACGTCACCGACAACTGGACCATCACCACCTCCGGGCAGACGGTCACCGCCACCGCGAAGAACACGGGGCACGGATACGCCGAGGGGCGCCACGTCTTCCGCATCACCGCCCCCGTCCGCCAGGACGCCGACCTCAGCGCGCGCACGACCGAGGATGTCGACGGCACCCGCTACTGGCCGCTGCCCAACCAGGCGTCCATGACGGTCAACAACGAGGCGAAGCCCTCGAACACCGTGAAGGCCCTGGTCCCCTACGAGGCGGAGGGCGAGGTCCGCCTCCAGGCGACGAAGGCCCTCACCGGCGCCGCCCTCCAGGCCGGCCAGTTCACCTTCGAGCTGCGCGGCGCGAACGGGGACGTGATCAGCACCGCTGCCAACGAGGCCGACGGCACGGTCGCCTTCCCGGAGATCCCGTACACGGCGGCCGACATCGGCAAGACCCACTCCTACACCATCGTCGAGCGCGACGGCGGCGCTCCGGGCTACGTCTACGACACCCACGCCGAGGCGGTGACCGTCACCGTGTCCGACGCGGGCGGCGGCGTCCTCAACGCCACTGCCTCCTATGACGCCGACGGCGCCGTGTTCTCCAACGAGTTCAGGCACGCGCTGGGCGTAGTCAAGCGCTCGGCCTCCGACGACGCCCTGGGCGGGGCCGTCTTCACCCTCTACGAGGACGACGGCGACGGGGCGCACACAGCGGCCGACCCCGTGGCCACGGTCTACTCCGACCCTCAGATGACCACCGAGATCCTGGGGGCGGAGGCCACCACCGGCGCCGATGGGACGGCCGTGTACCACGGGCTCCGCGCCTCGACGACCTACTGGCTCGAAGAAACCCGGGCCCCCGTCGGCTACAACCTGGACCCCCGCGCCCACGCCATCACCGTCTCGGCCAGTGGCGAGGTCACCACGACCGACGCGGCGGGCGCCCCGGCGCCCCTGCCGCTGGTGGACGGGACGGCGACGATCACCATCGTCGACGAGCCGCTGCCCGTCCTGCCCGCCACCTCCGGTCCGGGCGCCGTCCTCATCGTCTTCGCCGGATCGTTCCTCACGGCCGCCGGCGCAGGAATACTCCTGACGCGCCGCTCGAAGCGCCGCGCGTCGATGTGAAACACCCGTGTTCCACAACCCGCTCCCACAGGGAGCCCCCGTCCCCGATCACATGACACAGGACCCAACTATGACACGCACTCCGAAGACACTCTGCGCCCTGGCCGCAGTGACGACCGCCATCGTGCTCGCGCCTGCCGCCGGCGCCGCGCCCACGAGCCCCACCGACGTCCCCGACTCCCCGCTCCGGGTGTCCGGACTGCTCCCCGGCGACACGGTGAGCGCCTTCCGCATCGCTGACGCCGACATCGACGCCGCGAACAACCTCACCTACACGATGGCCCCCGGCCTGCCCAGCGCCTACGACACGATCGAGGAGATCGCGGCCGTCGCCTCGGACGGCACGGCCTTCTCGCAGGGCAGCGCCGCGCAGAACGCGGCGGCCGCCATCGCAGCGGCCCTCACCGCTCCCGAGGCGAGCGCGGTCGCCCCGGACTCTGCCGCGGACCTCACCCTGGGCAGCGGCTACTACCTGGTGCGCGTCACCTCCACCAGCGGCCAGACGCGCGTCTACCAGAACATGATCGTCGACGTCACCCCGTCGGTGGTGAACGGGGCCTACGCCGCCAGGGACCTGGAGCCCATCCAGGTGAAGACGACCGACGTCAGCATCAACAAGGGCGTCGGCGAGGCGGGCGCGGACAGCACCGACGCCTATTCCGTCGGCGACTCGGTCCCCTTCACCGTGACCACGGCCGTCCCCTCCTACCCGGCGGACTCCCCGAACGCCACGTTCACCATCTCCGACGCGCCGAGTGCGGGACTCGCCATCGAGACCGCCACGATCTCCATCAACGGGGCAGCGGCCGCCACCGGCGCCGATTACACGCTCACCGCCTCGGAGAACGGGTACACGATCACCTACGCGAAGGACTACGTCCTCGCCCACCCCGGCGCCCCCGTCGTCATCACCTACAAGGCGAAGCTGACCGCCGACGCCTACTCCCGCACCGCCGACGACCTCACCGGCAACACCGCCACCGTTGCCTTCAACCCCAGCCCCTACGACGCCGGCACCGCGACACCCTCCGACTCCGCGACCGTGAAGACCTACGGCTTCGTCTTCAAGAAGGTGACGCCCGCGGGCCAGCCGCTGCCCGGGGCGGCTTTCGCCGTGACCCTGGCCAACGGGCAGACCCTCACGTCCACCTCTGACGCCAACGGCTACGTCTACTTCGAGGACCTGGCGGCCGGCGACTACACCGCCGTCGAGACCCACGTTCCGAGCGGCTACCAGAAGGCCCCCGACGTCTCCTTCCAGCTCAGCGCCGCTACCGCCGCCTCCGACAACCCCGCCACCGCGGCCGTGGAGAACAACTACCTGGTCTCCGCCGCGGACGTCACCGATCCGGAGCTGGTGGCGCTGCCCATCACGGGCGCCAGCGGGATCTTCTTGATCGTGGGCACCGGGACCCTGCTGCTGGTCCTGGGATCGGCCATGGTCCTGCGCTCGCGCAAGCGCCCCTGAACCGGTTGTGAGCAGCCGCAACGCCCGTCCGCCCCGGGGCGGGGCCGCCGATGTGACGGCCTCCGCCCCGGGGCGGGGGCGAGCGCGCACCCTCGCCGCCCTGGTCGTCGTGGCGCTGGGGATCGCCCTGGTCAGCTACCCCTTCGTCAGCGACTGGCTCAACAGGCGCGCCCAGAACGCCGCCACCGGTGCGCAGGGCGAGGCGGTCGCCTCGGCCGCGCCGGACGCGCTGGCGGCGCAGCGGGAGGCCGCCGTCTCCTACAACGAGCGCCTCCTCCGGGGCTCCGTCCGCGTCACCGACCCCTTCGACGAGGCGGGCCTGCCCCCCGGGAACGCCGAGTACGACTCCGTCCTCGACGTCGCCGGGGACTCGGTCATGGCGGAGCTCGTCATCCCCGCCATCAACGTCGACCTGCCGGTCTCGCACTACACCTCCGACGAGTCCCTGTCCAAGGGGGCGGGCCACCTCGCCAACACCTCGGTCCCCATCGGGGGCCCCTCGACGCACTCGGTGCTGGCCGCGCACACGGGCCTGCCCACGGCTCGGATGTTCGACCGCCTCGACGAGTTGCGGGCGGGGGACTGGTTCGTGATCCGCGTCCTCGGCGAGGAGCACTTCTACGAGGTCGTCTCAACGGAGGTCGTCGAACCGGGCGAAACCTCGTCCCTTGCGGTGCAGCAGGGGCGCGACCTGGTCACCCTGGTCACGTGCACCCCCTACGGCGTCAACAGCCACCGCCTGCTCGTCCACGCCGAGCGCACCAGCGCCCGCGGCCAGTGGGATTCCGGCGGAGCCCCTCCGGGACCCGTGATCGCCGATGTGCGGCCCGGCATGTGGGGGGCGGCCGCCGCTGGCGCGGCCTGCGCGGCCGCTATCGTCGGCGCGGTGGCGGGCGCGCGCTCTCTCGTGCGCCGGAGGCGCTGAGCCCG
>NZ_CP017298.1:896887-903264 GCF_001746855.1 Pauljensenia hongkongensis | reverse complement strand
CGCTCTCTCGTGCGCCGGAGGCGCTGAGCCCGTTCCCGCCCCGCTGCCCCGCGGCGGGGGACGCGCCGAGCACCGCACTCCCTCAGCAGTGCGGCGGTGCGCCGCCCCCGGGGTGCGCCGCTCCCGGGGTGCTCCGACGAGCGGGGGATGCGGAAGCACACGGGTGCGCCCCGGCCGAGGCCGGGGCGCACCCGTAATCACACACACAGAAGAAATGGTCTAATAGGCGCCCTCCTGACGAAGCAGAGCGGGCACGGTCTGCAGGAGGATCCACATGTCCAGGCCCACAGTTCGAGTCGCCGCGTAGTCCAGGTCCAACTGGACCGTTTCCTCCCACGAGAGGTTGGAGCGCCCCGAGATCTGCCACAGACCCGTGATACCGGGACGGACCGAGAACTTGCCCATCACGTGGGGCTCGTAGGTGGCCACTTCGCTGGGCAGTGGCGGACGGGGGCCCACCAGCGACATGTCGCCTTTGATGACGTTGAAGAGCTGGGGGAGCTCGTCGATGCTGGTCTTGCGCAGCACGCGCCCGACACGGGTGACGCGCGGATCGTCGCGCATCTTGAACATCACGGAGTTCCCGGCGCCCACGTCGGCCCGGTTGGCGGCCTCCAGGGACGCTTTGACCTGTTCGGCGTCGACCCGCATGGTGCGGAACTTGTACATCGTGAAGGTCTGGCCGTTCTTGCCCACGCGCGTCTGCTTGAAGAAGGCCGGGCCGCGGTCCGAGATCCGGATGAGCAGGGCCACGACCAGCCACAGCGGCGTAAGGATGATGACTCCAACGGTCGCCAGGACGATGTCGATCACGCGCTTGGACGCCAGGTCCAGCGCGGAGCGCCGCGCCGCGGAAGGCACGACCAACGTCGGCATGTACCGCTTGGCCCTGGAATTGGTCAAGGTGGTCATCTCGCGTGCGCCTCCTGGATAGTTTCTTGAAAAGTGTTTGGTTGGTCAGGCCCCCGGCGCCCTGCCGCTCCGAGTTGTTTACTGTGTAGACTTGCGTCGGTTGAGCGGGGTAACCGTTCGGTCAGGAACCCATGTTATCCACATGGTTAGAGAAAATGCACTAGGGATGCTCAATATCTATGAAGATTGGTCTGTGACGTCAGTTACCGGGTCATTGGTTGTTGAGACAATTTCCGCTCGGTAGATTATGGGTTTTACTTGGTATTCCAACGAAAAATGGTATCTTCAGAGGGTGTTATATTACATATTGTGCGCCAGGTGGTCAGGGGGTGTGCTCAAAAAGTGATCGCCGATCGTCTCACCAGGTGACCATTCGGGGGTGGTAAGTGAATGGGCTCACAGGTGGCGCCTGGGCGCGCCGGAACGCGGCGGAAGGGGGTGCTGCTGCCGGATGGGGCGGGGGCGGCGGAGCCGCGCGGGGCGCGGCCGCAGCGGGGCCGGGCCTCCCGGCGGGGCCCGTGGAGCCGCCCCTGGGCGCGCGATAGGATGGCCCCGTCGCGACTGGCGAACAGGTGGGCAACCACCGGGGAGCGACCCGCCGGCACCCGCAGCCGCCCGCCTGGGCTGTGTGCCACCTCCCGACTCGACGATCCCAGGAGAACAATGGACTCCCTCAACGACATGGCCCTGGCGCAACTGGACCCCGAGATCCAGGCGGTCCTCGACAACGAGCTGCAACGCCAACGCGGCACCCTCGAGATGATCGCGTCCGAGAACTTCGTCCCCCGCGCGGTCCTGCAGGCGCAGGGCTCGGTGCTCACCAACAAGTACGCCGAGGGCTACCCCGGGCGCCGCTACTACGGCGGCTGCGAGTTCGTCGACGTCGCCGAGTCCCTCGCCATCGAGCGGGCCAAACAAGTCTTCGGCTGCGACTACGCCAACGTCCAGCCCCACGCGGGCGCCCAGGCCAACGCCGCGGCCCTCATGGCGATGGCGGACGTCGGCGACCCGGTCCTGGGCCTGAGCCTGGCGCACGGCGGGCACCTCACCCACGGCATGCGCCTCAACTTCTCCGGGAAGCACTACCGGGCCGCCGCCTACGAGGTCTCCCGCGAGACGATGCGCATCGAGCCCGACATGGTCCGCGAGGCGGCACTGCGAGAGCGGCCCGCCGTCATCATCGCCGGATGGTCCGCCTACCCCCGCCACCTCGACTTCCAAGCGTTCAGGGAGATCGCCGACGAGGTCGGCGCCGCCCTGTGGGTGGACATGGCCCACTTCGCCGGACTGGTGGCCGCGGGCCTGCACCCCAGCCCCGTGCCCCACGCCGACGTGGTCACCACCACCGTCCACAAGACCCTCGGCGGCCCCCGCTCCGGCATGATCCTCTCCTCCCGCGGCGACAAGTGGGGGAAGAAGCTCAACAGCGCGGTCTTCCCCGGCCAGCAGGGCGGCCCCCTCATGCACGTGATCGCGGCGAAGGCGATCGCCATGAAGGTCGCCCAGACCGACGAGTTCAAGGACCGCCAGCGCCGCACCCTCGAGGGCGCGCGGATCCTCGCCGAGCGCCTCGGGGCCGACGACGCCGTGAGCGCGGGCGTCAAACTGGTCACCGGAGGCACCGACGTCCACTTGGTGCTCGTGGACCTGGTGGACTCCCAGATCAACGGCCAGCAGGCCGAGGACCTCCTCCACGAGGTCGGCATCACCGTGAACCGCAACGCCGTCCCCTTCGACCCCCGGCCCCCGGCCGTCACCTCGGGCCTGCGCATCGGGACCCCGGCCCTCGCCTCGCGCGGTTTCGACGCCCAGGACTTCGAAGAGGTCGCCGACATCATCGGAACCGCCCTCGCCCAGGGCGCCTCGGGCTCCTCCGTGGACCTGGAGCCCCTGCGCGCCCGCGTCAAGCGCCTCACCGACAAGCACCCCCTGTACGCGGGGCTCGAGCAGTGAGGGCACCGTGGGAGGGCCCCGCCCGGGTCCTCGACGGGAAGGCGACGGCCGCCGCCATCAAGCAGGAGCTGCGCGCCCGCGTGGCCGCCCTGCGCCAGCGCGGCTGCGCCGTCGGACTCGGGACGGTCCTGGTCGGCGAGGACCCCGGATCCCTGGCCTACGTGGCGGGCAAGCACCGCGACTGCGCCGAGGTGGGGATCGACTCGATCCGCATCGACCTGCCCGCCGACGCCGGGCAGGGGAGGATCGAGGAGGCCGTCGCCCAGCTGAACGCGGATCCGGCGTGCACCGGCTACATCGTCCAACTGCCGCTGCCCGCTGGCATCGACACGAACGCCGTCCTGGAGATGATCGACCCGGACAAGGACGCCGACGGCCTGCACCCGACGAACCTGGGCAGACTGGTGCTGCGCGGCTCGGGCCCCATCGACTCGCCGCTGCCGTGCACGCCGCGCGCGGTCATCGAACTCGTCGAGCGCCACGGCATCGGCCTGGCCGGGGCCGACGTGTGCGTCGTCGGCCGCGGGGTCACCGTCGGGCGCACCATCGGACTCCTACTGGGCCGCAAGGACGTCAACGCGACGGTCGACGTGTGCCACACCGGCACCAAGGACCTGGCCGACCACGTGCGGCGGGCCGATGTCGTCGTGGCGGCCGCGGGGGCCGCGGGGATCATCACCGCGCAGATGGTGCGCCCCGGCGCCGTCGTGCTCGACGTGGGCGTGTCTCGGACCGTCGTGGACGGCAAACCGCGGCTGGCGGGCGACGTCGCGGACGGCGTCGACCGCGTCGCCTCGTGGCTCAGCCCCAACCCCGGCGGCGTCGGCCCGATGACGCGCGCACTCCTGGTCACCAACATCGTCGAGGCCGCCGAACGGGCGGCACGCTGACCCCGAAGGGAACCCCGTGACTCTGACAGTGACGACCGTCAACCTCAACGGCATCCGCGCCGCCCACAAGCGGGGCTTCTTGGACTGGCTGGAGGAGGCGGCGCCCACCGCCCTGCTCATGCAGGAGGTGCGCGCGCCGGAGGAGATCTCACGGGGGATCCTGCCCGGGCAGTGGGACTCCGTGTGGGTCCCGTGCCGTATCAAGGGGCGCGCGGGCGTGGGCATCGCCGTCCACCGCGACCGCGGCGCCCTGGTCGGGCCACCGCGCACCGCGCTCGACGGCGCCGAGTCGGACGCGGACTCCGGCCGCTGGCTGGAGGTCCTCGTCGAGGCCGACGGCGCCCCGTCCCCCGTGCGCCTCGTCTCCGCCTACTTCCACTCCGGGGAGAAGGACACGCCCAAACAGGAGGCCAAGATGGCGCACCTGCCCCGCATCGGGGCGCGCATGGCCGAACTGCTCGCCTCGGCGGCCTCGGGCGGGGAGCAGGCGGTCGTGTGCGGCGACTTCAACGTCGTGCGCTCGCGGGCGGACATCAAGAACTGGACGTCCAACCACAACAAGCGCGCAGGCGTCCTCGACGAGGAGATCGCCTTCCTCAACCGCTGGGTGGAGGAGGGCTGGCACGACGTCGTGCGCGACCTGGCGGGCCAGGTCCAGGGCCCCTACTCGTGGTGGACGTGGCGGGGCCAGGCCTTCGACAACGACGCGGGGTGGCGCCTGGACTACCAGTTCGCCACGCCCGGACTCGCCCGGGCGGCGCGGTCCTTCACCATCGGGCGGGCGCCCTCCTACGACCAGCGCTTCTCAGACCACGCGCCCGTGGGCGTCGTCTACGGCCTCTGAGCCGGCTCCCGCCGCAGTGCCAGGCAGCGGGAGGCGGCGCACCGGGGCTCAGATGCCCTCGAAGTCGAAGATCGCCATCGAGGAGTAGGCGCCCGAGGGGTCGAGGCGGTCGAGGCGGAACCCGGGGACCACCCACGACGCCTCGAAGGAGCTCCCTATGTCGATCGCGAGGTCGAGGACGGGGTCTCCGACCCCCTGGGCGAGCGTGACATGCGGGTGGTAGGGGAAGCGCGGCTCGTAATCGAGGGGGCCCGAGCGGATGCTCTCGGCCAGGTCGGAGCAGGAGCGCCCCCCCTCGGCCAGGTTGAGGAACGCGACGGGGGAGAGCGGGCGGAAGCAGTCCGCCCCCCTGAGCGCGACGCGGAAGGGACGGGACCTGCGGGCGATGGCGCTCAGGTGCTCGATCACCTCGCCTCGCGACTCGGTGGCGACCGGCACGGGCGGCATCAACGTGATGTGCGCGGGCACGCGCGAGCCCTGGAGATCCCCCAGGCGCAGGCGCAAATCCGTTAATTCGCTCACCCACGGCTCGGGTATGGCGATGACGACGCCCAGCCAGTCCTGGCCGGGGAGTCTCTGGGGGAGGAACATGGGACCTGCTTGCGTGTTGTACGGGATGCCCCAATCCTAGGGGGTTCTCCGACAAGGGCACGTGATGCGCACCCCGTGTGTGAAGGTGCTCATAGTCGGGTAGGGTGGGGGGAGTTCCGAAGGAGGTACCGTGGCCCGCATCATCAGAGCCGAAGCAGTCAGCCCCGAGGAGGGCGCGTTCAACGCCCGCGAGCTCTTCATCCAGGCTTTCGGGTACGAGCCCGAAGGGGTGTGGAGCGCGCCCGGCCGCGTCAACGTCATCGGCGAGCACGTCGACTACAACGGGGGCCCGTGCCTGCCCATCGCCCTTCCCCACAGGGCGTACCTGGCGCTCGCCCCGCGCGCGGACCGCGCGGTCCGCCTCATCTCGCCGCAGACCGCCGACGCCATCGACGACCTCGACCTGGATTCCATCGGCCCCTGGGGCGGGCCCCGGCAGGTGCCCAGCCACTGGACGGCCTACATCGCGGGAGTGGCCTGGGCCCTGGAGCGCGCCGGCCACGGCCCGCTGCCGGGCTTCGACGCCGCCCTGTGGTCGTGCGTGCCGGTGGGGGGCGGCCTGTCGTCCTCGGCGGCCCTCGAGTGCGCCACGGCCGTCGCCGTCGACGAGGTCTGCGGGCTCGGCCTGGCGGGCTCCGACGAGGGCAGGCGCCTGCTCGTGGACGCCGCGCGCGCCGCGGAGAACGAGATAGCGGGCGCCAACACCGGCGGGCTCGACCAGACCGCGTCGATGCGGTGCAGGGCCGGCCACGCGCTCGCCCTGGACTGCCGGGACATGTCCGCCGAGCCCATCCCCTTCGACCTGGCCTCCTCGGGCCTGGAACTGCTCGTCATCGACACGCGCGCGAAGCACTCGCTGGCGGACGGCCAGTACGGGCAGCGGCGCGCCGACTGCGAGGAGGCCGCGCGCCTGCTGGGAGTCGGCCAGCTGGTGGAGGTGTCCGACCTGGACGCCGCCATGTCGGCGCTGGAGGGGCACGAGCGCCTCGCCAGGCGCACCCGCCACGTCGTCTCCGAGATCGCCCGCACCCGCGCCTTCATCGAGCTCATGGGGGAGGGGCCCCTGGAGGGGGAGCGCCTCGATGTGGCCGCCCTGCTGCTCGACGACTCCCACGACTCCCTGCGCGACGACTACGAGGTCAGCTGCGCGGAGCTCGACGTGGCGGTCGCGGCGGCGCGCGCGGCCG
>NZ_CP017298.1:889305-896837 GCF_001746855.1 Pauljensenia hongkongensis | reverse complement strand
CGAGGCGATCGCAGCGGCCTACGGGGCGCGGGGCTGGGAGCCCCCCCGCTTCCTCGGCGCCCTGCCCTCCGGGCCCGCAGGGCGCACCGTCTGAGCGGGGCACTGCGCGGCGCCGACCGCCCGGCGGGGGGCCGCTGCGCCGTTTGAACAGGTCCGCGCTGCGCGCATACACTGGGGGCTCGCACTACCAGCGGTCGCGCACGGCGCAGGAAAGAGGAAGATGATGCGAATCAGCAAACGGGCATGGCAGGTCGCCGGGGCCGCGGCGGGCGGCGCCTCGCTGTTCGGCGGCGGCATCGCGCTCGGGCGCCTGCTCCGCCTCGATTCCCAGCGCGGCGACTACCGGAAGGCGTGGGAGGACCACACGCTGGCCACCATGGACCGCCTGCGCGCCAACGAGGGGGAGAAGCCCTACGTCATCGTCGCCCTGGGGGACTCCTCGGTGCAGGGGCTGGGGGCGTCGCGCGTCACCGAGTCCTACCCCGCGCTGCTCGCCTCCGCCATCCAGCAGACCCTGGGGCGCGAGGTCGCCCTGCTCAACCTCTCGCTGTCCGGTGCCACGGTGGAGTCCGTGGAACTCACCCAGATCCCGCAGATGCGCGGCATGGGGCTGATCGACGGGGACATCGAGCCGGACCTGGTGACGCTGAGCATCGGCGGCAACGACGTCATGGCGGAGGACATGGCCCCGGGCCAGTTCGCCGAGCGGCTGGGCCGCGTGATCGCGGCGCTGCCCCCGGACTCCCTGGTCTCCTCCATCCCCTCCTTCGGCATCATGCCCCAGGAGAAGCGCGCCACCGAGATGTCGGAGTACTTGGCGCGCACGGTCGAGGAGTCGACTGCCCGCATGGTGGATGTGCGGGCCCTCACCCGCGAGTACTCCCTGCCGACGTACACCTTCGCCTACCACGCCGCCGACTTCTTCCACCCGAACTCCGCCGCCTACGCCACCTGGGCGCAGCTCTTCGCCGACGAGTGGGCCGCCTCGCGCCGCCAGGCCGCGCCCGTCGTCGCCGACGCGCCGCAGTGGGGCATGCTCTCGGCGCGGGTGGCACAATCGGAGTATGAACACGACTGACTCGCCGTGGCTCGTCGTCGGGCTGGGCAATCCGGGCGCGCAGTACGCCTCCACCCGGCACAACGTCGGCCACCTCACCATTGACGTCCTCGCGGCGCGCGCGGGCGCGGTGCTCAAGACCCACCGCTCGCGCACCCGCGTCGCCGACGTCCGCCTGGGAGTGGGGCCCGGCGGCGTCCCAGGGCCGCGCGCCGTCCTGGCGCGCTCCGAGACCTACATGAACACGACGGGCGGGCCCATCCGCCGCCTCGCGGACTTCCTCGGCATCGGGGCGCAGAGGATCCTGGTCGTCCACGACGACCTCGACCTGCCCCCCCACGAGCTCAGGCTCAAGGCCGGGGGCGGCGAGGGCGGCCACAACGGCCTCAAGTCCCTCACCCAGGCCCTGGGGACCCGCGACTACCACAGGCTCCGCATCGGCATCGGGCGGCCGCCGGGGCGCATGGACCCCGCCGACTACGTCCTGGCGCCCATCCCCGCCAAGGAGCGCCCCGACTGGGACGTGACCCTCGAGGAGGCCGCCGACGCCGTGGAGGGGGTCGTGGCCGAGGGCTTCGCGCCTGCCCAGCAGGCACTCCACACCCGATAGTCCCAGCGCCACCGAAAGGCGATCCGTGCTCCTCACTGGACTGCTGCCCCTGCTCGCATCCGACCCGGCCGTCGCCGCCGCGGCGGACTCCATCGCGGCCGGGCGCTCCGGCGCACTCGTGGCCCCCTCGGGCCTGCGCGCGCCCATCGCCGCGCACATCGCCTCGCGCGCCACCACCCCCGTGGTGGTCCTCACCGCGACGGGGCGCGAGGCGGAGGTGATGACCGCGGCCCTCGCCTCGTGGACGGCGGGGGCAGCCGCCTTCCCGGCCTGGGAGACGCTGCCGCACGAGCGCCTGTCGCCCCAGGTGGACACGATGGCCAGCCGCATCGCCGTGCTGCGCCGCCTGGCGCACCCCGTCCAGGGCGACGCCTTCGCCGGCCCCCTGTCCGTCCTGGTGGTGCCCGTCCGCTCGTTCCTGCAGCCCATCATCCGCGGCCTGGCGGACCTGGAGCCGGTGCGCATCGCGGTGGGCGACGTCGTGGACCTGCCGGAGGCCACCGCGCGCCTGTCGGACCTGGGCTACCAAAGGGTCGACATGGTCGAGGCGCGCGGGCAGATGAGTGTGCGCGGCGGCATCCTGGACGTGTTCCCGCCCCAGGAGCCCCATCCGCTGCGCGTGGAGCTGTGGGGCGACGAGGTCGAAGAGATCCGGGCCTTCTCCATCCAGGACCAGCGCACCCTGGGCGCCGCCCCCCACGGCCTGTGGGCGGTGCCCTGCCGGGAGCTGCTGCTCAGCGCCCCGGTGCGGGCCCGTGCCCGCGAGGCGGCCGACCGCCTGCCCGGCGCGGCCGAGATGCTGTCCCTGGCCGCCGAGGGCATCCCAGCACCGGGCATCGAGTCCCTGGCGCCGGTCCTGGCCTCCGGCATGGACCGCCTCGTGGACCTGCTGCCCCCGGGGACGCCGGTGCTGGCGTCGGATCCTGAGCGCATCCGCGCGCGGGCGGCGGATCTGGTCGCCACGACCGACGAGTTCCTGCGGGCGGCGTGGAGCGCGGCGGCCGGAGGCGCCCAGGTGCCCCTGGAGGCCTCCGACGCCTCCTTCCTGGACCTCGACGACCTGTGGGGGGCGGGCGGGCCGTGGTGGGAGCTGACGTCCCTGCCCCCCGCAGAACTCGCTGAGGCGGCGGCCGACGGGGAGGACGCGGGCGCGGGCTCCGATGGAGGCGGTTCCGCCCTGGTCGCCTCGCCCGTGCTCATGCGCGCGGGCGCCCGGGAGGTGCGCCCCTACAGGGGGGACTTCGCCGCCGCGGCCGCGGACCTCAAGTCGCTGGCAGCCCAGGACTGGCGGGTCGTCGTCACCACCGAGGGCCCCGGGCCCGGGCGCCGCATCCGCACGATCCTGGCCGAGGCGGGCTGCCCCGTCGCCCTGTCGGACTCCGTCGACTCCGACCCCGGGCCCGGCCTGGTGACCATCACGACTGCGCAGGGCACCGCTGGGTTCGTGGCCCCGGACCTGCGCGTCGCGGTCCTCACCGAGGGCGACATGACGGGCCGCGCGGGGGCCACCACCAGGGACATGCGGCGCATGCCGAGCCGGCGGCGCAAGGGCGTGGACCCCCTCACCCTGCACCCGGGCGACTACATCGTCCACGAGCAGCACGGCATCGGGCGCTTCGTCGAGCTGGTCAGCCGCACCGTCGGGCGCGCCGACGCGGCCGCCACCCGCGACTACCTGGTCATCGAGTACGCGCCGTCCAAGCGCGGCCAGCCGGGCGACCGCCTCTTCGTGCCCACCGACGCCCTCGACCAGATCTCCAAGTACACGGGCAGCGACGAGCCCTCCCTCACGAAGATGGGCGGCGCCGACTGGGCGAAGACCAAGGCGCGCGCGAAGAAGGCCGTGAACGAGGTCGCCAAGGAGCTGATCCGCCTGTACGCCGTGCGCCAGCAGACCAAGGGGCACGCCTTCGGCCCCGACACGCCGTGGCAGCGCGAGCTCGAGGACGCCTTCCCCTACGTGGAGACCCCCGATCAGCTCGTCACCATCGACGAGGTCAAAGCGGACATGGAGAAGCCCGTCCCCATGGACCGCCTGCTCACCGGCGACGTCGGCTACGGGAAAACCGAGATCGCGGTGCGCGCCGCCTTCAAAGCGATCCAGGACGGGTACCAGGCGGCGGTCCTGGTGCCCACGACCCTGCTGGTCACCCAGCACCTGGAGACCTTCTCGGAGCGCTACGCCGGTTTCCCCGTCGAGATCGGGACGCTGTCGCGCTTCTCGACGCCGAAGCAGACCGAGGAGGTCAAGGCGGGCCTGGCCTCGGGGCGCATCGACCTGGTGATCGGCACGCACGCGCTGCTGACCGGGGCGGTCGCCTTCAAGAAGCTGGGCCTGGTCGTCATCGACGAGGAGCAGCGCTTCGGCGTCGAGCACAAGGAGACCCTCAAGGCGCTGCGCACCGACGTGGACGTCCTGTCCATGTCGGCCACGCCGATCCCGCGGACCCTGGAGATGGCGGTCTCCGGGATCCGCGAGATGTCGATCCTGCAGACCCCTCCCGAGGAGCGCCAGCCCGTGCTCACCTTCGTCGGAGCCCACACCGACGCGCAGGTCAGCGCCGCGATCCGCCGCGAGCTGCTGCGCGACGGGCAGGTGTTCTACGTGCACAACCGCGTCGACTCCATCAACTCGGTCGCTGCCCGCGTGCAGTCGCTGGTCCCCGAGGCGCGGGTGCGCGTCGCCCACGGCAAGCTCGGCGAGCACCAGCTGGAGGCCGTGATCCAGGACTTCTGGAACCACGAGTTCGACGTCCTGGTGTGCACGACCATCGTGGAGACGGGACTGGACATCTCGAACGCGAACACCCTCATCGTCGACCGCGCCGACGTGTTCGGGCTCTCCCAGCTCCACCAGTTGCGCGGACGCGTGGGGCGCGGGCGCGAGCGGGCCTACGCCTACTTCTTCTACCCCGGCGACAAGGCCCTCACCCAGACCGCCCACGAGCGGCTCAAGACCATCGCCGCCAACACGGACCTGGGGGCGGGGCTGGCCGTGGCGCAGCGGGACCTGGAGATCCGGGGCGCGGGGAACCTGCTGGGCGGCGCGCAGTCCGGGCACGTCGAGGGCGTGGGCTTCGACCTCTACGTGCGGATGGTGTCCGACGCCGTCGCCGCCTACCGCGGAGAGGCGCCCGCCCAGAAGGCCGACGTGCGCCTGGACCTGGCCGTCGACGCCCACATCCCCGAGGACTACGTGCGCGGCGAGCGGCTGCGCCTGGAGGTGTATGCCAAGATCGCCGCCGTCTCCTCACCCGAGCAGGAGGCGGACGTGCGCGAGGAACTGGCCGACCGCTACGGCCCGCTGCCCGCCCAGGTGGACCTGCTCTTCGCCGTCGCCCGCCTGCGCGAGGTCCTGCGACGCGCCGGCATCGGCGAGGCCGTCACCCAGGGCAAGTACCTGCGGGTGTCGCCGGTCCAGTTGCGCGACTCCCAGGCGATGCGGCTCAAACGCCTCCACCCGGGCGCGGTCATCAAGGCCGCCGTGCGCCAGGTCCTGGTGCCCTTCCCCCTGACGCAGCGGATAGGCGGCGCGCCCCTGACGGACGGGCCGCTGCTCGAATGGGTGGAGACCCTGGTGACCAGGATCCTCACCCCTTTTCGTGAGTGAGGGTGGCGTGCAATACACTGGTGGGGTTGAATACGCCTTCAAGGAGGATACTCGTGGCCTTGCGCACAAAGATCGCGTCGGTGGCGGCGGTGGTGGCAGCCGCCGTGGGAATGGGGGCGTGCTCCGCGCACCCCGGGCAGGCGATCGTCACCACGCAGGGGTCGTACTCGATCTCCGACATCGAGACCGCGACCGCCCAGATCGGTGAGATCATCGGGCAGAAAGCCGAGCTGAACAGGATCCGCGCGGTCTTCTACACCGCGCCCCAGCTCGACGCGCTGGCCGCCCGCCTGGGAGTGGGCGTCACCGACGCGCAGATCGACCAGAGGGTCGCCGCTTTCAGCGCCGCCGCCGGTCAGGACAAATACGACAAGCCCCTGGCCGAATCCACGAAAACGGTCGTGCGGGCGACGATCATCTCCGAGATGCTCAACCAGGCGGTCTCCCAGGACCCCTCCCTGCGCGAGCAGGCCCTCTCCTTCCTCCAGCAGCAGAACGCCCAGCTGGACCCGCAGGTCAACCCGCGCTTCCCGGCACTGGACAGCCAGATGAACGCCTTCGACTACCCGCGCCTGGGCGATGTCGTGTCCGGTTCGGGCAGTGCCTCCGATGCCCGCCAGCGCACAGGGCAGTCGGCCCCCACTGGCTGACGGGCCGCGGAGCGCCCCGCGCAGCGCGGCCCCAGTGGCGCGGCACACCCCGGCGCTGGGACCAATGTCACGTGGTGCGCTCGCTCGCGGAGCGGCTCCGCAATGAAAGAACGTCCGCCCCCCAAGAAGGGGGGTGACCGAGAACGCGGTTGGTACTACCGTTAGGACTGACCGCAGTCCACGCAAATGATCGATTGGAGAATGACGTGGCTCTTATTGAAGGCATTGGCGCACGCGAGATCTTGGACTCGCGCGGCAACCCCACCGTCGAGGTCGAGGTCCTCCTGGAGGACGGCGTCCTGGCCCGCGCTTCCGTCCCCTCCGGCGCGTCCACGGGCGCGTTCGAGGCCGTCGAGCGTCGCGATGGCGACAAGGGCCGTTACCTGGGCAAGGGGGTCCAGGACGCGGTCGACGCCGTCGAGGACGAGATCGCCCCCGAGCTCATCGGCCTCGAGGCCACCGACCAGCGCGAGATCGACTCCACGATGATCGACCTGGACGGCACCGACAACAAGGGCAAACTGGGCGCCAACGCCATCCTGGGCGTCTCCCTGGCCGTCGCGAAGGCGTCCGCGAAGTCCGCCGACCTGCCCCTCTTCCAGTACCTGGGCGGCCCCAACGCCCACGTCCTGCCCGTCCCCATGATGAACATCCTCAACGGCGGCTCCCACGCGGACTCGAACGTCGACATCCAGGAGTTCATGATCTCCCCCCTGGGCGCCCCCACCTTCCGCGAGGCGCTGCGCTGGGGCGCCGAGGTCTACCACACCCTCAAGTCCGTCGTGAAGGAGCGGGGCCTGTCCACCGGCCTCGGTGACGAGGGCGGCTTCGCCCCCAACCTGGACTCCAACGCCGAGGCGCTCGACCTGATCGTCGAGGCCATCGAGAAGGCGGGCTTCAAGCCCGGCCAGGACGTCGCGCTGGCCCTGGACGTCGCCTCCTCCGAGTTCTTCAAGGACGGCCTGTACACCTTCGAGGGCGAGGGCCGCTCCACCGACTACATGGTCGAGTACTACGAGAAGCTCATCTCCACCTACCCGCTGGTCTCCATCGAGGACCCGTTGTCCGAGGACGAGTGGGACGCCTGGAAGGCCCTCACCGCCGAGATCGGCGGCCGCGTGCAGCTGGTCGGCGACGACCTCTTCGTCACCAACCCCGCCCGCCTGGCCAAGGGCATCGAGCTCGGCGCCGCGAACGCGCTGCTGGTGAAGGTCAACCAGATCGGCTCGCTGACCGAGACCCTCGACGCGGTCGAGGAGGCCCACCGCAACGGCTACCGCACCATGACCTCGCACCGCTCCGGCGAGACCGAGGACACGACGATCGCCGACCTGGCCGTTGCCACCAACTCCGGCCAGATCAAGACGGGTGCCCCCGCCCGCTCCGAGCGCGTCGCGAAGTACAACCAGCTGCTGCGCATCGAGGAGCTGCTGGGCGACTCGGCCGTCTACGCCGGCCGTGGCGCCTTCCCGCGCTTCGCCCACTGAGGCACCGGGCCAGCCCCCTGGCGGGAGCGCCCGAGCGCGCCGGTCCCCGGGAACCCACGCGGTTCCCGGGGACCGGCGCGTCGGCCCGCCTGCGCCGATGCGGCGCGCACGGCGAGTG
>NZ_CP017298.1:871370-889255 GCF_001746855.1 Pauljensenia hongkongensis | reverse complement strand
CGCCCGAACGGCGGGCATAGGGCAGGATTGGACCATGCCACGTCCTTCGCGCCCCCGCTCCGCCCCACGCCCCTCCGCCCCACGCGAGGGCGAAGGGCGCACGCCCCGCGAGATCTACGCCGAGCGGTCCCGCAAGAGGAGGGAGGCCGCGGCAGCCGCCTCCGCCTCGTCGACCGGCTCCAAGGAGCGCGGCCGCTCCAAGCGCCGGGGACCGGCCTCGCCCCGTTCGGCGGGGAGGCGCCCAGGGGCCGCAGTGGAGCGCCCCACGTCCCAGCCAGCCGCAGCCGGGGGCAAGACGAAGCCGAGGGGACGCGCCTCCGGGGGGAAGAGGACGGCGCCCGAAGGCGGGGCGCCCGGACGCGTGTCCTTCGGCGGGCTCGACGTGTCGGTCCGCCTCCTGGCCCTGTCCATGGTCGCGGTCTTCATCCTCATGATGCTGGTGCCCAGCGTTTACGCGTGGTGGCAGCAGGAGAGGGAACTGGCGGACATCCGCGCGCAGGTGGCGGCCGCCGAGCAGCGCAACGCCGACATGCGCAAGCAGCTCGACCTGTGGTCCGACCCGAACTACATCTCCACCCAGGCCAGGGAGCGGCTGGGATTCGTGCGCCCCGGCGAGACCCAGTACACGGTGGTCGATCCCGGCCCCGAGTACCAGGACTCCGCGCAGGTGAACGCGGCCCCCGCCCAGGGGCCGGCCCGCCCGTGGGTCCAGCAGGTGGCCATCCTGCTGGGCAGGGCCGACCAGCCGCCGCAGACGGCGGCCGCCCAGCCCCAGGCGCCCGCCCAGGACGGCGATGACGCGGAGAGCGGACGATGACGCGGTCGATCCCCGGAACGAGCCCCGCCACGGAGGCCGACCTGGAGGCGCTGCGCGACCAGTTGGGGCGCCTGCCCCGGGGCGTCGTGGGCATCGCCGCGCGCTGCGCCTGCGGACGGCCCACGGTCGTGGCGACCGCGCCGCGCCTGGAGGACTCCAGCCCGTTCCCCACGACCTTCTACCTCACGCACCCGCGCGCCGTGAAGGCGTGCTCCACGCTGGAGGCCGAGCGCCTCATGGACGAGTACAACCGCGCCCTTCGCGAGGACCAGGCCCTCGCCCAGGCCTACGCCCGCGCCCACGAGGACTACTTGGCGCGCCGCGGGCTGCTCGGCGAGGTCCCCGAGATCGCGGGCGTCTCCGCCGGGGGGATGCCGAAGCGCGTCAAGTGCCTGCACGCGCTCGTCGGCCACGCCCTGGCGGCCGGCGGCGGCGTCAACCCGATCGGCGACATGGCGCTGGCGGAGATGGCGCGGCGGGGCCTGTGGTCGCCCGCGCGCTGCTCCTGCTGACCGCGTGGCTTGACCCAGGCCGGGCCTATGACAGAATTGTCCGACGTGACTCGTGTAGCTGCCATTGACTGCGGAACCAACTCAATACGATTGCTCGTGGCCGACGTCGTCAGGGACCAGGGGGGAGCCCGCCTGACGGATCTGACCCGCCAGATGCGGATCGTGCGCCTCGGACGCGGGGTGGACCGTACGGGCGTGCTCGAGGGCGCGGCGATCGAGCGCGCCGTCGAGGCCACCGTCGAGTACCAGCGGATGATCGAGGCCCTGGGCGCCTCGCGTGTGCGCTTCGTCGCCACGTCGGCCACGCGGGACGCCGCCAACAGCGACGAGTTCACGCGCGAGATCCGGCGCGTCATCGGGGTGGACCCGGAGGTGGTCCCCGGGACCGAGGAGGCGTCGCTGTCCTTCTCGGGCGCGGTGTGCGGGCTCGGGGGGAGCGTCGATGCGCCCATGCTGGTCGTCGACATCGGGGGCGGCTCCACCGAGCTGGTCCTGGGGGACGCGCGCGTCGAGCAGGCGGTATCGGTCAACATGGGCGCCGTCCGGGTCACGGAGAAGTTCTTGTCGGGCGTCGATCCGGCCGGCGGTGTTCCGCCGCAGGACGAGGCGCGCGTCGTGGCGTGGGTCGATGAGCAGTTGGACGTGGCGGAGAAGTCGGTGGACCTGGGCCGCGTGCGCACCCTGGTGGGCGTCGCGGGCACTGTGACGACCCTGACCGCCCAGGCACTCGGCCTGACCTCGTACCAGCCGGAGCGGATCCACGGGGCCGCCCTGTCGGAGGAGGAGATCGGCGCCGCGGTGCGTTTCATGGTCGACCAGCCCGTGGCGCTCAAGGCCGCGCTGGGATTCATGCCCGAAGGGCGCGAGGACGTGATCGCGGGGGGAGCCCTGATCTGGAGCCGCATCGTGCGCCGGGTGCTGGCGCGCGCCGAACAGGCGGGCCGCCCCATCGCGCGGGTGCGCACCTCCGAGCACGACATCCTCGACGGGATCGCCCTGGCGATGGCGTGATGGGGCGCCAGGGCCGTAGAGTGTGACTGCGGCCGGCGCCCGGCCCCGCCCCCGTGGCCCAATCGGCAGAGGCATCCGACTTAAAATCGGCGTGTTGTGGGTTCGAGTCCCACCGGGGGCACTGCGGCCCGCTGAGCGCACTTTTCACCTGCTCATGACGACGTTCGCTGGAGGAAGGAATGGCGGGGGTACCGGCGAAAGTGCCTTGAGTGGGCGAAAGCCGAATCGGCTGCGCGAGATGCGGCGAAGTTCGGACGGGGACGAGTGGGAATGGAAGATCCTGGGCGATCATAGGGGGCCGTTTCAGCCAGGTGGACATGCGCGGTGCCCCGCTTGCTCAGTCGGATACCGCACAGGTGTACCAAAGCCCGGCCCGTGTGAGAGACTGGACGCGTATCCATTGCCGAAGGAGATGAAACAGTGGCAAATCCAGTCCTCGACAATCTCAGTAAGAAGTGGGCGCCCGGGCAGACGCCTGCGGGCTACCCCACGATGCCGGGCTACCAGGTCTCCGGGCAGAGCGCCCAGAACCCCTACGGCGGCCAGACGAACCCCTACGGGCAGCCGCAGGGCGCCTACGGACAGCAGACGAACCCCTACGGGCAGCCGCAGGGCGCCTACGGGGTGCCCCAGGGCGCGCCCTACGGGATCGACGCCTCTCAGATGGGCGCTTACGAGGCGGCGATGAACGCCCCGTCGGCCGACGCGGTGGACCGCGGGCGCATGACCTACGACGACGTCATCGTCAAGACCGGCATCACCTTCGGCGTGATCGTCGTGGGCGCGGTCCTGGGATGGATGACCTTCACGATCTCGATGGCCGCAGCGGTCGTGCTGTCGGGCGTCGCCACCATCGTCGCTTTCGGCCTGGCGATGGCGAACACGTTCATGAGGATCACGAACCCCGCGCTGGTCCTGGCCTACGCGGCGTTCGAGGGGCTCGCCCTCGGCGCGATCTCCGCAGCCTTCGAGACCCGGTACCCGGGCATCGTCATCCAAGCGGTCGTCGCCACCCTGGTCGTCTTCGGCGTGACGCTGGCGCTCTTCGCCTCGGGCCGCATCCGCAACTCGCCCAAGCTGGCGCGCTTCACGCTGATCGCGCTGGTGTCCTTCGTCGTGTTCCGCCTGCTGACCGTGCTCCTCGAGTTCTCCGGCGCGGTCGATACGACTGCCGTCGGCCGGATGACGGTGATGGGGATCCCCCTCGGCGTCGTCGTCGGCGTCGTCGCGGTCCTGATCGGGACGTTCTGCCTCATCCAGGACTTCGACCGCGTCAAGGTCGGCGTGGAGTACGGCGCCCCCGCGCGCGCCGCTTGGACGTGCGCCTTCGGCCTCGCCGTGACCCTCGTGTGGATGTACCTGGAGATCCTGCGCCTGCTGTCCTACCTGCGCAACGACTGACACGACTGGGAGAACCATGGAGAACATCACCGTCACAGGGGAGTTCGGCCGCAAGCCCTCCCTCGCTTTCGAGGGGGCGCCCTCGCCGGACCTGCTCGTCGAGGTCCTCCACCAGGGGGACGGCCAGGTCGTCGAGGCGGGGGACACGATCCACTGCCACTACTACGGCATCGTGTTCGCGGGCGATTCCGACTTCGACAACTCCTTCGACCGGGGCGGGGCGCTGTCCTTCCAGATCGGCGTGGGCATGGTGATCCCCGGCTGGGACCAGGGGCTCGTCGGCAAGCGGGTGGGCGACCGCGTCCTGCTGTCGATCCCGGCGGAGCTCGGCTACGGCGCCCGCGGCGTCCCCCAGGCCGGCATTCCCGGCGGGGCGACGCTGGTGTTCGTCACCGACATCCTCGGAGTCGCCTGAGCGCCGTCTGCTCGCACAGTGGTGCCGCCGCGCGGGTTTCCGCGAGGCGGCACCACTGCATCCGCCCTAATCCGCCAGCAGGGTGGTGAGCCACACGGCGAGGGCCACCACGGGAACTGCGCTCATCATCCGGAGCGGGAACTCCCAGTTCGGCAGTGTGAAGATGTACGCGGCGCTCGCCGCGGCCGCCACCCAGATCCCGCCGATCTGGAGGGCTGTGGGGACTTCGGAGACCAGGCACAGTCCCGTGGCGAGGACGATCACCCCGCCGAGCTCGAGGGTCTTGAACCCCTCGAAGTCGTGGGCGGCCTGGGTGGCGCCCCAGGCCATGGTGAGGACGCCGATCACCGCGATGGCGATGCCGAGGATGGAGCGCCCGGAGAGTGCGAGGCTCATTGTTCGTTCCTTTCGTTGTGGTGAATGAGTATATGTTGAGGTTCATTCAGTTGGGTGTGCTGTGAGCGTGCGGCCGCGGGGCCGTGGCGCGTGGGACGGGGTGCTCCGTTAGGCGAAAACGCCTTTGACGAAGTGGGTGATCAGTGTTTCGAGGGCCTCGTCGAATCCGGGGAAGTCGTTCTCGGTGATGTGCGTGTCCATGAAGGAGACGAGCCGGTAGACGTTGAGGAGGCGCGCGGCCTCCGCCTCGTCGAAGCCGGCGTCGGCCAGTCTGGTCGCGAAGGTGGTGATGAGGAACTGGTGGAAGGGGTAGTCCTCGTCGCGCGCCTCCGATTGGAAGTGGGCGTGCAGCGTCCCCGAGACCGCCGGGTTGCCCCACTCGGCGAGGATCCGGTTGTCCCGCACCCCTGTGCGCACTTGGTCGAACAGGGCCCTGGTGATCGCGAGGGGGTCGGCGTCCCAGTCGATCGCCTCGATCATGCGCTGGCGGGCGCGGTTGTTCTCCTCGATGTAGACCTCGAGGAAAATGGCCTCCTTCGAGGGGAAGTAGTTGTAGAAGCTGCCGACCGCCACATGGGCCCTGGCGGCGATCTGCGCGATGCTGGCCGCTTTGTAGCCCTTCTGGGAGAACACCTGGTGCGCGGCGCGTTTGAGTGCCTCGCGCTTGTCTGCCACCGCGCCCTCCTTGAATGAATGGATTGACTCTGTTCATTCATATGATAGGGAGAACGCCCCGATCCGTCAATGGAACGCCGTTGGAGCTGGAAAGGGGGCGAGCCGGGCGCCAGCGCGCTCGCTGCGGGGACCGCAGTGCGCCCGGGCCCGGCGGGGGCGCCGCACTGGCTTTCGCGCGCGCATCCCGCGCTCCTCGCCAGTCCGGGCCCGTAGGGGAGGGCGCACGGACCGGTCTCCGCCTCGTCAGAGGGCCGGGCAGGACAGCCCCGTGCGCGCGTGGCACTCGTAGCCGCCCGGGTTCTTGGCGAGGTACTGCTGGTGGCGCTCCTCGGCGAACCAGAAGCGCCCAGGGGAGTCGCTGGCGGGGGCGGGGGCGATGGACGTCGTGATCGCGCCGAAGCCGTGGGCGGCCAGCTCGCGCTGGAACGCGTCGCGGGTGCGTGAGGCGATCTCGAACTGGTCCGCAGTGGTCGTCCATATCGCGCTCCGGTACTGGTCGCCCAGGTCGTTGCCCTGTCCATCAGCCTGCGTCGGATCGTGGATCTCGAAGAACAGCGCGACCAGCTGCCCGAAGGGCGCGGCCACCGCGTCGAACACGACCCGCACGGCCTCAGCGTGCCCGGTGCCGTGGGCGCACACCTGCTCGTAGGAGGGATTGGGGCAACGCCCGCCCATGTACCCGGTGGCGGTCGCGATGACGCCCGGAACGCTCCACATCGCCTTCTCCACCCCCCAGAAGCACCCGGCGGCGAAGTGGACGACCTGCTGCCCGTCCACCGGCGCGGCGTCGATCGGGGTGCCCAGCACCGCGTGGCGGGGGGAGAGGACGGGGGAGGAGGGGAGTGCGTTGAAAAGTTCCACGGGCCCATTCCACCACTCCTGCGCGATGCGGGCCACATGTGGCCAATGGTGGGCTCCGCGACTGCGAGGAGGGCGCGGCGCAGGGACGGGTCCGGGCCCGCGGGCGGTAGTCTTTACACAGTCGGCTATGAGGAGAGCAGAGTGAGCGAGAACCACGGCTCCGCCAGGTGGAGCATCGGCGACTTCGTCGCGCGCATAACAGCGCTGCGCCCGTCCCGTCAGGAGGCGCGCCCGGAGCCGCCGCGCGTTGAGCGCGAGGACGAGGTGGAGAAGGACGTCGTCGCATCGGTGCCCCGCACGCTGCGCGTGGGAGCCGCGGTCTCCTGGCGCGTTCTTTTGGTCGTCGCCGTGGTCGCCGGCGTCGTCTGGCTGGCGTCGCGCCTCCAGGAGGTCCTCCTGCCCGTCGCGATCGCGCTGGCGATCGCGGTCTTCCTGCAGCCCCTGGTCGAATGGCTGCGCCGCCGCCTCCACTTCCCGCCGGCGCTGGCCGCCACCGTGGGCCTGCTGCTGTTCTTCGTCGTGTTCATCGCGGCCCTGTCGCAGGCGACCAACCAGATCGTCGAACAAGTGCCGCTGCTGGTCAACCAGGCGACGTCCGGCGTCAAGCAACTGGTCGATTGGCTGGAGCACGGCCCCATCAAAGTGGACACCACCGCCATCAACAACTTCGTCAACCAGATGCGCACGGAGCTGATCGAGTGGGTGAACTCGAACAAGCAATCACTGGCGACCGGGGCGCTGTCGATCACGTCGTCCCTGCTCTCAATGGTCACCTCCGGTTTGACGATGCTGTTCTGCCTGTTCTTCTTCCTCAAGGACGGGCGCTCGATCTGGCTGTGGGTCGTCCGGCTGCTCCCGGCCCCCGCCCGCGTCCCCCTGCACGAGTCCGCGATCCGCGGATGGGTCACCCTGGGGTCCTACGTGCGCACCCAGATCCAGGTGGCGGCCATCGACGCGGTCGGCATCTCGCTGGGGGCGTTCTTCCTGGGGATGCCGATGGTGGTGCCCATCGCCGTCATCACCTTCTTCGCGGCCTTCGTGCCCATCATCGGCGCCCTGGCGTCCGGCGCCATCGCCGTCCTGGTGGCGCTGGTGTACAAGGGGGCGACTTCGGCGATCATCATGCTCGTCATCATCCTGGTCGTCCAGCAGGTCGAGTCCAACCTGCTCCAGCCCTTCATGATGTCCAGCGCCGTGTCCCTGCACCCCGTTGCCGTGATGCTCGTCATCACCGCGGCCGGTTCCGTCGGCGGCATCGCGGGGGCCGTCTTCGGCGTCCCGATCGCGGCTTTCATCAACGCGACGGTCCTGTACCTGCACGGATACGACCCGATGCCCCAACTGGCCACCCAGGCGGACCGCCCGGGCGGACCCCCCGGAATGCTCGATCAGATGATCGCCGACACCCACGTCGGCAAGCCCGACACCCGTGCGCTTGCCCGGCAGCAGGTGGCCGAGGCGGCCGCTGAGGCGGCTGAGGCGGCCGCTGAGGCCGAGCCCGTCGTCGCGCAGGCGCCCGAGGCCGTCGTCGAGGAGTACCCGAACCCGGCCGAGGTGGAGGCCCTGGGCGGCGCGGAGGAGGCGGACTGACCCGGGAAGCGGAAGCGCCGCAGTGCGCGGAGGACGCACTGGTCGGGGCCGCGCCTTCGCGCGGCCCCGACCACTACTTTGCGCGCCGTCTGAGGCCCGGCCCCGGATCCGCGTGCCGGGCGCGGCCCGGGTCAGCCCTTGAAGGGCTTGGCGCTGAGGATCTCCACCTGGATCATCCGGCCGGTGGGGGCCTCGAACTCGATGGTGTCGCCCGCCTTGTGGCCGATGACCGCTGCCCCCAGGGGCGCCTGGGTGGAGAAGACCTGGATGCCCAGGTCGCCCCCCGCGTCCCGGGAGCCGAGCAGGAACGTCTGCTCGCGTCCCGCGACCAGTGCGGTCACCACCATCCCGGGTTCGACGATGCCGTCGTCGGCGGGGGTCTCACCCACTTCGGCGTGCTCCAGCATCTCCTGGAGCGCCTGGATGCGGGTCTCGTTCATGGACTGCTCATTGCGGGCGGCGTGGTAGCCGCCGTTCTCGCGCAGGTCGCCCTCCTGGCGCGCCGCGTCGATGAGCCGGGCGATCTCGGGGCGCTTGACCTCAATACGCTCCTTGAGCTCGTTGGCCAGCAGATCGTACTGCGCCTGCGTGAGCCACTGAGTGTCGGCCATGGGAACCTCCAAAGATAATAAGGGGCCGGCGCCCAGGGCGCCGACGCGATTCCTGACCATTTTATCAAATCAGGAGTTCAGCACCGCCAGGTAGACGGCCACGCAGTGGCACGCCCAGGCGGCGACGGTGAAGGCGTGGAAGATCTCGTGGAACCCGAACCACGTGGGGGAGGGGTCGGGCTTCTTCGTCCCGTAGACGACAGCGCCGATCGTGTACAGCACTCCCCCCACGAAGACCAGCCAGACGACGGCGGGCCCCCCGCTCCGCCACAGTTGGGGCAGGTACCACACGGCCACCCATCCCAGCGCCACGTAGATGCTGGTTTTGAGCCAGCGCGGCGCGGACGGCCAGAACAGGTTGACGAGGATGCCGACCACCGCGCCCCCCCAGACGACGCCGAGCAGGACCGTGGCGTCGTGGCGCGGCAGCAGGGCGATGGTGAGGGGCGTGTAGGTGCCCGCGATGAGGAGGAAGATGTTCGAGTGGTCCAAGCGGCTCCACATGGTCTCCCACTTGGGCGCCCAGTAGAAGCGGTGGTAGGCCGCCGACACCCCGAAGAGGAACAGCGAGGCCACCAGGTAGACGGCCGAGCCCCACCGGGTCGCCGGTGTCGGCGCCAGGCACACCAGCACGGTGGAGGCCGCGAGCGACAGCGGGGTGGCTCCCAGGTGGAGCCATCCGCGCAGCTTGGGCTTGATGACGACCAGTTGGCCTTGCACCCACTGCGTGGGTTTGAGCGACGCGATGTCCATGGAGCCTCCTCGTGCTGGAACCATCACTTACGATACCGTAGGTTACTACGGCGTAGGTTCGGCGTCATGCCCGCTCCGCCCCTGCCCGACGCGTCGAGCGCGGTGAGCGGATAAACTTGCCGCTGAGCGTATTCGACCAGCCCACCGGTGCGCCACCGGAGGAACGAGGAAGCCATGGCCCAGTGGAACATGCTCTACGACATCTATGAGCGTCGTCTCCGCGCGGAACTCGCCACCGCCCCGATCCCCGCGCACATCGGCGTCATCCTGGACGGGAACCGGCGGTGGGCGAAGTCCCTGGGGGCGCCCGCCTCGCAGGGGCACCGGGCGGGGGCCGGGAAGATCAGCGAGTTCCTGGGGTGGGCGAACGACGCCGGCGTCAGCATCGTCACCCTGTGGCTGCTGTCGACCGACAACCTCTCCCGCGACGCCGACGAGCTCGGCGAACTGCTGCGGATCATCTGCGAGGCCGTGGAGGCCCTGGCGAAACAGGGGGCGTGGCGACTGGCGATCGTCGGCGACCTCTCGCTGCTGCCGGACGGGGTCGCGGCCGACCTCTCCCGCTCCATCGAGGCGACTGCGGGCAGGGAGGGGATGAAGGTCAATATCGCAGTCGGATACGGCGGGCGCCATGAGATCACCGAGGCGGTGCGCGCGATGATGCGCGAGGCGGCCGCCGCTGGGCGCAGCCTCGCCGAGGTCGCCGAGTCCTTCACCGACCAGGACATCGCCTCCCACCTGTACACGAAAGACCAGCCCGACCCCGACCTCGTCATCCGCACGTCCGGGGAGCAGCGCCTCTCCGGGTTCATGCTGTGGCAGTCCGTGCACTCGGAGTACTACTTCTGCGAGGTGTACTGGCCGGACTTCCGCCGCGTCGACTTCCTGCGCGCCCTGCGCTCCTACGCGCAACGCGAAAGGCGGCTCGGCCGCTGAGGGCCGGGCCGCCGGGCGCGGGGGAGAGGTCAGTGCCCGTCAAGGCCGGGGCGCCGACGAGCAGTGCCGCCGGGCACGGGGCGCGCTCAGAGCTCGTGCTTCCACGGGGGGTTCGCCCCCGCGCGCGACACGGTCACGTCCGACACGGCGCTGGCCCGGTCCAGGACCGCCGCCACCGACGCCTCGTCGATGCCGCGCAGGGCGTCGCGCGCTCCCGCGCCCGTCAGCCCCAGTTCCCACAGCGCGTCGATGATGCCGCCGGTGAACGAGTCGCCCGCGCCCACGGTGTCGACCACCGGGACGTCGTTGGGGGTCTTCGACAGGCGCACGCCGGACGCGGTGACCGCCAAGGAGCCGTGCTTGCCCCTGGTGACGACGACCACGGAGGGCCCCATGCCCAGCCAGCGCGCGATCGTGTCCTCCAGGGGGGCGCCCTCCGTCAGCCACTCCACGTCCTCGTCCGAGACCTTCACGATATCGGAGACGGCGACGAAGCGCTCGATGGTGGCGCGGGCGCGCGCGGGCTCGCCCATGATCGAGGGGCGCGCGTTCGGGTCGAAGACCACCAGGGCGTGCGCGCGGGAGCGCTCGAGGGCCTCGAGGACCACAGCTGCCCCCGGCTCGATGACGGAGGAGATCGAACCCGCCTGGACGACCACTGCGGTGTCGCTGACGGGCAGGGGGCTCGCGGGCGCCCACTCGAGGTCGAAGGTGTAGGAGGCCTGGCCCTGGGCGTCGAGGCGCGCCAGGGCGGTGGAGGTGCGGGAGGCCCCCCGGGACTCCGGGGTGATCTCCACGTCGGAGTCGCGCAGGTGGAACTCGATGAGCCGCCCCCGCTCGTCGGCGCCGATCCACGTCGATAGGGCGACCGGGCGTCCGAGGCGCCCGAGGGTCAGGGCGACGTTCGCGGGCGAGCCGCCCGGGATCTCCTGGGGGAAGTCCGGCTCGTCGGGGGTGATGACGACATCGATGAGGGCCTCGCCGATGGCGAGGACGTGGGGGGTGGTGCTCAGATCCATGGGGCCTCCTAGGGTGCTGGCGCCAGCGACGGCGCTACCCACCCACTGTAACGCGCGTCAGATCGTGTTAGTGGCGTGTCTCGCCCCCGTGTCTGTCGAGTAATCATATTGGTGGAAAGCGGGGGTACCGGCAGTGGCGGTTCGTTCCGCGCCGGGCGCGCGACGGTGTTCACGGGATGGGACGGTGCCGCATCGCGCCGGCGCGGGCGCGGAGGCGAGGCCCTGCGCGCGGCGGGGAGGCGCCGGGCGCGGCCCAGCGGGTCCCTGCGCTACTGGGGCTCGCCCGACTCACCCGCCTTCGCCAGCCTGGCCTGCGCGCCGTCGAGGATCGCCGAGCACCGTGCGGCCAGCGCCTCGCCGCGCTCCCACAGGGCCAGGGTGTCCTCCAAGGGCGCCTGTCCGCCCTCCAGGGCGCGCACGATCTGCACCAGTTCGTCGCGGGCCGCCTCGTAGCCGAGGCTGGCGGGGTCCGGTAGTTTCTCGCCTGTCATGGGTTCTCCTTCGTGAGGCGCGGCTGGCGCGGGTGGCGCCGCTGGGGATGGGGACGGTGGCAGGGGCTGGCTCACCACGGGGCGCCTGCGGGATCCGAGCCGCCCGGGGGCGCGGAGCCCGGGCGGGGGGCCGGGGGCGTCGCGCCCACCACTTGGGCGACCATCCGGCCAGAAGCGAGGATCCCCTCGATGAGGTCGCCCTTCTTCACATCCGAGGAACTGGTGATCAGCGCCCCCGACGGCGTCTTCAGCAGCGCGTACCCGCGGTCCAGCGTGGCCTGCGGGGACAGGGCCCTCAGCGTCGCCCGCATGCGCGTCAACTGCTGCTCCTCAGTGTTGACGCGCCGCTCCACCGCCTGGTTCATCGACGAGGTCAAGCGCTCCAGCGCCGCCCGGTACCCATCGACGATGGCGCCGGGGCCCGTGAGCACCGGCCTGGAGGCGACCAGCGCCAGAGAACTGCGCTCTGCGGCGATCCGGTTCGCGACCGCGCCGCGCATCCTGGCCACGGCCTGGGCCACTCCTTCGCGCTCGTGGGCGCGGTCCGGCACGATCCGCCGCGCGGCGTCCGTCGGCGTCGAAGCGCGGTAGTCGGCGACCAGGTCCAGCAGCGGGCAGTCGCCCTCGTGCCCGATGGCCGACACCACAGGGGTGCGGGCCGCCGCGACCGCGCGCACCAGCGCCTCGTCGGAGAAGGGCAGCAGGTCCTCCACAGCGCCGCCGCCGCGCGCGATGACGATGACATCGACGCCGGGCGCCGCGTCCAGCTCCGCCAGCGCGGCGCCCACCTCGGCGACGCAGCGGTCCCCCTGGACGGCGACCTCGCGGATCTCGAAACGCGCGCCCGGCCAGCGGTCCGAGGCGTTGACCACCACGTCGTCCTCCGCCTTCGCGGCGCGCCCGCACACCAGGCCGATCACCCGCGGCAGGAAGGGGAGGGGCTTCTTTCGGGACTCGTTGAACAGGCCCTCGGCGGCCAGGCGCTGGCGCAGGGCCTCGATCTGGGCGAGCAGGCTCCCGACCCCCTGCAAGTGGATCTCCGCGGCCTGCAGGTTGAGCCGGCCCGTGCGCTCCCAGAACACCGGTTTCACGCGCGTCACCACGCGGGCCCCCTCCTGCAGGCCGTCCCCGGCCTGGTCCATGACGCCCGCCCAGGCGGTTACCGTCATCGACGTGTCCGTCTGGAGGTCCCGCAATGTCAGGAAGTGCATCTTCGCGCCCGGACGGCGCTTGAACTCCACGACCTGCCCCTCCACCCACAAGGGCGACATCCGGTCGACGTACTTCTTGATGTTCTCCGTGAGGCGGCGCAACGGCCACGGGTTGTCGCGCGTGGTGTCCGCCGCCTTCGCGGCCGGTGGCAGGCTCGGGGATGTCACCCGATCAGGATGCCACACCGGCGCCCGTCGTGTCCGTCCGCGCCGGAGCGGCCCCCGCCTCGTCGGCTGTGCGATGGGACCGGCGACGGGCGCACGGGAGTGGGCCCCGCTAGGGTGGTGGCATGCACGGAACCCCCGATCTGCGCGCCACCGCCCTCACCTCACTGCCTGAAACGACTGGGGCCGGAGGGGGCGGACGCATCCTGCTGGCAGCGCCCCGAGGCTACTGCGCGGGGGTCGATCGCGCGGTCGACGTCGTCGAGAAAGCGCTCGAGCTCTATGGAGCCCCCGTCTACGTGCGCAAGGAGATCGTCCACAACAAGTTCGTCGTCGAGTCCCTGTCCAAACGCGGGGCCGTCTTCGTGCAGGAGACCGACCAGGTCCCCGAGGGCGCGCGCGTCGTCTTCTCCGCCCACGGCGTTTCCCCGGAAGTCCACGAGGCCGCCCGAGTGCGCCGGCTCGCCACCATCGACGCGACCTGCCCCCTGGTCACGAAAGTCCACCGCGAGGCCGTGCGCTTCGCCAAACAGGACTACGACATCATCCTGGTCGGCCACCAGGGCCACGAGGAGGTCGAAGGGACTTTCGGCGAGGCCCCCGAGCACATCCAGGTCGTCGGAACCCCCGAGGAGGTCGACCGCGTGGTGGTGCGCGACCCCGACCGAGTCGTGTGGATCTCGCAGACCACCCTCTCCGTCGACGAGACGCGGCTCACCGTGGACAGGCTGCGCCAGCGCTTCCCCAACCTCATCGACCCCCCCTCCGACGACATCTGCTACGCCACCCAGAACAGGCAGGGCGCCGTCAAGGCCATCGCCCCGAAAGTCGATGTCATGGTGGTCGTGGGATCGGCGAACTCCTCCAACTCGGTGCGCCTGGTCGACGTCGCCCTGGAATCCGGCGTGCCCTCCGCCCACCGCATCGACAAGGCCGAGGAACTGCGCGGCGAATGGTTCGCCGGCGCCACCACCGTGGGGCTCACCTCGGGCGCGTCAGTCCCGGAGATCCTGGTGCGCGACGTCATCGAATGGTTGCAGGCCCACGGCTTCCCGACCGTGGAGGTCGTGCGGACCGAGACCGAGTCCACCACCTTCGCCCTGCCGCGCGACCTGCGCGCCGACCTCAAGGCCGCGGGCATGGCGCCCGCGCGCCCCCACGCCCCCAGGGAGGTTCTGCCCGACCACACCAGGTGAGGCCACCCAGGTGAGACCGGGGACTATGGGGTGGGGGCTCCATAGGTGTGTGCGGGGCGGGGCTATGGGCCTGGGAACCTCCAGAGGCGCGCGGCGGGTTGTCGTCGGCGCGCGCGAGGCGGCGGGCGGTGCGGCGGCCCAGGCGCGGTCACGCGGGAGCGCCACCACTGAGGGTAGCGTCAACGGCCTCAACCCCGCCCCCGGTGCCCGCCCGGTGAGGGTGCTTTCCGCGTGCGGCGGCCTCAACCCCGCCCCCGGTGCCCGCCCGGTGGCCTAGTGGCCCGGTGCCCCAGCGGTTCGGTGGTCCAAAATGCGTCTGAGTCTCGGGCGGGAACGGGGGCTTGGCGGGCATGTGGTCCAAAATGCGTCTGAGTCTGACCGAATCCGCCCGGATCCGGCCAAAACCGTCAAACCCAGACGCATTTCGGACCACTCCCGCGCGGAGCCCGTCGAAAACAGTGAGACTCAGACGCATTTTGGACCACCCCCGCCCAGATTCGCAGTGGAGCCCGCAGGGGCCGGGGCGCCGAAAGCGCAGCGGGCGGGCGGGCGCCCGCATTGGGGTAGGTTACGGTGCATTGGGGCAGGCAACGTGGCGTGCCTTCCCGCATTGGGGTAGGCAAGAGGGCATTGGGGTAGGCAAATTGCCTACCCCAATGGGTGGTTTCCTGCCCCCAATGCGTCTCGTTGGAAAGCGGAGGCGGCGCGGGGCCCGTTCTGGCGGCTATACCGCGTGGCCTCCGGGCGCCTGGGCCCGGGAGCCGCCCGCCGTGGGCTGTTTTCACAGCGATACCGACACGACGGGGCACACTTTCGCAGCGATGCCTCCGTTTTCACAGCGGTACTACACTTTGCAAGCGTTATAACGCTCTTGGTTTTTCACAGGAAGTGCAGCGTGCGGTGTGTGTGGGCTTCCTCAGGGGTTTTCAAGCCGAGGCGTTTGCGGGGTCGTTGGTTGAGTTGATTGTGCACCTGTTGGGTCCGGGTGGGGCTGATGCCGTCCAGTGGGGTCCTCTTGGGGAAGTACTCGCGCAGCAGGCCGTTGGTGTTCTCATTGGTGCCGCGCTGCCAGGGGCAGCGGGCCTGGCAGAAGTAGATGGGGGCGCCCAGTGGTTCTTGGAGGGCGGGGCCGAGGGCGAACTCGTGGCCCCGGTCCACGGTGAGGGGGCGGCGGTGTGGGGGGCCGGGGCCTGCTCGATTGAGCAGTGAGACGTCGACCGCGCGTTTGGAGGGGGCCTTGCCGCCCACCAGGTTACCCGGTGGCCCGGCCGCGCCGGGGTGACTAGTACAGCGCCGCTCATACGGCCCGCGACGGTGTCGCCCTCCCCCTCGCCCACCCGTTCGCGCCGGTCGGCGATGGCGGGCCGCTCGCCCAGCTCGTGGGTGATCGTGATCCTGCCCCGCCCGTCGAGACGGCCCTTCCTGCGGCGCCTCCTGCGGCCGCAGCACACTGGCGGAATGAGCAACGCATGGCAGGACTTGCGGATCCTGACCGGTAACGACTGGCGCTCGGTGCGCGGGGACCCCTCGTGCGTCCGGTTGCGCCCGGGTGCCGCTTTGAGCGATCCGGGCGCGATCCCGCTGTGGAAACGGTGGCAGGACGTGGCACTGGCGTGGATCGCGGTGGTGCACGAGCAGATCCGGCAAAGCGTCGTGTTCTGCGGCGAGAGCGCGCTCGCCATCCACGGCGTCCCCAGTGGATCTCCAATCCTGACGTGGAGTTCACCAGCGGGCGGGTGTACACGGCCTCATGGTTCCCGCGCGTCGACATCGGCGACCAATGCGTGCCCAGGGTTCGGGTGCGCCGTGTCACCAGGAAGCACCCGTTGCGCGGAGTCGGGAACGTGCGCGGCCTGCCAGTGGAGGACCTTTGGACGACGAGCGTGCTGATCGCCGCGATGCGCCCACCGCTTGAGGCTTTCGTCGCGGTGTCGATGGCGCTCCGCCGGCTGTCGCGCTTCGACCGCAGGGATTTGGCCGGGTCCCGCGCCCGGGAGGAGGAGGCCCGCAGGATCCTGCTGGAACTCGTCGCCCAGGGCGAGGACGCGGGCGCCTACGGGATGGGGCGCGCGAGGCGGGTCGTCCTCGCGGCGGACGCCGGGTGCGAGTCAGGGACGGCTGTGGACGCCCCAGCCGGACTCGGGCAACGAGGCGCGGCGCATCCACGTCCGCGCTGATCCGGTCGCCCAGGCGTGGAGGCCCGCGGTCGGGACGGGACCTGTTCCACGCGATTGGTGAACTGGTACCAGGCGGGCGGAGCGCCCGGGTGCTGCTGGTTGTGGGGCTGAACCCGCGAAGGAAGCGCTGTCCCGCGGGTAGCATGGAAGGCGCGTGGCGCACGGGTCCCAGGAGCCAGGTGCGCGCCGGTACCGGTTTGAGAGAACGGCTAAGGAGCCCGTCATGGATCCCATCGAAGAACTCAGTGACCGCGTTGCCGCGCTTGCGGGCCGTGACCTGGCGCTGTCCGAGGTCCACCAGTTCATCCTGGATGCGGCCGAGTTGCTCGCGCCCGCTGTCCCGGTCGTGACCGGCAACGGGGTGTGGGTGCGATGGGGGCTGGGGGAGCGCACGGTCGTGGTCGCCCCCCACAGGTTCCGGAGCATGCTGACGCTGGCCGTGCACTTCTTCAACAGCGAGTACACCGAGACGCACGACTACCACGCCTTCAAGTGGGGGATGGCCGACGATATGCCGTTCCGGTGGTCCATGGTGCTCGGCGAGCACACGACATCCGTCTTCGACTGGTGGCGGCAATGCGGCCTGGTCGGATACAACTGGGATTACTTCGACAGGCAATTCGACTCGGTTCTGGACTCTCTCCCTGAGGATCTGGAGTTGATGCCTCCCCAATGGCGCCGGGAGGTGGTCTACCGGTGGGACATGTCGGTGAGCGGGCTGGGCGCCGTCACCCTGCGCGCCACCCACGAGGGGATCGAAATATCCAGTGCGGCGACGGGCGAGAGCGTCATGTTCCCGCCGGGGCGCACGCAGGGGATGGGAGCGGTCCTCGCCGGGCTCGCAGGCGGTGCGCCCCTTAAAAAGGTGCCGATGCTTGAGAGCAGTGGATTCGACGCCGGTCCGATCACCCTCGACGGCAGTGAGCCCGAAGACGTGCTCAGGGAGATCGAGATGATAGAAGAGAACAACAATGAGGGGATACGCCCGGACACCGACGACAACCGCAGACCCGCCCTGACGTTCGCGGATCTGCGCGCCCGCCTCGGGGAACCGGAAGAGGAAACGGTTTCCCGCGCCTACGCCCGGGCTGAGCACGCGGTCCTCCCGATGCGGTGGGGACTCTCATTGGGCCAACTGCACGCCATCGTCCGTCAGTGGTCGGCTGGCGCGCAGATGGACCGTGTCCTCATGGAACTGGGGGCGGTTCCGGGCACCTACCTCAACGACGAGGCGCTGGTCGGAAAGGACTGGGTCGCCGTGACGGGCCGGGTCTCCAGTGAATGGGAGATCGTTGTGTCCCCCGCCGAAGAACACGCGATGACTGACAACCGGCAACTGGCGGCCGCCGCCTGGCAACTGAGCCAGGAGTTCCAAGACGCGTACGGGAGCCCCTTCGCAGGATGGACATCAAGCAGTTTCGGATTCTCGCGGTTCTTCCGGATCGGGGACCGCGGGCTCGCGATCAACACGTTCCTCGGGTTGCGCGTCGTCTTCGGCTCTTTCGAGAAGCTTGCGTTCCGCAGCTTGTACGGGTGATGCGCGGAGCCGGGCGGTCTCGTGCCGGGGAAACGGCGGCGGGCAGGGCTGGATAGCACGTCCGGGGCCGCGGCCGTCCGCGCGAGGGGGCGGCGTCCACGCGCCCCACCC
>NZ_CP017298.1:831205-871320 GCF_001746855.1 Pauljensenia hongkongensis | reverse complement strand
ATCCGGCGGCCAGGCCACGGTCGGCCGCGCGGCGCCCAGGTGCGCGGGGGCGCCGAACTGGAGGACGGCGCGGACACGTTCGTGGGTCGGGCCCAGCTGCGCGGGGGGTCGGTTAGGATAAGACCGTGTCTCTCACGATTGGTATCGCCGGACTGCCCAACGTCGGCAAGTCGACCCTGTTCAACGCCCTGACGCGCGCGACGGTGCTCGCCGCGAACTACCCGTTCGCCACGATCGAGCCGAACGTGGGCGTGGTCCCCCTGCCCGACCCGCGCCTGGACAAACTGGCGGAGATGTTCCACTCGCAGCGGACCGTGCACGCCACGGTGTCCTTCGTCGACATCGCCGGCATCGTGCGCGGCGCCTCGGAGGGGGAGGGGCTGGGCAACCAGTTCCTCGCGAACATCCGCGAGGCGGACGCCATCTGCCAGGTGACCCGCGCCTTCAACGACCCCGACGTGGTGCACGTGGACGGGAAGGTGGACCCCGCCTCGGACATCGAGACGATCCAGACGGAACTGGTCCTGGCGGACATGCAGACGCTCGAGAAGCAGATCCCCCGCTTGGAGAAGGAAGTGCGCGGCAAGAAGACCGAGCCCGTCGTCCTCGAGACGGCGCGGGCGGCGCTGGCGGTCCTGGAGAAGGGCGAGCTGCTCAGCGGCCCCGCGGGCGCGGACCTGGACCAGGAGGCGCTCGCGTCCTTCCAGTTGATGACGACCAAGCCCTTCATCTTCGTGTTCAACATGGACGCCGACGGCATGGAGGACGAGGACCTCAAGGACGAGCTGCGCGCCCTGGTGGCCCCCGCGGAGGCGGTCTTCCTGGACGCGCAGTTCGAGGCGGAGCTGGTGGAGCTCGACGAGGCGGACGCCCGCGAGATGCTGGCCGAGTCAGGCCAGGACGAGTCGGGCCTGGACCAGCTGGCCCGCGTCGGCTTCGACACCCTGGGCCTGCAGACCTTCCTCACGGCCGGCGAGAAGGAGTCGCGCGCCTGGACCATCCACAAGGGCGACACCGCCCCCAAGGCCGCCGGAGTCATCCACACGGACTTCGAGAAGGGCTTCATCAAGGCCGAGATCGTCTCCTACGAGGACCTGGTCGCCCTGGGCTCCATCGCCGAGGCGCGCGCCCACGGCCGGGTCCGCATGGAGGGCAAGGACTACGTCATGCAGGACGGGGACGTGGTGGAGTTCCGTTCTGGATTAACGTCTGGCGGGAAGAAGTGACTCCCCAGGACAGTGCAAGTACCTGGCTAGGGTTGAGCCTTCAGGACTGGACGAACATAGCCGCGCTTGTTCAAGCAATCGGCACTGTCATCGTTGGTATAGCTGGCGTAGCGGTGTCGGTTGCTACATTTCGGATGCAGCGCGAAAAGCTGCCGGTTACGGTGAGGTTTGGCTTCACTGCACGGGGCTATGTGGATCGCAGTGGTGTGCGATGGGTGCAGGCATGGATGCAGAACACGGGCGTAAGAGCCTATGCTCACGAGGTATATCGTCATGACTGGCAGCCCTTCGACCTGTTCGCTGAGCGCAAACCGGACGCAGCGAGGCTCGGGGTCCCTGACTCCTTGCCCGAGCATCTAAGAATGCTGAGTAGGTGTCGGTTACGGCGGGAGGATGGTGTGTTCAAGCCTCAGTATCTTCCCCCCGGGCAGTATGTGGGGTTTTGGGTTTCGTGTCCGCTCGGGATCGATAGGGTGAAGCTTGCTACCACGGTGAGTGTTCGGTGGTGGAGCCAAGTTCGATTCATCTCCAGTGAATGGCTTGAAGTGCCGAGTGCTGAGGAACTGATTGCATCGTATCGAGAGACCCGGGCCTATCTTGAGCAGCAGGCTCGTGGTCCTGAAGGTCCGACTGCCCCCGCTGAAGGCACGGAAGACTAGCCAGCCGGGCCGCCGGGCTACGTGGGGGCCGTCTCGTTCCGCGTCGACGACGTGGCCGGGCTGAAAGCGTAAAGTTGCGCCCACTGCCTGGCTGAAACATGGCAGAAATAAAAGCGTACCCGGTTCTTTCTGTGCAATTCCAATGAAAAGTGCGTTTTTGACGTCGAACGGGTACGCCTCATTTAATCTTTTATATCTCTATTTTTAATATTTTCCCCCGCGAAAGATTATAGAAGGCGTACCCGTTTTGGCTTAGAAATCGACTTTTTGTTGGAATCGCGAGGAAAGGACCGGGTACGCTTTTGCTCGAACGGGTACGCAAAGAGACGCCCGGACTTGATGCCGAGCGTCTCTCAAAATCTGGGGCGTAAAGTGAATCAGATAGTTAAAAATTAAACCAAGGGGGGTATAGCGCTTGAGCCTCTGGGGGCGTCGAGGGGTGGGGTGGGGGTATACAGCCCCCTCCCCACCCACTCAGCCAGGCCTACCCCTGCCCACGGGGTAGCGCTTGGTTCTCCCGGTAGATGCGTGCCATGTGCGGGGTGAGCCGCGTGCCGATGTCCGTCGGGTCGAGGTACCGGCACCAGTCGCGCGCGTCCTCGTACCTGTCCTCCATCACTGCCTGAACGATCAGGCGTTCCACCTCCCTCACGATGCGGTTGCAAAGAGCGTAGCCGACCGTAGTCCGCTTCCATCCGCCGTTGTCGTCATCCCACAGGTACCAGCGGCGGCCCTCGCACTTGACGTAGCCGTACAGGTTGCGCACGAGGATAGCGGCGCAAGCCTGGTCCTGTTCTTGCACTGTGGCGTAGCGTGTCATGGCTGTACTCCCTTCCTCAGATCAGGTCCATATCAGCGGTTCCGGCCACTACAGCCAGGCCCCGCCCGGCTAGCTCAGCCTCCCGAGCGCGGCGCTCGTCCTCGCTCGTGCGGAAGCGGATACCCCGGTAGCCCCGCACCTTGTCCGCCGTGGGGTGGGCCTCCGCTCCCCACGTAGAGAGCGTGAGTTTCTTCCACCGGTGCGTACCCTCCTTCACGTCGCGGAAGTAGCCGTGCGACGCGATACGTCCCCGGAATGTGCGTTGGCTCCAGCTTGCTGCTCCCTGCTCGGAGAGCCAGGCCTCGAACGCCGCGTACAGGTGCGAGCCGGGAACGACCGCCCCGGCGTCCTTCACGAGGCACTCGGAGGCGAACGCCAGTAGCACGTCAGACTGTTCCTGCCAGGAGGCCGTCGCGCTGCTGATTGGCGCGGGGAGCGCGCCTACCTGCTGACCGTGCTCGTAGAACTCCACCGCGCCCCGCACTACCCACGCCAGCACAGCGGGCAGAGCCGGGCTCTCGGGCGCGAGTAGCCGCTGTGTTAGCCCGGCGTCGCCCGGCCTATCCGCCTCTGCCTGCGGGTTGGAGGTGAAGCGGTACGGGAACTCCAGCACGAACGGACGCCGCCACAAGCCCTCGGAAAACTCCGAGACCGTGGGGAGATTGTTCGTCGTGACGATCAGGGAGTGGGTAGCCCGCCACTCGAACTCGTCCTTGAACTTGAGGTTGCCCCGGATGAGTTCGGTACCGGTCACGGCCTTCACCTGAACGCCGTCGAGTCGGCCCTCCGGCAGCTCCTCAATCAGCACGAAGCGCTTACCGTACAGGGCCATCTTCGTGTTGTTGGTGTTGCGGGGGCTGCTGAGCAACAGGTCCATAGCGGCGGTACCGGCGTAAGTGCCCAGCGCCAGCCGTACCGCAGTGAGCAGGGTGGTCTTGCCGTTCGCTCCAATGCCCGCAGCGATACCGAGCATGGTGTTGTCTTCCCGAGGCGTGTAGCCGGTAGCCGCCTGGCCAACCCACCGGCGGAACCAGGGGCGGGACTCAGCCGGTAAGGCCGCCAGCGCCGCCTTCCAGTCCTCGTGCGAGGCCTCCGGGAGGTAGGGGACCGGCGTGTACTGCGTACACCTGTAGCTCGGGGCGTGAGGGAGGAGCGTCCCAGTGCGCAGGTCCACCACTCCGTTACCAACATTGAGGATGTCCGGGTTGGCGTCGTACTCGTCGGGGCCGTGCAGGAGCCTGCCTTGGAGCAGCCGGGTCACCGCCTCGATCTTGCCTTTGTTGAGGTTCTTCCTGTCCCGCTGGGTGCGCTTGGAGTCGCCGGACTTGACGATCCCCATGTGCCGCTCGCGTAGCATGTCCTCTACGAGCTTGATCGTGCGGGCGTTGTCCTTGCTGTTGTCGGTCTCCCAGGTGCCCCGGCTGGGGGAATACAGGCGGAACCCCGCGCCGCTCACGTACTCCAGCCGCCCGGCCAGGCGCGGCTCGCACCAATCAGCCAGGGCGGAGTCCGTGTCCTCGGCGGTCTTAGCAATGACGGTGCGCACGCTGTCGGTGTCCGGCTCCTTGAAGTCCGTGCCCGCGTACTCCCGCAGGACTGTGGGGTCCTGGGCGGCGCGCTGCTCCATAGCCGCCTGGCTCGCCTCGCGTTCGCATGGCCCCTTGGCTCGGTCGGCCTCGCTGTCCAGGTTCCCGAACAGGTGGAGCGCCGCCAGGTCGAAGGCGTTAACAGCGTGGAAGCTACCCCGGCTATCGGGGATGCAAGCCGGGTCAGTGTTGGCATGCCGGGAGATAGCCAGGTCCTTCTGCCCCTCAACGAGGCTCAGGCCGCCGGTAGACTCAGCGCTGTTGTACGTCCAGCGCCCCGGCCCGGCTGGCGTGTAGGGCAGGGAGTAGGCGTCGATAACGGCGGGGATGTCGTACACGCGGTTGAAGGCCCCGATAATGCCGGGCAGGGAGCCGGGATCGCGCTTAGAGCCGGGCGTACCGGCGCGTGCTCCCGCGTCCTCAGAGGGAGCGGGAGGCGTCCTCTCCGCCATGAACTCGGCGGCGTCCATAGCCCGCCCCTCCGTGAACTCAGCCCAGTAGGTGGCGCGGTCGGGCGTGGACGGCCAGTACATGGCTCGTTCCGCCTGGTTACACGAGGCGTCCCACTCCATGCCCGGCACCTCCAGCGCCGCCATGAGGGCGTTAGCGACCTCGGGGTAGGTAGCCGCCGGGAGCGGCGCGGCCAGCGGGAACACCACGCGGCAACGCGGCGCGGTCGGGGTGCTGCTGTGCGTGGCGTGAATGATGGACTCATAGCCCAGCTCCCGCACTGCCTCAACCAGGCGGGGGAGCGCCTCGCTGGTGACCTCGTCAGCGTCGAGGGTGATAACCCAACGCTCACGCATGTTGCGCTTGCCGCGCGGGGCGTTCGCGTCGAGGAACGAGCCGCCCACGTAGGCCGGGCCGTTCTTATCCGGGCGCACCGGGACGTTCCCCGGCTGGAAGCGCTCCCTGAACGCGTCGCGCGTGTATTCGCGGGGCGTCCACCGCTTCCGGTCGATCCGGTCAGCCTCGGCCACGAGCAGAGCGGGCAACGGGCCGTCCGGGCTAAAATTGGGGGTGTGACGCCCGTCCACGTCGTGGTTGTCAGGAAGGGGGCTGTTCCGGTGTTCCTCAGGCATGGGGCCGGAATAGCCCCCATTCTTTGCGTTGGGGGTCATGCTGCCACCGCCTTCCCAGCGGAGAGCATGGCTGCGAGCCGGGCGCGCTGCTCAGCACCCAGCGGCGGGGCGCTAGCGAGCGCTCGGTTGATAGCGTCCTCCAGCTCGGCAGCGTGCAGGTCCTGCCGGGCTGCGAGCAGGGTGGGGTCGTCCTCGGACCTGGAACGGGTAAGGGATGCGTAACGCGCAGCGGCGCGCTGACGGGCGGTTCCCATGATGCCTCCTAGGCACAACAAACCGCGCTCCCGTTGAGGAACGCCATGAGAATCGCCCGGAAACTGCTCGGGGCGTCCGGCGTTACTGTGACTGCTCGCCGGTAGCCAGGCCGCCGTAGGACGGCCATCACATCGTTTAGTATAACGCTGCGTAGGGAATACGGCTAGCGGTCGAGCGCCCTGGCCAGGGCCTCAACGTCCACCTTGCGCCTACCCTCCGCGCGCAAACCGTCGAACGCACGGTAGAGCGTGTCCTCGCGGAACGAGTACGACAACACCGCACCGCACCCCGGGCACCGCCGGTTGATCTGCCAGGCGACGCGACGCGCCACCTTACGAGCCTCCCGGGGGTCTTCAGCCAGCAGCGCGCGGTACTCGGGGTCTTCCTGTGCCCAGCGGCGGGCTGCGTCCCGTTCGTTCCGGGCTGTACGGGAGTCAACCGCGCGCACCTCGGTGCCTTGCTCTACAGTCTCCCCAACGAGCACCCGCCGGGTAGCAACGCTCCCGCCTTCCAGTGCGATCTCGTGACGGCTGTGGGGGCGGCTCCCGTGAGGCCACGGGTCCGAGTGGAGCCGGGGTACGGGCGTCCAGCCTCCTGCCTCGTCAGGAACGAAGGTATCCAGCACGGTGTCATTGCGCCGCCCGGCGTGCCGGTGAACGAGCTTGACGCTGTATGCCTCGGTCATGTTAGTTCTCCTTCCACGTCAGGATGACGCTGTCCGGGTTGAAGGTGCGGGACCCGCGCGCGCCGGGCTTCAATTGCACGTCGAGCAGGGCGTCAATGATGCGCCGCTGAATCATGAGGGAAGCGGCGTCGAATGCCTCCACCGGGTCCGGCGCTCCCAGCACGGACGACGTGCCGCTCAACCCACCGGACAGCGCCGCGCGCTTCCCCTCGGTAGCGGTCAGCTCAGCCCGGACGCGCTCAGCCGCCGTGCGGTAGCGCAGGCCGTCGATAATGCCCTCGTCGTAGTCCTGGTTGATGCGCTCCAGCCGGTCGCGGAGCCGTTGAATCTGTGCTGTCAGCTCCTTCACCTCCGGCTCATGGTCCACAGCCAGCAGGTCCGCAACGTCCGGCTGAGCCAGGCGCGCCCGCACCACCGCCAGCACGTAGGCGTCAACCTGCGTGCGGGACCGGCTGAACTCGCACCGGGGGCACCGGTAGCGGACGTTACTGAAGGCGTGCATGCCGTGCCCACACTCAGCACACCGGAACAGCGACGAGCCGAGGTGCTTACGGTGGGTGCCCTCCTTGGCGGTCTTGCGGAGCGGGTCGGAGAGCCGGGACTGGGCGAGGAAGTACGCGTCCTCCGACACGATAGGCTCCCACGTGACCGGGACGTTAGGCAGCACCTCACCCATGTACTCCATGATGCCCGCGTACCGCTCGTTGAGGAGGATCGTGCGGATAGACGAGGAATGCCAGCGGCCCCCGTGGCGCGTGGGGACGCCAGCGGCCTGCAGACCGCGCGCAATGCCCTTCAACGACTCCCCAGCCAGGAAGGAATCGAAGATGCCTCGCACAACCTTGGCCTCCTCGGGAATGAGTACGCCCTTGGCTGTGTAGCCCATGAGCCGGGTGCCTAGCGGCGGGCGGCCTAGGCGTGCTCGCTGGGCGTTGGCGGCCTTCTGCCTGGCTGACTTACGTTCCACCTCGCTACGGGCAACGCTGGCCTTAATCCGCGCGTACATGCGCCCGCCGTCAGTGGACAGGTCGGCCTCACCGTTGGCGGTCGTAATGACGAGACCGCGCTCCTCGGCTCGCTCAATCCAGTCCTCCAGCTGTCGGGGCTGGCGGGTCAACCGGTCCAGGTCCCAGCATACGAGAGCGTCGAATAGGCCCGCGTCGTAGTCCTGCACCATGCGGTCATAGGCCGGGCGACGAACGGTCCTCTTCGACGCGGAGAGGGAGTTATCGACGTATTCCTGCGTCAGTGTCCACCCGCGCTCGCGGATGATACGGAGGCAGTCAGCGCGCTGGCGGTCAACGGCCAGGTGCTCGCCTGTAGCGTCGAGGCTAACCCGTAGGTACACGGCAGCGCGGCGGGGGAAATCTCTTCTCATGAGCTATAGCTTACCCTGAAACGTTGCTCTACGCCGTAACCCGGTGGAGTTCCGGTTCAATGTGTGAGTAGTCGTCATGGGAGAGCGATGACCAACAATCCTCTGAATCTCGATGAGGCCGTCGAATTGGCTGGCCTGTGGTGGCTGCCGGACGAGCCTGGCAAGCAGATCCCAGGCATCTTGCGGTATGACGGCGAAGGAAGATCCTCGCTCTCGCTGATCGGGGCATTCGAGGACCGCATCTTTTCGACTCTCGCCCCTGGAGTTATGGATGAACTCGAGGGCACTAGGACGTGGGACGTTATTCACGGGGTGGCCGAGCAGCGTGAGGTCACACTCCTAGGCTGTGTTCCCACTAGGAGCGAACGGACCATGCTCGCGCGGGTGGAGAGCCCCGATCTGCAGACCGTGAGTGCGACGATAGCGGTCATCGGCGCGCACCTCGGCGGAGAAGATGATGCAATCTTCGCGGCGGCTGAGGTCTCAGTCGAAGACTTGACGCTTTGGGCTGCATCGTCTGTTTTCTCGGGCTCCTTCGGCTCTCGTGATGGCAAGCTCGATGGGACCGGGACGGTCTCAGTAAAGCCAGTCAATGCGGAGACAGTAACAGTTGATGGCACGGAGTATAGCCTTGTGCACACTCACACCCTGCCATTTTTCGACCGGCGCAAGGGCAGAACAGTCGGACGTATGCGAGACGCTGCCTCCATCCGCATCCGCCAGGCCGAGCCGTTCACCCTGAGAGCCGGGCTGGATGCGGCGAGCCTGATACAGGATCTGATCGCGCTGGCAACGCACCGTGCCGCTGGCGTGATCTGGCTCCAGCTGGAGGTCGCCGGAACCGAGACGGTCCTGCCGAATGGCCAGCCTCTGCCGCGTCGGCGCGCCAACGTGCTCTACTCTCCCGTAGCACCCGGCAAGCACGACGAGAAGGGTGTTGACCCTGATCGGGTGTTCTTCACCTGTAGGGAGCTCCCGTTCGAGGAGGTCATGCAGCGCTGGTGCGAGGCGCACGGTCGATTGCAGGCAGCGACCAACATGATCCTGGGGCTGCGCTACGCCCCGGCGCGTTTTGTTGAGAACAATCTTCTGATGGCAGTGGGTGCTGCCGAAGCGCTGCACCGAGGCCTCGACATCGATGAGAAACCAATCCCCGAGGCGGAGTTCAAGGCGATCCGTAACGCCATGCTCGACCAGGTGCCCGAAGAGCACCGTGGCAGGTTCAAGGCGGCGATCAGAAACTCTCCGACGCTTCGGGACCGGCTTTTCGCCCTAGCCGCTCGACCCGATCAAGACGCGATCATGCAGCTCGTGCCAGACGTCGATCATTGGGCGAAGCGGACGGCGCGTGCCCGTAACGACCTCGCACACGAGGGCAGAACACCTAACCATTCCATTGATGAGTTGGATGCCATTGTCGGGGCCACGACCGCGGTCGTGATCCTCAACATCTTGCACGAGCTTGGACTGTCGGCGGAGCGGCAGCGCCAGATCGTGCGAGAGCACCCGCAGTTGCGGACGGTCTGCCAGAAAGCGAGCGAGTGGCTCGTGGCACCAGAATCCAACTCCTGAAAGGGGCAGTGGCCGGGTCGCGCGAGGGTGCGGCCCGGCTTCGCTGTAGGGAGTGGAGCTCGCGAAGCGGAGTCGCATCACAGTACGAATCAAGTGATGATTCTGGTGATGTTATGCTGGTGATGGAGGTAAACATGAGAACGACTGTGACACTCGATGATGACCTGCTCGTCCGTGCCCAGGAGCTCACTGGGATCAGAGAGCGGTCCGCTTTGATCCGAGACGCGGTGGAACTCCTCGTCCGTATCGAGAGCGGTCGTCAGCTAGCTGCGCTCGGCGGTAGCGATCCGGGAGCGGAGGCTGCGCCGCGGAGCCGGGCGCGCGCATGAGGATCCTCGTTGACACGAACGTGTGGATCGACCACCTGCGCGCAGCCGAGCCAGTCCTGGTCGATCTGCTCGAACGCGATCAGGTGTGCGTGCACCAGAGCGTCATCACTGAGCTGGCATTGGGCAACCTGAAAGACCGGTCGATCCTCCTGAAGGCGTTAGAGCGTTTGATGATGGTTCGCAACGTTGACGACCAGGGGGTGCGGCATCTCGTCGAGGAACGGCGTCTGTGGGGCAGGGGGCTCAGCGCTGTCGATGCAGCGCTTCTAGCGAGTGCCATCGTCACCCCCGGGGTGTCGCTGTGGACGCGCGATAAGCGCTTGCGTCACGCTGCCAGCGACATGGGCGTGTTGGCGGACTTTGACTAAGGAGCATGAGCTGTGACGAGGCCGTCGCCGGGTCGCGCGAGAGCGCGGCCCGACCACTGCCTCGGGCCATCGCGGCTGCGACCCGCAGATTTTCGGGGAGAATCCCGGGCTGGCGATTAGGCCTCGTGCGCGTTTGCCGGTTCTTCGTGCTTTACGGTGTAGGTGGTGTGCGAGACCGACGGTTTCAAGGATGCCCCGGAAGCGGTAGCAGATTCGGTTGCGGAACCCGGGGGAGGTGCCCGTCGGGTGGCCCAAGCTTCCGTCGATAGCTTCGTTTCGCCTCTTAGGGGGGCGAGAGAAGTGGACGAGGCGTGCCACGGAGAGCTCTGGCCGAGTGGATCGGCGCCTGCGGGAGGATTCCCAGCAACCTACCGGGTGGGCGGGCCGTCCACTAGCGTGGGTGATGGGACCGTGACCGTCAAAGGGGGAGAGATGGGGGCCATCGATGCTCGGGCGATGCACGTGCTCGTGCACAACCAGGGCGAGTCGGATTTCAAGGATGTGACGGGCCGCGTGAGCGGCCTTGAGGAGCGGGGCGATCGGGTCATCGTCACCTATTCCTCTGGGAGGATATACCGTTACCAGGCCGCCAAAGTCCGTATCTATGATCAGGTGGTCCGGCGCGACCTCGCGCGGGGGGACGAGGTCTATGTACGGGGGTCCTTGTGGGGGACCGTCGAAACAGTTTACTCGCTCGGCCTGCGCGAAGACCCCAGTAGGGTGCGCTACACGCTTGTGTACCGACGCCGCAACGGCACAGTAGGGCTAAGCCGACGCGGCGAGGGGGAGGTCCGGATGAGGCTGCTGACCCCGGAACGGCGCAACGCGCTCGAAATCATGGACTACGTGCGCGACGAAGTCCGGGGCCAGGCGAGGCGGGTGGGCGCCTGGCAGGAGGGCACGGGGCGCTCCACGAAGTGGAGGGCCGAGAAGAACTCGGCGAGGGCAGCGGCCACGTTGGCGAACGTGTGGGAGCGGCTGGGAAGAGTCCCACCGGGCTCGGCGCTCGAGGCCTATCTGGCGGGCACGAGCAGCGCGGACACGGGAGCGGAGCAGGACACCATCATGCCCTTCGCCTCCAACCTCGAGCAGCGCAGGGCCCTCAAAGCGGCGCTTTCGCACCAACTCTCCGTAATCGACGGCCCTCCAGGAACCGGCAAGACGCAGACGATCCTCAACCTGGTCGCGACCCTTGTCGCCCAGGGGAAAACGGTCGGCATCGTCTCAGGAGTGAACTCGGCGGTGGACAACGTCGTGGAGAAGCTCACCGAGGAGGGGTACGGGTTCCTGGTGGCGAATGTGGGGAAGCGGGAGAAAGTGGAGGCGTTCCTCCGCGAACAAGGACGCCTCGGGGAGCTGTGGGAGGAGTGGGAGGCCACGGCCGGCCTCGGAGCCGACGGGACACCGGTTGCGGTCGACCCCGATGACCTCCACGAACGCGAGGCGCGCCTCGTCCAACTGTGGCAGGACGGGAGGGACATTCCCCGGATCCGGGCGGAACTCGCTGCGACACGCAAGGAACGCCAGCTCCTCGAAGTGAAGATCCGGGAGTCCCGGCGCCCGCTCCCGGACGTCTCCGGCCTCCCCGTCGTGAGGCGGGGCCCGGAGGCGCTGGCGGATCTGCTCGCCCTCGCGCGGTCAGCGCCCAAGCCCCACCGGGGAGTGCTCGGCCTCGTCGAAAGAATCCGCCGCTATTTCGCCTACGGCTCCCTCAAGGGGGTGCGGCTGGACGACGCCGACACGCAGGCCGCATTGCAGCTGCAGTGGTACCGGGCCTACGAGGAGGAGACCGCCTCGCGGATCGAGCGCGCGGAGGAGCGCTCCCGCAATGCCGGGGCCCAGGAAGAGGCGCGCGAGTACCGCAGCCAATCACGGGCAGTGCTCGACAGGGCGATCCGACGCCGTTTCACGGCCGTGCCCCGGACCCTCCTCACGTCGACCAAGTACCTCAGCGCGCAGACCCGGTCCCTGCTCGGCACGTACCCCGTGGTCGCTTCCACCTGCCATTCGATCCGCGGGAACCTGGACGAGTCGGTCCTGCTCGACTGGGTCATCATCGACGAGTCCTCCCAAGTCGTCATCCCCGAAGGCATAGCGGCGCTGAGCAAGGCCCGCAACGCCGTCATCGTCGGGGACGAGCAACAACTGGGCCCCGTCCTGACGGGGTGGGAGGAAAGCCGCCGCGAGCCGCCGGATCCCCGTTACGACGTGCGGTGCCTGTCGCTCCTGAGGTCCGTCAAGGCGCTCGACGAAGTGGCCGGGATCCCGCGCACCCTCCTCAAAGAGCACTACCGGTGCCGTCCGGCCATCATCGAGTTCTGCAACCGCATGTACTACGACGGCCAGCTCATCGCGATGACGGATCCGGCCGACTCCCAGGAACCGCCCATGCGCGTCGTGCGCGCCGCTCCGGGCAACCACGCGCGCCGCCTGCGCGGTGGCCGGTACTCCCAGCGGGAGATCGACATCATCGCCCAGTTGGAGGATCTGCGACTGCTGGACCGCGGCGTCACGACAGAGGACAAAGACGAGTCGGGGGACTACGTGCTCGGGATCGTGACCCCCTACCGGGAGCAGGCGAACCGCGTGGGCGCGCGGGTGCGGCAGGAATCGGAGGGCGGCGGGCACGCGAGGTGGCTCGCGGAAACGGCCCACAAGTTCCAAGGCCGCGGCGCGGGCACGATCGTGTTCTCCACGGTGCTGAACTCCGACGACACCGACGGCGGGGATCCGCGGTTCTACGACGACTCGCGGATCACGAACGTCGCCGTTTCACGGGCGAAGGACCGGGTCGTCGTCGTGACCGCCCACGGAGGGGTGCGCCACAGCCGCAATGTGACCGCGCTGCTCGACTACATCACCATGCTGGATCCGGAGCAGGTCGTCGAATCCGACATCGTGTCAGTGTTCGATGTCCTCTACGCCCACTACTCGGACGCTGTGCGCCAGTACGCGCGCAGCAAATGGCACGGCCCCAGTCGGTTCCCCTCGGAGAACATCATCGACACGCTCCTGGGGAACGTCCTCGCCGAGACGCACTACGCGCGCCTGGGCTACCAGTTCCAGGTGCATCTGCGCGACGTGCTGCCGCACACGCGCCGTCTCAACGAGGAGCAACGGCAGTTCGTCTGGCACGGCAGTGCCCTCGACTTCGGAGTGTTCTCCACGGTCACGCACAAACTGGTCCTGGGTATCGAGGTCGACGGGTTCCGCTACCACGAGGGCGACCCCGCCCAGCGTCGCCGCGATGCCTTGAAGGACCAGGTGCTGCGGGCCTACGGCGTGCCCGTTCTGCGGCTGCCGACGAACGGCTCCGATGAGGAGGCGAGGATCCGGGCCGCGCTCGACGCTGTGGAGCAGGACCCCTTCCCCCCACGGTTCGGCTGAGAGGACCGAGGGGATTGGGCGCCCCCCGCCTCACAGCGACGCGCGCGCCCGCGTGCGGCGCACGCCCATGGCGACTGAGAGGATCGCCAAGGCGAAGAGGGCGCAGATCCCGCAGTCGGCCAGCAGGGGGAGGAGCGCTTCCGCGGACGTCGAGGTGGCGGCGTAGGCCCCGGAGAGCGCCTGGTCCACCCAGTACCCGGGGGTGAGCCTGGCGGCCCGGGCGACGGCGTCGGGCAGCCACTCGATGGGCACCCAGGTCCCGCCCAGGAAGGACAACGCCATGCCCCCGATATTGGCGATGGCGTGGGCCGCGTTCTCGCCCAGGCCGACCTGCCCTATGAGGAACCCCAGTGACACGGCCACGAGCGTGTAGGCCCCCAGGGCGGCGCCGACCACGCCCAGCAGAGGCGCCGACGCTGCGAGGGAGGCCCTGCCGAAGACGGCCACTCCCAGTCCGAACACCCACAGCCACCCGATGGCGCCGACGGCCAGGCAGGCGCCCAGCACACCGAGGCTGTGGGCCCCGCTGCCCACCGGCGCCGCAGTGAGGCGGGAGCGCACCGCCCGGCGCCCCAACGACGCCATGAGCGTCGCGATCGCGACGACCGCGAAAGCCAAGAGCGGGTACAGGGAGAACCGGGCGTAGACGAGGAGGCTGTGCGGCAGGGGGGTGGCGTCCTGGGCGATCCTCTCGGTGGGGGCGCAGTGGCGCATCGTCTCCTCCGCCAGGGCGACGGCCCGGGCCGGGTCGTCGGTGAGCGCGGACAGGTAGTCGGCGACCTTCCCCACGTAGGAGTCGGCGCGCACGTCCATGAGCGCGCCCGAGGCCGACTCGTACCCGATGACCGTGTCCATCTGCGGCGGCCCGCCCCCGCCTCGCGCGGCCCGCTGCAGCGCCTCCCCGTAACCGGCGGGGATGATGAGGATGTAGCTGATGCGGTTCTGCGCGGTGGCGTCCTGGATGGCCCGGGTGGAGTCCTCCAGCGGTTTCGCCTCGCCGACGGACTCGATGTAGTCCTTGATCCCCCGGGAGATGGTGGAGCCGTCGCGGTCGATGACGGCCACGCTCGCCGTCGCCTGCTTGACCTGGTGGGAGGATCCCTCGGACCGGGCCAGGCCGGTGAGCAGGCCGAGCATGGACAGGAGCACCAGGTAGACCAGGACGTACGCCCGGTGGGCGGCCACGATCCTCAACGACGTTCTAAAGGTGCTCATGGGTCATCCTCCTGGCGCGGATCAGGGCGATTGCGAGGAACAGGCCCGTCATGCCCGCCAGGACGGCGCAGCTGCGGGCGAAGGGCTCCAAGGAGTCGTAGTAGAGCAGGGCGTAGAAGCAATGGGATGCCTGCCACAGGGGGTTGGCCTGCGCCAGGAGCGGCGCGTTGAGCTCGACCGCGTTGGCCACGGACTGCGCGCCGGGCCCGTACAGGCCGGTGAACAGTGACAGGAGGCAGGTGATCGCGGAGACCACCCCGATCCCGGCTCCGCCTGCCGATCCCAGGGCGGCGCCCGCGGCGCTCGACATGAGGCTGGCGGCCCCGATCGCCACGAGGCACAGGCCCACGTGCGGTCCGAAATCCACGCCGACCACCGCGGCGATGAATGCGAAGGCGATGAGCAGGCAGACCAGGACGCACGCCCAGGAGGCCGTGAGTGTGGCGGTGAGGACCTGCCACCGCGGCAGGCCCGCCAGGATGCGCCGCGCCCCCAGGGGGGAGGAGGCCATGATGCCCTGCACGGCGACCATGGTGACGGTCGTGCCCATGCCGCTGGCGAAGGCGAGCAGCGCGAAGTAGTAGCGGGTCGCGGGTTTGACGGGGTTCTGCGTCACCGAGACCGGGCGGGTGAAGGAGCGGTCGGCCCCCGCCCCGGCCACCTGTTCGGGCGGCGCGCCCGCCTCGGCGAGCGCCCGGTGCTCGGCCGCCGCCTGGGTGTAGGAGTCCATGACCACCCGCAGGACCCGGGTCGTCTCAGCCTCGTTGCCTTTCTGGGACACGTGCAGCACCGGCCCGCCGTCCTCGACGGCGAGGTAGCCGTTCGTGTCGCCCCGTTTCGCGGCGGCCTCGGCCTCGGACGCGGTGGAATGGGAGACTTTCATGATGAGGCGCGGGTCGGCGTCCTCGGAGGAGACGCGCTCGACGACGGCGTCCAGTCCGGGGGCCGCCCAGTACGCGTCGTCCTGGACGACGCCGAAACTCATGGGGGTGGCCTCGTAGGCCTTCTCCAGGTTGGAGAACTGCGCCATGAAGATGAGCGACAGCACGACCGGGAAGCCGAGCGTCCACACGAGCAGGATGCGGTCGCGCAGGAGCCGGAGCACCTGGTAGCGGAAGACGGTCACCATGTCAGGCCGCCTCGTCCCGCAGCGCGCGGCCGGTGATCTCCAGGAACACCTCGTTGAGGGTCGGGGGCTCGGAGACGACCCGGCCGCAGGTCGCGCCGACCCCGGCCAGCGCGCCCATGACGTCGGAGAGGTTGTGCGGCCCGGCGGCGCACTCGATGAGCGCGGTGGGCGCCTCGTAGGCGACGGAGCGCACCCGCTCGAGGCGGCGCAGCGCCTCCAGGGCCTCCTCGCCCAGGGGGAGCGGGTCGACGACCTCCACCCGGATGCGCTCGCCCGTGCCGATCATGGCCTTGAGCTCGTCGGAGGTGCCCGAGGCCACCTGGCGTCCCCGGTCCATGATGGTGATCCGGTCGCACAACTGCTCCACCTCCTCCATGTAGTGGCTCGTGTAGATGACGGTGGCGCCCTCCTGGTTGAGGCGCTTGATGCCGTCGAGGATGGCGCTGCGGCTCTGGGGGTCTACGGCCACCGTGGGCTCGTCGAGGATGATGAGGTCGGGGCGGTGCGCGATCCCGCACGCGATGTTGAGGCGGCGCAGCAGCCCGCCCGAGAGCTTCTTCGGTTTGAAGGCCGCGAACTTCTCCAACCCGACGAAGGCGATAGCCTCGGAGACCATGCGCCGCCGCAGGCCGCGGTCGCGCACGTACAGGGCGCAGAAGGCGTCGACGTTCTCGGCCACGGTGAGCTCGTCGAAGACGGCGACCTCCTGGGGCACCACGCCGATGCGGCGCTTGAGGCCGTAGGCGGTGGGCGACATGGGCTGGCCGAACACGCGGATCGCCCCCTTGTCGTAGGAGAGCAGTTGGAGGAGGCAGTTGATCGTCGTGGTCTTGCCCGAGCCGTTGGGGCCGAGCAGGCCGACGACCTCGCCCCGCCCGATCCTCAGGGACAGCCCGTCCACGGCGATCAGCTCCCCGTAGCGCTTCACCAAGGACTCGACCTCGACGGCGGCGTCCGCCCGGCCGTCGCTTCCGCTCGGGGCGCTCGCCCGGCCGTCGCTCCCGTGGGCGGTGCCCGCCGGGTTGTCGCTTCCGCGCGCGGTGCCCGCCGGGTTGTCGTTCCCGTGGGCGGTGCCCGCCGTTCCGGCTCTGCGCTGCCGGTCCGTACTCGTCCTGGTTCCGCGGGCCGGCTCCGCGTCCCCGCCCGCCTCGTTCCGCTGCGCGCCCTCGGCGCCGTTCTCGGAGTCCATTCCTCCCCGCCTTCCTCATGTCGGTGCGTTGGTCCCGTGCCCCCAATCATCCCGACGAGGCGGGCGCCCCGGAAGTGCGGGAAGTCATGAGTGCGGAGGGAGGGCATGACTTCTGTCATGACTTCGACGGGGTTCTGCGGACGCGGGGCGCGCCCGGCCCTTGATCGCCGATAATCGGGGCATGAGGGTCTTGGCGGACAAAGGCGCGCTCCTGTGCGGATGCCTCCTGATGTGGAGGGCGGACACCGCCACCGTGGTCTGGCTGCTGCTCGCCGTGACGATCAGTGGACTGGCGGTGGTGGCGGAGCACTGGCCCTGGTTCGCCGCCGTCCCGGCCGCTTACCTCCTGGCCGAGGCGCTCGCGGCGGCCCCGGCTGTGGGCGCTCCGCTGGCCGTCTACGACCTCGCCCGGGCCAGTGCTGGCCGTCCGCCGTGGCAGCGCTCAGCAGCCGCCGCCGCGTGCGCCCCGATCGTGGTCGCGGCGGTGGGCAGGGGCGAGCCGACCGCGGTCTACACGGCGGCCCTGGGGGCGGTCGCCGCGCTGCTGGCGCTGCGCACCCGGCAGGGGGAGGCCACCCGCCAGAACCTGAACGCCGCCCGCGACGACCTGCGCGAGAGGGTCCTGGCCCTGCAGGACGCGAACGCCCGGATGCTCCAGATGCAGGACGACGAGCTGCGCGCCGCCGCCCTGTCCGAGCGCACGCGCATCGCCCGCGAGATCCACGACGGGGTCGGGCACCTGCTCACCCGCCTCCTGCTGCGGGTGAAGGCCCTTCAGATCACCCACCGCGAGCATCCCGGCGTCGTCACCGACCTGGCCGCACTGGACGACGGGCTCGACGAGGCGCTGGACTCCATGCGCCGCTCTGTCCACGCCCTGTCCGACCAGGGGGAGGACCTGGCGGTCTCCCTCAACCTGCTGGGCTCGCGGAGCGCCATCGCAACAGTGGACGTGGACTGCTCGCTGGACGCGGAACCGCCGCGCACGGTTTCACGCTGCATCACGGCCGTCGTGCGCGAAGCCCTCACCAACGCTGCGCGCCACGGCGGCGCAGCCTCGGCGCGGGTCACCGTCATCGACTACCCCGCCTTCTGGCAGGTCACGGTCGACAACGACGGCGCCGTTCCCGCTGGGGACGCGGAGCCGGACGGCGGCTCGCCCGGCTCCGGGGCCTCCCCCGGCAGTGCGCCATTAGACCGCGGGTCCGGGCTCGGGACACCATCCGTCCGAAGGTCCGGGCTCGGGGCGCCAGGCGACGGCGCGATCCGCCCCGGCCTCGGACTGCGCGCGATGACGGACCGGGTCGAGGCTCTGGGCGGGACCGTGCGGATCACTCCCCGCCCCCGTTTCACAGTGTTCGCGACGATCCCGAAAGACAAGGACGGTGCGGTATGAGGGTTCTCATCGTCGATGACGACGCCATCGTCGTCCAATCGCTGGCGACCATCTTGTCAGCCGAGGACGGCATCGACGTGGTCGGCACGTGCTTGTCCGGCGCGGAGGCGGTCCAGGAGTTCCGGCGGCTGCGCCCCGACGTGCTCCTCATGGACATCCGCATGCCCGGCGCCGATGGTCTCAGCGCCGCGGAGGAGATCCTGGAGGGGGACCCGCAGGCGCGCATCGTGTTCCTCACGACCTTCTCGGACGACGAGTACATCGTGCGGGCCCTGAGAATGGGGGCGCGCGGCTACCTCATCAAACAGGACGTCGCCCAGATCGCCCCGGCACTGCGCTCCGTCATGGTCGGCGTGTGCGTCCTGGAGGGCGACGTGCTCGAGCGCGGGGCCTCCATGGGCATGCGCGCCCTGCCCGCCCCCGCGCCCGGCAGTGGGGCGGGGACGTCCGGCGGTGGGTCGGGGACGTCCGGCAGTGGGCCGGGGAAGAATGGCGGCCGTCCCGGGGCGCACGGAGATCCGGGCGAGCCCGCGGGCGCGGTGGGGGTCCCGGACCCGAGGAGCACGGTCTTCGCCTCGTTGACCGACCGCGAGTACGAGGTCGTCGAGGCAGTGGCGGCCGGCCTGGACAACGCCGAGACGGCGGAGAGGCTCTTCATGAGCGAGGGCACGGTGCGCAACCACATCAGTTCCATCCTGGCCAAGACGGGGCTGCGCAACCGCACGCAGGTGGCGGTCCGGTACTACCGCGCCGGAAGGTGAGGAATCCCGGTCGGCGGTCGCAACGGCCAGTCGGAGCAGGCACTACCGCAGGCGGGCGGGGGCTGTCCGTCTGCGGGGTCCGGCCGCGCTGCCCGTTGCGCCTACTGGTCCAAAATGCGTCTGGGTTTCGCTGCATTCGGACGGCTTAGCCGCGGGTTGGTCCAAAATGCGTCTGAGTTCAGCGGTTTCGGCCCGATCTGGGCGGATTCGGGCAGACTCAGACGCATTTTGGAACACGTGCCTGCCGTGCCTCCGTTCTCACCCGAGACTCAGACGCATTTTGGAACACCAGACGACCCGTCGAGCACCACACCACCATGTGGGGATCCACTGCCACGCCGCGGACAGCGCGCACCGATGGACCAGCAGAAGACGCGCATCGCACGGCGTCCCCGAACCTATGAATGCCTCCACACACGCTGTCGGACCTTGGTGCTTACCCGCTACCTCAGGCAGGCTGACTCTACTATCGTTCCGCTCATGGGCACCAACGACGGATCGACCTCATCTCCGCGCGAACCTGGTGGGGAAGCGGCGCGGGAACCGGGTGAACGGGTTGCACGCGGGTCTGGTGGGGAAGCGGCGCGGGAACCGGGTGAACGGGTTGCGCGCGGATCTGATGGAGAAGCGGATCGCGAGCCTGACGGAGCGACGGCACAGGGGCAAGGCGAACTGGTCGCGCAGGCGCCGGGCGCCACTCTCATTGAGGTTTTCCCGGAGATCGCGCTCATAGTCGGCGAGTCGCTCAGCGCGCTGCCCGACGAAGTCACAAGCGATCTGGTCGAACTGCCTTTCGGCGTTGACCATGTCGAACTGGACAAGGTGCTCGGAACAGCGGGCGTTCTCGCACAAACGGCTTCCGCCGTAGCAGCGGTCGGGAACCTGCAGGGGCTCGTGCGCCTCACCCCGGACACCGTGGCAGCGATGAACGGGGGGCTGAAACCCCTCGTGAGCGGCGGCGACAACCTCGGCGTCCTGACGGACGCGGGCGGGCGGTTCGCCAGGCAGGTCCGTTGGAAGCCAGTCGGCCCGCAGGCCGCTGGGGGCACTGTTCTGGCGTCCCTGGGCCCTGCCTTCATGATGGTCGCGCTGCAGCTGCAACTGGGCAGGTTGGAGAAGACGGCGAAGGAGACCCGCGGGATCGCGCGCAAGATCCTCAAGGGAATGAACGAGGACCGGCAGGACGAGCTCGCCGGGATCGCGCGCGTGGTGGATCAGGCGTTCGAGGAGGCGAAGCGGATCCGCAGGGTGACCCCCGGGGTGTGGGAGGAAGTGCAGGGGCAGCAGGCGAAGATCAACGACTACAGGGAGAAGTACCGGCGCTTTGTCGAAGGGCACGTGAACGAGGCGCGGGCGCTGAGGGGGTCGTCGGCCGACGAAGTGCGGGCGCACGTCATGGAGAACGGGCCGCAGATCCTCATCGACTTGGAGTGCTACATGACGGTGGAGCGCATAAACTGCGTGTACCGGGCGCTGAGGGCCGCGCGCCTTCGCGACGAGGGGAGGGATGATCCGAAGGAAGCGGAGCTTTCTGAGTTCGTCGCCGCTGACGCCCGTGAGGACTACGAGAACGCGATCGGAATGATGACCGGACTGGTGGACGCGCTCAATCGCGGATTCCACCTGGCCGCGGCGATCGAAAAGGGCCTCCTCGATAAGACAGTTGTCAGAGGCATCAACGACGTGGTGAAGGGCCTGTTTGCCGGCGAACGGAAGAAGACCCGGGAGCCCGGCGACGGGGCGCAGAACGCGATTCAGAAACTCGCGGAAGGGGTGGGGCGGTTCGCCGCGGTCATCGGCCTGGCGTCCCCGCGGGACCCCGAGCCCCATGCCCGCGTCATGGGGAAGCGCACCGATGAGGAGGCCAAAGAGCTCCTGGAGGTTCTGCGCTGGACGCTCGCGCGGGACGAGGAACTCGTCGGCTTCGCCCACGCGACGGACGCCCGGCAGCAGACGGTGATCGCAATCACCGATCAGCGGGTCGTCGAGGCGAAGCTCGCGGATCTGCGCAGCCGGGGCGAGTTCTGGCGCGAGATCCCCAACGACGAGATCCGCTACGTCAGGCGCCGGGGCGGCAAGGAGGGCCGCGCGGAACTCGACGTCATCACCAAAGAGGAGAACCTCACTTGGAGCTTCGGCCCTGCCGACGAGTCCGATCAGGCGGGCCTGGACGCGATCACCGGGATGCTCGCCGAGCGGATGCGGCTCCCCGAGGAGGAGATGCGGGAACTGACCGGTTCCCGCAGTGACGGCGCGCCGCGCATCGGGGCTCCGGCACCTCCCCCGCTCCCGGAAGGTGGTCACTCCGGCCAGTCGGACTCCAAGTAGGCGCCCACCGCCCTGTTGCGGAACGTGTAGTGGGGGCGGCCCCTGCGGATCACGCGCCGGATGAGGTCGAGGCGCTGGGCGGTCGGTCCCGCGTCGGAGGCCCGACGGTAGTCGAGTGCGCGCGCGATGTTCGTCAGGGTCCGCTCCGGAGGCGGCAACTGCGCCATCGCTTCGAGAAACGCCCGTTCCCGGGCGGGCAGGCGCTCCAGGATGCGCTGCACGTGGGTCTCGGCCTCGTGGGCGGCGCCGCGCCACCCCGATGCTACCTGCTCGGCGGTGATGAGGTCGTCGGTTCCCGCGTACCAGGAGCGCTCGCCCGCCAGTTGGAAGAGGAACGGCTCGCCGCGCGAGAGCTCGACTATGGCCCGCTGTGCTGATGCCTCCATGTAGACGCGCTCGCCGCCGGGCACCTGCCATCCCTCGGTCACGAACGGGTGGAGCGCGACCAGAAGGTCGTTGTCACTGATCGGTTCGAGGATCGTCGTGCGGAAACGCCGTGCGAAGGTCGCGCCCGTCCTGGCCCCCGCCATGTCGGCGAACTCAGGGAGGCCGGTGAGGTACACGGCGATCGGGAGAGCGCGAGAGGCGCGCGGACCGCCCGGCAGAAAGATCTCCTCCTCGTGGGCCAGCGCGTCGCCGAGGGCGATGAGCAGTTGCGAGCGGGCCGCTTCGTCGATGATGTTCTGCACCTCGTCGATGTGGATGACGACCACCGCGTCAGCATGGATCGCGGCACGGCCGATCTCGACGAGGAGCTCGGTGAGCGCCGTGTACGGCTCGGGTCCTGCGTGCGCCCGCACCGTGAGCCCGAATCCTGATGCGGCGATCGATTCGACCCGGCCGAGCAGGTCGGCGATGCGGCGCTCGCGGGCACTGGGCAGTCCCGCGTCGGATGCGAGGCGCAGGAGGGCCGACGCCACCCGTTTCACGGGGTCGGTACCGGAGGGGATCCTGAGCTGGGGCGTCGTCCAGTCGCCTTCGGCCGCAGCGGAGTGCGCGATTTTGCGGACCAGTGCGGACTTGCCCGACCCGGCTTCGCCGAGGATGGTGCGCCCGCGCTCGTGAATGCCCGCGCGCCGACGCGGGCGCACGACATCGCGCCAGTCGCTGAGTTGCTCGACCCGACCCGCCCACACGTGGGGGACGGTGTCGGATCCAGGGCTGAAGGGCGAGTCCAGCGGAGTCCTCATGGTGATAAGTTTATCAAAGCTTCGGGCGTTTGATAAGTTTATCAGCGCTTTTGCCGTGGGAGGCGGGAGGCTGGGAGTCGCGCCGCGCCGACTCGGGCGGGCAGTGCGGCTTGCGCTCCGGGCGAGGCCCGTCGGCTCCTGCGTCCGTTCCCGGCGCGCCGGGGGCGGCCGTGGCCGTCGATGCCGGGCCGAACGAGGGGCCCCGGCCGCTCAGCACCTGGTCGCGGTACGCGATGAAGCGCTCCATCCCGTCGGCCATGGCGGCGAGCAGTTGAGCGCCGTTGTCAACGAACGCGATCTCGCGGCCCCCATTGCTCTCGGCCTCGGCCAGTACGTCGGTGGGGAGCTGTGCGAGGGCGTGGTTGCCCGCGGGGATGATGAACGTCGGGTTCCCCTGGTGGTTGAGGACCAGCAGGCCGGTGGATGCGCACAGATCGAAAACGAGGTCGCACTCGTCGGGGGTGAGGTGGGAGTGCCCCACGTATCCGCCGAACGTCCTCCCGCTGGATTCGTCGACCCCGTGCAGGACGAGGTCGCGAGGGACCCCGTCCTCGTAGATCAACAGTTCGCCCGCCTCGTCGGTTAGGAGGCAGTCGTCATCCCCCTTGAAGAAGAAGCCCAGTCGCAAGCGCCGACGGCGTAGGAACAAGTCCAGGCCGGAGCGGTCGCCGGAAACGACGCGTCCGCCCTCGAAGCGGTCAAGGGAGTAGGAGAATCCCATGGGGGTCCTTCCGCGAAGGTTTAGGCGGGCGCGCACCGCTGGCCGGGCGCGGGCGGGCAGTGCGGCTCGCGCTCCGGGCACGGACAAGGGGCCCGGAGCACGGACAGGGAGCCCCGCGCGCGGACAGGGAGCCCCGCGCACCGGCCCGGGCCCGAACGTGTTCGCGGGGGAGGGGTCGTGGCTGCAGGGAGCCCCGCGCGGGCGGGGAGCTCGGTGCACGGACAAGCACGTTGGGGCAGGGGCCCTCAAAGGCGGGCGGCCTTCTCCAGCCCCTCCTGGATCGCCGGCAGGTTCGAGTGCTTCCTGTGGATGCGCCACTTGCCGAAGGTGGGCGAGTAATCGGGCAGCCACGCCAGCCCTCCGTCGCGCACGCCGCCCAGGAACATCGCCGTCCATTTCGGGTGGCCCTGCTGGGTGAGGTCGAACTGCCAGGCGGCCAGCACTTTGCCCAGTTCGTCCCACGCCGACGGGGTCAGCCAGTCGTCGAAGTGCTCGGAGCCGCGCTCGAGCGCGGCGTAGGTGGAGACCTTCTGGCTGTCGGGCGCCTTGTTGACCAGCAGGCCCACCTCGGTCCACCCCTCCGCGGTCGCCTCGGCGTTCGCGTGCAGGATCTTCGCGACCGCTGCGATGTACTTGACGTTGGTGTCACGCGAGTCAGCGGTGTTCGGACGTGTCATAGAATGCCCCTCCTCGAGTCGTTCGCCGACGGCGGGGGCTCCGTCGCCTCGCCCGCCGGTGTCTGGTCCTTCCCCCTCAGGTTAACAGTGTATGGGGCGCGAGTGAACCCCTCTTTACCCTCTCTTTCAGTATGGCGCGCGTTCGGATGGGCCGCCGCTGGAGCGCGGGCCCTCCCGGGGCCGCCGAGCAGCACTAGGCGCCCTCCATGCCGCGGGGCCCTGGCGGCGTAGGATTGGGTGGGGCCAACGCGTAGGAGGACACCGGTATGCGCCCGGAAATGCTGGTATGCGATCAGATCTCGCGGATGGTCGGCGCGCCTTTGGACGAGGAGGGGATCCATCGTTTCCTCCGCCGCCTCGCGCAGGTCCTGGAGGCCGAACCGATCTCGATGCACGGCCCCGGCCTGCGTTTCCGCTGGGTCGTGGACGACCGGACCCTCGAGGTCGAGGCGCAACGGGCGCGCGGGGACTGGCCGTTCGAGCTCAGTGTGCGTGGAATGGACACGGAGTACGCCATTGACATCGAGGAGTACAGGACGTTCAAGTGGGCGGATCCCGCCGACTACCCGTTCTACTGGTCGGTCGATATCTGCCAGATCCCGGGTATGTGGGTGTTCTACCCGGGCGCGTACCCCGTTGGGACATGGGACTCCTTCAGTGACTTGATAGCGCCGACGCTCGATGAGCTGCCCGCTGACATCGCGATGACCCCGCCCGAATGGAGGCGCCCGTTCCGCTGGAGGATGACGGCGCCGCAGTTGGGGGACGTGTTCTTCACGGCGTTGCCCGAAGGCGTCGAGGTCATGGTCGAGTCCACGGGGGAGGCCTTGCTGGTGCCGCGTTCGATCCTGGAACGGTGGAGCGGGAGCCACCCCGTGGGAATGGGGATGGCCATCGCCGGACTCGCGCACGGCGCGCCTTTCATGTCCGTCGGCTTCGCCTTCTGTGAACGGGACGAGGCGCACCATTTCTACGCGGAGGCGCCCATCGGGCCGGAATGGGAGCACGAGGGCATCAGCGCCGACGACTTCGACGAGGGGGAGAAGACGTGGGAGCCACTGAGCGTGGGGGAGTTGCGGCGCCTGATAGCGCGCCCGCCCGTGGAGCAGGAGGAGGAGCCCATCGAGATCCGCCGCGCGCCTTTCCGCGCGGGGCTCGGCGCGCCGGAGGTCCTCATGATCGTGGGGGACATCAGGCGGGGCCGCAAGGCGGCCCGGGTCTTCAAGAAGCACGGCGCGCGCAGAGCGCGCGGTGGGGACGGACCTGTGTTCGAAGCAGACGGGTGGAGCGCGAATCCCAAACGCGATGACGGCTGGAGGGTCAGCCTGGTGGAGCCGCCCGCCGCGCGTGTGCGCTTCGACGACCGCGAGGTGGTCGAGTACGCGAGGGGGATCGGGGAGGCGCTCGCGCAACGCTACGGCCCGCCATTCGGGTGCGAGGCGAGCACGGCTGGAACGCTCATGCAGTTGTTCGCGGTCGATGGGTTCGGTGTGCGGCTCTACGCGGGCTACTCCCGCGTCGAGGTGGAGATCGGTCAGTTCAAGCCCATGGCTGAATACGAGTACGGGTAGACCCAATCGAAGCGGGGCCGGGCCGCGCTCCGAGTGCCCGCACCCCGGGCCCCATCCCCGCGCAACGTCACGCCCTCCTGCGCCTAGAATGAGCAGTGGCCGCTGAGTCGGCGGCCACTGTGCGGAAAGGCCGGCCTATGTCTTTGGAAATGGCGCTCACGCGGGGCGTTTTCCGGTTGGTCCCCCGGATGCTCGACTCCGAGGAGCTCACCCGGCGCTCTATGGCGCTGCCCCGCCGCGGCGCCCGTGTGCCCTGCTGGATGTGGCGCAAGCACCGGATCAGCGACACCATTGTCGCCGGGATGCGCGTCACCCGGGTGGAGCCGCGCGCCACGGGCTCCGGAACGGTCGTCGTCTACCTGCACGGCGGCGCCTACGTCTCGCCCATCAGCTGGGCGCACTGGCTGCTCATCGACGCCCTCGTGGAGCGGACGGGCGCGGCGGCCGTGGTCCCCGCCTACCCCCGCGCCCCCGAGCACACGGCGGCCGAGGCATTCGCCCCCCTGGGGGTTCTCATGGACCAGGTCCTCGGCGCCCCGGGCAGGGTCGTTCTGGCGGGCGACTCCGCGGGCGGGGGACTGGCGCTGAGCCTGGCCATCCAGCGCAGGGACGCTGGCGTGCGCGCTCCCGACGGGCTGGTCCTGTTCTCGCCGTGGGTGGACGTGTCCATGTCGAACCCCCGGATAGCGCCCATGGCGCGGTTGGACCCGATGCTCGGCATCGACGGCCTGGTCTGGTGCGGGAAGGAGTGGGCGGGGGGCCTCGGGACCGCCGACCCGCGCGTCAGCCCCTTGCACGACCACTTGCGGGGCCTGCCGCCGACCCGCGTCTACCAGGGCGACCGGGACATCCTACTGCCCGATGTGGAGCTCTTCGCCAGCAAGGCCCGCGCCCGCGGCGCGGACATCCGCCTGCGCGTCGAGCCCGGCGGGATCCACGACTACGTCGCGCTCGTCTCATCCCCGGAGGCGCGCGCCGCACTCGACTCGGTAGCCGCCTTCGTCTCGTCGCTGGACTGAGGGCCGGTTCCGGCGGGTCCCGTTTCCCCTTCGGCGCCCGGTCCTCGCGGCAGGGGGGTAGTCCCGGGGCGGGCGCCGCTGGCGGAGCGGGGATCCGGCGGAGTGGCCACGGGGCCGAAGGAGGTCAGCAATGAGGCGAGGTCGTCCGCGGGGCAGGAGGAGTCGCCGTTCCGAACACCTGCGGTGCAGGCGTCGCCGGGGCTGACGGGCTGGGAGAAGGCGACCAGCACGGCCTCGATGACCGTGCGCATGAAGGGGGTGGCGTCGTCGCCCGCCCCTGATCGGTCGATGAGCGAGTCCATGTAGAAGACTCCGAGGAGCCGGGAGATCGTGGGGATGGGGATCGTGGGGCGCCTCCCCATGCGCTCGAGCAGGCGCGCGGCGAGCCCCTGGATGAACGAGTCGAGCGTGGAGTGCTCCCCCAGACTCTTCGTCCCCAGCTCCTTGGCGAACTCCGGGTGGCGCATCCGGTACAGGTCGAACTCCATTGCCATGATGTTCATCCGCTGGGCCTCGGGGCGGAAGGTCTCGATGGCCCGCATGACCGCGTCGACGTTGGGTTGCCCGTCGATGGCGTCGAAGGCCTCGGTGGCGCGCGCGGTGATCCTCTCGGAACGGGAGTTGATGAGGTCGATCATGAGAGCGTCCATCGAGGAGTAGTTCGAGTAGAAGGCACCGCGCGAGAACCCGGCGGCTCTGACGACGTCGTCGATCCGGGCTGCGCCGATGCCCTTGGTGATCATGATCTCCTCGGCGGCGTCAAGCAGGCGCGCACGCGTGTTCTCACGCTTGCGCAGTGTGGTCGGGTCGGATGCCACGGGGTCTCCTTCCTCATGGGCGGCGCGGATGTGCTGGGCGCGGGCGTCTGGTCGGATCGGGTTCCGACCGGGCCGGTGCCGGGGTTGGACGGGTGCGGGCGCCGCGGGGTATGGAGGCGGGGCCGCCCCGTTGGTGGCCGTCGGCCCAGTGCGTTCATCATACCCGAGCAAATCTGATATATTTATGAATCAAGTTCAAGAATGTATCGAATGTGAAGGGGTGTTGATGTCCTCCCTGCTCTACAGACTCGGCCGCTGGTGCGCCACGCGGGCTGGGCGCACCCTCCTCGCGTGGACCGCGATCCTAGTGGTCCTCGGGGCCTGCGTCGGCGCGTTGGGCGTCAACCTCACGGCGAGTTTCGCCATCAACGACGTGGAATCCATGAGGGGGCTCGCCGTCCTCGCCGAACGCGTTCCCCAAGCCGCCGGCGTCTCCGAGCGCGTTCTCTTCACCTCCGCCGACGCCCCCATCGAGCAGCACAGGGTCGCGATCGACGCGTTCGTGCAGGGAGTCCGCCAGATCGACGGCGTCGCACTGGTGGGCGACCCGTTCGCCGAGGGGGCCACTGCCGTCTCCCCCGACTCCCGCCACGCGCTTGTGGAGATCCAGACCGATACGAGCGTCGGAACAGTGGTCTCGGGTCCCACGGGCAGGGCCGAGGAAGTCGCCGGACAGATCGCCTCACTGCGCGAACGCGCTGCCGCTCAGGACCCGGGACTGATCTCGATGACCAGTGACAGCCTCGAGCTGGAAACCGGCATCGCCCTGTCGGCGACGGAACTGTTCGGCGTCCTCATCGCCGCCATCGTGCTGCTGGGGACCTTCAAATCGCTCACCACCGCGGGAGCGCCCATCGTCAGCGCCCTCATCGGCGTGGGCACGGGGATGCTCGCGATCCTCGTGGCGGCCGCCCTCGTCGACGTGAACTCTGTCACCCCGGTGCTCGCCGTGATGATCGGCCTGGCCGTCGGCATCGACTACGCCCTTTTCATCATCGCGCGCTCCCGGGAGTACCTGGCCCGGGGCATCGCGCCCGCCGAGGCGGCCGCCCGCGCGAACGCGACGGCGGGCTCCGCTGTTGTCTTCGCCGGCGCCACCGTGGTCGTGGCGCTGTGCGGCCTCGCCGTCGCCCGCATCCCCTTCCTGGCTGTCATGGGATTCTCCTCCGCGGGCGTCGTCGTCATCGCGGTCCTCGTCGCCATCACCGCCACCCCTGCGCTGCTCGGCTTGCTCGGCGAACGCGCCAGGCCTCGCCGCCGACGCGCCGCGCGGGACGACCACCCCGTCGCGAGCCGCTGGATCGCGGCCACCACGCGAGTGCCCGCACTCACCGTCCTCGCGGTCATCGCGGTTCTGGGCGCCGCCGCCGTCCCCGTCACCGGCCTGCGCCTCGGGCTGCCCGACAACGGCTACCACGCCGTCGGCTCGGAGGCCCGCACCACCTACGACGCCATCGCCGACGCCTACGGCGAGGGCTACAACGCGCCCATCATCGTCATGGGGGACATTTCCCAGTCGAGGGATCCTGTCGGCGCCGTGGATTCCCTGGCGGAGCGCCTGCGGGCCATGCGGGGCGTCGCCGACATCCCCCTGGCGACCCCCAACCAGGACGGAACGCTGGCACTCGTGAGAATCCGACCGGAGAAGGGGCAGACCGACGCGTCGACAACCGCGCTCGTGAGCGCCATCCGCTCCGACGCCGCCTCCATCGAGGACGGGCTCGGCGTCCGCGCCCTCATGGTCACCGGCTCCACCGCCGTCGCCATCGACATCGCCGCCCAGCTGGGCGACGCGATGCTCCCGTTCGGAACGGTGGTCGTCGGACTGTCGATGCTGCTACTCATGATCGTCTTCCGCTCCATCGCTGTGCCCGTCACCGCGACCCTCGGATACCTGCTGTCCCTGGGAGCCGGGCTCGGCGCCGTCGGCCTCGTCTTCGGATGGGGGTGGATGGCGGGGCCCCTGGGGGTCTCGCGCGTCGGGATCGTCATCTCCTTCCTGCCCGTCATCGCTATGGGCGTCCTCTTCGGGCTCGCCATGGACTACCAGGTGTTCCTGGTCTCGCGGATGCGCGAGGAGTGGATCCGCACCGGCGACGCCAGGGAATCCGTGCGCAAAGGGTTCATCGGCTCCTCCCAGGTCATCACCGCCGCCGCGGCGATCATGATCGGTGTGTTCGCGGCCTTCATCGGCTCGGAGAGCATCCAGATCAAACCCATCGCCGTCGCCCTCACGGTCGGGGTGCTGGCCGACGCCCTCCTGGTGCGCATGACCCTGATCCCCGCGCTCATGGCTCTGCTCGGCAGAGCGGCGTGGTGGTTGCCGCGTTGGCTCGACGCACTGCTGCCAATCGTCGACGTCGAGGGTGAGGGGCTCGACCGCTCCCTCGAGCACGCCGCCTGGGTGGAGGCCCACGGCGCGGCGGCCCTGCGCCTTGAGGGTGTCACCGTCTCCGAGGGGCGCGACACCGCCTTCCGGGACCTGTCCGTGGTCGTGCGCCCCGGGGCCCTGGCCGTCGTGCGCTCCGACGACGCTGTGGCGCGCCGCGCCTTCGCCGCATTGGTCGGCGCGCGCCTGCGCCCCACCCGTGGGCGCGTCGTCGTCGTCGGGCACGTCCTGCCCGATGGGACATCCTCCGTCCAGCGCCAGACCGCCGCCCTCAAAGCCCACGACGAGGCACTGCCCGACCACGCGCGCATCATCGTCGTCGACGACCCGGGCACGCGGCGGTGGGGGCGTGTCGCCCGCCTGCTCGACGAGGGCCGCACCGTCGTCGTCACCGGACCCACCGGCCTCGTCGTCCCCGTTCCCCTGAGGGCCGCCACCGACACCCCACTGACCACCAGCGCCCCCGCCGTCGGCGCGGGCCCCGCTCCGAACGCATAGGAACACCCATGAGAAAACACAGAATCCTCTACGCATTCCTGCTGCTCCTGCCCGCCGTGCTTTCGCTGGCGGCCCTGGCGGGCGCCGACAACGCCGATGGGGGGGCCTCGCGCGTGCGCGCCGCCATCGTCAACGACGACCAGATCGCCACCACCGCGGATGGCACCCAGATCCCCGGCGGGCGCCAGATCATCGCCGAGCTCACCAAGGATCCCGCTCCCGCAGGAGCTTCCCTCACCTGGGAGGTCGTATCGGCCCAAAGCGCCCAAAGCGGCCTCGACGACGGCGCCTACCAGGCGGTCGTCACCATACCCGCTGACTTCTCCCAGGGTCTCGCCTCCGTGATCGAGGGCGAGTCCACCGCCGCTCCCGTCGTCACAGTGAGAACAGGGAACGGGGCGGATGCGAGGGCCGGCGCGATCAACGAGGCCCTCGTCCGCGCAGCGGGCACCCAATTCGGCGGCACCCTCACCATCGCCTATATCAGCCGCGCCATGACTGGGCTGAGTCAGGTCTCCGACTCGCTGAGCGCAGCCGCTGACGGTGCTCGCAAGGTCGCCGACGGCCAGGGCGAAGCGATGAGCGGCGCCGCTCAGCTGGCGTCAGCGGCCGGCCAACTCGACTCCGGTCTCGGCCAACTGGCCTCCGGGGCCGGCCAACTTGACTCCGGTGCCCACCAGCTGTCGGCGAACACGGCCGCTGCGAGCGCCGGTGCCGGTCAACTCGCCTCGGGAACCGCGCAACTGGAAGGAGGCCTGGGCGCCCTCGACTCCGGCGCCAACGACCTTTCCGGCGGTGCGGCCCGCCTCGACGCGGGGATCACCGCCTACGTCCAGGGCGCTGGCGCGCTGGACGCGAACGGACAAACTCTGGCCAGCGGGGCCCAGTCCCTGGCGGGCTCCATCGACTCCTACATCGCGGGCGTCGCCGGCGTCCACGCGGGCATTGGGCAGATCCGCGGCCAGCTCGGCCAATTCGACACCAGCGGGCTCGCCGGGATGCAGACCCAGCTGCAGGGCGCTGCCGCCGGAGCCGGAACCCTGGCGGAGGGCGCGTCCCAGATCGAGGGGCTCGTCGGCGCGTGCCAGGCGGGCAGCGCCGAGGCGTGCGCCGGGATCACCGCGGCAGCGCAGCAGCTCAACCAGGGCGCTGCGGGGCTGCGAAGCCAACTGGAGTCAGGAGCGAGTCAGGTGGGCGGCGCCGCCGCGCAACTCGGTGGTGGACTGGCGCAACTCGACGGCGGACTCGAACAACTGTCATCAGGAATGGACGCCGGTCTGGTCGGCTCCTCCGCCGACCAGCTCTCCGCGGGCGCCCACGCTCTCGCTGAGGGCGTGGGCCAGATGGCGAGCGGCCTGTCCGCGCTCAACTCCGCCTCACCCGCGCTGTCGGACGCCTCCGCGCGAGTCGCCCAGGGTTCGACCGCCCTCAGCGGGGCCGCGGCGAGCGCCTCCTCGGCCTCGACGAGCCTGAGCGCGGGTGCAGCCGAACTCGCCTCCGGGACCGGCCAGCTGGCGGCAGGGGCGGAGGATCTGTCCGGGGCCACGGGGGTACTGGCCGCGGGCAGTTCCGAATTGGCGCAGGGCGGCGGGCGGATGAGCGGTGCTGCCGCGCAGTTGGGCCAGGGATTGGGCCAACTGCAGTCTGGGGCCGACTCCCTGGCCGACCAGCTCGGTGCCGCTGCGCAGCAGGTGCCCTCCTACACCCAGGACCAGGCTGATGAGAGCGCCCGGGCCATAGGCGCCCCCGTCGGAGTGGACGCCTCCGGGCAGGCGGCCGACGCGCAGGCGCTGTGGGCTCCCACGGTGGTCGCGCTCGTAGCATGGGTGGGAGCCCTGGTGGGGGTCGTCGGAGCCGGTGCCCTCAGCTCGCGGAGCATCGACTCCCCGTCCTCCCCGGCCCAACTGGCATGGGCGAGCCTGTCCAAGCCCCTGGTCGTGTCCGTCCTGGCAGGCGGTGCGGTGGCCGGAGTCCTGGCTCTCGCCGGGGTCGTCCCCACCCACCCCCTCGGCGCCGTCGTAGTCGCGACAGGCGTCTTCGCGGCCTTCACAGTCGTCAACCAGGCGCTGATCGGGGTGTTCGGGCGCAACGGCGGTCTGATCGCCTCCGGCGCCGGTGCCCTGGCCCAGATCACGACGCTCAGTGCCGTAGCCCCGCCCGACTCGCTGGGCGGCGCTTTCGGCGCGTTGCGTCCCATCATGCCCCTGTCCGCCGCGGATACGGTGATGCGGTGGGCCGTGCTCGGAGTGGGTTCTCCCACTCGGGCGTCGTGGGCACTGGCACTGTGGACGGGCGCGTCCCTGCTCGTGGTGGTGGCGGCCATCGCGAAGCGCCGTCGCACGTCCTTGGCCGAACTGAGGGTAGAGGCGGCAGTCGCCTGAGTGGGAGCGCTAGCGGGGGGCCGGAACCGTCCGTCCCCCCGCTCCAGTCCATCGCGCGGGCGGCCGCGTCCGGCTGGTGCCCCGTTCCCAGGGGAGGCGTGCGGCGGCCGGGCGGGCGGAGGAAACCCCGTCGAGTAGAGGGCGCGGCTCCCAGGGGAGGCGGGGCGGGCTCAGTCGTCGGCGCTGTCCCGCTGCTCCCCGGGCGTGGAGATGAGCCGCTGGGAGACGCGCTCCACCATGGGGCCCGCCTCGTTGGAGGCGCTGGCTGACACGCGTCCGAAAATCCCGACCGCGATCACGCCGAAGGCGGTGTCGAAGTCCTCCTGAGTGGGCTCGGCACGGCCGTAGAAGCGGGCGGTCTCCAGGGCGATCCCCGCCACCCAGCGGTGCCACGACTCGGAGAGCTTCTCGCGGGTGTCCTCGTGGCGCATCGCGTAGAGCCACGACTCCAAGTGCAGCAGCACGTCGTCCGCGGGGAGCGCCTGGATGCCCGTCACCCATTCGTGCGGATCGGTGCCCGCCAAGGCGAAAAGCGAGCCGGCCCCGGGGACGGAGCGCATGCCGGTGTCGAGGCGGTCGACGATCTCGAGGAACAGGGCCTCTTTCGACGGGAACGACGAGTAGAACGCGCCCTTCGTGTACCCGGCCTTCTGAGCGATGTCGCTGACGGAGGCGCCGTCGTAGCCCTGGGCGGCGAAGATCGAGCGCCCGGCCTCGAGCAGGCGCGCCCGGGTCTCCTCGCTCCTGCGGCGGCGCCCGTCCTGCTTCCCGGACACGCCGCTGACGGCGCGCGAGGCCGAGGCCAGGTCGCGGGCCGCCTGGTCGAGCGACGCCGCCACCGCGCTCTTGCTGGTGCCGAAGGCATCGCCGCTGGCCGAGCCCACGGCGCGCGAGAAACGGGTGACCGCCTCGTTGAGGGCGCGGACCGCATCCCTGATGTCGTCGTTAGCGGTGGGGGCGGCCTCCGGGGCGCTGCCCGCGCCACCGTGGTCCTCGAGCGTGGGGGCGGTACGGCGGTTGGTCATACCGTCCATTGTAAAGGAGGTTCCCGTGAACCATGTGCGCGGTCCCTCAGCGCGCCCCCGGGGGACTGCGCTGCGACGGCGCGGGGAGGCGGCCGCAATTAGACTGGCGAACACGGTGCCGTTCCGGCCCCTCCCGTCCGCGCACAGGAGGCCCCCATCCGAACACAGGAGGCACGATGAAGGACACCCGCGCCCAGATCGTCGTCATCGACGACCACCGCGTCGTCGGACTCGGCGTCAAGGCCGCCTTCGAGGCGCAGTGCGCCGACGCCTCCATCAGCTGGTACCCGACCGTTCCCGACGCCCCGTGGGAGCATGGGCAGGTCGCGGTCCTCGACCTCCGCCTCGCCGACGGATCCGCCCCCGATGAGAACATCGCGGACATCAACGGGCGCGGTGTCCCAGTGGTCGTCTACACCTCCGGCGACGACCCCTACCTGGTGCGCCGCGCGATCGCCGGAGGGGCGCTGTCCATCGTCCGCAAGTCCGCGCCCCCCGAGGATCTCGTCGAGGCGGTGCTCGCAGCCTCCGACGGCGCCACCTGCCCGACCCCCGACTGGGCGGCCGCCTTGGACGCCGACGAGGACTTCGTCGCCTCGCGCCTGTCGGACCTGGAGGCGCGGATCCTCGCCCACTACGCCTCGGGGGAGCGCTCGGGCTCCGTCGCCCGCGCACTGAATGTGTCGAAGAACACTGTCAACACGTACATCGCCCGCATCCGCGAGAAATACAGGGAATCGGGCCGCCCCGCGGAGTCCCGCGTCGACCTGTTCCGGCGGGCCGCGGAAGACGGACTCCTCAGCTACTTCGACTGATGAGCCCGCGGCACCTCGGCCCCTACGCGCTGCAGTTGAGGCGCGTCCTCGTCCTCACGGCCGCCTTCGTCGCCGTCTTCATCACCATCATCAGCGGGCCGCAACTGATCCCCCCGTGCGACTCGCCCCCCGAGATGGCGCAATGGGCCGTCTACTCGCCGAACCTCGGCCTCCCCCTGGCCGCCGGGCTGTTCGCTCTCGTCGCCGCGGCGACTGCGGTGGCCACGCGCGCCCGCGCGCGCACGTGGGCGGACACCGGGTGGTTCGCGCTGGTGCGCCTCTACCTGGTGTGCTACCTGCTGCTGGTCGTCGCCTGCGCGGCCCTGCCCTCGGCCTCCCTCTCGTCCCCGATCCCCTCGGAGTACCTCCGCGCGCTCGTCTCCGCCACGAACCCCGTCCTGGCGCTGTACCCCCTCGCCGCGCTGTGCTGCGCCGCTGTCCTGGAGGAGCGCCACACTGTGGCGTACCTCTGCGCGATCGCACCCCTGCAGATCCTCGCCCTCATGGAGGCCGACCCCGGCAACGGCCTGCCGCAAAACGCGATCGGCCCCCTCTACTTCCTCCTCTTCTCCATGCTCAACGCCGGAACCCTGCATTGGGCGATGAGGATCGCGCACGACCTCGACCGGACGCGCCTGAACACCAGGGAGGCGCAGAGGGCCCTCGCGAACGAGCGGGCGCGGGGGCGCGCCAGGGCGCGCAGCAACGGCCTCATCCACGACTACGTCCTCTCAGCACTGGTCCTCGCGTTCAACCGCAGCGTCGAGGAGGGCGAGGTGCGCGCCGCAGCGGACAGCGCCCTGAGCGCCCTCACCCCCGGCCCCTCCTCCAGCGGGACCGTGGAGGCCGAGCAGCTGCTGGGCGCGCTCGCCGCGCAGGTGCGACCCAGGGAACCGGACTGGACGATCACGTGCCGCTGGCCGCAGGAGGCCCCTGCGCTCCCCGCCGAGGCGGGCGCCGCGCTCATCGACGCGGGCCACGAGGCGCTCAACAACGTCCGCCTCCACGCGGGCTCCGACGCCTCGGACCCTGGCAGGCCCGCCCAGTGCCGCGTCGCACTGGTCTTCGAAGGCGGCGCGGTGCGCGTGACGATCACCGACACGGGGCGCGGCTTCGACCCGGACCGGCCAACCGGGCTGCGCCACGGGATCCGCGACTCCATCGTGGCCAGGATGGAGGCGGTCGGGGGCAGGGCGTCCCTGGCCTCGTGCCCCGGCGGGGGGACGCGGGTCGTCCTGGAGTGGAGCGATCCCCGGGACAAGCAGGCCAAGCGCGGACCCGTCCTGGCCGCGCTCGCGAGGCGTGCGGGCCGCGGGCGCAACCGCAAAGAGCCGTCGCGCACGGCTTGGGACTCCCAGGTCCGCGCGGCCGCGGAGTCCAGGGGCGCTCGGATGCTCGCGGTGGCCTCAGTCGCCGTCCACGCCTACATCACTGCCGTCGAGATCCGCCGAGGAGCCTACTACCACCCGGCACCGGTCGTCCTCTCGCTGGCGCTGCTGGCGGCCGCGGGAGCCGCGCTGGTGGCGCAGTGGCCCGACCGCAGGCCGCCGGAGTGGGTGGGGTGGGGGAGCACGGCGGTGGTCGGGCTGTCGAACCTCCTGGCGCTCACCCAGATCCGAGTCGGACCGCACTGGCCGGGGTGGTCCGCGTGGTCCGCGGGCGCCTCGATGTTCCTGGTGCTGCTCCTCCTGCTGCGCCAGCGCACTGCGGAGGCGGTCGCGGGGTGCGCGGCCCTCATCGCGGCCACCGCGATATGGGTCGCCGTCCAGGGCAGGGAGCCCGCGCTCGTGTTCACCTTCTCCTTGGGGCACGTCGTCGCCTTCGTCTTCTGGCTGCTCCTCACATCCCAGTCGGGCGCTGCGACGACTGCGATCGAGGAGGCCCTCGAGGCCGAGGGCGAGGCGCGCCTGGCGCGCGAGGAGCAGCTGACGCTCAACGCCGTCATGGCCGCCGGACTCGCCGACGTCTCAGAGCGGGCGCGGGGCACCCTGGAGGCGATCAGGGACCGGGAGATGACGCCCGGGCTCGCCATGGAGGCGCGGCTGCTGGAAGCGGAGCTGCGCGACGAGATCCGCGCCCCCTTCTTCACGGGGACCGCGGTCGTCGAAGCGGCGAGGCGGTCGCGGGCCAGGGGCGTCGAGGTGCTGCTGCTCGACGACCGCGGAGGCGAAGGGCCCCTCGGCACCGGGGAAGGGGCCGACGACCGCCTCCGGGCGCTCATCGTCGAGCGGGCCGCCTGCGCACTCGATGAGGCGCGGGCCGGCCGTGTCGTCGTGCGCGTCGGCCCCACGGGCAGGCGGTGGGCGGCGACGATCCTCTCAGACGAGCGGCTGTGCGTCGTGAAGGCGGACGGCAGCGTCGAATAACGCCCGTCGCGGGGGGCGGTCGTCCAGCACGGGCGCTGCTCCCGTGGTCGCGGCGGGATCCTGATCACGACGGGGTCGGCGACGCTCTTCTGCGCGACGGCGGTCTCCGATAGCTCGAAGATCCGCGAGATCAACGGCCAGCCGGTGACTGCGCCGGGATCGGAACCGCGGTCCCGGCCCCCTCTACGGCCAGGGCGCGTCCTTGCGCGCTCCGCGCGCCCTCAGGGGACGGCGACGTGGCCGGGCGCGGTTCCCACCAGCTCCTCGACGACGACGCCGTTCGAGTTCACGACCATCGTGGGGCCGTCGGTCGCGGCGACGACGACGGTGGTGCCCGCCTGAGCGGCGTGCAGCGCGATGTCAGCGGCGTGGAACTGCTTCTGCAGGTAGCCGTAGGTGGCGTCGTTGAGGGGCACGTAGGCGGCCTGCGCTCCCCGCAGGCGCTCCACGACGTCCGGGTAGTGCAGGTCGTAGCAGATGTAGGATGTGGCCCGGTGGCCGGACAGGTCCGCGGTGTTCGCGGTATCGCGGGGCTCGCCGACCTCCTCGTCCGGCGCGAGGTGCTTCTTGTAGTTCGACAGCGCCTCGCGCCCGGTGGAGGCGTCGATAACGACCGTTTTCTTGTAGACCGCGCCCCCGTCCGCCTCGGCGGTGTGGTACACGATGTTCACCCCGTTGTCCGAGGCGAAGGCCGCGATGCGCGCATGGGCGGAGGCGGGGACCGAGTTCTCCGGCCACACGACCGTGGTGCCCTGCGCGGGGGCGGCGCCCGCTGCGGCGAGCGTCGCGGCCATGAGGGAGTCGACGTCCTCCTCGGTGGCTGGGGCGTCCACGCCTCCCCGCGTCATCTGCTGGAGGGCGAGAGCGGGCGGGATGGGGCGCGCGGGCAGGTTCCAGGCCACCGCGTCCAGGCAGACGACGGCGAGCGCCACGCCGCCGAAGGCCAGGGCGGCCGCGCGCGCCGAGGAGCGCAGCAGCGCCCACGCGACGACCGCGCCGCCGAGCAGCACCGCGCCCTCCAGCGCGGCCTCGCCGCCGAATCCCCCCAGCCACACGAGGCCGGGGTTGCGCCACACGCCGTAACCCAGGTGGGGGATCCACCAGTCCTCGGTGACGGGCAGGCGCATTCGCGCCCACGTGAGGACCACCCACGCGGCCGAGAACGCCAGCCACACCCCTGGCACGCCGATTCGGTCGCGCAGTGCCGCCAGGTGGAAGAGGTTCGCCTGCAGCAGCGCCCACCCGATGCTCGCGCCGACGGCGACGCCCACGGACATGAAGGAGTAGTACCAGTAGGTCGTGGGGACCAGCCACGCCAGGGCGAAGCACGCGCCCACCGCGTAGGCGTGGCGGGCACGGACGCGGGCGAGCAGCCAGAACACGGGCGCCAGCGCCAGCGGGGCCAGCAACTGGCCGGACCAATGGGGGCAGAACGTGGCCGCCGCCAGCACCAGGCCGCTGGCGGCCCCGATCAGCGCACCGCGGCGCAACGGGGGCGCGGTCGTCTCGTACTCCATGTCGCAACTGTACATGACCGGTGCCCCGGGGCCTGTGACAGCGGTTGTCCGGCGAGGGGCCGTCGCCCGCCCGCCGCGGGGACGGCGCGGTCCTCGGGCGCGGCGGCGCCCACCGGGAGGAGCCCCGTTGCCGCCGGCCCGCCCCGACACGCCCGGCTCCGCCCGGCTTTCGCCCCGGCCGCCGACCTGGCACCATCGGAGGGTGAGCGAGAACGACAGCGAATCAGCGCCCGCCGCCCCTGCCTCGTCGGCGGGCCGGCCGCAAGAGCACAACCCCCTGCTGCTGCAGGCCTTCGCGTGGGACCTGCCAGCCGATTCCTCGCACTGGCGGCTGCTGGAGGCGAACGCTCCCCTGGCCGCCGAGTACGGGGTGACCTCCGTGTGGCTGCCGCCCGCCTACAAGGGCAAGTACGGTGCCGAGGACGTCGGATACGGCGTCTACGACCTCTACGACCTGGGCGAGTTCGACCAGAAGGGCTCCGTCGCCACCAAGTACGGCACCAAGGACGAGTACCTGCGGGCTGTGGACGCCCTGCACCGCGCAGGCATCGGGGTCATCGCCGACATCGTCCTCAACCACAGGATGGGCGGCGACGCCACGGAGGACGTGCGCGCCACGCCCATGGACCCGGCGGACCGCTGCAGGGCGCTCGGGGAGGCGGAGTGGATCACGGCGTGGACGCGCTACACCTTCCCCGGGCGCGGCTCCGCCTACTCGGACTTCGTGTGGGACTGGACGCGCTTCCACGGCTGCGACTGGGACGAGCGGCGGCGCCAGCGCGGCGTGTGGCTCTTCGAGGGCAAGCACTGGAACGACAACGTCAACGCCGAGCTCGGCAACTACGACTACCTGATGGGGTGCGACGTCCACGTCACCGATCCCGAGGTGAGCGCCGAGCTCGACCGGTGGGGGCGCTGGTACGTGCGGACCACGGGCGTGGACGGCTTCCGCCTGGACGCCGTCAAGCACGTGGGCTCCGACTTCTTCTCCCGCTGGCTGGCCGAATTGCGCCGCTCCACGGGGCGGGAGCTGCCCGCAGTGGGGGAGTACTGGTCGGGCGATGTCGCCGAACTGGAGCGCTACCTCGAGCAGGTCCCGCACATGAGCCTCTTCGACGTGCCCCTGCACTTCCGCCTGCACGACGCCTCGGTGTCGGACGGGAACATGGACCTGTCGCGGATCTTCGAGCGCACACTGGTCGGATCCGACCCCGCGCGGGCCGTGACCTTCGTGGAGAACCACGACACGCAGCCCGGGCAGTCGCTGGCGTCGACTGTGGCGCCTTGGTTCAAACCGTCCGCCTACGCGCTCATCCTGCTGCACGAGGCGGGACTGCCCTGCGTGTTCTGGGGGGATGTTTTCGGGACGCCCGAATCCGGGGGGCTCCCCGCAGTCTCCGAGCTGCCCGCCCTGGTGCTCGCGCGCCGCTTCCTGGCCTACGGGCCCCAGCACAACGCCTTCGACGACCCCGACGTCGTGGGCTTCGCGCGCGAGGGGGACAGTGCGCACCCGTCGTCGGGATGCGCCGTGGTGTTCTCCGACCGCCTCGCGGGCGTGAAGCGCCTTGTCGTGGGCGAGCGCCACGCCGGGTCCACGTGGGAGTGCGTGATCGGCGGGCACCCGCCGGTCGTGGTCGGCCAGGACGGCGCGGTCGAGATCCCCGTCAACGACGGCGGCTCAGCGTGTACGCCCCCGCCGGCGCAGTGCCGTTGCTGCGGCCCCGAGGGCGGCTCGTCCGGGCCGGGGGCGGGGCGGACTGAGG
>NZ_CP017298.1:820652-831155 GCF_001746855.1 Pauljensenia hongkongensis | reverse complement strand
CGCGGTTGAGCGGTGCTGCGCCCACCGCGCCGCCTCCTAAAGGCGGAGGGCTGCCTCCAGCTCCTGGCGGTTGACGAAACTCGTGTGCGTCCCCGCCGAGCCGCACGCCCACGCGCCGCCGACGGCGCCAGCGCGGCCCGCCTCGGCGAGCGGGCGCCCCATCAGGCGCGCGTGGAGGAACGCCGCGACGAAGGAGTCGCCCGCCCCGTTGGAGTCGACGGCGGGCCTGTCCGGCAGAACCGCGGCGGCCACCCGGATCGGCGAGTCGGGGGCGGCTCTGCTCCAGATCCTCGCCCCGCGCTCCCCGTCCATGACGACGACGGCTCCGGCCCTGCCGCACGAGAAAACGTCCGCGACGACCCCGGCCTCGTCGGCCAGGGCGGTGGCTGAGACGAACACGGTGTCCGCGCTGTACGCGAAGTCGCGGTGGTAGTCGGAGCGGCCGTCCCAGTCGTGCAGGTCGGTGGAGGTGGTGGCGCCGGACCCCAGGGCGTCCGGCAGGGCGCGGCGGGCCCAGTCCATGATCGACACGTGGACGTGGCGGGTCCGTCCGAGCCAGTCGCGCCACAGGGCGGGGTCCGGTTCGAACCCGTCCGCGCGGGCGTCGTAGAGGGAGAGCCTGCGCCCGTCGGGGGCGACCAGGTTGACGGAGCGGCGGGTGCCCGCGGTGTTCGTCGCGAACGACGCGGGGATGCCGTCGTGCTCGAAGGAGGAGCGGATGAGGGCGCCCTCGGGGTCGTCCCCGATCACGTCCACTACCGCCGCACGCATTCCCAGGGCGTGGGCGCCGCGGACGACGCCGTTCCCCGTGTGCCCGAGGAGTGTGCGCACGGGGGGCACCATCAGGGAGTCCGCCTGGGGGAGGGGGAGCGCGGGGACGCGCACCACGGTGTCGACGCCGACGCCTCCGATGACCAGGATATCGAGGGATTCCATGGCCCAACCGTAGCGGATGGCGGAGTGTGCTGCCGCGCGCTTGGAGGGCGCGCACCGTCGGCGCCGGATCTCAGCGCCTCGGCGCGGACGTGGACTCGCGGATGACGAGTTGCGGGTCGAAGGAGCGGTGCTCGATGGCGGGGGAGTCCTCCTCGTTGGCGCGGGGGTCGGCCAGCAGCAACTCGACCGCCGCCATGCCCAGCTCCTCCATCGGCTGGCGGATGGTCGTCAACGGCACGGAGGTCTGCGAGGCGAGGGCGATGTCGTCGAAGCCGACCAGGGAGACATCGGCGGGGATGCGTATCCCGGCGTCGCGCAGCGAGGACATGACGCCGAAGGCGATGAGGTCGTTCGCGCAGAAGACCGCTGTCGGGTGCCCGTCGTCCCCGTCGGGGCCGGTGCGGCCGGCGCGCCCGTCCTGCGCGCCGTTGGAACCGGGGCGGCCTGGGCCCCGGCCGTCTCCGTCCGCTCCGCCCGGGGCGCCGTCCCCGCCCTGCGCGTCGCCCGCGCCCGCCCCCAGGCCCCGCGCCGCCAGCCATTCCCCGGCGAACTCCCGTCCGGCGCGGGCGGTGAAGTCCGCGACGGAGACCACGTCGAGCGCGACCGATCCGGTCCCCGTCAGCTTCTCCCAGTGCGCGATCGCGTCGCGGACGCCGAGCAGGCGCTGCCGGGCCTGGCGCACGTGGGCGGGGCCGTTGACGAAGATGATGCGCCGGTGCCCCAGGGCCAGCAGGTGCTCGATCGCCAACGACGCGCCCGCCCGGTCGTTGACGGCGATGCTCGACATGTCAGACGAGGTGTCCGGGGTGTCGAAGAGGACCACGGGGATCCCCTGGGCGACGAGCTCGTGGGCCGCCTCGAGTTCCGAGTCCGCGGGGGTGAGCAGGACGCCGCGCACGGCCTGCCGGGCCATAGTGCGCAGCAGTTGGGCCTCCTCTGCCACCGAGGCGTGGGTCGAGGACAGGGTCATGACGAAGCCCGCTTCGCGCAGGCAGCGCTCCATGCCCGAGGCGGCCTCCATGAAGAACGGGTTGTTGAGGTCGAAGACGGCGACGGCCACCAGGGGGGAGGTCCCCCGTCTGAGGGCCTGGGCAGTGGGGTTGGGGACGTAGCCGAGCCGCGCGATCGCGTCCTCGACCCGTTTGCGCACTTCGGGACTGACGCTCCCGCGCCCGTTGATCACATTCGACACGCTCCCCACGCTGACTCCGGCCAGGGTGGCGACGTCCTTGACCCCGGGGGCCTTCCCCCCGGGCCGGGCCGGGCCGGGGCGGCGCGGCGCCTTCGGCGGGTCTTGGTCCGAACGCTGGGTCGCCTGGGTCCGAGGGGTCATTGGCTCCGCTTCCGTCGCGCGTGGAGTGAGAATCGAGGATGAATCGTTCATATTAGTACATTCGCGCCCCCTTGTTCCGCGTTATTCCGCAGGGCGCGGCGGGGTTCTGTGGCCGAGTTGACAGGATCCGTCCGCCATGCCACACTTCTGACCACTGAATCGTTTCATTCCTCAGTGCGGAGGTGAACCATGACACGTGACACCGTCGAACCCATTGTGTCGCTGCAGCACGCGGTGAAGCGGTTCGGCAGCTTCACGGCGATGAGCGACGGGTGCATCGACCTCTTCCGCGGGCAGATCCACGCCCTGGCGGGCGAGAACGGCGCCGGGAAGTCGACCCTGGTCAAGGTGCTCGCCGGAATCCACCGGCCCAACGGAGGGCGCCTCCTGCTCGACGGGGAGCCAGTGGCGTTCAAGAGCACCGCGGAGTCCAAGGCCGCCGGGATCTCCGTCATCTACCAGGAGCCCACGCTCTTCCCGGACCTGTCCGTCGCGGAGAACATCTACGTGGGCCGCCAGCCCCGGGGCCGCTTCGGCATGATCGACCACGCCGCGATGCGCGCCGACGCGCAGCGCCTCTTCGACCGCCTCGAGGTCGCCATCGACCCGGCGGTGCCCGCCGAGGGGCTGTCCATCGCGGACCAGCAGATCATCGAGATCGCCAAAGCGATCTCCCTGGACGCGCAGGTCCTCATCATGGACGAGCCCACGGCCGCGCTGTCCGGGCACGAGGTGGAGCGGCTCTTCGCCATCGCGCGCTCCCTGCGCGACCGCGGCGCGGCGCTCATGTTCATCTCCCACCGCATGGACGAGATATACGACCTGTGCGACCGGATCACGATCATGCGCGACGGGCGCTACGTGTCCACGCGCGTCCTGGCCGAGACCGACCGCTCCCAGCTGGTCAAGGACATGGTCGGCCGCGAGGTCGACCAGCTCTTCCCCAAGCTCGAGGCCCAGATCGGCGAACCGGTGCTCCGCGTCGACGGGCTCACCCGCTACGGGGCTTTCGAGGACGTCTCCTTCGAGCTGCGCTCCGGCGAGATCCTCGCCCTCGCGGGCCTCGTGGGCGCGGGGCGATCCGAGGTGGCGCGCGCGGTCATGGGGATCGACCGCGCCGACGCCGGCTCGGCCACCGCCTTCGGCGAGCCCCTCAAGCTCGGCGACACCGCGGCGGCGATCCGCGCCGGCCTGGCGTTCGTGCCCGAGGACCGGCGCAAGCAGGGGCTCGTCATGGACCTGTCGGTCGCGCGCAACACCACCCTCACCCTGCGCGACAAGCTGGCGAAGTGGGGCATCATCGACGCCCGGGCCGAGGCGCGCGCCGCCCAGCAGTGGACGCGGACCCTCGAGGTCAAGGCCGCCAGCCAGCACTCGCCCGCCTCCTCCCTGTCCGGCGGGAACCAGCAGAAGGTCGTCCTGGCGAAGTGGCTGGCGACGGATCCGAGGATCCTCATCGTCGACGAACCCACCCGCGGCATCGACATCGGCACGAAGGCGGAGGTCCACCGCCTGCTGTCGACGCTGGCGCGCCGGGGGGTGGGCATCCTCATGATCTCCTCCGAGCTGCCGGAGGTCATGGGAATGGCGGACCGGGTGCTCGTCATGTGCGAGGGCCGCGTCACCGCCGAACTCGAACGCGCCGAGGCGACCGCCGAAGCGATCATGACGGCGGCGACCGACCACACGAAGGCGGCATCATGACCACCACCGCTCCCTCCAACGATGCCCCCGCCCCGCCCCGAGCACCCGCCGCGCGCAGCGCCTGGCGCTCCCTGGCGTCCCTGCGCGAGGCGCCGGTGCTGGTCGCCCTGGCCCTCCTCGTCCTGGCCACATGGGCGCTCAACCCGCGCTTCCTGACACCGCAAGGAATCAAGGACCTGTTCCTCAACGCCACCATCGCGATGCTCATGGCCGCCGGGCAGTCCCTCATCATCCAGTCCGAGGGCGTGGACCTGTCGGTCGGCTCGATCCTGGGAGGCTCCGCCTTCCTCACGGGCGTGCTCTTCGTGTCGGCGCCCGGGGTCCCGATCATCGCCGTGTTCCTCGCCGGAACCGCCCTGGGCGCGGCGCTCGGCGCGGTCAACGGGCTCCTGGTCACCCGGGCGCGGGTGCCCGCGATGGTCATCACCCTGGGCACCCTCTACGTCTTCCGCGGAGCGCTCAACTGGTGGGCGGGCTCCACCCAGTACTTCGCGGGGGACAGGCCCCAGGCCTTCGGGGACCTCGGTGTCGCCACCGTCATGGGCTTCCCCTTGCTCACACTGCTCGCTGTGGCCGTCGTCGCGGCGATCTCCCTGTTCCAGCGCTATGCGCGCTCGGGGCGCGACCTCTACGCGATCGGGTCGGACCGCGCCGCCGCGGCCGTGTACGGCATCCCCGTGGGGAGCCGCGTCCTCATGGCCTTCATCGTCAACGGGGCGATGGTCGGCCTCGGCGGCGTCCTGTACGCCTCCCGCTTCAACTCGGTCGGGGCGACGACCGGGAGCGGCATGGAGCTCGACATCGTCGCCGCCTGCGTCGTCGGCGGCGTCGCCATGACCGGTGGCGTGGGAACCGCCTACGGCGCCGCCATCGGGGCCCTGCTGCTCAACACGATGACGTCCGCGCTCACCGCGATCGGCGTCGACAAGTTCTGGCAGAGGGCCGTCGTCGGCGCCCTCATCCTGGTCGCCATCGTCATCGACCGGGTCTCGACGGTCCGCCGGCGCGAGTCCCTGCGCAAGGAAGGAGGCGCATCAGCATGAGCCGGACACCGAACACCCCGGCGGAGGGCTCGGGAAGGAGGGCGCCGAGCGCCCTGCGGCGCATCGCCGCCTCCAGGGACGCCAAGATGACGCTGGTCCTGGCCCTGGTGGTCGTGGCCGCCCTGGTCCTGGTCCCCCGATTCGGACAGCCGCGCACCCTCACGTTCCTCACGCTCGACGTGGCGGCCACACTCCTCATGGCCCTGCCGATGACCCTGGTCATGATCAACGCCGACATCGACCTGTCCGTCGCCTCGACGGCCGGCCTGGTCAGCGCCGTGATGGGGGTCCTCGTCCAATCGGGGACGGGCTTGTGGGCGGTGGTTGCCCTGTGCCTGCTGATCGGCGTGGCGTGCGGCCTGTTCAACGCGGTCATGACGGCCTACGTCGGACTCCCGGCGCTCGCGGTCACGATCGGCACGCTCGCCCTCTACCGCGGCCTCGCACTGGTGGTCATCGGCGACCAATCGATCTCGGCCTTCCCCGAGTGGGCGACGGAGGCCGTCACCGGCTCCTTCGGCAAGACGGGGATCCCCTACATGATCGTCCCCCTGGCGCTGGCGGTCGCCCTCTTCGCCGTCCTCCTCCACATGACGCCCTACGGGCGGGGGCTCTTCGCCCTCGGCCACTCCAAGAAGGCTGCGGAGTTCGTCGGCATCGACACGAGGCGCGCGCGCCTGATCGCCCTGGTCCTGTCGGGCGTGATGGCCGCCCTGGCCGGCGTGTACTGGACCCTGCGCTACTCGGCGGCCAAGGCCGACAACGTCGAGGGCCTGGAGCTGGTCGTCATCGCGGCGGTCGTCTTCGGGGGCGTCAGCGTCTTCGGCGGCAAGGGCTCAGTGTGGGGCTCCGTGTGCGGCGTCTTCACCGTCGGCGTCCTCAACTACGCACTGCGGCTCAACCGCATCCCCGATGTGGTCCTGGTCATGGTGACCGGGCTGCTGCTCATCGCCTCCGTGGTCGCCCCGTCGATAGCGTCGGCGTGGTCGCAGTGGCGCTCCCATCGAACACCGATAACACCCAACACCACCGGCGCCCAGGGCGCCTAGCGGAATCGCGCGCGACTCCGCGACCCACCACCGGCGCCTGAGGGCGCCTGAAAGGAAGACACCGATGTCTCTCACGAAACGCGGCGCGACCGCGCTGGCGGCCCTGGTCCTCGCTGCCTCGACGGCGGTGGCCGCATGCGGCGGGGGCTCCGGCTCCCAGGCGTCCGGCGGCTCGGGGGCCACCCCCGCGGGCGGCGCCTACGACGTCTCCTCCAAGACGATCACCTTCATCCCCAAGCAGCTCAACAACCCCTTCTCCGACGTCATGCTCGGCGGGGGCAAGGACGCGGCGGCCGAACTGGGCTTCGCCGAGGCGCACGTCGTCGGCCCGCTGGAGGCGTCGTCCTCCTCGCAGGTCTCGTTCATCAACTCCGAGGTCCAGGCGGGCACCAGCGTCATCGTGCTCGCGGCGAACGACCCCGACGCCGTGTGCCCGGCGCTGAAGGACGCGAGGGGCGCGGGCAGCAAGGTCATCACTTTCGACTCCGACGCCTCGGCCGACTGCCGCGACCTGTTCATCAACCAGGTCGAGTCCAAGCAGGTGGCGCTGACGATGCTGGAGATGGTGTCGGAGCAGACCGGCGGCTCGGGCAAGGTCGCGATCCTGTCGGCCACTGCGAACGCCACGAACCAGAACACGTGGATCCAGTACATGGAGGACGAGATCGCCTCCAACGCCAAGTACAAGGACATCTCCATCGTCGCGAAGGTGTACGGCGACGACGACGACACGAAGTCCTTCCAGGAGGCCCAGGGCCTGTTGCAGGCCCACCCCGACCTCGACGCGATCGTGTCCCCGACGACGGTGGGGATCGCCGCGACTGCGCGCTACCTGTCGACCTCCGACTACAAGGGCAAGGTCGCCCTGACCGGCCTGGGCCTGCCCAATGAGATGCGCTCCTTCGTCAAGGACGGCACCGTCAAGGAGTTCGCCCTGTGGGATCCCGCCCAGCTCGGCTACGTCGCCGCCTACGCGGGCGCGGCGCTGGAGAGCGGGGCGGTCAAAGGCGAGGTCGGCGAGACCTTCACCGCCGGCACTCTCGGCGAGCGCACCATCGAGGAGGGCAAGACCGTCGTCGTGGGCGACCCGGTGCGCTTCAACGCGGACAACATCGACAACTACGACTTCTGACCCCCGGGTCCTGCGCGGCGGGCCCGCCCACCGCGCAGGACCCGTCGGCGGGGACCTCCCGCATAAGCGATTGAACGATTCATCCACTGGCTCCCGATGACTCTGGCCCGCGGAGGCGGGCCCGACGACCAGTACCACGCAGTGGACACAGGGAGCGGCGCACCGCGCCCGAGCAGAAAGGACGGCCATGACTACCGTGCCCGCCTTGGACGAGACACTCGCCACCACATCCCAGTCCTCCCCGTCGCGCGCCTGCTTCCTCCTGCGGGTGCGCCCCGAGAAGCTCGCGGAGTACGCCGACGTCCACCAGCGCGTGTGGGAGGAGATGCGCTCCGCGCTGAGCCGGGCGGGGTGGCGCAACTACTCGCTCTTCCTGGACCCCTCCTCCGGCCTCGTCGTCGGCTACTACGAGGCGGACGACGCCCGGGCGGCCTCCGAGGCCATCGCCGCGACCGGGGTCAACGCCCGCTGGCAGCGGGAGATGGCCCAGTACTTCGAGCCCGGTGGCGGGGGAGAGGCCCAGACCCTCCACCAGTACTTCTACCTCCCCTGACCCCTGAGCCGCCGCGCCCACAACCCGCACCCACGCAATAGGAGACCCCCATGCCCCCCTCCCTCGCCGACCTCACCCCCACCCAGGCGCGCCTGCTGCGCGAGCAGACGATCGAACTGCCCAGCTGGGCGTTCGGCAACTCGGGAACGCGGTTCAAAGTGTTCACCACCCCTGGCGCGCCGCGCGACCCCTTCGAGAAGATCGACGACGCGGCCCAGGTCCACAAGTACACGGGGATCACGCCCCGGGTCTCGTTGCACATCCCCTGGGACAGCGTCGACGACTTCGCGCGCCTGCGGGAGCACGCCGCCGAGCGCGGGATCGAACTGGGGACCATCAACTCCAACGTCTTCCAGGACGACGACTACAAATTCGGCTCGCTGACCAACTCCGACGAGGCGGTGCGCCGCAAGGCCGTCGACGCCCACCTGCGCTGCATCGACGTCATGGACCGGACGGGCTCCACCACTCTCAAAGTGTGGCTCGGCGATGGCACGAACTACCCGGGCCAGGACTCGATCGCGGCCCGCCAGGACCGCCTCGCCGACTCGCTGGGGCGCATCTACGGCGCCCTGGGCGAGGACCAGCGCCTGCTCCTGGAGTACAAGTTCTTCGAGCCCGCCTTCTACCACACCGACGTGCCCGACTGGGGGACGGCGCTGGCGCACGTGAGCGCCCTGGGCGAGCGGGCGGTGGTCTGCCTCGACACCGGCCACCACGCGCCGGGCACCAACATCGAGTTCATCGTGGTCCAACTGCTGCGCGCCGGGCGCCTGGGCGCCTTCGACTTCAACTCGCGCTTCTACGCCGACGACGACCTGGTCGTCGGGGCGGCCGACCCGTTCCAGCTCTTCCGCATCATGCACGAGATCGTGTCCTCCGGGGCGCTGGAGGCCACCAGCGGCGTGAACTTCATGCTCGACCAGTGCCACAACCTGGAGCAGAAGATCCCCGGCGAGATCCTCTCCGCCCTCAACGTCCAGGAGGCCACCGCCAAGGCCCTGCTGGTGGACCGCGCGGCACTGGACGCGGCCCAGCGCTCCCACGACGTCATCGGGGCGAACCAGGTCCTCATGGACGCCTACTCAACGGACGTGCGCCCCCTGCTGCGCGAGCTGCGCGAGTCCCAGGGGCTCGACCCCGACCCCCTGGCGGCCTTCGCGCGATCGGGGTACCTGGCGCGAGCCGAGGCCGAGCGCGTGGGCGGCGCCCAGGCCAGTTGGGGCGCGTGAGCGCCGTGTCCACGACTGTCGCCGCCGTCGACCTGGGCGCCTCGTCGGGCCGCGTCCTGCGCGGCGTCCTCGACGGGGGGCGCCTGAGCGTCCGCGAGTGCGCCCGCTTCGCCAACGGCCCGGTGCGCCTGCCCCTGCGCTCCGCCCCGCCGGCGGGGGGAGGGACGGGGGAGGAGTACGCGTGGGACGTCCTCGCCCTGTGGTCGGGGATCCTCGACGGGCTGCGCGTGGCCGCCGGGCTGGGCCCGGTCGACGCCGTGGGGATCGACTCGTGGGCGGTGGACTACGCCCTGCTCGACGCCGACTCCCGACTGCTGGGCAACCCGGCCTCGTACCGCAGCCCCCGCTGCGCCCCGGCGGCGGCCGCCTTCCTGGCCGAGCTGGACGCCCAGTGGCTGTACGAACGCAACGGCCTGCAGTTCCAGCCCTTCAACACGGTGTTCCAACTGGTCGCGGACACCCGTGAGGCCCGCGCGTCCCTGGCGCGGAGGGCGCTGCTCATCCCCGACCTGCTGGCGTACTGGTTGACGGGGGAGGCCGTCACCGAGGTCACCAACGCCTCGACGACCGGCCTGCTCGACCCGGGCGCCCGCGCGTGGGATCCGGGGATCGCGCAGGCGCTGTTGGAGGGGTTCGGCGTCGAGGCGCGCTTCCCCCGCCTCGTCGAGGCGGGCGCCGTGGTCGGCCCCATCACGGTCCCCGGCCTCGGCCTGCGCTCCCCGTCGGGGGAGGCGACTCCGCTCGTGGCCGTGGGCACCCACGACACGGCGTCGGCGGTCGTCGGCGTCCCCGCCGACCCGGACGGAGGCCCCTTCGCCTTCGTGTCCTCGGGCACGTGGTCGCTCGTGGGAGTGGAGCTGGGCGCGCCCGTGCGCACGCCCGAAGCGCGCCTGGCGAACTTCACGAACGAGCTCGGCGTGGACTCCACCGTCCGCTTCCTCAAGAACATCATGGGGATGTGGGTGCAGCAGGAGTGCCTGCGGCAGTGGAGGGAACGGGGCGAGGGGGGCCTGGACTGGCCCTCGCTGGACGCCCAGACCGAGGCGGCGCAGCCCCTGCGCTCCCTTTTCGACATCAACGCGCCGGAGTTCCTGGCCCCCGGCGGGATGATCGAGCGCATCAGCGCGCGGCTGGAGGCGGCGGGCGAGCCGGTGCCCACCACGCGCGGGGAACTGCTGCGGGCGGTCACCGAGTCCCTGGTGGTCGCCTACAGGCGCGCGCTGCGCGAGGCGGCCGAGCTGTCGGGAGTCGCCCCCGCCACGATCCACATCGTCGGAGGCGGGTCGAAGAACGCCCTGCTGTGCCAGTCCACGGCCGATGCCACGGGCATCCCCGTCGTCGCCGGGCCCGTCGAGGCGACCGCGCTGGGGAACATGCTCGTCCAACTGCGCGCCGTCGGCGCAGTGTCCGGCGGCCTGGGGGACATGAGGCGCCTCGTCGCCGCGTCTGCCCCTCTCGCGCGCTACGCCCCGCGGCCCGGCGCCGCCCCCCAGTGGGAGCGGGCCGAGGAACGGGTCGCGC
>NZ_CP017298.1:816247-819264 GCF_001746855.1 Pauljensenia hongkongensis | reverse complement strand
GAGCGCGCGGCGCCTACCGGCCGTCCGGGGCCCGGCCACCGCGCCCGCCGGATCCGGCAGGGCCGCCGGGGCTCAGGAGCCGCCGTCCGAGGGGGGATCCTGCAGCAGAGCCGGGAACTTCGTCGTGATGTCCTCGAAGAAGTCCTCGGCGGTGGTGATGAAGCGCTTGACGTTGAGGCACAGGTTCGTGAACGTGAGGCCGTGCCTGCACGTCACGTACATCTCCGCGTAGATCCGCAGCTGCCCGTCGAGGTCCGAGACGTAGGCCTTGGGCCAGCGCATCAGCGAGTTCCACTCGTTGCAGGCGTCCATCAGGGGGCCCCTCAGGTCCTCGTCGGGCACCACCAGCAGCGCCCCGCGGAGCTGGACGTCGTCGCCGTCGGAGTCGCACGACAGCCAGTAGTGGCCCCGTCCGAAATCCGTGATCAGCACGCCCCTGTCCTCTTTGAGCGCGTACTTCCACTCCTCGCGGTCGAAGTACCGCGCGATCTGCTGGACCGTCGGCGGGGCCACAATGGTGCGCTCGGTGATCTCGCCCTCGCAGCGCTGCAGGAACGTGGAAGTCGTCGAGTCCGACGGGTTCAACTCCAGCGAGTGGCGCAGGTACGGCACAGCCTCCTCATTGCGGTCCAGCCAGTACAGCGCGACCCCCATGCGCTGGTTCCACAGCGGATCGCCCGCGCCCTGCGCTTGCGTGCTCGCCAGCAGGTTGACCGCCGACTGGAGGAGGTCGTTGAAGGCGTCCATGGACGGATGGGCGTAGTCGATGTAGGCCTGGGCCAGAAGGCCCACCAGCTCGTAGTCGTTCTCGTAGCCCCTGTGACTCTCGATGAGGGCGATGACGCGCCGGTACTCGCCGTCGGCGTTGAGGCGCGATATCTTCGCGAACAGTCGTTGGCGGGGCTGGAACACACCGAACATACCGGCTCCTGATCACTCTTCGGGGGAGTAGGCCAACGACGGGAAGCGCTCGCCGACGTGCGTGAAGAACTGCTGGGAGGTGCTGACGAAGCGGTCGATGTTCGTGCTCAAAGTGGCCCGCGTCATCCCGCCGTTGAGGGTGAGGTGCATCTCGGCGTAGACGAAGACCTTGCCGTCGTCGTTCACGTAGACGCTCGTCTTCGGCCAGCGGGTCCGGGAGTTCCAGTCGTTGCAGACCTCCACCAGCGCGGAGCGCAGGTCGAGGGACGCGGGCGTCTCGATCCTGGCCAGCAGCGACACGTTGTTGTCCTCCGGGGCGGCCGAGAACCAGTAGTGCCCGACGGAGAACATCATGCACACCGCCCCGTCCTCGTGGAAGGCGTAGGTGGCCTCGCGCGAATCGAGGTGCTCGGTGATCGTTTTCGTCGTGATGGGGATGACGGTCGTCTTGTCGGTGATCTCCCGGGCGCACTTCTCGGCGAGCTGCGAGAACGCCTTGTCCGCCGGGTCCAGCTCGCACGCGCGGCGCAGGCGGGGCATCGCCTCGTCCAAACGGTCCAACCAGTACAGGGCCGCGCCCATCCGGAAGTTCCACATGGGGTCGTCGGCGCCCTCCTGCTCGAAGGGCGCCAACAGGTCGACGGCGGTCTGGTGGAGCTGGTTGAACGAGGACTTCGACGAGTCCGCGTAGTTGACGTACGCGCGCGCCAGCAGGCCCGCCATCACGTAGTCCTCGCGGTGCCCGTTCACCCTCTCGATGCGGGCGATGATCTGCTGGTGCTGGCCGGCGTCGTGCAGCTGCGCCACCTCGGCCAGCAGCCTCAGCCGCTCCTCCTCGTCGATAGCCGCCATGGTGGGCCTCAGTCCTCCCTCGGGGGCCGGGCCAGTGACGGGAAGCGCTCGACGATGTGGGAGAAGAACTGTTCCGACGTGTCGATGAAGCGGGCCACCGCCATCGACAGCTGGGCGCGGGTCATGCCGAAGTGCGTCGTCAGGTACTGCTCGGCGCAGATGCGCACGGTCCCGTCGTCCAGGGTGACGACGTGGGTCTTGGGCCAACGGGTTGAGTTGTTCCAGTCGTTGCAGGTCTCGACCAGCCGGGGGCGCAGGTCCATGGGCGCGTCAGTGCGCAGGGCGCCCCACAGGCTCAGGTCGTCGGTGTCGGTCTCCTTGCGGAGGCGGTACACGCCTTCCGTGAAGCCGGTGAGCAGGGTGTTGTCGTCGAGGTTGTAGTTCCATCCCCGGTCGTCGAAGTAGTCGGCGATGCTCTGCGTGGTGATGGGGATCAACTCGGTGCGCGCGGTGAGGGAGCGGTGGCAGCTGTCGATGAGGTCGGTGACGGCGGTGTCCGTGGGGTCGAGCGCCTGGGCCTGGCGGAGGTAGATGAGGGCCTCGTCCTCGCGGTCGAGGAAGTAGAGCGCGTAACCGATCCGGTAATGCCACTTCGGATCCGACAGGCCCTCGGTCTCGACTCCGCGCAGCAGGTCGACCGCCCTGCGCAGCAGGTCGTGGTAGGTGTCCATGTGGGGCTGGGCGTAGTTGTTGTACGCGCGCGCCAGCAACGACGCGAGGTCGTAGTCGCTGGTGAAGTCGTTCTGAGCCTCTATCAGCGCGATGATCTGCTGGTGCTCGTCGTCCAGATGGAGCTGCTCGATGCGGTCGAGCAACTGCGCGCGTGCGTCGGACATTCCGTCTCCTCGTGGTCAAGCGATGGGTCAACCCTAGCAGCGCCCGGGCGCGTGTGCGTCCCGGTTCCCCGGGCGGGGGCACCGGTTCCGAGGCGCCCGGCGGCGGCCGCGCCAGGGGGTGGCGGGCGCCGTCAGTCGCAGCGCTTCCCGCCGGACTTGTAATTGCCCCGCGGGGGCTCGTCGTCGGAGTCGGGAGCGCCGTCCGGCTCCGGCGTGGATCCGGGGCGGGCAGTCGAGGCGGATCCCGGGGCGGGGGAGGCACCGAGCGGCGGCAGGGAGTCGAGCGCGGAGGGGTCGTCGGGGATGACGAACCCACCCAGCCCGCTCGGCGGGCGCGCCTCGGGCGCGAAACGGCTCGGATCCGACGGCGCCGTCCCGGCCTGCCCGGCCGGGGCCGTGGATTCCGGG
>NZ_CP017298.1:796183-814963 GCF_001746855.1 Pauljensenia hongkongensis | reverse complement strand
CCAGGGGCGACATGGGGCCGCGCCCGCCCGCCCGCCCCAGGGCGGCGCGGGGCCGGGCCTTCCGCGCCCGCCGGAAATGTGCCACTATTGCGGTGATACGAATCACGCTCGAAGAGGAGTCCTCATGCTGTCGACAGACACTGTTTCCCTCAGTCCGAACCCCCTCGTGCAGGCCCTGGGCAAACCCGCTGAGGAGTTCACGAAAGCCGACGTGATGGGGTACGCCGAGGACCACCGGATCCCGATGCTGAACCTGCGGTACGTCGGCGGCGACGGGCGGCTCAAAACACTCAACTTCGCCATCCAGTCGAAGGCGCACCTCGACCGCGTCCTCACACTCGGCGAGCGCGTCGACGGCTCCTCCCTGTTCTCCTTCGTCGAGGCGACCAGCTCCGACCTGTACGTGGTGCCGCGCCTGTCCTCAGCCTTCCTCAACCCCTTCAGCGCCATTCCAACGCTGGAGCTCATGTGCAACTTCTACGACGTCGACGGCGCGCCCCTGGCCTCGGCGCCCCAGGAGGTCCTGCGCAAAGCGCAACGGATGCTCGAGGCGGAGACCGGGTGCCGCCTGGAGGCGCTGGGGGAGTTGGAGTACTACCTGTTCTCCGAGCAGGAGCGCCTCTTCCCCGTCGAGCCCCAGCGGGGCTACCACGAGGCCGCCCCCTTCTCGAAGTGGGAGGAGGTGCGCACCGAGTCGCTGCTGCACCTGGCCTCCATGGGCTGCTCCGTGAAGTACGCCCACGCCGAAGTGGGCAACTTCGTGTCCGGCGGGCTCCAGATGATCCAGCAGGAGATCGAGTTCCTGCCCGTGGACGTGTGCGACGCCGCCGACCAGATGGTCCTGGCGAAGTGGGTCGTGCGCCAGGTCGCCCACTCCCACGGCATCGAGGTGTCGTTCTCCCCCAAGATCGCCGTCGGGCAGGCGGGGTCGGGGATGCACTTCCACACGCGCCTGGTCGAGGACGGCGTGAACCGGTTCTCCCAGGGCCACGGCCTGACCGACGACGCCCTCAAGGTCATCGGCGGCTACCTCTCGCACGCGGCTTCGCTCACGGCCTTCGGCAACACCGCCCCCACCTCGTTCCTGCGGCTCGTGCCCCACCAGGAGGCGCCCACCGCCGTGTGCTGGGGGGACCGCAACCGCTCGGTCCTGGTGCGCGTCCCCCTGGGGTGGCAGAACATCTCGGACTCCATGTTCCGCGACGCCAACCCCGCCGAGGCGCCGATCGGCGCGGTCCCGAACGACGCCCAGACCGTCGAGCTGCGCAGCCCCGACGGGTCGGCCGCCATCCACCTGCTGCTGGCGGGCATCACCGTGGCGGCCCGGCTCGGCCTGACGGAGCCCGGGATGCTGGAGTACGCCAAGGAGCGCTACGTCAGCGGCGACGCCTCGCGGATCGAAGGGCTCGACCAGCTGCCCGCCTCGTGCTTCGAAACGGCGGGGCGCCTGCTTGCCCAGCGGGCGGACTACGAGGCCGGCGGAGTGTTCCCCAGCGGCCTCATCGACGCGTGGGCGCACCAGCTGGTCGCCCTCGGCGACGAGCACCTGCGCGAGGACCTGGCGGAGTCGCGCGTGAGCGTGGAGGACCTGGTGGAGCAGTACTTCCACATCGGCTGAGAGTGGGCAGGGCGAGGGGAACGCAGGCGCTTCACACGTCCGTCCTCTGGAACCTCCAGGCCGCGAACACGGCGGGAAGCAGCACCCAGGCGGCCAGGACGGCGAGCGCCACGAGGGCCCCCGTGTGCTCCGCGCTGCCGATCCGGGCCTGGCCGGACAGCGTGTGGATCGCCGAGGCGGGCAGGAGCGGGACGAGGGCGCCCCGCAGTGCTCCCGGGAGCAGTTCGGCGATCGCCGGGAGGAACAGGACAGTGAACGGGATCGCCGCCCCGGCGGCCGTGCTCCTCGTGCAGAACGTCGCGCTGACCGCGAGCAGGACGTAGAAGAGCGGCATGAGGGCGCTCCCGGCGGCGAGGCGGCACGCCTCCGCGAGGGCGGGCGCTTGCTTGCCCACCGCTGATACGAGGAGGAGCCCGTCGAGGAGGGCGGCGAGCGCCACGGCGGCTCCGACTGCCAGTGAGACCAGGCCGAACGCCAGCGATTTCGCGATGAAGTAAGTGCTCCTGCGCGGCGAGACGGCGAGGTAGGACTGCGCGGTCCTCTCGCGGAACTCGCGGCCGACCTGGACCGCCGCGAAGAGCAGGAGCAGGACCGCCACGACATCCACTCCTAGGATGTTCGCGCTGATTATGGACATCGGGTCGAGCTGGGACAGGGCCTCGCCCCGCGTGACCTGTGTCGTCGAGGCGAACACGAGTCCCATGGCCACGGCGGCCACCAGCGCGAGGAGTAGGTACAGCCGTGAGTGCGCGGGGAACCAGATCTTCTTCCACTCCGCGTTGATCGACCTCGTCATCGTCGTGCCGCTCCGCTCTCCCGACCAGGGGCGGCGCCCCCGTACTCCGTCTTCCCCTCCACCAACTCGGCGAAGAGCTGCTCCAAGGACGGCTGGTGCGCCACCAGCTCGTGGACGCGCAGGCCCTCCTCGAAAGCGGTGTCCCCAACGCGCCTCGCGCTCGAACCCCTCACACGGAGGGCGCCGTGCCCCAAAGCCTCCACTCGAGCGCCCTGCGTCACCAGCGCGCGGCGCAGCGCGGACGCGTCATCGGACTGCACCCGCACGTAGGAGCCCGCGCTCCTGCCGCGCAATTCGGCCATGGGCATGTCGGCGACCAGCGCGCCACGGGCCAGCACGACGATCCTGTCCGCGATCTCCTCGACCTCGCTCAGCAGGTGGCTCGACACGAGGACGGCCTTCCCCTGCCCCGCCAGATCCTTGAGCAGTGCGCGGAGCCAGTGGATCCCGTCCACGTCCAGGCCGTTGAAGGGCTCGTCCATCAAGACGGTCTCAGGGTCGCCGATGAGCGCTGCCGCGATGCCGGCCCTTTGCCTCATGCCGTAGGAGAACTCGCTGATCCTCTTGTCCGCGGCCTCGGCGAGTCCGACGGCGGCGAGGACGCCGCGGATCCTGGCGCCGCCGGTCCCCGAGGCGGTCGTGAGGATGTCCAGGTACTGCGCAGGGGTCAGGCGGGGGTCTATCGCGCTCGCGTCCACCATCGCGCCGACCTTCTTCAAAGGGGCGTCCAGCGCGGCGTACGGGCGGCCGTCGATCTCCACGCGTCCCGAGGTGGGGGCGGCCAGGCCGAGGATCATCCGCATCGTCGTCGTCTTGCCCGCTCCGTTGGGACCGAGGAAGCCCGTGACCGCCCCCGGGCGGACTCGGAAGCTGATGTTGTCCACCGCGACCTTGTCAGCGTACCGTTTCGTCAGGCCGCTCAGCTCTATCATCGTCATCTCCTCCCGCACTGCTCCCGTCCGGCTCGGGGCACGGGCCGCCGCTGGCGGAGAACAGGCCGAAAGCCGCCTCCACGTAACGGCTGGCCGAATTCATCAGCTCGTCGTCCCCCGTTCCCATCTGGTCCTCGAGGCCCAGCTGGGACAATTGCTCGATGAGGTCCATGTCCCCGCCGGTGAGTGAGAGGATCGCGTTCCACCACCGCCTCGCCAGATCCTGCGCGGCGGCGCTGTCCGGGGGCGCGTTCTCGTGGACCAGGACCGCCGCTTCGATGAGGGCCTCTTTCCACCTGTGGTAGAACGCTTGGACGGGTTCGACGTCCTGGAACCGCGGTGAGAGCGCTTCGCGCTGTTCCTCCGTCAGCAATTGTGGCGCCCGTGAGAACACGTCGTCCCCGGGCAGGGCGCTGAGGAACCTGAGCAGCAGGGCGAGGGGCGGTTGCCTGTCGGATTCGATCATCTCGGACATGATCCCGATCGTGGCGAACGAGGTGTGCAGGTGCTCCATCCTCTGGAGCAGCAGTAGCCTCTGCTCTTCGAGCATCGTCAATAACTCGGTCTTGCCGGGTTCGAGCAGTAGGCGCTCTTTGATCTGGTCCAATGGGAAGTCCAAGGACTTGTAGAAGACGATCTGCTCGAGCCGGACCAAGTCGTCCTGGGTGTAGTACCGGCGCCCTCCGTCGGTTCTACCCGTGGAGGGGAGCAGGCCGATATTGTCGTAGTGCTGTATCGTGCGCACTGTCACTCCCGCGGCAGTGGCGATCTCGCCGCTCGTGTACCGCTTCCCGCTCATCGCGCCCTCCTTTCGTTGGGCTCACGATAATTCATTACGCAACGTAATGAACAAGCGCACCAACCGGTCATGGAATATGACCTGGCTCATGTGGGGTGGTGCCAGTGGTGCGCGCCCGCGTTCGCGCCGGGGCGGTTCCAGACGGGCTCCCGCCGGGTTGCGCCCGCAAGGGGCTGATCCGCGCCCCGGGGCCGCGCTCTAACCGAGGGGCTTCCCGTAGGGGAAGCGCGCTGACTCGGCGGACTCGGTGGGATCGGCCGGGGGTGGGAGGGCCTCGGCGGCTGCCGTCCCCTCGGACGCCGCCCCCGCCCTGTTCGCGCGCCAGCGCCCCACGATCAGGAAGACGGCCACGACGGCGAGGGGCGTGAGGAAACCGGCGAGCACGGGGTAGATCCCCGAAGAGGAATCGGGCGCGTCCGCGTGCCCGGCCGCCTGCGGGCGCGCCAAACCGCTCTGTGCCGCGGAGGCGGAGGGCGGCGCTGTGCCGGTGGCCGGGGGAGGGGGCGGAGTGGGCGAGGCCCCGGGGTCGATGGTGCCCCGGGCCTCCACGGCGCCGTCGGGCTGGGACCACGTCACCGTTGTCGCGTCGTTCTTGGTGGACTCGTCATGGGAGTCGATCTGCGGCTGCCCGCTCGTCTCGTGGACGTGGGCGCCGTGGACGGTCAGCACGACCGAGGCGACGGTGGCGCGGGCGTCGGGGGTGTCGAATCCGGCGAGCAGCTCATCGGTGCGGGAGCGGAAGGCGAACTTCCCGGTGTCGTCGATCGTGAAGACCTCGGCGCCCGCGTCCGCCAGGGACCAGTGGAACTCACAGCCCTCCTGCCCGTCGTGGCGCGCCGTCCGCGACACGTCCGCGTTCGTGCCGTTCCCCATTTCCTGGCACTGCTTCTGCGAGAGGGCCACGCCCTCAGCCGTGAGGAAGACGCGGTGCTGGGCGGAGACGGCGGGGGTCACCTCGTACTCCTCGTAGAGGGAGATGCGCTGGACCGGGTCCGCCCCGGCGGGCGCGGCGAGCCCCAGGGCGGCCGTGCCCGCGCAGGCGGCGATGACCAGGCGCGGCCACAGGGGGCACCGGTGGCACCGGCCGCCCCGTCGTCGGAGGGGCCAGTGGCGCGGTGGCCGGCCGCGGTGATCCGGGGCCCCAGGGGGCGGGGTCATCCGTCCTCACCGCGCAGGCGCGGCACGGAGGCCCTCTCCGGGTGCACGCCGGTCTTGTCGGCGTAGAAGGCCCGGATGGCGTCCATGTCCGCCCGCATGTCCCCGGTCAGCTCGTAGGTGGGGCCCCAGCCGAACGTGCGGGTGGACGCGTCGACGAAACCGAGTTGGATCGGCACCCCCGCCTCGAGGGCGATCCGGTAGAAGCCGGACTTCCAGTGCTCCCGGGGGGAGCGCGTGCCCTTCGGCGTCATGCACAGGGTGAAGGACTCCGAGGCGCGGAAGCGCTCCGCGACCTGGCCCACCAGTCCGTTGGCGTGCCCGCGCTGGACGGAGACGCCGCCGATCGCGCGGATGAAGGCCCCGAGCACAGGCGCTTTCGCCAGGGAGTCCTTGACGAGGAACTGGAAGGGGCGGCCGGCCTTCCACAGTGAGACCGCCATGAAGACGCCGTCCCAGTTCGAGGTGTGGGGCGCCCCGATGATCACGACCTTCGGCGGCAGGGGCTCGCAGACCAGCTTCCACCGCGAGACGGCCAGGTATGCGGTCGCGACCGCGCTCTTCAGTCCCATGTTCACTCCCGGGCAGGTGATGGTGCGCGCACTATTGTACGAGGCCGGGGCGTCCGCGCGCGCACGCGCCTGGGGTGGGCGGAGCGCGCGACGGGGGGACGCCCGCGCGCACGCGCCCGGGGCTCCGGGGCAGGGGGCGTCAGTCCATCTGGTCCACGCCGTAGGTGGCCGTCAGGCGGCGGGGGTGGCCCGGCCACAGGGTGATCGCGCGCTGGCGCGCGTTGGCGGTCTCCACGCACACGAAGCGCTGCCAGTCGTCGTCGCCCATGTCGGCGATCCTGGCCGCACCCTCCCGCCAGGGGTTCCACACGACGGTGGTGCCGGAGCCGCTCTTGTCCACAGTGATCCGCCGCCCCCACCGGGGGTCCATGACGTGGATGGGGGAGGTGGACACGTAGATGCGGTCGGTCGGCCCCACCAGGGAGAGCGCCCCCTTCTGGACGGCGTTGCGGCCCTTGGCGGCGTCGTAGTAGGGCGCCCCGTCCAGGCCGTCGATCGTGATGTCCTTGACGTCGCCGACTGCGAGGTAGGCGTGGAGGGCCGCCTCGACGGCGAAGGGGTGGTCGTCGTCGTTGACGAGGGTGAGCGCGACCGTGAGCTCCTCGGAGCCCTGGATCACCACGCGGGCGGTGAAATCGTGGGGGAAGACGCCTCCTGCGTCCGCGCGCCGGTGGGTGAAGGAGTAGGTGAGGGACTGGGGGGCGCGCTCCTCGAGCTCCCAACGGCGGGTGCGCGCGAGCCCGTGCGCGGGGGCGCCCGGCGGGGGCATGGCCGGGGACTGGTCGGGTGCGGCGAACCACGGCGCGCACACGGGGATGCCGCCCCGGATCGGCGCGGTGCCGTCGGTGACGGCGCGGGGGGAGAGCCACAGCAACGGGTGGTCGCTGTTCGGCTGCCAGTCGAGGACGTGCGCGCCGAATGGCGAGGCGTGCCCCGCGTTGGCGTGGCGCCCGAAAGTGTGGATGTCGATCTCAGTCATGGTTCCAGTTAAGAAGGCGTATAATTACTGTGCAACTAGACCGGTTGGTCGGTCTTGCGCAGCGCCTACGTGTCTCATGTCGCAGGCGCGTATGAGCGTGCGCCCGGGGCAGCCGATATTCTGAGACCCGTATGCCTGTGAGGATCGGTTGACTTTCCGCCAGCAGGGGGTACCACGGTGTCCCGCACCTCACAATGCTAGTCGTCCATGCAGGAGGAGTCCACGATGTCCACCCGTCAAGATCTGCGCAACGTCGCGATCGTCGCCCACGTCGATCACGGGAAGACCACCCTGGTGGACGCCATGCTCTGGCAGTCGGGGGCGTTCTCCGAGCGCGACACCGTGGAGAAGACGGGCGAGCGCGTCATGGACTCGGGCGACCTCGAGCGCGAGAAGGGGATCACGATCCTCGCGAAGAACACGGCCGTCCACTACAACGGCCCAGCCGCCCGGGCGCTGGGCGTCGACGGCGGCGTCACCATCAACGTGATCGACACCCCCGGCCACGCGGACTTCGGCGGCGAGGTCGAGCGCGGCCTGTCCATGGTCGACGGAGTGGTCCTCATGGTCGACGCCTCCGAGGGGCCCCTTCCCCAGACCCGCTTCGTCCTGCGCAAGGCCCTGGCCGCCCAGCTGCCCGTCATCATCGTCGTCAACAAGGTGGACCGTCCGGACTCGCGCATCGACGAGGTCGTCGCCGAGACCACCGACCTGCTGCTCAACCTCGGCGAGGACCTCATGAACGACGGGGCCGACATCGACGTCGACTCGCTCATGGACGTCCCCGTCGTCTACGCCTGCGCCAAGGCCGGGAAGTCCTCCCTCGACAACCCCGGCGACGGGCAGCTGCCCGCCGAGGACCTCGAACCCCTCTTCGAAACCATCCTGAGCCGCATCCCCGGGCCGGCCTACGACGAGTCCGCGCCCCTGCAGGCCCACGTCACCAACCTCGATGCCTCCCCCTTCCTGGGCCGCCTCGCCCTGCTGCGCATCCACAACGGCACGCTGCGCAAGGGGGCGGACGTGGGCCTCGCCCGCCATGACGGGACCATCTCGCGGGTCCACATCTCCGAACTGCTCGCCACTGAGGGCCTCGAGCGCGTGTCCACCGCGTCCGCCGGGCCCGGCGACATCGTCGCAGTCGCCGGCATCGAGGACATCATGATCGGGGAGTCCCTGGTCGACCTCGACGACCCCCGGCCCCTGCCGCTCATCACGGTCGACGACCCCGCGATCTCCATGACCATCGGCATCAACACCTCGCCCATGGCAGGCCGGGTCAAGGGCGCCAAGGTCACCGCCCGCCAGGTCAAGGACCGCCTGGACCGCGAGCTGGTCGGCAACGTCTCCATCAAAGTCCTGCCCACCGACCGCCCCGACGCCTGGGAGGTCCAGGGCCGCGGCGAGCTCGCCCTGGCGATCCTGGTCGAGCAGATGCGCCGCGAGGGCTTCGAGCTGACGGTCGGCAAACCGCAGGTCGTCACCAAGGAGATCGACGGAGTCCTGTCCGAGCCCATGGAGCGCATGACCATCGACATCCCCGAGGAGCACCTCGGCGCCGTCACCCAGCTCATGGCAGCGCGCAAGGGCCGCATGGAGACCATGGCCAACCACGGCTCCGGCTGGATCCGCCTCGAGTTCGTCGTCCCCGCGCGCGGCCTCATCGGCTTCCGCACGCGCTTCCTCACCGAGACCCGGGGAACGGGGATCGCCTCGTCGATCGCGGACGGCTACGCGCCCTGGCAGGGCCCCATCGAGCAGCGCCTCACCGGCTCCCTCGTGGCCGACCGCGCCGGACAGGCCACGCCCTACGCGATGACGAACCTGCAGGAGCGCGGCACCTTCATCGTCGAGCCCTCCTCGGAGGTCTACGAGGGGCAGGTCGTGGGCGAGAACCCGCGCGGCGAGGACATGGACGTGAACATCTGCCGCGAGAAGAAGCAGACGAACACGCGCAGCGCCACCGCCGACGTGTACGAGTCCCTCACCCCGTCGCGCAAACTCACCCTCGAGGAGTCCCTGGAGTTCGCGGCCAGCGACGAGTGCGTCGAGGTCACCCCCGAGGCGGTGCGCGTGCGCAAGGTCGTCCTGGACGCCCAGGAGCGTTTCAAGATCGCCGCCCGCGAGCGCCGCGCGAACCGGTGACCGGGCGCGGACGGGATCACGATCGGACTCGGGGGAGCGTCGTATGAGACTGGACGGCTTCGGACTGCTCGTCGAGGACATGGCGGTGATGATCCGGTTCTACAGGGACGTGCTCGGCTTCGGGATCAAGGAGGCGGAGGACTCCTCCAACGTCTACCTGGTCAAGGACGGGACCCTGTCGTCGGCCAGATCGGCGCCCACGTCGAGCCAACGTCCACCTGGTCAAGGGTGGGACCCTGTTCCTGCTGTGCGGCAGGAAGGACTTCGAGAGGATGACGGGCCGCCGCTACGACTACGGCAAGGGGCTGAACGGGCATTGCGGGATCGCGCTCTACGTGGACACTTTCGAGGAAGTGGACGCCTCGTTCAGGCGCGTCGTCGACAACGGCGCGGTGCCGGTGATGGAGCCCGCGACGGAGCCGTGGGGGCAGAGGACTTGTTGCATCGCTGATCCCGAGGGGAATCTGATTGAAATAGGCTCCCGGGACAAGCCCTACGAGCAGAAGGACGCGTGAGCGCCGACTCCGCCGTGGAACGGCGGGCCCGGGGGCGCCTGCGTGCCTTGCCGCATTGGGGTAGGCAACGCACCGTGCTTTGCCGCATTGGGGTAGGCAACTGCGAGTGCCTTGCCGCATTGGGGTAGGCAAGAGGGTATTGGGGTAGGCAAATTGCCTACCCCAATGGGTGGTTTCCTGCCCCAATGCGTCTCGTTGGAAAGCGGAGGCGGCGCGGGGCCCGTTCTGGCGACTATACCGCGGGGCCTCCGGGCGCCCGGGTCCGGGAGCCGCGCGCCATGGGCTGTTTTCACAGCGATACCGACACGACGGGGCACACTTTCGCAGCGATACCTACGCTTTCACAGCGCTACCACACTTTGCAAGCGATATAACACTTGCAAAGTGACGGTATCCCTTTGAAAACCCGACTTCGCTTGCTAAACAGCCCGAGTGCCCCGCCCTTTGGACGCCGCTCCGCCCGGGCCTCGTGCTGCTCCACGGGCAGAACAGTCCGAGCCGTCGCGCGGAAGCCCCGTCTGCGCGTCCACTGCCCGCTGGGCGGGCCCGGGGCCCGTCGGGCACTTGCGGATCCGCCCTCCGGATCCGTGGTTGGCCTACTCGCCCGCCACCTCGAAGTGCGCCTCGGGGAATCAGTGTCCCGGCAAGGCGGAGAACAGGGGCCTGACCCGCGACGAGCCGCCCGGTTCCTTATGACGGGGTGCCCGGGGGCAGGATGGCGGTCCAGCCCGCGACGAGCCGCCCGGTTCCTTACGACGGGGTGCCCGGAAGCGGGCCGTGCGGCCTGACCCGTGACGAGCCGCCCGGTCCCTCACGGCGGGGTGCCTGGAAGCGGGCCGTGCGGCCTGACCCGTGACGAGCCGCCCGGTCCCTCACGGCGGGGTGCCCGGGGCGGTGTCGGGACCACGCTGCTGGGCCCCGGTCCCCGGCCCGCGCTCCCGGGCCCCCGCCCGCGGACCGGGCGCCCGCGGGCTGGGAACGGACTTGCCGGTCACCATGGTCGTCGCCTCCACCCGGACCAGCCCCCGCCTCGTTTCGATGGAGACGTGGTCGATGGCGGCCTCGACGACGGTGCCCAGGGCGTCGTGCAGGCCGTCGTCCAGGCGGTAGCGCAGGACGACGCGCTCGCCCGGGCGCCACCGCATCCACGGCAGGCGCTCAATTGCACGCTGCCGGGATGAGGAAAATGCCCCCGGGGGCCGCGCCGCCCCCGGATCGTGAGGGGGCCGACTATTCGGCGCGGTGGCGCCGTTCGCGGGCCCGTGGCCAGGTTCATGGGGTATGGAGGGTTCCACGCGTGAATAATAGACGCAGAGCTATCGGCAGACACTTCCGAGGAGGAATGCCACATGACCTACGTCATCGCGCAGCCGTGCGTGGACGTGAAGGACCGCGCCTGCGTCGACGAGTGCCCCGTCGACTGCATTTACGAGGGGGAGCGCAGCCTCTACATCCATCCGGAGGAGTGCGTGGACTGCGGTGCGTGTGAGCCGGTGTGCCCCACCGAGGCGATCTTCTACGAGGACGACCTGCCCGATGAATGGTCCGATTACCTGCGCGCCAACGCCGACTTCTTCAGTGAACTGGGCAGCCCGGGCGGCGCCCAGCGCACCGGGGTCCAGGAGTACGACGATCCGATGATCGCCGCGCTGCCCCCGCAGAACGAGGAGTGGAAGGCTGAGAACGGGTACTGATATGGCCGAGCTGCCCCGCCCCCTCCCGCTGCCCGCGTTCCCCTGGAACTCCCTGGCCCCCTACAAAAAGCAGGCGGCCGCCCACCCCGACGGGATCTGCGACCTGTCGGTGGGGACGCCCGTGGACCCCACGCCCGCGCTGATCCGGGAGGCGCTGGCCGGGGCCTGCGACGCCCCCGGGTACCCGGCGGTGGTGGGGACCGCCGAGGTGCGCGAGGCGATCCTGGCGTGGGGCGCCCGCAGGAACATGGTGGACGTGGGGGAGGCGGGCGTCATCCCGACCATCGGTTCGAAGGAGGCGGTGGCCTGGATCCCCGCCCTGCTGGGCGCGGGCCCCGGGGACACCGTCCTGGTGCCCGAGGTCGCCTACCCCACTTACGACGTGGGCGCGCGCCTGGCGGGCGCGGTCCCTGTGCCCGTCGACCCGCTGAGGCCCGGGTCCTGGCCGGACGCCGCGATGGTCTTCCTCAACTCCCCGGGCAACCCCGACGGCCACGTCATGGACGCCGACCAGTTGCGCGCCGCCATCGCCTGGGCGCGGAGCAGGGGCGCGGTCATCGTCTCGGACGAGTGCTACGCGGCCCTGCCCTGGGCCGAACCGCACGTCAGCGGTGGCGTCCCCTCGCTGCTGGACGCCGACGTGTGCGGAGGCGACCCCTCCGGCCTGGTCGTGCTCTACTCGCTGTCGAAGCAGTCGAACCTGGCGGGCTACCGGGCCGCCCTGGTGTACGGCGATCCGCGCCTGGTCGCCGCCCTGGTCGAGGCCCGCAAGCACTCGGGCATGATGGTGCCCGCCCCGGTCCAGCACGCCATGGCGGTCGCCCTGGCCGACGAGGCGCACGTGCGGCGCCAGCGGGACGTGTACGGGGCGCGGCGCGCCCGGCTCCTGGACGCCGTGGGCTCCGCGGGCCTGGTCAACGACCCGCGGTCCGTGGCCGGCCTCTACCTGTGGCTGGGCTGCCCGGGCGTCGACGACGACTGGGAACTGGTGCGGCGCCTCGCCGACCTGGGGATCCTGGTGGCGCCTGGCGCCTTCTACGGCGATGCCGCGCGCGGGCGCGTGCGCATGGCGCTGACCGCCACGGACGAGAGGATAGGGGCGGCGGCCTCCAGGATCGCCTCCCACTGGGGCTGAGCGGAGCCCACCGGGGCTCCTTCGCGGAGCGGGGGACCGCTCCGGCCCTTGCGCGGAAGGGTGAGGTGAGGGGGTGGCGCGGGCATGCGCGCGAGCACGGGTCGGGGGCGCCGCGCCATCGGCCCGGAGGGGCCCGCGCGACGGGCGCCGCGCCCGCAGCGGGCCCGCAGCCGCAGTCGGCCTGCCGTCCACAGGCGGGGCTCCTTCGCGGGGCGGAGGGGCTATCCGCGCCGCGCCCGGGCGGTCAGTTCGACGCGTGCAGCGCGGAGTTGAGCTCGATGCCGTGCCCGTCGCGCACGATCGCCTCGACCCTGCCGCTCACGGAGTTGCGGCGGAAGAGGATGTTCGATTCCCCGGCGAGCTCGCGGGCCGCCACGATCCGCTCCTGGCCGGGGGAGGCGGGGTCGATCAGCGCCACCTTGGCGCCGGCGGTCACGTAGAGCCCCGCCTCGACGACGCAGTCGTCGCCCAGGGGGATCCCCAGGCCCGAGTTGGCGCCCAGCAGGCAGCGGCGGCCGAGCCGGACCCGTTGCCTGCCGCCCCCCGACAGGGTGCCCATGGTCGAGGCGCCCCCGCCCACGTCCGAGCCGTCGCCGATGACGACCCCCTGGGAGACCCTGCCCTCGACCATCGAGGCGCCGAGGGTGCCGGCGTTGAAGTTCACGAAGCCGGCGTGCATGACGGTGGTGCCCTCGGACAGGTGCGCGCCCAGGCGGACGCGCACCGCGTCGGCGATGCGCACCCCCGACGGCACGACGTAGTTCGTCATCGGCGGGAACTTGTCGATCCCCACCACCACGACGGGGCGCCCGAGGCGGGCGCGCAGGCGCAGGCGGGTCTGCTCGAACCCCTCGACGGCGCAGGGGCCCGCGTCGGTCCACACGACCGTGGGCAGCAGCGAGAAGATCCCGTCGAGGTTGACCGTGTTCGGCCGCACGAGGCGGTGGGACAGGGCGTGGAGGCGCAGGTAGGCGCCCTCGGTGGAGTCCGGCGCCTCGTCGAGGCGCTGGGCGCAGGTGACGACCCTGGTGCGCACCCCCCGGGCGTCATCGACCTTCTCCAACAGGGCGAGGCGCGTGGCCAGCTCGTCGTCGTGGCCCTCGCCCAGCCGCGGAGCCGGGTACCAGGTGTCGAGGGTCTGGCCGCTGGTTGTGACAGTCGCGAGGCCGACGCCCCACACGGTGTTGGTGTCCATGCGTCAACTCTACGGCGGCGCGCCCCCGGGTGCCCGTCGTCACCCGGCGGGCTCCCACAGGTCCGGCCAGAAGACGCCGAGGCCGGCCGCCATGGCGCGCACGAGCGGCAGGGAGATGCCCACGACCGAGTGGTAGTCCCCGGTCACGCCCGTGATGAAAGGGCCGCCCAGGCCGTCGACCGTGAAGGAGCCAGCGACGCCGAGGGGCTCGCCCGTGGCCACGTAGGCGTCGATCTCGCGGTCGGTGATGTCCCCGAAGTGGACCAGGGTCGAGGCGCTGGCGGTGTCGGCCCCCGCAACGTCCCGCGCGCCGCCGGGGCGGGCGGGGGAGAGCAGGGCCATTGAATGGCCCGTCCACAGGGCGGCGGTCCTGCCCCGCATCTCCCGTATGCGGGCGCGCGCCACATCGGGGGTGTGGGGCTTGCCGAGCATCCTCCCGTCCAGTTCGAGCATCGAGTCGCACCCCACGACGACCAGTGCTTCGGAGGGGGCCTCCTGGAAAGAGGAGCCCTCTTCGCATAGGATCCTCGTCACGGCCTCCTGCTTCGCCCGGGCGAGGGCCATGACCTCGTCGGCGGGGGTGGTCCGCCCGCCGCTGAAGGCCCGGCCGCCCGGCAGGGCGTCCAGGACCGCGTCCTCGTCGACCTCGGAGACGATGACGGTGGGGCGGACGCCCGCCGACTCCAGAGTCGCGCGGCGCGCGGGCGAGCGTGAGGCGAGGATGAAGCGCATAGGATTATTCTCTCAATCTGGGGTGCATGGGCCGGGCGGCCCGCCCTACGGCGTGTCCCGGAAAGGGTTTGCGCAGGTCGGGGCCGCAATCAATGGATAAAAATCAAATTATCCACTATACTTGATTTCGTCGAGGGATTCTCATCGATCCTTCGGACGGAAAATGTGAGGTTTTATACCATTACCTGCTGATGAGGTTGTGTTCAGCAGTCGGAGGAGGGGATCCTGATGGGTGCGCGCGACGTGCCGTCGTCAGCGTTTCCTGACGAGCTGACCGCCCCCAGCTACGTGCCGCGGCTCCTGGGGGGGCCTCTGCTGTACTCGGCGCACGACATCGCCGAGCGGACGGGCACGCCGATCGTCCGCGTCAACGAGTTCTGGCGCGCCCTCGGCTTCCCCACCCCCGACCCCGGCGCCGTCGTCTTCTCCGAGAGGGATCTCGACGTGTTCTCCAAGTGGCACGACCTGGTCGAGTCGGGGGCCATCGACACGGCCACGTCCCGTTCGCTGCTGCGCGCGAACTCGCACCTGGCCGACCGCCTCGCGCTGTGGCAGTTCGAGGCCCTCGTCGAGGACGCGATGCGCCGCCACGGCCTCGACGACACCACGGCCCGCATGTACGTCCTGGACCACATGCGCTCCAGGGTCGAGGTCTTCGAGAGCATGTTCATCCACTCGTGGCAGCGCCAGCTGGAGGCGCTGCTGGCGCGCCTCGACAAGGAGGTCGCCCAGAGGGGCCACGAGGACCGCCGCTCCCGCTTCCCCCTGAACCGCTCGCTCGGCTTCGTCGACATGGTGTCCTACACCTCGTCGTCCACCATCCTGGGGGACGCCCTGGTCGGCCTCATCGAGCGCTTCGAGGAGGAGAGCCGCAACGCGGTCGTCGAGGCGGGCGGGCGCGTGGTCAAGATGATCGGCGACGCCGTCCTGTACATCGCCGACGACCTGCCGACGGGCCTGCGGGTGGCGACCTCCCTCATCGAGAGGCTCAACGCCGACGACGAGATCCTCCCGGTGCGCGCCTCCTTCGTGCGCGGGGACGTCTTCTCCCGCTCCGGCGACGTCTTCGGGCCGACCGTGAACCTCGCCTCCCGCCTGGTGGACATCGCCCCGGTGGGCAAGATCCTCACCGATCCGACCACCGCCGCCGCCATCGCCGCGGGCAAGGGCGGGCACGGCTACGAGCTCGAGGAGTTCCCCACGGCCGACCTGCGCGGTTTCGGCCCGGTGTCCCCCTACGTGCTCTCGGCCGTCGACTAGGGCCCGGCGGGGCGCCGCCGGACGCCTTCAGCGTATGCCCGTATTTCGGTCAAGAAACATGAAAGAGTTCCCCCGTGTTCGCTAAGATGGGGGCGTGACTAGAGTTCTCCTCGTTGAAGACGACCCCGCGATCTCGGAACCCCTCGCCCGCGCCCTCGGCCGCGAAGGGTACGAGGTGCTCGCCTCGTCCACAGGGCGCGAGGCGCTCACCAACGTCGAGGGGGCCGACCTCGTCGTCCTCGACCTGGGGCTGCCGGACATGGACGGGCTCGACGTCGCCCGCGAGATCCGCGCCGACGGCGGGCGCGTCCCCATCCTCATCCTCACCGCGCGCACCGACGAGGTGGACATGGTCGTCGGGCTCGACGCCGGGGCCGACGACTACGTCACCAAGCCCTTCCGCCTCGCCGAACTGCTCGCGCGCGTGCGCGCGCTGCTGCGCCGCCACACGGCCGAGCCCGCCGAGTCCGAGCTGCGCGCCCAGGACATCCGCGTCGATGTGGCCGCCCACCGGGCGTTCTCCGGCAGCACCGAGCTCCAGCTCACCGCCAAGGAGTTCGACCTGCTGCGCGTCCTGCTGCGCGAGGCCGGGTCGGTCGTCGAGCGCGACGAGCTCATGCGCGAGGTGTGGGGCTCCGACCCCACGGGATCCACCAAGACCCTCGACATGCACGTGTCGTGGTTGCGCCGCAAACTCGGCGACGAGGCCTCCGACCCGCACTACATCACGACCGTGCGGGGGATGGGCTTCCGTTTCGAGACGACCCGCCGCTGAGCCGGGGAGCCGGGCATGCGGGAACGGGCGGTGCGGATCATCGTCTCCGTGGTCGCCGTCGTGTCGCTCATCATGGGGGTGCCCGGCGCCTTCTTCGCCTCGGTGCTCGTGTGGAACAACGACCAACGGGCCCTCGACACCCAGGGGCAGGCGGTGCTCCACGCCATCGAGCGGCGCATCAGCTCCGACGAGCCCGTCACCCCCCAGCTCCTCGACTCCCTGGTGGCCGACCCGGGCAGCGGCTCCCCGGTGGCCTACAGGGTGAAGGTGCCCGGGCACGCCCTCATGGTCAACCAGGTGCGGCCCTCCCAGCCGGCCATGACGACCACCGTGTCCTCGCCCGCGGGCATCTCCGTGCAACTCACCGCCTCCGGGTCCCGCGCGGTCAAGCGCATCGCCGTCACCTGCGCCGTCTTCGCGGCCGGTATGGCGGTCTCCATGCTCACCGGCTGGGCGATGGGCCGCAGGCTCTCCCGGCGCCTCTCCGCGCCCCTCATCTACCTGGCCGCCCAGGCCGAGCAGATCGGCTCCGGGCAGGTGCGCGCCCGCGTCGAGTCCTCCGGCATCGAGGAGATCGACCTCGTGTCCGAGGAACTGGCCCGCACGGGCGAGCGCATGGCCGGGCGCCTCGCCGCCGAGCGCCAGTTCGCGGCCGACGCCTCCCACCAGCTGCGCACCCCGCTCACCGCGCTGTCCATGCGCATCGAGGAGATCGAGCTCGTCTCCTCCCAGGAGGAAGTGCGCGCCGAGGCCCGCTCCTGCCTGGAGCAGGTCGAGCGCATGACGCGGGTCGTCACCGACCTCCTCGACGCGAACGCGCGGAGCAACGGGCAGACCGAGGCCATCCACATCCTCGAGGTCTTCAACACGGCGCGTGAGGAGTGGGAGGACCGCTTCGAGTCCGAGGGCCGCCCCCTGGTCTTCCTCGACGAGGCGGAGATGCCGGTTCTGGCCGAGGCGGGCAAGCTCGGGCAGGTCCTGGCCACGCTCATCGAGAACTCGCTGCGCTACGGCGCGGGAACGACGACGGTCCGCGCCCGCAAGGGCACGTCCAAGCGCGGCATCGTCATCGAGGTCAGTGACGAGGGGGAGGGCGTGCCCGACGAGATCGCCCCGAACGTCTTCGAGAAGGGCGTTTCGGGGCACGGGTCCACGGGGATCGGCCTCGCCCTGGCGCGGGACCTCGCACAGGCGATGGGAGGGCGCCTCGAACTCGCCCAGAACCAGCCGCCCGTGTTCACCGTGTCGCTGGCGGCCATCCCCAAGTCGCTGGACCCCGACCGCGTCATGCCCGAGGGCGCCCTCATGTCCATGGGGCGTCGCTCGCGGCGTTTCTGACCCAGCGGCGCTATGTTGTAGCCGTGGACAACGAGCACCGCCCCACCGTCGCCGTCATCGGCGGCGGACAACTGGCCCGCATGATGCAGGAGAGCGCCATCGCACTGGGGATCGCCCTGCGCGCGCTCGTCGAGGCCCCCGGCGGATCCGGCGGGCAGGCGATCGTCGACGCGCCCGTCGGGGATCCCCGCGACCTGGCCGCCGTCCTCGCCCTGATCGAGGGCGCCGACGTCCTCACCTTCGAGCACGAGCACATCCCCGCCGCCGTCCTCGAGGCGTGCGCCCCCCTGGTCGCCATCGAACCGCCCGCCGCCGCCCTGCTCCACGCCCAGGACAAACTCGCCATGCGCGAGCGCCTCACCGCGATGGGGGTCCCCTGCCCCCGCTGGGCCCGCGTGGAGACCCGGGCGGACCTGGAGGCGTTCGGCGCCGCAGTCGGATGGCCCCTGGTCGTGAAGACCCCGCGCGGGGGCTACGACGGGCACGGCGTCAAAGCAGTGCACCAGGCCCGCGACGCGGACCCGTGGCTGGGGGAGGGGCCGCTGCTGGCGGAGGAGATAGTCCCCTTCACCCGCGAGGTCGCCGCCCTGCTCGCCAGGCGCCCCTCCGGCGAGATCCGCTCGTGGCCCGTGGCCTCCACCGTCCAGGAGGACGGCGTGTGCTCGGCCGTGACCGCGCCCGCCGTGGGGATCCGCCCTGCCACGGCGGACCTCGCGCGCCGGATCGGCGAGGACATCGCCGAGCGCCTCGGCGTCACCGGGGTCCTCGCCGTCGAGATGTTCGTCGTGGGGGAGGGCGACCAGGAGCGGGTGCTGGTCAACGAGCTCGCCATGCGCCCCCACAACACCGGGCACTGGACCATCGACGGGGCCGTCACCAGCCAATTCGAACAGCACCTGCGCGCCGTCCTCGACCTGCCCCTGGGCGCCACCGACCCCGTCAGACCGGGGTGGAGCGCGGTCATGGTCAACCTGCTCGGCTCGCGGCTGGACGAGCCCGCCCGGGCCCTCGGCGCGGCCATGGAGGCCGGGGGGCCCCGGGCGCGCGTCCACCTCTACGGCAAGGAAGTGCGCCCCGGGCGCAAACTCGGCCACGTCACCGTCGTCGGCCCCAGCGCCCACGAGGCCGAGGCCCTCGCCC
>NZ_CP017298.1:790039-796133 GCF_001746855.1 Pauljensenia hongkongensis | reverse complement strand
GGCCCCCGCCCTGAACCACAACCCACGGGAGGAACGATGTCCACAAGCCCTGATGTCCGGCTCACCGCCACCGGCGAGGACCCCCTGGTCGGGGTCGTCATGGGCTCCGACTCCGACTGGCCGACCATGGAGGGCGCCGTCGCCGCCCTCGCCGAGTTCTCCATCGCCTGCGAGGTCGGCGTCGTCTCGGCCCACCGCATGCCCGAGGACATGGTCGCCTACGGGCGCTCCGCCTCCGAGCGGGGCCTGCGCGTCATCATCGCCGGGGCCGGGGGCGCCGCCCACCTGCCCGGGATGCTCGCCGCCCTCACGGAACTGCCCGTCATCGGCGTTCCCGTGGCCCTCAAGCACCTCGACGGCGTCGACTCGCTGCACTCCATCGTCCAGATGCCCGCCGGCGTGCCGGTCGCCACAGTGTCGATCGGCGGCGCCCGCAACGCCGGACTGCTGGCCGCGCGGATCCTCGGCGCGGGCGAGGGGGAGCGGGCGGCCGCCCTGCGCGCCAGGATGCGCGGCTTCCAGGGGGAGCTGCGCGCAATGGCCACCGCCAAGGGCGCGGCCCTGGCCGAGCGCGTCTCCTCCCAGAGGTAAGCGGCCCGGCGGACTCCCCCGGGCGCTCCGCCCCGTCGCCCGGGAACGCGGCCGCGCGGACGCTGGGCATGGAGGCCGCCATCCCAGTCGCGCGGACGGCACTGGCGAGGGCCCCTGCGAAGGCGGTCGCGCGGACGGCACTGACGGGGCGGCCGGGAGCGCCCATCGCGGGCCGCCCCGTCGTAGACTAGGAGCATGAGCATTCTCGTCTGTGGCGGCGCCGGGTACATCGGCGCCCACGTGGTCCGCCTCCTGTCCCAGCGCGGCGACAAGGTCGTCGTCGTGGACGACCTGTCCACCGGTAGCGCCGACCGCATCGGCGACGCGACCCTGGTGACCCTCGATGTCGCCTCCGACCAGGCCCAATCCGTTCTGTCCAACGTCATGGTCGACGAGGACGTCACCGCCGTCATCCACTTCTCCGCGCGCAAGCAGGTCGGCGAGTCCGTGAAACGGCCCGTGTGGTACTACCAGCAGAACGTCGGCGGCCTGGCCAACGTCCTCGCCGCGATGAACGACGCGGGCATCGACCAGATGATCTTCTCCTCCTCCGCGGCCGTCTACGGCATGCCGCCCGTGGAACTGGTGCCCGAGACCGTCGACTGCCGCCCCATCAACCCCTACGGGGAGACCAAGCTCATCGGCGAGTGGATGATGGCCGACTGCGAGAGGGCATGGGATCTGAAGTGGATCGGCCTGCGCTACTTCAACGTCGCCGGAGCGGGATGGCCCGACCTGGCCGACCCCGCGATCATGAACCTCATCCCGATGGTGCTCGACCGCCTGGAGAGGGGCGAGTCGGCGAAGATCTTCGGCACCGACTACGACACGCCCGACGGCACGTGCGTGCGCGACTACATCCACGTCCTCGACCTGGCCGAGGCGCACATCGCGGCGCTGGACGTCCTGGCGGAAGGCCGCCAGCCCGAGCACCACACCTACAACGTGGGCACGGGCCTGGGCACCTCCGTGCGCGAGATCATCGACGGCCTGCGCCGCGTGATCGGCTGGGACTTCCCCGTCGAGGAGCAGGGGCGGCGCGCGGGCGACCCGCCCAAACTCATCGGGGACCCGCTCTCCATCGGCGTGGACCTGGGCTGGAAGGCGAACAACGGCGTCGAGGAGATCATCGAGTCCGCGTGGGAGGGCTGGCAGGCCGGCAAGCGCCCCATCACAGTCCCAGGGCGGTAGGCGGGAGGCTCCTGCGGGTTCCGCCTGCCGGGCCCGCTGCCCCCGGGCGATCGTCGGCCCGGTCGTCGCCGGGGCCGCGCAGTGCTCTGGCGCCTGTGGGGCTGGGCCGTGTGCTCTGATTCTGATTCTTTGTGCGCGTCGTTGTGGGGAACTGCGCGCGGTTCGTTGTCGGCGCTTTGCGCGACTTCCTGCTCCGCACCGTGTGATTCGCACTCCGTTGCACCACTTAGCGCGCCGCTGCACCACTTAGGTCCGAGTGGGCCCTGGTTCTCCCGGCGTGTCGGGGGCCTAAGTGGTGCGGGCAGTGTCCAAGTGGTGCAGGCGCAGGGCGCGTCCGCACGCAGGCGTTGCGCAGCACCTCCTGCGCCTCGGATTCCGGGAATGAGCGCCCGAGTTCCGCGGTGGGGGCGCTCCCCATAGGACCGCTGAGGGGTCCGTTCTCAGAAGCCGTCGACCTGGTTGAAGTCCGAGGTGGTCAGGGAGCCCGTGCGGAGCTTGGCGAAGAAATCGGGCGCGGTCGTGTCCCGCAGGAGGACCGCCGAAGCGCCCGCGTCCGTCGTGAAGTCCAGGGACTCGATCGGGGGGACCCCCATCATCTCGCTGGAAGTCGCCGAGCGCAGGGCCATCACGAGGCTCGTCACAGTGAAGACGTTCGACGAGGAGTCGTCCACCGTGAAGGACTTCGATCCGGCCCTCTCCACGCTCAGTGTGCGCATGGGGTTGATGAGGGTCGATGGGGACATCGCGGTCGACACCACTTTCGAGATGACCTGGCGCTGGCGCTTCGTCCTGCCGATGTCGCCCTCGGGGTCCGCGTAGCGCATGCGCGAGAACGCCAGGGCCGTGGTGCCGTCGACGGTGTGGCACCCCGCTTCCCAGTTCAAGCCCGAGTAGGGGTCGGACACGGTGTTGTCGTAGCACAGCTCCACGCCGCCCACGGCGTCGACCATGTCGGGGACGGCGCCCATGCCGATCTGGACGAAGTGGTCGACGGCGAGGCCGGTGAGGTTCTCCACCGTCTCCACCAGCAGTGCCGCGCCACCGTAGGAGTAGGAGGCGTTGATCTTGTCCCACCCGTAGCCGGGGATCTCGGCATAGGTGTCGCGGGGGATAGACAGCGCCACCGTCTGGCCGTTCTGCGCGACGTTGACGAGCATGATCGAATCGGCGCGCTCGGACTCGTTGAATCCGTCCTGCACCGCCCCGTCGGCCCGCGAGTCCGACCCGGCCAGCAAGTACGTCGTCCCGGACGTGTCGGCCTTCCCCGACAGCGCGTCGACCCGGCCGAGGTTCGAGTTCGCGTCCCACAGCAGGAAAGCCCCCCACGCGAGCAGCACGACCAGCACGATGCCCACGGCCCGCATGGCGGTGCGGAAGGGGCGCCTCCTCCTGCGGGGCTTCGCGGGCGCCGCGGGGCCGGAAGGGCCGCCGTCGCGCGGGCCGCGCGGACCACTGGGGGCGTCCTGGCCCGGGGCGTAGGAGGGCGCCGGGCCCGACGCCGGCGCGTAGGAAGGGGGATTGGAGGCGGAGGAGGGCTGGTACGACGGCGGCATCGCACGGGCCTGCGGGATACGGCTCCCCTCGCCGCCCGTCCTCTTCGGCTGGTCGAGGGTCCGCGGCAGCAGGGGGCGCTCCGGCCCCTGCTGGTCCTCGGAGATCCTCCACATCTGCGGCGCCACGCCGGGAGGGGGAGGAGCGGGCGCGCTATGGGGGTCCTGCGGAGCGCCGACGACGCGCGCGTCGTCGGCGCCGGGGCGGTGCCGCTTCGGATCAGGTGTGAAGGACGGGGGGTGGGTGCTCATCGTTTATCAGCGGGAGGGCAGGTGTCGACCTGGTTCTTGGCCTCCGCCTCGGCGGAGTTGTTGGCCTGGGCGACATCGGTCTGGGAGGACGTGGAGTCCTCGGACCCCTGTCCCGGGTTGGAGGGGGCAGCGCCCTGCCCGGGAGCGGAGGGGGAGGCCCCCTGGCCCTGGGAGGAGTCCCCGGCGCCGGGCGCCGAGGAGGACCCCGCATTGGGATCGGGGACCGTCAGGTGCGCGCCGTTCCCGTCCGTGTACTCGGTGCCGACGGGCAGCGCCTGGTCGTCCTCGATCGCCTGCCACACCTTGGAGGCCAGGGGCTCGGCCGTGATCCTCCGGTTCTCGTCCCACGGCGGCGCGACGACGGGGAGGGTCACGAACTGCATGTTCGCGCGGTCCAGCTTCGACATGAGGTTGACCAGGAGCGTCGCGTCCGCCATCGGATCGGCCAGGTTCGACGAGATGTTGACGGTGGCGATCGCCGCTTGCAGGAAGGAGACCAGGGAGGGCAGGTCGGTGACGTAGTTCTTCGACTGCAGCTCCCGCATGATCGCGGAGATCAGCTGCTGCTGGCGGCCGATCCGGGAGATGTCGGTGCCGTCCTCCAGCGAGTAGCGGGCCCGCATGTAGGCCAGGGCGTGGGTGCCGCCCAGCTTCCAGCACCCCTGGTCGATGTACAGTCCCGCGTCGTCGTCGGCGATGTCCTCGGGGATGTTGAACCACACGCCGCCCAGCGCGTCCACCATCGAGATGAAGCCCGCGAAGTCGACCACCATGAACGCGTCCACGGCCATCCCGGACATCTGCTCCACCGTCGCCTTCACACAGGCCACGCCCGGCGCGACGTCCGAGGCCTCGGAGCCGCCGTCGGCCCCGGTGAACATCGAGGTGTTGAACATGACCTCTGTCTGCGGGTCGGAGGACGAGCCGTCCGCGTGCCGGCAGGAGGGGATGTCGACCAGCGTGTCGCGGGGGATCGAGAGCACCTGCAGGCGCGTGCGGTCGGCCGAGATGTGGACGACCATCGTCGAGTCGTTGCGCAGGCCGCCCACGTCCTCGGAGTCCCCCGCCCCCAGGTCCGAGTTCTTGCCCTCGCGCGAATCGATGCCGAGCACGAGGACGTTGACGGCACGGCCCTCGAAGGAGTCCGGCGTCTGCGTGTCCGAGGAATTCGTGACGAAGCTGTTGATGTCGATGACGCGGTCCTGCACTTGGCCCGCGAGGGCGCGGTAGAGGAAGGCCCCCGCCGACGTGACGAAGAGGACCCCGGACAGGGCGACTGCGAGCGCGCTCCGGATGAGTCCGAAGCGCCCGAAGTTCGTTGCCGAATGCTGGATCGTCCGCATGGGTAAGCTACTCATCGGTTGCAACCATATCGTTACACGGCCCGTTTCGGGGAATATCCGCCTCCGTTGCGGCGCGTTGCACCCCGCCGGCGCCCCCCTCGCACCCGCAGGGGGTCCCGGCCCCGGGCGGGGGAGCGCCTGCCCCGGCGTACGGGGGTCGCGCCGAGGCGAGGGCCACTTGGCGGGCCAGCGCGGTCAACTGGCGCTGGACGGCGGTGTCCCGGCGGTAGGCGGTGACGGACTGGGCGAAGAACGCCACGATCAGCCCGTAGGTGAGCAGGTTGACGCCCCGCTCGACGCCGATGGCCCGGGCCACCGTGTTCGCCACCTGGGGGAAGAGGACCGCGGCGGCGGCGCACACCATCAGGAGGGCCGTGGCCAGGCGCCGCACGGCCAGGGAGGACTGGGAGCGCACGGGCCGCACCAGCGCCCACGTCATGAGGCACAGCGCGCCCAGCAGGAGCGCCTTGATGAGGAAGTAGCGCATCACGCGTCCTCCAGCGCCAGGTCCACCAGGATGTTCACGGAGTTCAACAGCGGCTGGCCCTTGGACCGCGAGTACTCCGAGTAGCGGATCGTCACCGGCGCCTCCGCCCACGGCAGGCCCGTAGCGCCCAGCTGCGAGACGATCTGCGAGGCGTGGGCCATCCGGTTGTGCGTGAGGCGGACCCTCCTCAGGGCGTCGGCGCGGATGACGCGCAGGCCGTTGTGCGCGTCGGTGACGCGCAGTCCGGAGCGCCACCGGGTGGCGAGCGCGGCCGCGCGCACGACGGCGCGGCGCGCGGCCCCCATCCCCAGGGGCGCGGCCCCGAGGAAGCGCGACCCGAGGACGAAGGCGAGATCCCGCTCGCGGGCGGTGGCGACCATCGCCTCGGCGTCGCGCGCCTGGTGCTGCCCGTCGGCGTCGAAGGTCACCACGAAGCGCGCCCCCCGCTGCAGCGCCCAGTCGAAGCCGGTCTGCAGGGCGGCGCCCTGGCCGAGGTTGACGGGGTGGGCGGCCACCCACGCGCCCGCCCGGCGGGCGGTCTCCCCGCCGCCGTCCACGGAGGCGTCGTCGACGCACAGCACGTGGGGGAACCGCTCGCGCAGCCCCTCGACGACCCCTGCGATCACAGGGGCCTCGTTGAACAGGGGGATGACCACCCACGTGTCGTCGTTCACTGTCAT
>NZ_CP017298.1:789293-789831 GCF_001746855.1 Pauljensenia hongkongensis | reverse complement strand
CCCGCGGGCCGCCGGGAAGTATAGTTCACAGTGCGACACACTGAGAGGGAGGTTTTCGTGGCCAGCGCACCAACCGCCGACATCGACCCGTCGGCCACCATCGGCGAGGGCACCCGGGTCTGGCACCTCGCCCAGATCCGCGAGGGCGCCGCCATCGGGCGGGACTGCGTCATCGGGCGCGGCGCGTACATCGGGGCGGGGGTGCGCGTCGGCGACGGGTGCAAGATCCAGAACCACGCGCTCGTCTACGAGCCCGCCGGGCTCGGCTCCGGGGTGTTCGTCGGCCCCGCCGCGGTCCTGACCAACGACCGCCACCCCCGGGCCGTCAACCCCGACGGCTCGCCCAAGGGCGCGGGCGACTGGACGCGCGTCGGCGTGGACGTGGGCCGCGGGGCCTCCATCGGCGCGCGGGCCGTGTGCGTGGCGCCCGTGAGCATCGGGCCGTGGGCGATGGTCGCAGCCGGGGCGGTCGTGACCCGCGACGTCCCCGCCTACGCCCTCGTCGCCGGCGTGCCGGCCCGCCGTATCGGATGGGTCG
>NZ_CP017298.1:787021-789243 GCF_001746855.1 Pauljensenia hongkongensis | reverse complement strand
GGCCGCTTCACGTGCCCGGCCACCGGGCGCGGCTACCGCCTGGACGGGGCCGGCGCCCTGGCGCCCGAGGGGGAGGGCGAATGAGCGCCCCCCTCGTGCCCGCGGCGCGCCCCCTGATCGGCGAGGAGGAGATCGCCGCCGTCGCCGCGGTCATGCGCTCGGGCATGATCGCCCAGGGCCCCGAGGTCGCCGCCTTCGAGGAGGAGTTCGCGCGCGCCATGGCGCCGGGGGCCCGCGCCGTCGCCGTCAACTCGGGGACCTCGGCCCTCCACCTGGGGCTGATGGCCGCCGGGATCGGGCCGGGCGACGAGGTGGTCGTGCCCTCCTTCACCTTCGCCGCCACCGCCAACGCCGTCGCCATCACGGGGGCCACCCCCGTCTTCGCCGACATCGACCTGCGCACCTACACGCTGGCGCCCGCCTCGGTCCAGGAGGCGGTCACGCCGCGCACCCGGGCCATCATGCCGGTCCACCTGTACGGCCACCCCGCTCCGATGGACCAGATCCTGGCCATCGCAGAGGCCAACGGCCTCATGGTCTTCGAGGACGCCGCCCAGGCCCACGGCGCTTCCCTGCACGGGCGCCGCGTGGGCTGCTTCGGGGAGTTCGGGGCATTCAGCTTCTACCCGACGAAGAACATGACCTGCGGCGAGGGGGGCATCGTCACCACCTCCGACCCGCGGATCGAGCGCCAGGTGCGCCTGCTGCGCAACCAGGGGATGGAGCGGCGCTACGCGAACGAGGTGGTCGGGCTCAACAACCGCATGACCGACATCAGCGCCGCCATCGGCCGGGTCCAGCTGCGCAAGGCCGCGGACTGGACGCGCAGGCGCCAGGCGAACGCCGCGTTCCTGGACGCCGAGCTGCGCGGCGTCGTCACCCCCCACGTCGCCCCCGGGGCCGTCCACGTCTACCACCAGTACACGATCCGCGTCGAGGACCGCGACCGCTTCGCCGCCGCCCTGGCCCAGGAGCACGGAGTCGGATCCGGCGTCTACTACCCGGTCCCGTGCCACCGCCTGGAGTCCCTGTCCCGTTTCGCGCCCGCCCGCGCCCTGGGCGCCACCGACGAGGCCGCCCGGTCCGTCCTGTCCCTGCCCGTCCACCCGAGCCTGCTCACCAGGGACCTGGAGCGCGTCGTCACCGGGGTCAACGCCCTGGCCCGCGCGGGATCGTGAGGGCGGCCATGGGGCGGGCGCCCGTGCGCGTGGGGATCCTGGGCCTGGGCTCGATGGGGCGCCACCACGTCCGCAACGCGCGCGCCACGCCCGGTTTCGAGGTGGTGGCGCTCGCCGACCCCGCGGGGGACCCCCACGGCGTCGCCGGCCCCCTGGAGGTCCTCCCCGACGTCCACGCGCTGATCCGCGCGGGCATCGACGCCGCCATCGTGGCCGCCCCCACCGTCCACCACGAGGAGGCGGCGCTGGCGCTGGCGCGCGCGGGCGTCCACGCCCTGGTCGAGAAGCCCTTGGCCGCGTCGGCCGCCGCGGGCGCGCGCATCCGCGACGCCTTCTGCGCGGCGGGCCTGGTCGGCGCGGTCGGCTACGTGGAGCGCTGCAACCCCGCGCTCATCGAGATGCGCCGCCGCATCGCGGACGGGCAGCTGGGCCAGATCTACCAGATCGCCACCCGCAGGCAGTCGCCCTTCCCCGCCCGCATCTGCGACGTGGGCGTCGTCAAGGACCTGGCGACCCACGACGTCGACCTGGCCGCCTGGGTGGCGGGCTCCCCCTACGCCACCATCAGCGCCATGACGACGGCCCGTTCCGGCAGGGAGCACGAGGACATGATGGTCGCCTCGGGAACGCTCGCGAACGGGATCCTCGTCAACCATATCGTGAACTGGCTCACCCCGTTCAAGGACCGCACCACCATCGTCACCGGGGAGCGGGGCGCGCTGGTGGCGGACACCGCCATGGGGGATCTCACCTTCCACGAGAACGGCGACCAGCCCCTCCAATGGGACCAGATCGCGGCCTTCCGCGGTGTGTCGGAGGGGACCGTCATCCGCTACGCACTCACCAAGCGCGAGCCCCTCGCCGTCGAGCACGCCCACTTCCGCGACGCCGTCCTGGGGAAGGGCTGCCAGCACGTGTCCATGGACGAGGGGCTCGAGGCGCTGCGCGTGACCGAGGCGATCCTGGACAGCGCGCGGACGGGGCGGGCTGTGCGCCTCGCGCAGCCGCCCGGCCCGGCTCGGCCCAGCGGCGCTTAGGCCTCGC
>NZ_CP017298.1:782540-786697 GCF_001746855.1 Pauljensenia hongkongensis | reverse complement strand
CGCCCGCTGCTCAGCCGAGCGACGCGTAGACCTCGCGCAGGCGGGCCGTCGCCCCCCGCAGGGAGCGGTTGCCCACCACCCACTCCCGCGCGGCCGCCCCCATCGCAGCGCGCTCCTCCTCGGGCATCGCCAGCACCCGGCCAAGGGCCGCGGCCAGGTCGTCGCGGTCCCCGTCGGCGGTGAGGAACCCCGTTGCGGAGTCGGCGAGCATCTCCGGGGTGCCCCCCACGCGGCCCGCGATCACCGGGACCGCGCAGGCCTGCGCCTCCAGAAGCACCAGGCCCGCCGCCTCCTGGCGCCCCTCCGAGCTGCGCGTCGGGCACACCAGGACCGCCGCGGACCGCACGAGGTCGCGCACCCACTCGCGCGGCAGGGCGCCGGTCATGCGGACGTGGGGGCCGGCGGCCGCGCGCACCCGCTCCTCCAGCGGGCCCTCGCCGACGACGACGAGGCGGTGCGGGAAGCGCTCCACGAGCGCCGCCGACACATCGACCAGGTCCATCACACCCTTGAGCGCAGTGAGGGCGCCCACGAAGAGGACCGTGGGCTCCGCGTCGGCCCTGCGGGAGGGGTCCCCGGGCGTCCAGAAGGCCGTGTCGACGCCCTGGTAGTGGACCTCCACCTTGTCCGCGGGCGCCCCCGAGGCGACGGCGACGCCGGCGAGGAAGCGCGACACCGCCAGCAGCGCCTCCGACTGGGCGAAGGCCGCCCTGCGGTTGCGCTCGTTCCACGCCCCGCCCGCAGCGCCCCGCGCCGCCCCCGCCCGGTAGGCGTCGCCGCCGTGCAGGGTCGTCACCATCGGGGCGCCGGTGCGCCGCGAGGCGCGGACCGCGGGGAGCGACCACGTGGCCTGCTGCTGGTGGACGACATCGGGCCCCCACGCCTCCACGGCCCTGGCCATCGTCCCCAGGCGCCCCCACTTCAAGCGCTCGCGGGCCCGCGCCCCCAGGCGTCCAGCGAGGGGGGTGGCCTGCTCGACGGGGACGGCGACGGCCGGGTCGGCGATGTCGGCGACCAGGGTGAATGCCCTCCACTCGATGTCGGGCATGGCGTCGGCGTGGGCCAGGGCGAAGTACGTCGGGGGGATCCGCAGGGTCCCCTTCGTGATCGCCGTCCTCATGCGCCCTCCCCCTCAGGCACGATCCGGCCCGGGCCGCCCCACCGGTTGTCGGTGAACAGGCGCGCCCACGTGCCCAGCGCGGTGGCGCCCGTCATGTAGCGCAGCGCCAGCAGGGGCTGCGGCACCTGGCGGGAGAACGCCTCGAAGCCCATCGGGTGGCGCAGTTGGGCGCGCACGGAGCGCGCCCGCGCGAGCGCCCGGTCCGCGCCGGTGGCGCCCATGAGGCGCAGGGCCGCCCTCTTCATGCCCGGCGGTATCCCGTGGTCGTTGCCCGGCGCGCTGTAGTAGCCCCGCGGCGGGGAGGCCGACACCGAGGAGTAGAGCGCGTCCACGAAGCCCGCGTACCACCCCCGGTCCCGCGTCAGGCCCGGGCCGCCGCGCAGCCACGCCCGCCACATGTCCGCGTCCAGCATCGGGGCCGCCCACCCGTACCCGAAGTACTCGTAGGTGCGCATCGACATGTTGATGTACTTCGCCTGCCTCTCGCGCAGGTTGAACCACTCCACCCATGACTGCAGCGCCGCCTCACTGGCGCCGGCGCCCACTCCGGCGTCGCGCGCGGTCTCGCGCAGGGCCAGCGCCATGTCTGGGTCGCGCCTGAGGGCCCCGGGGGCTCCCTGGAGGGAGCCGTGGTAGAGGGTGATGAGCCGGGCGGCCTGGGCCGGGGAGGGGCGCCGGGCCAGGGCGGCGCAGTCGTGCGCGTTGCCCACGATGGTGTGCCCGGGGACGATGACGGCGCCGTCGTCGATGAGGCGCCGGCACCGCAGCTCCCCCAGGGCGTACCAGTCCTGGACGTGGGGCAGGGATGTGGCGCCCCACGTGGCGCGGCGGAATCCGTCGGCCCTCCGCCAGCGCTCCGCCATGCGGTCCGGGTCCAGGTGGACCGCCGTGAAGGGGATGCCGAGGCTGTCGGCGACCCCCCGGGCGACCGCCTCCTCGCCGCACCCGGGGACCCCGTAGGAGAACGCGGCCAGGCGCGGGGCCCCCGCCTCGACCAGGGCGGTGGCCAGCAGCCGCGAATCGAGTCCGCCCGACAGGGGGACGACCAGTTGGCTCCGGCCCGCCGCCGCCACCAGGCGCGACACGCACCGGCGCAGCGCCCCGCCGAAGATCCCCGCGAACTCGTCGGGGTCCTCGACCAGGTCCGGGCCGTGCCGGTACCGCATGTAGGGGCGCTGGTCCCACGATCCGTCGTCGCGCAGGACGACGGTGTGCGCGGCCTGGACCGAGCGCACCCCCTCGACCAGGGTGCGCGCGCCCAGGGAGAAGCCGAGGTGGCGCAGTTGGGCGGCGCCCGCACGGTCGAGCCGCCACGGCACGAGGGCGCGCAGGGCGTCGGGGGAGTCCGCGACGACCCAGCGCCCGTTGTGGAAGGCGAAGAGCAGGACCCGCGAGCGCATGGGATCCACGGCGAGGCGCACCTGTCCGCCGGCGCGGCTCACGAGGGCCCACTGCCCGGGCAGGCGGGCCAGGTCCGGGTCGGAGGGGAAGGAGAACAACGAGGGCGGCAGGTCGCCGACGGGGGACCACGCCCACGTCCGGGATCCGGCCCCGCCCCCGGCCCTCGGGGCGCTGGACCTCCTCCACGAGGCGTCCAGGGAGATGGTGGGCAGCACGTCTCCTCCTCGCTCTCACCTCGGCAACGCGACGCCTACGAGTCTACGCGGTGGCGGGGTCTGATTAAATGGGCGCATGCGGGTCAGTGGAACTCTGCGCTCGAGCGCGGCGCGGCTGCGGGGGAGGTCCCCCGTGCTCGCCGCGGTCATGACCCTGCTGTCGGGCACCCTGGCCGCCCAGGTCATCGGCTTCGTCCTGCAGATCGGCATCGCGCGCACCTACTCGGCCACGGACAAGGGGCTCTTCGGCATCTACGGTTCGGTGGCCTCCCTGGTGGTCACGGTGGCCGCCGCCCGCTTCGACCTGTCGGTGGTGCTGCCGCGCGACGACGACGACGCGCGCGTCCTCGTGCGATTGGCCGGCCGGTGCGTCGTCGTGTCCTCCCTGCTGACGTCGCTGGCGTGCGTGGCGGCCGCGTCGTGGGTGTCGTCCCGCTACGGCTCGGCGGAGCTGGCGGCGTGGCTGTGCGGATCGGGGGTCACCGTGTTCGCGCTCGCCCAGGCCGCGAACCTGCAGTACTGGCTCACGCGCAAGGGGCGTTTCGGCGACATCGCGCGCTCCTCGGTGGTGCGCTCCCTGGCGGTGGCGGGCCTGCAGCTGGTGTGCGGGTGGGCTGCGGGCGGTGGCCTCAACGCGCTCATCGGCGCGACCGTGGTGGGCCAGCTGATCGCCCTGGCCTACGTGTGGGGGCGGGGCCGCGACGCCCGCGCCCCCGGCGGCCCCGGCGCGCCCACCATGGGCGAGATGGCGCGCAGGTACCGCAGGATGGCGTTGCTGGGGGGCCCCAACGTCCTCGTCGACGCGGTGCGCAACACGGGCATCAACTTGCTGATCGGATCGGCCGCGGTGGCCTCGCTGGGGCAGTTCCAGCTGGCCTGGGCGGTGCTGCAGGTGCCCGTCGCCCTGATCGTGGGGTCCATCGGCCAGGTGTTCCTGCGGACCCTGTCGCGCACGGAGCCGGGCCGGATGGGCTCCCTGGTGGCGGCGACCATGAGGCGGGCGGTCCTGGGCGCCGCGGTCCCCTTCGGCGCGCTGTACGCCCTGGCGCCGTGGCTGTTCCCCGTGGTGTTCGGCGCGCAGTGGGACCAGGCCGGGGACTTCGCGCGCTCCCTGGTGCCCTGGCTGGCGATGATGGTGGTGTCCTCGCCGGTGTCCAACCTCTTCGTCGTGACGGACAACCAGCACAGGATGCTCGCCTTCGCCGTCGTCTACTGCGCGGTGCCCCTGGCGTGGCTGTGGCTGTCGCCCCTGGACCTGGCGGCGACCGTGCGCGTGCTGGGGGCGGGCATGGCGGCGCTGCTCGTGGTGATGGTCGCCATGGCGTGGTCGTGCGCGCGCGAGTTCGACCGGCGCGGGGGCCCCGCCCAGGGCGCTGACGAGCCGGATCGGGGCGGGGAGGAGCCGGATCACGGCGGACAGG
>NZ_CP017298.1:780823-781435 GCF_001746855.1 Pauljensenia hongkongensis | reverse complement strand
CCCACGCCCACACGGTGTTCCCGGGGGCGACCGTCGCCCGCGGGCTCGCCCGGCTGTGGGGCCGCCCCTACGCGATCACCGAGCACCGGCCCTCGACCCTGGACTCCCCGGCCTTCGGGGCCCGCTGCCGCCCGATAGCGGCCGCGGTGGCCGGGGCGGGCGCGCTCACCACCGTCTCGGACGGTTTCGCGCGCCGACTGGGGGAGCACTACGGGACGGGGGAGTGGGAGGCCGTGCCGCTGCCCGTGCCCGCCCTGTTCTTCGACGAGCCGCTGGGGGGCGCGGACAGCGCCGGAAGCGCCGACGGCACGGGGAGCGCGGGCGGCGCCGGTGGGGCGGGGGGCGCCACCGCAGCGGGGGTGGTGCGCTTCGTCCACGTCTCCCACCTCGACGGCAACAAGCGCCCCGGCCCCATGTGCGATGCCTTCCTGGAGGCATTCCCCCACGGGGGCGCCCGCCTCGACGTCGTCGGGGGCTCGCCCGCGCAAGTCGGGGTGCTGCGCAGCGCGGTGGGCGACCGGCCCGGCGCCGCCTCCATCCGCTTCCACGGCCGGATGGACAGGCGCGGCACCGCGCGCGAGATGGCGCGGGCGGACGTGTTCGTCCTCGCCA
>NZ_CP017298.1:778417-780299 GCF_001746855.1 Pauljensenia hongkongensis | reverse complement strand
CGCTGCTGTGCGAAGGGCCCGGGGCCGCCACACGTGGGAGGCCCGCGCCCGCCAGGCGGCTCAGGCGCTCACCGGGGCCTAGGGGGCGCCGCGCAGGCGGCGGGGCGCGCCGACGGGGCGCAGAAGATGCCCGGAAGCCGTGAGGCCGCCGGGCATCCGAGTCATCGGCTCAAGCGTTGGGACGCTTGCCGTGGTTCGCGCCGTTCTTACGACGATCGCGACGCTTACGACCCCTCTTCGACATGGTGTTCTCCTCGTTGGTCGGTCTGAACCCCCGTATTTTCGCACACATGCCACGGGGCCACCAACGCGCCCCGCCCCGGGCGCGACGCACATCACCGCATGCGCGACATTCGTGTGGCGCGCACCACGGGTATTCGTCCTCCTGGGCCCGCTCTTCCGGCCGGCGCCCGGAAGCGGAGGCGTCCCCCGCCCCGGACGCCCCTGGGTGCGGCTCAACCGCGGTAGGCCACCGAGATCCGGGTGATCGAGGCCGTGACACGGGCGCGCAGGGCGGCGGGCGCCTGCGCGGTCCCGTAGCAGCGGCGCAGGAGCGCCCGCACGTGGCGCTCGGCCTCCAACGCGTCCGAGCACTGCGCGCACGAGGCCGCGTGCGCCAGCATGAGGGCGCGCAGGCGCGCGTCGGGGCCGTCGATGTCGCCGCCGTCGATGAGCGCGCCCCTGCGGTCGCACTCCTCGCAGTCGATCAGGGCGTAGATCTGCTCCAGGACCTCCCGGCAGGTGGGCGCGGGGCCGTTCATCGTGCTCCTCCGGCTGTCATCGTGCTCCTCCGATCCCGTATTCCGCTGCGACCTCTCCCAGCTTCGCGCGCAGGTTGCGCCTGGCCCGGTTCAAACGGCTCATGACCGTCCCGATCGGGATGCCCAGGGCCTGGGCGATCTCCTTGTACGTCATGGACTCCACATCGGCCATGACGATCACCATCCGGTGCTCCTCCGACAACGACTCCAGGGCGTCGCGCAGTTGCTCGGAGGGCAGGGCCTCCAGCGCCTCGACCTCCGCCGAGACCAGGCCCCGTGCGTCGTGCGAGGCCGCCTCGGCCAGCTGCCAGTCCTCGACGGTGTCCGTCGAGGCCCGTTTCGGGGAGCGCTGCGCCTTGCGGTACTGGGTGATGTACGTGTTCGTCAGGATCCTGTAGAGCCAGGCCTTGATGTTGGTGCCGGGCTTGTACTGGTGGAACTTCGAGTAGGCCTTGAGGTAGGTCTCCTGGACGAGGTCCTCGGCGTCCGCGCGGTTGCGCGTCATGCCCAGGGCCGCGCCGAAGAGCTGGTCCATGAGGGGCATCGCCTCGTCCATGAACCGCTCCCGCAGTTCCGCCTGCTCGGCGGGCGGGGCCGCCCCCGCCGGTGTGGGTGTCGTCGTGTCCATCGGTGACCAGCCTAGTCGCGGTGCCGGGAGGGGCGCTTGTCGTGGCTGGTGGGCGTGGCATGTGAGCGGAACGCTCCGCGCCCCGGCCGTATTCCCCGCGCGCGAGTGGCCTGGGCCGCAGTCCGCCCGCCTGTGGCGCCGCCCCGGGGTGTTCCATTTCGCGAACGCGCCGATCCCGGTCAGAATGGGGGTATGAATCTGCTGCGCATGGTCGCCCGCCCCCTTCTCGCCGCCCCCTTCATCGCCGACGGCATCGACGCCGTGCGCGATCCGCGTGCCCACGTGGCGCGCATCGCGCCCGCCCGCCCCCTCATCGACCGCGCCGCCTCAGTGGCGGGCGTGGAGGCCGACGACGGGCGCCTCGTCGCCGCCACCCGCGTCCTCGGGGCCGTCACCGCCGTCGCGGGAGTGGGGTTCGCGCTGGGCCGGGCGCCCCGGGTCTGCGCCGCCGTCCTCGCCGTCGTCGGGGCGCCCGTTGCCCTCGCCCCCCGGA
>NZ_CP017298.1:775002-776484 GCF_001746855.1 Pauljensenia hongkongensis | reverse complement strand
CAGGCCGCGGCCGCCCGCGGGGACGCGCTATGACGGTGTGGGAGGCCCCCACCGCCTCCGGGCCGATCGACGCGGTCGTCGCGCTGCCCGGTTCGAAGTCCCAGACGGCGCGCGCCCTCTACCTGGCCGCCGTTTCCGACGCCCCCACCACGATCCGCGGCGCCCTCGACGCCCGGGACACCCGCCTGTTCGTGGGCGCCCTCGAGCAGATGGGCGCCTCCTTCGCCCCCCAGGGCGGCGCCCTGCGCGTCACGCCCATGGGGGAGCGCCCCAGGCCCGCCGCCATCGACTGCGGGCTGGCCGGGACCGTCATGCGCTTCCTGCCGCCCCTGGCCGCCCTCAGCCGGGGGACGACCCGCTTCGACGGGGACGCGGCCGCCCGCGCCAGGCCCCTCGCGCCGCTGCTGGGCGCCCTCGAGGGCATGGGGGCGCGCGTCCACCACGAGGGCGCCCCGGGGCGCCTGCCCTTCACGATCCGCGGCCCCCTGAGGACCCCCCTGGGCGCCCAGTGCGCCGTCGACGCCTCCGCCTCGTCCCAGTTCCTCTCGGCGCTGCTGCTGGTGGCCCCCCTCATCGGCGACCCCCTGTTCGTGTCCGCCCCCGGCCGCGTCGTCTCGATGCCCCACGTCGAGATGACGGTCCGCGCCCTGGCGCGCGCGGGCATCGACATCGAGGAGGTCGACGAGGCGGGCCCCGTCCGCACGTGGCACGTGTTCCCCGGCCGCCCCAGCCCCGGCGACACCGACATCGAGCCCGACCTGTCCAACGCCGGGCCCTTCCTGGCCGCCGCGATGGTCACCGGCGGGCGCGTGCGCGTCCCGGGCTGGCCGCGCGCCACCTCGCAGCCTGGCGACGCCTGGCGCGCGATCCTGGGCCACATGGGGGCCCGCGTCGAACTGGGCGACGACGGCCTCACCGTCGAGGGGCCCGGCGCGGGCAACTACCCGGGCATCGACGCCGACATGTCGGCCGTCGGGGAGCTCACCCCCGCCCTCGCCGCCATCTGCGCCTCCGCCTCCTCGCCCTCGCGCCTGAGCGGGATCGCCCACCTGCGCGGCCACGAGACCGACCGCGTCGCCGCCCTGGCCACCGAGCTCAACCGCCTGGGCGGCGACGCCCAGGACGGGGGCGACTGCCTGGCCATCACCCCGGCCCCGCTGCGCCCGGGCACGGTGGAGACTTACGAGGACCACAGGATGGCGGCCTTCGGCGCGGTCCTGGGCCTGACCACCGCGGGGGTGGGGGTGCGCGACATCGAGTGCACGTCGAAGACGCTGCCGGGGTTCGCCCGGATGTGGGCGGGCGCGCTCACGGGCGGGCGGGAGCCCTGATGGGGCGCCGGGACACGGGGACGGACGACCCGCGGGTGCGGGTGCGCGCCCCGAAGCGCTCGCGCCCCCGGACGAAGGACCGCCCCGACTGGTCCTCCGCACCCGTCGGCTCCGTCGTCGGCATCGACCGCGGCCGCTACCAGGTGGTGCT
>NZ_CP017298.1:769211-774621 GCF_001746855.1 Pauljensenia hongkongensis | reverse complement strand
CGGGGGCCGCGCGCCGGGGGCGCCGGCCGCGTCGTGGGGGTGCGCGCCAAGGAGATCAGGCGCGGCGGCGTCATCATGGGCGACAGGGTGCGCCTCGCGGGCGACCTGTCGGGCGCGCCCGGGGCCCTGGCGCGCATCGTCCGGGTCGAGGAGCGCTCCACCGTGCTGCGCCGCAGCCTGGAGGACGCCCCCGACGCGCGGGGCGAGAAGGCGATCGTGGCGAACGCGTCGCTCATGTGCGTCGTCATCGCCCTGGCCGACCCGCCGCCGCGCACGGGCATGATCGACCGCTGCCTCGTGGCCGCCTACGAGGCGGGGCTGCGCCCCGTCCTGGTCCTCACCAAATCGGACCTGGCCGACCCCGGGCCGCTGGTCGGCGCCTACGCGGACTTCGACCTCGACGTGGTCGTGACCGGGGGCGGGGGCGCCAGCGGCGCCGACCGGCTGGCGGAGGCGCTGAGCGGCGAGTTCTCGGTGCTGGTCGGCCACTCCGGTGTCGGCAAGTCGACCCTCATCAACGCCCTGTCGCCGGACGCGGACCGCGCAGTGGGCCGCGTGAACGGGGTGACGGGCCGCGGGCGGCACACCTCCACCTCCTCCGAGGCCTTCGAACTGCCCGGCGGCGGGTGGATCGTGGACACTCCGGGCGTGCGCTCCTTCGGGCTGGGGCACGTGGGCGCCGATGACGTGCTCGCCGTCTTCCCCGACGTGCGCGACGCCGCCTCGTGGTGCCTGCCGCTGTGCACGCACGCCCAGTCCGAGCCCAGTTGCGCGCTCGACGCCTTCGCGCGGGGCGAGGCCCCCTTCGGCGCCGGAAGCGGCGGGGGGGCGGACCCGGGATCCGGGGTGCTCGCCCGGCGCGCCTCCCGGGTGGCCTCGGCGCGCAGGCTCCTGGATGCGGTGGCGACGGCGGAGGCCGCCAGCAGGGCCGCGCGCGGGTAGGCGGGCCCGGGCCCGCAGGGCGGCCTTGCGCGCTGCGACTCGACGGGGAGAGGCCCGGAACTCCGACCGGTGGGGGACGCGGAACAGCGGCCGCAGCGCCCGGCCAGCGGCCCCCAGTGCGCCGTCAGTCCTCGGGCAGGGACGCCCCCGTCCACTCGTACCAGCCCTGGTGCTGGACGATCCAGGCGATGAGCGCGTACCCCGTCTGCCCCGGCAGCGTCATCCCCGCCTCGTTGCGGGCCATCGACCCCGCCATGTCCTCGAACCACTGGTCGTGCGACACCAGCGGGGTGAAGGTGTCCACGAAGGGGATCTGCCGCCGCGCGCACACCTCCGCGCAGGAGCGGCTGAGGGCCCGCAGCGCCTGCTGGTCGACGCCCGCCAGGGGCGGGGGCCCCACGACGAAGCAGGGGATCCCCAGCACCGCCGCCCTGTCCGTGATGTTCGCCAGGTTGAGGCGCGAACGCGCAGTCGACACGCCCGCGGGCACGTCGGCGGGCCCCACCCCGATCACCAGGCCGCGCGGCTGGTCGTCCGCCAGGCGGGGGGAGACCTCGGCCTCCCAGCGCATCCCCATCTCCTTCGTGGTCTCCCCGGGCATCGCCAGCGCCATCACCGTCGCGGGGACCTTGAAACGGGAGCGGGCGCACACGCGGCCGATCCAGCCCAGGCTCCGGGAATCGCCCGTGCCCGCCACCAGCTCGTCGCCGATCACGCACAGCCGCATCGTCCACTCCCTTCGACTCGCACCGCTATGCGTCCAGGATACGGAGCGCGGGGCCCTAATCGCCGAACGCCGCGCGCAGAAGGAGCGAGGCCTGCTCCTTGTGCAGCGACGGGCGGCCGGCCGCGGTGGTCGCGGACTCGGGCCTCGACACCAGGCGCACGGGCCTGGGCCACTGCGCGAACAGGTTGAGCGCCAGGTGCGGCCACGCGCCCTGGTTCCTCGGCTCGTCCTGCACCCAGACCACCTCGGCGCCCGGGTACTTGGCCAGCTCCTCGGCGAGGGCCTGGGCGGGCAGCGGGTAGAGCTGCTCGAGGCGGACGACGGCGGTCGCCGGGTCGCGCCTGGCCGCGCGCTCGCGGACCAGGTCGTAGTAGACGCGCCCCGTGCACACCAGGACCCGTTCCACGGACGCGGGGTCGATGCCGGCCCGCGCCTCGCCGATGACGGGGCGGAAGGAGCCGCTGGTGAACTCCTCCACGGACGAGGCCGCCGCGGCCAGGCGCAGCAGCTGCTTGGGGGTGAATGCGATGAGGGGCTTGCGGGGGCGCTTGTACGCCTGGGTGCGCAGCATGTGGAAGTGGTTCGCCGGGGTGGAGGGCTGCACGATCCACATGTTGTCCTGGGCGGCCAGCTGCAGGTAGCGCTCGATGCGCGCGCTGGAGTGGTCCGGCCCCTGCCCCTCGTAGCCGTGGGGCAGCAGCATGACCAGGGCGCTGCGCTGGCCCCATTTCTGCTCGGCCGAGCAGATGAACTCGTCGATCACGGTCTGGGCGCCGTTCGCGAAGTCGCCGAACTGCGCCTCCCAGATCGTCAGGGTCTCCGGGCTCTCCAGTGAGTACCCGTAGTCGAAGGCGAGCACCCCGTACTCGGACAGGGGGGAGTTCCACACGCCGAAGTCGGCCTGGTCGGGGCGCAGGAACCGCAGGGGCGTGAACTCCCTGCCGTCCGTGTGGTCGTGGAGCACCGCGTGCCGCTGGACGAAGGTGGCGCGCGCCACGTCCTCGCCGGACAGGCGCACATTCGTCCCCTCCATGAGCAGGGTGCCCATCGCGAGGATCTCGGCGAAGCCCCAGTCGATGGGGCGCTCGCCCATCGCCATCTCGCGGCGCCGCTCGCACAGCCGCCGGATCTTGGGGTGGGGGGTGAACCCCTGTGGGAAGCGCGTGTGCGCCTTGCCGATGCGGCGGATCCGGGGGGCCGAGGTGGCCGACGTCCACCCGATCATCATGCCCTGGCCGGGCAGCTGGGACTCGGGCATCGTCCACCCCGAGTCCTCCGCCTCGCCCGCGCCGCCCACGCCCGCCGTCAGCGACGGGTCGGGGGCGGGCCGGCCCTCGTGCCCGCCCGAGCGCGTCTCGTCGAGGATGCGCGACAGCTCCGCCTCGTACTTGGCGATCGAGGCCCGCGCCTGCTCCTCGGTGAGGCGCCCACGCCCCACCAGGTTGCGCACGTAGACGGAACGGGTGGAGGGGATGCGGTTGATGAGGGAGTACATGACGGGCTGCGTCATCGACGGGTCGTCGCCCTCGTTGTGCCCGCGCCTGCGGTAGCACACCATGTCGATGATGACGTCCTTGTGGAAGCGGCAGCGGTACTGGAAGGCGAGGCGGGCGCAGCGCACCACCGCCTCGGGGTCGTCGGCGTTGACGTGCAGGATGGGGATCTGCAGGCCCTTGGCCAGGTCCGTGGGGTAGCGGGTGGAGCGCCCGGAGGCCGGGCCGGTGGTGAAACCGATCTGGTTGTCGACGATGACGTGGATCGTCCCGCCCGTCTTGTATCCCTCCACCTGGCTCATGTTGAGGGTCTCCTGGACGACGCCCTGCCCGACGAACGCCGCGTCCCCGTGGATGAGGACGGGGATGATCGGCAGGTCCGGGTCGCCCAGGGCATCCTGCTTGGCGCGGACGATGCCCTCGAGGACGCCGTCGGCGGCCTCCAGGTGCGAGGGGTTGGCGGCCATGTACACCTTCGTCGCCATGCCGTCGTCCACGGAGTACACGCCCCACGTGCCCAGGTGGTACTTCACGTCGCCGCTGCCCTGGGCGGGGTTGGCCACGTAGTTGCCCTCGAACTCGCCGAAGATCTGCGAGTAGGACTTGCCGGCGATGTTGGCCAGGACGTTGAGGCGCCCGCGGTGGGCCATGCCGATGGCCACCTCGTGGATCCCCGCCAGGGCAGCCGAGGAGAGGAGCTCGTCGAGCAGGGGGATCAGGGACTCCCCGCCCTCCAGGGAGAAGCGCTTCTGGCCCGTGAACTTGGTCTGGAGGAACTCCTCGAACGCCTCCGCGCGGATCAGGGTGTCCAGGATGCGCGCCTGCTCGGCGTCGTCGGGGGCCGAGTAGGGCTTCTCGATGCGGGACTGCACCCACTGGCGCTGGACGGGGTCCTGGATGTGCATGTACTCGATGCCGACCGTGCGCGTGTAGGTGTCGCGCAGCTGGGCGAGGATCTCGCGCAGGGGGAGGGTCTGGCCGCCCCCGGGGCCGCCGCCGGGGAAGGGGCGGTCGAGGTCCCACACGGACAGGCCGTAGGAGGAGAGCTCCAGGTCGGGGTGGTGGCGAACGCGGTAGGACAGGGGGTCGGTGTCGGCGGCGAGGTGCCCGCGGGAGCGGTAGGCGTGGATGAGCTCGGCGATGCGCGCCGCCTTGCCCTTCTCCCGCGCGGGGTCGTACTCGTAGTCCGCCTCCCACTTGTAGGGGCGGGTGGGCACGTGCATGGAGGTGAAGACGCGCTCGTAGAAGCCGTCGCGCCCCGACAGCTTCTGGTCGATGAGCGCCAGGAGGCGGCCCGAGTCGGCGCCCTGGATGACGCGGTGGTCGTAGGTGGACGAGAAGAACATCGTCTTCCCGATGCCCATCGCGGCCAGGCGCTTGGGGGACACGCCCCGGAACTCGGCGGGGTAGTCGGTGGCGCCCACGCCGATGATGATGCCCTGGCCCGCCATGAGGCGCGGCACCGAGGTCGTGGTCCCCAGCGTCCCGGGATTGGTCAGGGTGACGGTGGCGCCCGCGAAGTCCGCCGGGGCGAGGGCGCCGCGCCGCGCCCGGGACACCAGGTCCTGGTAGGCGGCGACGAACTCCGCGAAGGTCAGGGTGTCGGCGTCGCGGACCACGGGCACCTTCAGCGAGTGGTTGCCCTCGGCGTCGGCCACGTCGATGGCGAGCCCGAAGCCGATGTGGGCCATGTGCTCGACGGCGGGCTTGCCGCCCTCCAGGGCGTAGCGCACGTTGAGGCCGGGCATCTCGCACAGGGCCTCGACCAGGGCGTAGCCGATGAGGTGGGTGAAGGACACCTTGCCGCCCACGCTCCGCGCCAGGTGGGAGTTGATGAGCGCGCGGTTCTCGATGAGCAGCTTCGCCGGGATCTGGCGCTGCGAGGTGGCGGTCGGGACGGACAGGGACGCCTCCATGTGCTTGGCCGTGGCCCGTGCCGCGGATTTGAGGACGGAGGTCTGGTCGCTGGTGGCCGCGCCCGCGCCCCGGGTGAAGGCGGCGCGCCCGTGCTGTTGGCGGGTGTAGGGGCTGGTGGCCTCGGCGACGGCGGCCGGCGGGGCGGGGGGCAGGTCGGCGCGCGTCACCGATTCCTCGTTGGCGATGCCCTCCTGGGGCGCGGGCTCTTCCAGGCCGGTTGCGGGCCCGGTGACGCTGAGCGGTCCCCCCTCCGGCTCCGGGCCGGGCGCGGGGAGCTGCCCGGTGGGCGCGGGCGGGGCCGACGAGGCGGGCGCCGGCGGGGTAGTGCCGT
>NZ_CP017298.1:762099-769161 GCF_001746855.1 Pauljensenia hongkongensis | reverse complement strand
GCGGGGTAGTGCCGTCCCCGGGCGCGGGAGTGGTGCGCGCTGCCCCGATCCCTGCCCCCGCCTCGGGAAGGACCGGCGCTGCCCCGGCCCCGGGCGCGGTGGGCATGGCGGGCAGTGGGGAGCGCAGCTGCGGCGGGGCGCTCTCGGTCGAGAAGTAGGCGCGCCAGGACTCGTCGAGCTGCCCGGGGTCCCGCGCGTAGAGGTCCCGCATCTTCGCGATGTACCACTGAGGATCGGGGTGTTGTGTGGAACTGGGCACTGTCTCCTCCGGTTGGTTCTGCCCCTCGGGGCCCGGCACTGGTGGCGGTGGAGTCAATTGTATGAGTCCCGTGAGCGTTTTCACTGTTCTTTTACGACACTTGGCCGCTCCCTTCCCTCCCCTTGGGGGGCGCGCGGGTGAGCTTTGGCAAAAGGCGCGGGCACAGGGCGCAGGGGGCCGGATCGGCTCGTTAGACTGGTGCCCATCATGGACAGTGGCACACCAGGGTATTCGTCCCCGCCTCCGCGCGCCCGGCGCGCGCAGCGCACCGAGGGCGTCGGCGGGGGGCAGCAGTGGCGACCGCGCTGATGCTGGTCCTGGGGCTCGTCCTCACCGCCGGGACGTTCGTCTTCGTCTCAGCGGAGTTCTCCCTGGTCGCCATCGACCAGGCCGTCGTCGAGAAGCGCGCCGAGGAAGGGCAGCGCGGCGCCGCCCGCGTCCTGCGCGCCACGAAGACGCTGTCGACCCAGCTGTCCGGCGCGCAGGTGGGCATCACGCTGACGACGATCCTGCTGGGCTACACGACCCAGTCCACCATAGCCTCGCTGCTGGAGTCGGCGCTGGGATCGGCGGGAGTGGCCTGGGGCCTGGCGACGGGCATCGCGGCCTTCGCGGCGGCCGCGTTCATCAACGTCTTCTCCATGCTCTTCGGGGAGCTGGTCCCCAAGAACCTCGCGCTCGCCCACCCCATGGACACGGCGCGCGCGGTGGTCCCCTTCCAGATGGCGTTCACCACCGTGTTCGCCCCCGTCATCTGGGTTCTGGGCGGCACCGCCAACTGGGTGCTCAGGCGCATGGGGATCGAGCCCCGCGAGGAGATATCGTCGGCGCGCTCCGCCGGGGAGCTGGCCGCCCTCGTCGAGCACAGCGCCGAGGAGGGCACTTTCGACACGTCCACCGCCTCCCTGTTCACCAACTCGATCCGCATGTCCCGCCTGTGCGCCGCCGACGTCATGACCGACCGCGGGCGCGTGCGCACCCTCCCGGAGGGCGCCAGCGCCGCCGACGTCATCGCCCTGGCGGCCAGCACCGGCCACTCGCGCTTCCCCGTCATCGGCGAGGACTCCGACGACGTCGTCGGCCTCGTGTCACTCAGGCGCGCCGTCGCCGTCCCCCACGAGCGCCGCGCCGAGGTGCCCGTCGTCTCCTCGTCCTTGCTCGCCCCCGCGCCCTCGGTGCCCGAGACCGCGCCGATCGGACCGCTCATGGTGCAGCTGCGCGACGAGGGCCTGCAGATGGCGGTCGTCGTCGACGAGTACGGAGGCGTCTCCGGCATCGTCACCCTGGAGGACGTCATCGAGGAGATCGTCGGCGAGGTCTCCGACGAGCACGACCAGCGCCGCCTCGGGATCCGCCCGCGCCCCGACGGCACCCTGCTGGTCCCCGGGACGCTGCGGCCTGACGAGCTCAAGGCCCGCACGGGGATCGTCCTGCCCGACGACGGCCCCTACGACACCCTCGGCGGCCTCATCATGAACGAGCTGGGCGACATCCCCGCCGTCGGCCAGAGGCTCCAAGTCGACGGCGTCGGCCTGGAGGTCGCGCAGATGCAGGGCAGGCGCGTCACGCAGATCGCCCTCACCCCGCCGCCGGAGCCGGAGGAGGCCGGATGAGCGCGGGACTGGGCATCGCCGTCACCGTCCTCCTGCTGGGCGTCAACGCCTTCTTCGTGGCCGGCGAGTTCGCCGTGACCTCGACGAGGCGCTCCCAGATCGAGCCCCTGGCCGAGCAGGGCAGGCCGGGCAGCCGCCACGCCCTGCACGCCCTGCGGCACGTGTCCCTCATGCTCGCCATCTGCCAGCTGGGCGTCACCGTGGCCTCCACGACCCTCGGCGTCGTCGCCGAGCCCGCCATCGCGCACCTGGTCGAGGCGCCGCTGGCCCGGGCGGGGCTGCCCGGCGCCTCGGCCCACGTCGTCGGCTTCGCCGCCGCCCTGGCGGTCGTCCTCTTCGCCCACGTGGTGTTCGGGGAGATGGTCCCCAAGAACATCTCCCTGGCCTCCTCCGTGCGCATGCTGCTGGTCCTGGCCCCCGTCCTGGTGGGGATCGGGCGCGTCATCCGCCCCGTCATCACGGCGATGGACGCCTTCGCGAACTGGTTCGTCCGCCTGGCCGGGTACGAGCCGCGCGCCGAGATCGCCTCGACGTTCACAGTGGAGGAGGTCGCCACCATCGTCGAGACCTCCCAGGCCGAGGGGGTCCTCGACGACGAGCTCGGCCTGCTGTCCGGGGCGCTGGAGTTCTCCGAGGAGACGGCGGGCTCGACGATGGTGCCCCTCGACGGCCTGGTGGTCCTGCCCGCCTCGGCGACCCCCGCCGACGTCGAGGAGCAGGTCGCCCGCACCGGGTACTCCCGTTTCCCGATCCTCGACGGGGGAGGGGCGATCAGCGGGTACGTCCACCTCAAGGACGTGCTCTACGCCGAGGGCGCCCAGCGCGACGAGCCCATCACCCCGTGGCGGATCCGCCGCCTGGAGACCGTCGGCGCGTCCGACGAGGTCGAGGACGCGCTGCGCCGCATGCAGCGCACGGGCGTCCACTGCGCCCTCGTCGAATCGGAGGGGGAGGCGGCGGGGGTGCTCTTCCTGGAGGACATCCTCGAGCAGCTGGTCGGCGAGGTGCGCGACTCCCTGCAGCGGTGAGGCCCGGGAGCAGGGATCCGGTCGGGAACGGGGCAGGGCTTCGCGGAGGGCCCGGCGACGTGAGGGGACCGGTCCGGTGGGCCCCGGGATGTGGGTGCAACCTCACGGCCCCACGGGCTTGCGCGCCCGCGCTCACCTGGAGGTAGATTATGAGTAAGCGGACTGGCCGACCGACAGCGAACGGGGGACCCGGGTGAGCGGAACCGAGTTGCAATGCCCACTGCCCAAACGCGCCCAGCGGCATCGCGAGGCTTCCACCCCGCGCAGCGGGGGCAGGCCCAGAGGGGGGCACGTCGCCGAGTCCCAGCCGGGGCCGGGCAGACCCCGCAGGACAGTGGGGTTCTTCGGGCACATCGCACGCGCCACCCTGATCGTCGGCCTGGCCGGGGCCACCATCGCAGTCCCGATGACGGGGCGCATCGGATCGGCGACGGCGCTCACGATGCCCGCCATGGCCATGGGCGCCCCGCCCGACCGCCAGAGCTGGGCCGCGGGGCAGGTGCTGCCCAGGGCCTCGATGCTCGAGGGCTCCCTCACCGCGGCGTCGCGGGCGCGGGTGCGCGCCCCCGTCTCCATGGTGGGCTGCGCCTCGAGCGCGGGCGCCGACGGGACCCGGAGCGTCAACATCACCACCGACACCGTCTACTGGCCGCTCGCCGAGGGGTCCTTCACGATCACGTCGCCCTTCATGATGCGCGTCTCCCCGGTGTCGGGCCAACTGCTGCAGCACGAGGGCATCGACATGGCGGCGCCCCTGGACACCCCGGTCGTCGCGGTCTACCAGGGGACGGTCACGGAGGTCGCCGAGAACTCCCGGTCGGGCGCCTACGTCCAGATCCGCCACCAGCGCAAGGACGGCACGGTCTTCTACTCCGCGTACCTGCACCAGTACATGAACCGGATCACCGTGAAGGTGGGCGACCAGGTCACAGCCGGGCAGACCATAGGTGCCGTGGGTAACAATGGGTGGTCAACGGGCCCCCACCTCCATTTCGAGATTCATAATGAGAAGGACGAACCCGTTGACCCCGAGGCCTGGATGGCCGGGGTGCGAGCCATTTATCCCGGTCAGGAGGCCTGCCAATGATTCCCGTCGTGTCCCGCCGCGGCCCGATCGTCCTCGCCCACCGGGGAGGGGGAGCCGAGGCCCCCGAGAACACGATGGCCGCCTTCGAGCACGCCCGTTCCCTGGGGGTGCGCCACATCGAGACCGACGCCCACCTCACCGCCGACGGCAGGGTCGTCCTCTCCCATGACGACGCCGTGGACCGCTGCTTCGACGGGACTGGGCTGATCGCCCAGCTGGACTGGAGGGAGATCTCCCGGCTGCGCCACCGCGAGGCCCCGGGGGAGAAGATGCCGCTGCTGGCCGAGGTCCTCGAGGCCTTCCCCGACATGTACTTCAATATCGACGCCAAAGTGCCCGGCGTCGTCGAGCCCCTCATCGAGGTCATCGAGGAGCACCGGGCGGCCTCGCGCACCCTGGTCGCCTCCTTCAAGGAGTCGCGCCTGCGCGCCGTGCGCACCCGCGGGTCCATCCCCACCTCCCTTGGCACCGAGGCGGTGGTGCGCCTCGTGGGAGCGGCTAAGACCGCCACCGACCCGTCGCGGTGGTGCGTTCCCGGCCCCTCCCAGGGCGTCGTCGCCGCCCAGGTGCCCGCGGGGCTCGGACCCCTGCGCGTCGTCGACCGGCGTTTCGTGGCCGCCGCGCACACCCTGGGGCTCGCCGTGCACGTGTGGACGATCGACACCGCCGAAGAGGTCCTGGAACTGCTGGACTGCGGCATCGACGGCATCGTCACCGAGAGGCCCACGATGGTGCGCGACCTCCTGGATTCGCGCGGGCTGTGGGAGGAGCCCCAGGCTCCCGCGTGAGTGGGCCCGGGCGCCCCTCGTCTTCGAGGGGACGCCGGGCCGGGCGGTTCTGGCGTGCGAGGCGGGGCTCCTCGCGCGCGGTGTGGAGCGGGCAGTGGTCGGGCTGTTCCGCAATGATGCGGCGCTCTCAACGGGGCGCGGCGCCTGTGGGCCGGGTGCGGGCGGTCATTGGGGTAGGCAATGGGTCATTGGGGTAGGCGTTTGTGGGGCCGTGGTGGGGTGCGGGTGGCCATTGGGGTAGGTAACGGGTCATTGGGGTAGGCAAATTGCCTACCCCAATGGGTGGTTCCCTGCCCCAATGCTGCGGTCGCGCCTCGGAGCGCTTCGCGGCGGCCCGTGCGCCAGGAGTCTGCTCTCGCAGCGCTGCCGCCTCGTTCCGAGGCCGCGATTGGTGGGGGAAGTGTGGGCGCGGGTCAGTGGCCTCGCCCCGGACCTGCTGGTCCGGCCTCGTTCGCCCCGGTCGCCCGGGCCCAGGCGCCCCCCGGCGGGTGTCAGCGCTCGCCGGAGAAGTCCGCGGCCCCCTCGACCTTGCCTGCGCGGCGGATGCGCCACAGCGAGTTGAACGCCAGGCCGGCGGCCAGGGCGATGCCGACGCCCCGTTCCACCCAGGAGGTCCCGACGAAGACCAGGGCCATCGCGGCCAGGACGGGGACCAGCAGCGTGAAGGCGTGGGTGATGTAGCCCCCGAAGCTCGGCATCGCCACGCCGTCGGCCTCGGCGACGGACTTCACCATGAAGTTCGGGCCGTTGCCGATGTAGGTGATCGCGCCGCAGAACACGGACCCCAGCGAGATGGGGACGAGGTAGTACTCGGGCACGCCCGCGATGAGGGTGCCGTCGCCGCCGAGGGCTTTGGCCATCTCGAAGAAGGTCATGTACGTGGGCGCGTTGTCGAGCACGGACGACAGGCCTCCGGTGAAGAGGAAGAACGTCATCCGCGTGAGCGGGAGCGACGGGGCGATCTGCTCCAGGAAGCGCAGCGCGGGGGCCATCGTCGCGAAGATGCCGATGAAGAGGATCGCCACTTCGCTGATCGGCCCCCACGTGAAGGCGTTGGACGTGAAGCGGACCTCGCGGTCGGACAGGAAGTAGGACGCCGCCGCCGCGCCGATCATGACGATCTCGCGCCACGGCACCAGCTCTGTCCAGGCGCCCACGTGCCCCTCGGCCAGCGCCTCGCCGTCCCATGAGGGGATGAAGGCGACGGCGGCGATGATGACCGCGAAGAGCAGCAGGTTGAGCCCGCCGCGCAACCGCAGGGGCTTGATGTCCCGGTCGTCGGACTCGATGGCGCTGGTGTCCTCGGAGGCGTACCGGATCCGGTCGATCGAGTAGTAGGTGAGCAGCAGGAGCGCGAGGACGAAGAACCATTCCTTCCACAGGCCGAGCGTCCACGTGAAGGGGACGCCGTGCAGGTAGCCGAGGAAGAGGGGCGGGTCGCCCAGGGGGGTGAGCAGCCCGCCGCAGTTGGCGACGACGAAGATCGTGAAGAGCACGGTGTGGACCCGGTGGACGCGCTCCTTGTTCGTCGCCAGCAGGGGCCGGATCAGCAGCATCGCGGCGCCGGTGGTGCCCACGAACGAGGCGAGGACGCCGCCGACCGCCAGGAAGGCCGTGTTGTTGCGGGGCGTCGCTTTGATGTCGCCGTCCAGGTGGATGCCCCCCGAGACGGTGAAGAGCGCGAAGAGCAGGACGATGAACTGCGCGTACTCGACTCCGGTGGCGATGAGGGGGGAGGAGCCCGCGCCCAGGAACATCCACACGGTGGTGGGCGCTCCGAGGGCGAGGGCGATGATGAGTTGGCTCGAGGCCCGCTCCCACCAGTGCGCCGTGGCGGGGATGATCGGCAGGAGCGCGATGCAGCCGAGCATAGCCACGAAGGGGAGCAGGGACCACCACTGGTAGGTCATGCGAGTTCCTTGTTCGAGGTCAGATGGGTTCCCCCACTCTACGGGAGGCGGGTCCCGGCGTCGTCCGGGTGCGCATTCCGTGGACGCGAATGTGGGGTGGATGACGACGACTTTCGCGCATCAAGTCAAGGAACATTGACATTTTGTGTCAAGCGCACTTGACATTGATGTAAAGGGTGCTGTACATTTCAGGTCATGAGCACAACACGCACAGCCCCAGTTCCCACCGTTCCTACGACCCCCGCCCCCGTCTCGCGGACCAATCGCCGCGATGGGGCGGCCCCCGCCCCGTCTGCTGCGCTTCGCGGCGCTTACGGCGCCCGCGCGGCCGCGCCGACTGCCGACAGCGCCGCCCCGGACGCCACGGCCGCCGCGCA
>NZ_CP017298.1:757951-762049 GCF_001746855.1 Pauljensenia hongkongensis | reverse complement strand
GTCGCTGGCGCCACGGCCGGCGCGCAGTGGGCCTCCCCGGCCCCTGCCGTTCCCACCACCGCCCCGGCTCCCACGGTCCCGCTGGGCAGGCTCGCGCTCGCGGCCCTCGCGCGCGGCGGAGCGATCCTGCTCGCAGGCGCCGCCCTGGCCGCCAGCGGCTCCCTCATCTGGATCAGCCCCGCGACCGTCCTCATCGACGTCCTCACCCTGGCCATGCTCGCCCTCCTCATGCGCAGGGAGGGCCGGTCGCTGGCCGACCTGTACCGCCCGTTCCTGCTCAGGGACATCGGGTGGGGGCTCCTCGCCTTCATCGGCACGGTGGTCGTCTGGTTCGTCGCCTCCTTCATCGGGAACCTGATCGCCTACCACGGGGCGCCGCCGATGGGCGCCATGAGCGCGCGCCTGCCGATGTGGGCGGGCCTGCTGTGCTTCGCCGTCATGCCGTTGACCATCGCGCTGGCCGAGGAGGGCCTCTACCGCGGATACCTGCAGCCCCGGATCGGAGTCCGCTTCGGCGCCGGGATGGCGCTGGTGGTCCCGGCCCTCGCCTTCTCCCTGCAGCACCTCGGGTTCGCGCTCTCATCGCCCGAGGCGGCCGTCGCCAAGCTGGTCACGACCCTCATCGCGGGACTCTTCTTCGGGGCCCTCATGATGGCCTGGAAGCGCACGATGCCCACGGTCATCGCCCACTGGATGCTCGACCTGCTCTTCCTGGGCCTGCCGATCCTCATGATGGCACTGTGACCGTCATCGACCGCGAGGGACTGGGAGCCGAAGGCGCCCGGTCCTCCGCGCCGCGTCCGCAACCGCAATCCGCGTATACGAAGAAATGAGGGACACTAAAGACATGGAACCCGCACAGCGCCGTTATCTGATCCGCTTCGGAGTGGGCATGGCCGTCTACGTGGCGCTGCTCGCCGCCGCGCTGGCACTCGCAGGAGTGCTGCCCGAACCCGCGAAACCCTGGTCCATCCTGCTCGTCGTCCCCGCCATCGGCATCATCGTCTGGGCGGTGTGCGCCTACTGGGCCGAGGCCGACGAGTTCCCCCGCAAACTCCTCATCGAATCCGCGGGACTGGCGTTCACGGTCTCGGCGCCGCTCCTGGCGACGGCCGGCATTCTGGACCTCGTCGGCGCGGTCCGCGTCCCGTTCATCGCCGCGTTCGTCGTCCTCATGTCAGCGTGGGGCCTGTGCATGGCCGTTCTGCAACGGAGGTACCGCTGATGAGGAACAACGTGAAGGAGCTGCGCTCGGAGCAGCGCTGGACCCAGGCGGAGTTCGGGGCTTCCCTGGGGGTCTCCCGCCAGACGGTCATCGCCATCGAGAACGGGAAGTACGACCCGTCCCTGGGGCTCGCCTTCAAGATCGCCTCCGTCTTCGGCAAGTGTATCGAGGACATCTTCTACCCGGATCCGGACGGGCAGGGCGGCGGGCGCTGAGAGTGCCCCGAACAGGATTCGAACCTGCGGCCTTTCGCTCCGGAGGCGAACGCTCTATCCACTGAGCTATCGGGGCGGCGCGCAACAGTGTACCAGCCTTCGCGGGCGGGTGCGCATGGGTGATGTGTGACATACTTGCGCGTGTCATCGTCACATCACCCGAGGAAGTGTCATATGCGAGTCCACATCGGCACCGACCACGCCGGATACGAACTGAAGGAAAAGGTCGTGGCCCACCTGCGCGGGGCGGGCCACGACGTCGTCGACCACGGGGCCCTGTCCTACGAGCCCCTGGACGACTACCCGCCCTTCTGCATCGAGGCCGCCGAGGCGGTCGTCGCCGAGCCCGGTTCCCTGGGCGTCGTCATCGGCGGTTCCGGCAACGGCGAGCAGATGGCGGCGAACCGCGTCGCCGGGGTGCGCGCGGCCCTCGTCTGGAACGACGCGACGGCCCGCCTGGCCCGCGAGCACAACGACGCGAACGTCATAGCGGTGGGCGCGCGCCAGCACACCGCCGAGGAGGCCCTGGCGCTGGTGGACGCCTTCTTGGAGACCCCGTTCTCCGGGGACGCGCGCCACCAGCGGCGCATCGACCTCATGTCCGAGTACGAGGCGTCGCACCGCGCGTGAGCGGGGGCGCGGCCCCCTCCCGCCGGAAGCGGTGGGAGGGGGCCGCGCTGCGCGGTGGATCCGCAGGATTCGCGCGGTCGCCGCCCGTTGGCCGTGGGCAGCGCCCCGGGAGTCTGCTGCTCGGGGCGCAGACGGGTGGATCGTTGGCCAAGTCCTCTGCTCCGGCGCCCGCTCCGCCCGAGTTATGCGCGCAAGGGCTGGATTCCTCTGACCAGTGCGGTTTTATATTGTCCGACGCAGTTCTTCGCGCTCTAGATGTATGAGGGTGCGACGTTGTTCGCGGGGGTAGTGCAGGCGCGGGACTTCTACTGATCCGGTGGTGGTGCGCGCTGATGGAGCCCCAGTCGCGCGGTGGTCCTGTGGTCGGCGGCCCGGTGGCGCGAGTTGCCCGGTGGCGCGAGTGGGCCGGTGGTCCGAAATCCGTCTGAGTCTCGGGCTGGGAAACGGGCTTGGGGGGCATGTGGTCCAAAATGCGTCTGAGTCTGCCCGGATTCACCCAGATCCGGCCAAAACCGTCGAACTCAGACGCATTTCGGACCAACCCCGCGCGGAGCCCTCCGAGAACGACGAAACTCAGACGCATTTCGGACCAGCCCGCACCCGAGATGCCACGAGCCGGTTCGCCCCGATGGGCGTCCCGATGCCGGGTGGGTGCGCGGGGCGCCCGGGTCAGCCCTGGCCTGTCGCCGTCAGGTAGATGAGCAGCAGGTTCAGGACGACGATCGCTGCGGCGATGAGGGCTCCGGCCGCAGCGAGCACCGGGGAGTTGGCGTGCTCGCCCATGACGCGGCGGTCGCGGGTCAGCGAGACAAGGGGGATGATCGCGAAGGGGATGCCGAAGGACAGGGCGACCTGCGACACGACCAGGGCCCACGTCGGCTCGGCGCCCGCCGCCAGGATGGCCAGGGCGGGCACCAGGGAGACGAGGCGCCTCGCCCACAGGGGCACGCGGATGTGGAGGAGGCCGTTCATGATCTCGGAGCCCGCGTAGGCGCCCACTGACGTGGAGGCGAGCCCGGAGGCCAGCAGGCCCACGGCGAAGACGGTGCCCACGGTGGGCCCCAGGGCCGAGGCGATCGCCGCGTGCGCGCCCTCGATGGTGTCGGTGCCCTGCTGGCCCTGCAGGGCCGAGGCCGCCAGGAGGAGCAGGCCCGTGTTGACCACGCCCGCCACGCCCAGCGCCCAGTAGATGTCGATCCGGGTGGCGCGCAGCAGGCGCTTGAGGTGCCCTTCGCTGTGGTGCTCGTCGGCGGTGGGGATGGTGCCGCCCTCGTGGTCGTTCACCAGCGAGGAGTGCAGGTAGACGGCGTGCGGCATGATGGTGGCCCCCAGCATCGAGGCGGCGATCAGCACGGAGTCGGCGCCCTGGAAGCGGGGGACCATGCCCCAGGCGACACTGCCCCAGTCGGGAGGGGAGGCGACCAGGCCCGCCAGGAACCCCAGGGTGATGACGACCAGGAGGGCGATGATGGCGTTCTCGAAGCTGCGCTGGCGCCCGCCGCCCTGGATGAGCAGCAGCGCCATCGACACCGCGCCGATGATGACGCCGCCCCACACCAGGGGGACGCCGAAGAGCAGGTGGAGGGCGAGCGCCCCGCCTATCACCTCGGCCAGGTCGGTGGCGGCGGCGACGATCTCGGCTTGCGCCCAGAAGGCGATGCGCCCCGCGGTGGGGAGCCTGCCGCCCAGCAGGGAGGGCAGGGACTCGCCGGTGACGAGCCCCAGTTTGGCCGACAGGTACTGGACGACCATGGCGGCCAGGTTCGAGGCGACCAGCACCCACACGAGCAGGTACCCGTAGCGGGCGCCGGCGGTGATGTTGGCCGCGACGTTGCCGGGGTCGACGTAGGCGACGGCCGCCACGAAAGCGGGTCCCAGCAGTGGGATGATCGCGTGCTTGTGGCGCGGGTCCTGGGGCGCGGCCATGGGAGTCCCCCTCACTTCGACTCATTGCGATCATACCGCGCCCCGGGCGCCGCTCCGACTGCGCCCGTGCCCGAGCGCGCCCCGGCCGCGCGCACTGCCCGG
>NZ_CP017298.1:751515-757901 GCF_001746855.1 Pauljensenia hongkongensis | reverse complement strand
GCCCATTGGAGCGGACAGCCCGCGCCCGCGCCCCGGTGCGCCCCGCCCGGCCCCGCGCCCGCATGCGCCCGGGTGCGCGCACAAGGGCGTTGGATCACGGAACACGAGTTGTGCACAACGGCGGGATCAAGCCGCCCAGCGCGATCGCGTGTTGCGTAATCCCGTCCCTTGTGCGCGGCACCGGGATGGAGAGAGGGGCTCGGCGGTTCGCCCGCCCCGCCCGTTGCCCGTAGGCTTGGGGGGTGACTCCTGAAGAACTAGCCTCACTGATCCGCGCCGTCCTGCTCGACGCGGCCGCCGACGGGCGCGTCGCCCTCGGCCCCTCCGACATCCCCGACCCCGTGCGGGTCGAGCGCCCCCGCAACCGCGACAACGGCGACTGGTCGACCAACGCGGCCATGCAGCTGGCCAAGCGGGCGGGCACCGCCCCGCGCGACCTCGCGGCCCTCATCGCCGACGCCCTGGCCGACGCGGAGGGCGTGGAGTCGGTGGAGGTCGCCGGGCCCGGGTTCATCAACATCCGCCTCGCCGCCTCCTCGGCCGGGCAGCTGGCCGCCACGATCGTCGAGGCGGGGGACTCCTACGGCACGAACGCCTCGTTAGCGGGCCAGGACATCAACCTGGAGTACGTGTCGGCGAACCCCACGGGCCCTGTCCACCTGGGCGGCGCCCGCTGGGCGGCGGTCGGCGACTCGCTGGCCCGCCTGATGACCGCCTCGGGCGCGCGCGTGACGCGGGAGTACTACTTCAACGACCACGGCTCGCAGATCGACCGCTTCGCCCGCTCCCTGTACGCGCGCGCCCTGGGCCGCGAGGCGCCCGAGGACGGCTACGGCGGCCAGTACATCGCCGACATCGCCGACAGGGTGCGCGCCGACGCGCGCGCCGCCGGGCTGCCCGACCCCGTGGGCCTGCCCGAGGAGGAGGCCGTCGAGGCCTTCCGCGCCCGCGGGGTGGAGCTGATGTTCGCGGAGATCAAGGCGCGCCTGAGCGCTTTCCGCTCCGAGTTCGACGTGTTCTTCCACGAGGACTCCCTGCACGACTCGGGGGCGGTGTCCGCCGCCATCGAGACCCTGCGCGGGCGCGGCGAGGTCTTCGACCGCGACGGCGCCGTGTGGCTGCGCACGACCTCGTACGGCGACGACAAGGACCGCGTGCTCATCAAGTCCGACGGCCAGGCCGCCTACTTCGCGGCGGACGTCGCCTACTACCTGGACAAGCGCCGCCGCGGGGCCGACGCCGCAGTCTACCTGCTGGGGGCCGACCACCACGGCTACATCGGCCGCATGATGGCGATGTGCGCGGCCTTCGGCGACGAACCCGGCGTGAACATGCAGATCCTCATCGGCCAGATGGTGAACCTGGTGAAGGACGGCGCCCCCGTGCGCATGTCGAAGCGCGCGGGCACCATCGTGACCCTGGACGACCTGGTCGACGCCGTCGGCGTCGACGCGGCGCGCTACGCGCTGGTGCGCGTGTCGATGGACTCCAACCTGGACATCGACCTGGACCTGCTCACCCAGCACACGAACGACAACCCCGTGTACTACGTGCAGTACGCCCACGCCCGCACCCGCAACGTCGCGCGCAACGCGGCGGACCACGGGGTCGGGCGGGACGCGGGCTTCGACCCGGCCGCCCTGGACACCGCTGCGGACGCGGAGCTGCTGGGGGCCCTCGCCCAGTTCCCCGCGCAGATCGCCCAGGCGGCGCAGCTGCGCGAGCCGCACCGCGTCGCGCGCTACCTGGAGGCGCTGGCGGGCACCTACCACGCGTGGTACGGGCAGTGCCGGGTCACCCCGCGCGGTGACGACCCCGTCGAGGCGGGGCACGTCGCGCGCCTGTGGCTCAACGACGCGGTCTCGCAGGTGCTGCGCACCGGACTCGGGCTGCTGGGCGTCGCCGCCCCGGAGAGGATGTGACCATGCCGGGCTCCAATGGGGCGGACGCCCTGCCAGTCGGCTCGCTGGTGTGCCCCGGGCCCGCCGAGCGCCCGGACCTGTGGCCGTGGAGCGCGGAGCGCCGCCCGGACGGCGCCCTCGAGGTCGGCGGCGTGGAAATGGCGGACCTGGCCGGCCGGCTGGGGACCCCGCTCTTCGTCGTGGACCTGGCCGACCTGGCCGCGCGCGCCCGCGTGTGGGTGTCGGCGATGGCCGAGGAGTTCTGGGACGGCTACGGGATGGCCGGGGGCGACGCCTTCTACGCGAGCAAGGCGTTCCTCAGCGCCGAAGTGGCGCGCCTGGTGGCCGCCGAGGGGATGGGGATCGACACCGCGTCCCTGGGCGAGCTCACGCTGGCGCTGCGCGCCGGGGTGGACCCGGGCAGGATCGGTCTGCACGGCAACAACAAGGGCGACGCCGAGATCGAGCTGGCCCTCCAGGCCGGCATCCACAGGATCTTCATCGACTCGGCCCACGAGGTGGGCGCCGTCGAGCGCATCGCCGCACGGCTGGGGGTGGAGGCCCCCGTCATGGTGCGCTTGAAGTCGGGCGTCCACGCGGGCGGCAACGAGTACATCGCCACCGCCCACGAGGACCAGAAGTTCGGGGTGTCCGTGGCCGACGGGCAGGCCCTGGACGTCGTGCGGAGGATCCGCGAGGCCCCCCACCTGCGGTTCCTGGGCCTCCACTCCCACATCGGGTCGCAGATCTTCGGCACAGCGGCCTTCGAGGAGGCCGCGCGCGTCGTCGTGGACTTCGCGGCGCGCATCCGCGACGAGCTGGGCGTGGAGACGGGGGCCATCGACTTGGGTGGGGGCGTGGGCATCGCCTACACGGGCCAGGACCCCGTGCCCGACTCGCCCGCCGCTGTGGCGCGCGCCCTGGCGGGGGTGGTGCGCGAGCGCTGCGAGTCGCTGCGCCTGCCAGTCCCCCACGTGAGCACCGAGCCCGGCAGATCCGTGGTGGGCCCGGCCGCGCTGACCCTGTACACGGTGGGCGTCGTGAAGGACGTGTCCCTGCCGGGTGGCGGCGTGCGCCGTTACGTCGCCGTCGACGGGGGGATGTCGGACAATATCCGCCCGGCCCTGTACGGCGCGTCGTACACGGCGGCCCTGGCCGGCAGGGAGGGCGCCGAGGGGCTGGCCCGGTGCAGGGTCGTGGGCAAGCACTGCGAGAGCGGCGACATCGTGGTGCGCGACGTGGATCTGCCCGCCGACGTGGGGGCCGGGGACGTGATCGCGGTCCCGGCCACCGGCGCCTACGGCTATTCGATGGCGTCGAACTACAACATGCTCACCAAACCCGGTGTCGTCGGCGTCGGTGCGGGGGAGCCCCACTGGCTGGTCCGGCCGCAGGGCCTGGACCACTTGCTCGCCCTGGACGCGGGCCTGGAGGGCTGACCGGGGCACCGCCTCCGCCCCGTCCGCCTGCGGGGCGCGGCCGCCGCTGGCCGGGGCACTGCCCTGTCCCGCCCGTTGGCCGGGCGCTGTCGGCGGGGTCGTCTCTGGCCGCCGTGGCGGGGCTCGGTCCTCTGGCTGCTGCCGACGGGGGCGGAGGCCGGAGGGCCGTGCGCGCGTTGGTCGGTCGGCGGCGCTCAGAACGCGGTGGCGCGCTGCTTCTTGTGGCGGATGTGGTACAGGTGGTCAGTGCTTTGTCTGATCCCGACGGGAATACGGGAGTGATATGTCTCCCGCTCCACTGCCACCGCTTCCCCGATAGTGCGTCGAACGCAGTGGTGGCAAGGGAGTGGGCGGGTTGTGGATAGTCCCGGACCCGGCGTTCGCACATGGTAAACAGTTCTTAAAATGTGGATATTGCTGGACTTTTACCGGTTATCCCCGACATTATAAAAGGACGGGATCCTGAGTGGAGGGGCTTTTCCGCCGCTCGGGGGACCGTCCCATCCGTCGAATGAATCGAGGACACGATGTCGCGCACGCCCGTAAGGGTCATGCTGTCCGCCGCAGTAACGCTGGCCACAGCATTGTCCGTTGTCGCCGTGAGCAGTCCCACCGCGCACGCGGAGGGCACTCCAGGAATTACCTCAGCCGCGCGGGAGCGCGACGAGGTCATGAATTATGCCGTGAACCTGCCCGTTGGCGCTTCCGAATCGGATTTCGCAACGGCTGTTTCGAAAGCCGGTGACGTGGGCGGAGTGGTCCTCGCCCAGTACCCGGTTTTCAACTCCTTCTTCGTGCAGTCGGTGAAGGCCGCCTTCGCGCCCGATCTCGGAGCTGCCCTGGTCGCCGCCGGGATCTCCTACGACTCCATCGGCCCCACGCGCTACGCCACGGTGAGCGGCGCCGAGGTCAAGGTGGATCAGAACCAGGGCACCCCCGGCGAGAACCAGGCGGTCGCCGAGGCCGTGGCCAACCACGACGACAGCCTGTCGCCCAACTCCCAGCTCAATGACTTCGCCCCCGAGGGCGACGCCGACTTCACGCCCGACGAGGGCGACGCGAACGCGTGGGGCCTGTACGCCGTCGGCTCGGTCCAGGCCCAGCAGGTCGACGTCCCCCGTGCGAAGGTGACCGTGGGCGTCCTGGACACCGGCATTGACGCCGACCACCCGGACCTCAAGGACCAGGTGGACCGCACCCGCTCCGTCGGCTGCGCCTCCAACGGGATCGCCGACCAGGACTACTCGGCCTGGAAGGACGACCACTACCACGGCACGCACGTGGCCGGAACGATCGCCGCTGCCCACAACGGGATCGGCGTTGACGGCGTCGCCCCCGAGGCGACCCTGGTCGCGATCAAGACCTCGAACGCGAACGGCAGCTTCTACCCCGAGTACGTCACCTGCGCCTTCACGTGGGCGGCCGATCACGGGGTCGATGTGACCAACTCGAGTTACTACATGGATCCCTGGGCGTTCTGGCTGCCCAACGACCCGACGCAGGCCGCTGGCCTGGAGGCCGCTAGCCGCGCCGTCCACTACGCCCACCAGAAGGGCGTCGTCAACGTGGCCGCCGAGGGCAACTCCAACGACGACCACGACAACCCGACGGTCGATACCAGCTCGCCCAACGACGTCGAGGGCGCTGCCTTCTCCCGTGACGTCACCGGCGGCGTCGACGCCCCCGCGATGCTCAACGACGACGTGATCTCCGTGTCCGCGCTGGTCCTGCCCGACGGCCAGGACGCGTCCACGGGCGTCCTGGACCGCGCGTACTTCTCGAACTACGGCGTCAAGTCCGTTGACGTCGCCGCACCGGGTGTGCGCGTGTGGTCCACCGTCCCGACCAGGATCCGCGAGTCCGGCTACGCCTACCTGTCCGGCACCTCGATGGCCTCCCCGCACGCCGCGGGCGTCGTCGCCCTCCTCAAGGAGATCCACCCCGGTTACACCGCCGACCAGCTGGTTGCCCTGCTCAAGCAGCAGGCCGGCTACTCCTTCGACCGCCTCACGGTCCCCGCTGACGGCAAGGAGTACCGTGGCGCCGGCCTGGTCAACGCGCTGGCCGCGGTCACCCGCGACCAGGAGAAGCCCGTCGTCTCGGCCGTCGAGTACTCCACCGACAACGAGACCTGGCAGCCCCTGGAGGGCGCGACCCTGTCCGGCACCGTCTACGTCCGCGCGACCGTCACCGGGTCCGTGACCTCGGCGAGCCTGGACGTGGCCGGACTGGCCACCGTCTCCAAGACGGTCGATGAGGGCGCCGACTCGGTCGTCGTCGAGTCCGGCCTGATCGACCTGGCGAACCTGCACCTGAGCGGGTCCGACGCCACCCCGGTCAACGCGACCGTCACCGCCAAGGGCGTCAACAACGACGCCGCGGCTGACGACGACGTCACCCAGACCGTCGGCTTCTTCGCCACCGCGGTGAAGACAGGGCGCTGGATCAACTCCGGGAAGGGCTGGTCCTACCAGTACTCCGACGGCACCCACCCCTCCTCCGAGGTCGTTGAGATCGATGGCGTCGCCTACCGCTTCGACGCCGACGGCTACTTGGCCTACGGCTGGGACAAAGTCGACGGCAACTGGTACTACTACGGCGCCAACGGCCGCGCCTCGGGTTGGACCAGGGTCAACAGCCTGTGGTACTACCTGGATCCGTCGACCGGGCAGATGCAGATCGGCTGGACCAAGGTCGGCGACAGCCTGTACTACCTGGAGGCCACCGGCGTCATGACGACCGGCTGGAAGTCGATCGACGGCAACTGGTACCTCTTCGACGCCTCCGGTGCGATGACCACGGGCTGGCAGGCCTCCAACGGCAGCTGGTACTACCTGAACGAGGACGGCACCATGGCCACCGGCTGGAAGGGCGTGGACGGGTACTGGTACTACCTGAAGCCCTCCGGTCAGATGGTGACCGGCACCCAGTGGGTCGACGGGCGCTGGCAGAACTTCGACTCCTCCGGCCGCTGGATCGGCTGACCCACCAACGCGGAGCACCTGTTGGTGCGATGCGAGGGGCGGGGCCTGGACCGCAATGGTCC
>NZ_CP017298.1:748302-751244 GCF_001746855.1 Pauljensenia hongkongensis | reverse complement strand
TGCCTCGCGCCCTTGTGCGCCGCCCGTCGTGCTTCGGCGTGCGGCGCTGAGGCAGTCCTGTGCGCGTCCGCTGCGCTGGCTCGCCGCCGGCGGGGCTCTTCCCATTGGCCCCTGCCCTGCGGGAGCGGGGCGCCTCAGTCCAGCGAGTCGAAGAGGATCTGCAGCCCCTCGCCCATCGTGGGGTGGGCGATGGGCAGGAAGCGCAGCTGCTCGTAGGTCAGGCCCCCGGCCATCGCCACCTGCACGGCGGTGATGGTCTCCGAAGCGTGCTCCCCGATGAGCGTCGCCCCCAGGATCCGGTGGGTGCGCGCGTCCACGACCGCTTTGAGGAAACCGGCGGGCGAGCGCAGCGTCTTCGCCCTGGGGACCGCGGCGGTCGGGATCTTCGCGACCCGAACGTCGAGGCCCTGGGCGGCGGCCTCCGCCTCGTTGAGGCCGATGCGCGCCAGCTCCGGGGTGGAGAAGACCGCGTAGGGGATGTTCCTGCCCGCGGTGGAAGTCGTGGGGTCGTCCAGGCCCACCCCGTCCAACTGGTTGCGGATGATGCGGAAGTCGCTCCACGAGGCGTGGGTGAACATGGGCGTGCCCGCCGCGTCGCCCGCCGCCCACGTGCCCTCGGCTGTGGTGCGCAGGTGGGAGTCGACGGCGATGAAGCCGCGCTCGTCCACGTCGACCCCTGCCAGCTCCAGGTCGATGCCGTCGGTGTTGGGGGTGCGCCCGACCGCCGCCAGGACGGCCTCGGCCACGACCGTGGTGCCGTCGGACAGGGCCAGAGTGGTCGTGGAGCCGTCGCGGGAGGCGGACTCGGCGCGCGCCCCGCGCACGATGGTGACGCCCTGCGCCTCGAGCGCGGCCTCCAGCTCGGCCGCTGCGTCGGCGTCCTCGCGGGGCAGGATGCGCGGCGAGGAGGACACCAGGGTGACGGCGACGCCGAAGGCGGCCATCATGGAGGCGAACTCGACGCCGATGTACCCGGCTCCGATGATCGCCAGGGACTGGGGCAGGGACTCGAGGCGGAGGATGTCCTCACTGGTCCACGCGCCCGACTCCCACAGGCCGGGGATGGCGGGCCGTGCGGGGCGCGTGCCCAGGTTGATGAGCACCCGGGGTGCGCTAATGGTCCTAATCGTGCCGTCGTCAGTGGTGATGTTCACTGTGCGCTCGCCGACAAAACGGGCGCTCCCCCGGATGAAATCGATGCCGGGGGCGGCGAACATCTTCTCGTGGGCGGCCACCATCGCGCCCACGACCCCTTCCTTGTGGGCGCGCAGCGACGCGAGGTCGATCCGGGCGCCCTCGGTGCCGACGACGCCGAAGTCGGCGTCCGTCCGGGCCTCGGCGAGGCGGCGGGCGGAGCCCACCAGGGTCTTGGTGGGGATGCAGGCGACGTTGATGCACGTGCCGCCCACGAAGCGGCGTTCGACCATCGCCACTTTCCATCCCCGTTTGGCGCGGTCCATCGCCAGGGATTTCCCGGCTTTCCCCCCTCCCACGACGAGCAGGTCGAAGTTCTCCGTTGCGGGCGCAGTGGTCATGCCGCCTCCATTGCAGTCGTTTGCTTTCGTGTTTCCCGGGTCTCAACGCCGCTGGTGGCGCGAGTATTCCACCTGTTGGAGCACCACTGGCCCCGGGGCTGGGGAATGTGCAACGATAAGCCCTATGAGGGCTCTTGATATTGGTGATTTTCGGGAGAACATGGGGGACGTGGTCGCACGTGTCTCATCGGGCGAGGTCGTGACTCTGATGGAGGGCGGTGTGCCCGTCGCCGAGCTCGGCCCCGTGCGCATGTCGACGCTCAGCCAGTTGCGCGACCTCGGATTGGAGCGTCCGTCGATAGCGGACGTGGGCGGGTACCGGATGCCGTCGAAGAACCTGCCCGACGGCAGGTCCGTGGTGGAGAAGAGCCTGGGGGACTGAGGGCGCCCGGCGGGCGCGCCGTCACCGGCGGCGGGGCTTCGCCCGGTCGGTGGGCCGGGCGGACAGCGGGTCCTCCGGCCACGGGTGCTTGGGGTAGCGCCCTCTCATTTGCGCGCGCACTTGCGCGTAGGGCCCCGCCCAGAAGGACGCCAGGTCGGAGGTGACGGCGACGGGGCGCCCCGCGGGGCTCGTGAGGTGGAGGACCAGGGGGAGCCTGCCGTCGGCGAGGACGGGGGTGTCGGTCCAGCCGAAGGCCTGCTGCACCCGCAGCGTGAGCACGGGGGAGCCGGTGGACCAGTCGATGGCGCGCTGGGCGCCGCCCGGGGCGGTGATCCTCTCCGGCGCCAGTTCGTCGAGGCGGGAGGCCTCGGGCCAGGGCAGCAGCGCCCGCAGCGCCTCGGCCATGTCGACGCCGGACAGGGGCGCCCCGGAGGCGAGGCGCTGGGCGTGGGGGGACAGCCAGGCGTCGGAGGCGGCCAGCAGCCCGTCGTCGGACACGTCGGGCCAGGGCTCGCCGATGGCGGCGCGCAGGGCGGCCAGGCGGGCGCGCAGCGCCGTGGCGCGCTGCCCCCATCCGAAGGCCCCCAGTCCGTTCTTCTGCGCGAAGGCGCGGACCATGGCCAGTGCCTCGTCGGCGGGGAGGGCTCCGGCGGGCTGGGTGGACAGTTCGATCGCGCCCAGGCGGCGCACGCGGTGCGCCCGGATGCGCCCTGATTCGAGTGCGGCCTCGGTGCTGGTGGCCAGCAGTGGCGCGCCCGCCGCAAGGGCGTCGTCGGGCCCGATGGGGACGGCCGCGAGAATCCGCGCCTGCTTGTCGCCGCTGGCCCGGTCGATGCCCGCGACCGCCAGCCACTCCTGCCCCTCCAGGGGGGAGCCCGCGGGCAGGAGCGCGCCCACGCCCCCGGCGAGCACGTAGGCGGAGGAGCCGGGGCGCTTGCGGGCGATCCACTCGGGGCGCGCCAGGGCGACGGTGAGCGCCAGCGCGTCCTCCCGCGTGCGCGGCGCGCCCGTCGCCGCCGCTGGTT
>NZ_CP017298.1:713442-748252 GCF_001746855.1 Pauljensenia hongkongensis | reverse complement strand
CCACCGCGGACGCCAGGGCCACGAGGCGCGCCTCCTGCTCCGCCACCCGCGAGGCAGTGGCGCGCAGGTGGGCGGGCGGGGACCCCAGGGACCGCTCCAGGCGCGCCAGGTCCGCGCCGTCGGCCCGCACGTCCTCGGAGAGCAGGGCCGTGAAACGCGCCGCCCGGGCGGCGCCCACAACGGGGGAAGCCGCCAGAAGCGCGCGTCCCAGCGGCGGGTCGAGGGGAAGGGAAGCCAGGGCGCGGCCGAAGGGGGTGGCCGCCCCCGCCTCGTCGATGGCGCCCAACGCGCGCAACCTGGCCCCGGCGGCGTTCCACGCGCCCGCCGGAGGGGCGTCCAACAGGGCGAGGCCGGTGGCGTCGGGGGCGCCCCACACGGCGGCCTGCAAACGCGCGCCGGTGAGGTCGTCTGTGGCGATGCCGGGCGCGGACTGGGCGGGGCGGCGAGAGAAGTCCACGGGGTCCATGACGCGGACGGCGGTGCCGGGCCCCAGGCGGGCGGCGCGGCCCGCGCGCTGTTCGAGGCGGGCCCGCGAGGCGGGGACCGTGGCCAGCTGGGAGATTCCGCGCGCCGCGTCGAGGCGGGGCTCGCGGGCCAGGGAGGCGTCGACGACGACGCGCACGCCCGGCACGGTCAGCGACGACTCGGCGATGGACGTGGAGAGCACGACGCGGCGCCGGGAGCCGGGGGACAGGGCCGCGTCCTGCTGGGCGGCGCTGAGGCGCCCGTGGAGGGGGAGCACGTCGGCGCCCGGAGCGCTGATGAGGGAGCGGACGCGTTCGATCTCGGCCACGCCGGGCAGGAACACCAGCAGGTCCCCGTCGCTTCCGGCGTAGGCGGACTCCACGGTGCGGGCCACGTGGGCCAGGAACTCGCGGCGCACGCCGACGCGCCCGCCCACGGCTCCGAGGGGCTCGGCCCCCCGCGGGGGAGGGGCCCACCGCACGTCCAGGGGGTGGATGGCGCCGGGGATGTCGATGAGCGAGGGGGCGGTGCCCGTCGCCTCCTCCAGCAGGCCGGCCGTGCGGGAGGCCTCCAGGGTGGCGGAGGTGAGGGCGATGAAAAGGTCTTCGCGCAGGGCGGCGCGCGCGTCCAGCAGGAAGGCGAGGGCGAGGTCGGTGTCGAGGTCCCGCTCGTGGAACTCGTCGAGGAGCACGCCGGCCACTACGGGCAGTTCGGGGTCCCGTTGGAGCCTGCGCAGCAGGACGCCAGGGGTGACCATCTCAACGCGGGTGGAGCGGGAGGCGACGGAGTCGCCGCGCACCGTGTAGCCGACTTGGCCGCCCACCCGTTCGCCGAGGAGGCGTGCGATGCGGCGGGCGGCGGCGCGCACGGCGACGCGGCGCGGCTGGGTGACCAGGATCCGGCCCGGGCGCTCGCGGTAGGGCTGGGTCAGTGCTGCGGCGAGGGCGGCGGGGACCAGGGTGGTCTTGCCGGTTCCCGGGGGAGCGGTGATGACGGCGCAGGCGCCGGGGCGGGCGGCCCGGGTGATCGCGGGTAGCGAGGCCGCGACGGGCAGGTCGGGCGGGTCCGATACGAGGTCCTCAAGCGTGCGCACGCCACCATTATCGCCGCTGCGCTCCGAAGGCGCGGGGGCGGGGCAGTGGGTGGTGGTGGGGCACTGCCGCCGCACGGCTGCGTCCGAACGGCGGGGAGTCGGTGGGTGTTGGGGGTGGCCGGATACTGCCCCATGCCTGCGTCCGAACGGCGGGGAGTCGGTGGGTGGAGGGCTAGGCCGCCAGGGCGGGCGATCCGGGTCAGTCGTCCCCGAAGAAGTCGTCGTAGTCGGTCAGCCCCATGGCCTCTTCTTCGCGGCGCAGTCGGGTCATGTGCGGGGAGTGGAGTGTGAGGCCGACCATTATTCCCACATTGTCAATCCTAATCTGCACCTCATTGTTCAAAAACCACTCCATCGCGTCGCTTGCCTTCTGGCGGCTGTCTACTGCTCCAATGAACGATGCGTCAATGGCTCCGCAGTACTCCTCGTATGCCCGCGTCACCGCTTCTATGCAGCTGTCTTCTTCTTCGACTGTGTAACGCTCCCCGACGGCGATGACGACGTCTGCAATGGCGTTTCCAATGTGCGTGAAGAAAGAGTCTGGCTCGCCCTTGGCGAATGGTGAGGAGAACATGTCTCGGTCCGTGTCGTCTGTTTTGTAACCAAGGCTTTCGTATAGTTGTCTGCCCTCGTCGGGTGTCATGGGCCAGCGGTGAGTCGCCCAGGCTTTGACGATTTGGATAAAGCGTTCTACGGGGTAGGCTTTGAAGGTGACGGGTTGCTGTGGCATACCTTCTCCGTTCTGCTCAGTCGTCCTCGAGGATGTCGTCGTAGTCGGTGAGTCCCATAGCCTCTTCCTCTAGGAGTAGTCGCGTCATGCGAGGGGAGTCGATGTACAGTGTGATTATACTGCCTGGATTGCCGATCCATAGCAGGACTCCGTGCCTCATGATCCACTCGGTTGCCCGGGGCTTCTCCCTCCTTCGGACTATTGTGCCGCGAAACGCGCGATCAACGGCTTCGCAGTACTGCGCGTACCGTTCCGCGACCGCCTTGGCGTCCACAGTGGCGTCATCAGCGTTATAGTATTTCGTGACGCTGATGTCGACACTGCCCACTGTGCCGTTCCGAGCTGTGAAGTACGAATCGGCCTCTCCGTTCGAGGCGAACTCTGAGAGGAACATCTCCGGCTCTTCTGAATCGACTGCGTACCCAAGGTCCTCGAATAGTCTCCTTCCCTCTTCGGCAGAAATCGGCCAATGGTGGTCGACCCACGCTTTGACGATCTCAATGAATCGTTCCGCCGGGTAGGCTTCGAATCTGGCGGGGCGCTGCGTCATGGACTTAATCTCCTCTTCAGTCGTCCTCGAGAATGTCGTCGTAGCTGGCCAAGCCCATTTCCTGCTCCTCGCGGCGCAACTGGGTCATGTAAGGAGAATGGATACACGCTGAAACGGAACGGTTCCAGACTGAGACTTCTAACTCAACGTCACTTGTAAAAGTCCATTCCGTGGAACCATCCTCGGACCGTGTGGCACTAATCACGTTCTTGTAGTGCGAATTGATCGCTTGACAGAACGTAGCGTATGCATCTGCTATGGCGGCTGAGGATTCCTTTTCCTCGCCCACATTGCATGGGCGCGCAACGGCGATGTCAACCGTGCTGACAAGGCCCTTCACAGTGACATAGTAAGAATCGGCCTCTCCGCCTGCGAAAGGGGAGGCGAACATCTCGGGGTCCCCTGGATCCACTGAGTAGCCCAAGCTTTCGTAAATGTTCCGGGCTTCTGCCGCTGTGATTGGCCGGGAGTGCTCTATCCATGCCTTCACAATATCGATGAAGCGGTCTACGGGGTAGGCCTCGAAGCTGACGGGGTGCTGTGACATGCCTTCTCCGTTCTGCTCAGTCGTCTTCGAGGATGTCGTCGTAGCTAGTCAAGCCCATTTCTTTCTCTTCGCGGCGCAACTGGGTCATGTAAGGAGAGTGAATACGTGCTGAAACGGAACGATTCCAGACTGAAACATCTAGCTCAACGCCACTTGTAAAAGTCCATTCTGTGGAACCATCCTCGGACCGTGTGGCACTAATCATGTTCTTGTAGTGCGAATTGATCGCCTGGCGGAACGCATCGTAGGCACTTGCTATGGCGGCTGAGGATTCCTTTTCCTCGCCCACATTGCATGGGCGCGCAACGGCGATGTCAACCGTGCTGACAAGGCCCTTCACAGTGACATAGTATGAGTCGGCCTCTCCGTCTGCGAAGGGGGAGGCGAACATTTCGGGATCCTCCGGATCCACTAAGTAGCCCAAGCTTTCGTAAACCTGCCGGGCTTCTGCTGCTGTGATTGGCCAAGGGTGCTCTATCCATGCCTTCACAATGTCGATGAAGCGGTCTACTGGGTAGGCCTCGAAGCTGACGGGGTGCTGTGGCATGTTTTTCCTTTCTGCTCAGTCATCCTCGAGGACCTCGTCGTAGCAGGTCAAGCCCATTTCCCTTTCCTCGCGGAGCAGCTGTGTCATGCGTGGCGACGCGATTCTGAGTGAAATGTTCCTCGGTAGCTTTGCCAGTCGGATTTCGATATCCTTATCAAGGGTCCATCTAATGGAGCTTTCCTCTGTCTTGCGCTGGGAGATCGAGTCTCTGAGACTGCTGTCGATGATGACACAGTACTCTGTGAATACGTGTGAGATGTGGTTCTCATCCTGTTGTGTCCGTGCAGCGCATGGACGAGATACAGAGATCCGCACGTTCCCTACTCGGTTGTGCTGCGCTGTGAAGAAAGAATCGGGTTCCTCCTGAGCGAACTCTGAGAAGAATAGTCTTGGTTTTGGGGTGTGAACGCGGTACCCGAGACTTTCGTAGAGCTCTTTGGCTTGTATTGGTGTCATCGGCCATGGATGCGTGATCCAGGCTTCGATGATTTCGCTGAAGCGGTCTACGGGGTAGGCCTCGAAGGCGGTGGGGTGCTGTGGCATGCCTTTTCCGTTCTGCTCAGTCGTCTTCGAGGATGTCGTTGTAGTTGGTCAGGCCGTTCTCCTCCTCCTCGCGGAGCAGCTGCGTCATGGTGGGGGAGTCGATGAACAGGATGATCGAGTGGCTGAGGGGGCCGAGGCTGATTCCGACGTTGTTGTCCAGGATCCAGTCGATTGCCCCGTCGTCCTTTCGCCTGCGCATGAGCGTGCTCGGCCCGAATGCCTGTTCGATTGAACCGTAGTACGCGGTGAAGTACTGGGCGATAACGGGCCCGTTCTGCCCTTCGGTTCCAGGAGGGCACGGGTGGCCGATCTGCATGCGGACCGTGTTGATGAGGCCCTCGTGTTCCGTGAAGTACGCGTCGGGCTCGCCGCCCACCGCGAAGTGGGACATGAAGAGGCCGGGATCGGCGGCGTGGGGCCTCATGCCGAGGGATTCGTACACTCGTCGGCCGTGCGCCGTGGTGATGGGCCATGCCTGGTGGACCCAGGCTTGAACGATGCTGATGAAGTGGTCCACAGGGTAGGACTGGAATGTGGTGCTGTTCATTGTGCTCTACTCGGTGTAGTCCGGGTGCTGCCTCACGAGGCCCTGGAGCGTGGAGGCGTAGGCCCGGTCGAGGGGGACGGGGATGGCGCTCAGGTGGATGACGCTCGACATGTAAGGGTACGGCGTGCGGTACACGTCGGTGATGACTTCGACGCTGCCGTCGAGTATTCCCCGGCGCAGAACGGGATCTTTGGCGAGGGCGGCGTGGAGGCACCGGTCTGTGAGCATGAGGTGGCACGCGTACTCCGGGGAGCCCTGCGTGGCGGAGGCGCCGTCGACTGGCCGCGTCCTCAGCCTGTGCGAGTACCCCTTGGCCGCGACCACGTGGAGGGAACGGGGCCTGGAGTCCTCGTCGTAGGCGACGGCGTAGATGTCGCCGCTGTGGTTCCCCTCGTTGGGGCCGTCGATGCCGGGGAGTATTACCATCCCCTCGCGCTCCAGGGAGGACTCGGCGCCCACGATGCCGACTTCCTCGCCGAGCCTGGTGTACTCGCCCTGCTCGTGGGCCAGGGCGTCGGCGATGTGCTCGATGCGGCGCTGCTCCGTGATCGGGCTCCGGTTGTTCGCCATCTGCCTGAGTGTGCGCCTTATGCGCGTCCGTGTCACGTTGGTGGTGTCCACTCCTCGAATCCTCGTTTCTTCTCTTCCCTAGTGGTGGTCTCAAGTCTGGAGCACCGGTGCTCCGCTCAATCGTCCTCGAGGATCTCGTCGTATCTGGTCAAGCCCATTTCTCCCTCTTCGCGACGCAACTGGGTCATACGAGGTGATCCGATGAAAACTGAAATATTTCTCGATAGTTTCGCTAAACGAATGTCAACACCGTTGCGTAGTGTCCACCTGACTGCGTTCCTTTCGCTCTTGCGGTGTGAAATCATGTCTTTGAGCTTGTCTTCGATGGCGGTGCAGTAATCGCTGAACGTGCGGGAGATCGTGTCTGTGTTCTGTGGTGTCACAGTGTCGCATGGGTGGGACATTGAAATGCGTGCGTCGCCTACGCGATCATTGTGTGTGGTGACGTAGGAGTCGGGCTCTATCTGCGAAAAGTCTGAAATAAATAGCTCCGGTTTCGGTGCGTAAGCGCGGTATCCAAAGCTTTCGTACAGTTCTTGAGCTTCTGCTGATGTCATGGGCCAAAAGTGGTTGACCCAGGCTTTGATAATCTCGATGAAGCGATCTGTTGGGTAGGCTTCGAATCTGGTGGGGCGCTGCGTCATGGGCTGAATTTCCTCTTCAGTCGTCCTCGAGGATCTCGCCGTAGCTGGTCAAGCCCATTTCCTGCTCCTCGCGGCGCAATTGGGTCATACGCGGTGAGTGTATGTAGAATGAAATAGTGATCCCGATGTTGCTGAGTCTAATTTGTGCGTCATTCTTAAAGAACCATTCGACCGCGTTGTGTGTCCTATCTCTTCTTGATAATGCTTCAGGGTATGCGCCGCTTACCGCTTTGCAATACGTGTCGTAGGTTCTCTCCATCGCGGCTGCGTTTTCTTTCATGGACTCTCTTGTGCATATTGTGGATACTGCGACATCAATGTCGTCAATAAGCCCGTTCCGAACGATAAAGTAGGAATCCGGTTCTTGTTCCGCAAATGGTGACGCGAACATCCCCGGGTCTTCTGAATCGACTGAGTACCCTAAATCCTCGAATATTATCCTTCCGTCTTTCGAGGTGATGGGCCATGGGCGGTCGATCCATGTCTTAACGATTTCGATGAAGCGATCTGTTGGGTAGGCTTCGAATCTGGTGGGGCGCTGCGTCATGGGCTGAACGTCCTCTTCAGTCGTCCTCGAGGATCTCATCGTAGCTGGTCAAGCCCATTTCCTGCTCCTCGCGACGCAACTGGGTCATGGCCGGCGAGGAGACGGAAAACGTTACCCTGTGTCCAGGGTTTCCGACTCTTATGTTCACATTATTGTCGATGAACCACTCAGTTGCGGAATCCTGTTGATGTCGTAGGATAAGTCGTTTCGAAACAAGGGTGTCAATCGCGTTACAGTACTGTTTGTATATCTTCTCAATTTTGTCTGCATTATGTCTCTCAGTCCCTTTTTCTCCTTGTCTCGTAACTGTTATGTTGACCGTGTTTATGCAACCGTCACTTTGTGTGTAGTAAGAGTCCGGTTCGCCGTCTTTTGACAAATCTGATGCGAACAAACTCGGATCTGGGATGTAGGGGCGGTAGCCGATGCTTTCGTATATTTCTTTCGCCTCTTCTGTGGTTATGGGCCAAGGGTGGTTGACCCATGTTTCGACTATTTCAACGAAGCGATCTGTTGGGTAGGCTTCGAATCTGGCGGGGTTCTGCGTCATGGGCTGAACGTCCTCTTCAGTCGTCCTCGAGGATATCGTCGTAGCTGGTCAAGCCCATTTCCTCTTCTTCGCGGCGCAATTGGGTCATGCGTGGTGAATGGATAACTAAGGATATCGCGATATCGATGTTCGCGATCCTGATTCGGACATCGTTATGAAACGTCCATTCGGTCGCTTTGTCGTGAACTGGATGTTTTGTTGCGTTTCCATTGAATACCGTGTCGATGGCGTTGCAGTACCGGGTATATATCTCATAGAGTGGTGAATCGTCGCTGGCTTCCCCGTCGGGGAGGAGTCGCGCCATTTCCATGTCGATCACGCTGACTTGATCCCGCGTGACGACGTAGTAGGAGTCTGGTTCCTTGTCCGTGGAGAAATCGGACCAGAAGAAGTTCGGGCGCGGAGCGTACCCGCGGAGACCTAGGCTCTTGTATATAGCCTGCCCCTCGTCAGAAGCAATCGGCCAAGGGTGGTTGACCCATGCTTCGACTATTTCAATGAAGCGATCTGTTGGGTAGGCTTCGAATCCGGCGAGGCGCTGTGTCACGGGCTGAATGTCCTCTTCAGTCGTCCTCGAGGATCTCGTCGTAGCTGGTCAGGCCCATTTCTTCCTCTTTGCGACGCAATTGGGTCATGCGAGGTGAGCGGATAATAAAAGACAATGCGAAGTCGATGTTTTCGATCCTGATTCGGACATCGTTATAAAACGTCCATTCGATCGCCTTGTCATGGATCACATGCTTTGTTGCGCCGCCATCGAATGCGCTATCAATAGCGGCGCAGTATTGGGTATACGTGTCGCAGAGCGTCGAATCGTTGCCAACCTCATTTTCGGGAAGGGTGAGTTTCGCGACTTCCAGGTCGATAGTACTAATTTGATCCTGTGTGACGACGTAGTATGAGTCGGGTTCGTCGTCCGTGGAAAAGTCGGACCAGAAGAAGTTCGGGCGCGGAGCGTACCCGCGGAGGCCGAGACTCTCGTATATAGCCTGCCCCTCGTCAGAAGTAATCGGCCAAGGGTGGTTGACCCAGGCTTTGACGATTTCGATGAAACGGTCCGTAGGGTATGCGTTGAGTGTGGTGCTCATAGTCTATGATTCTACTCTGTGTCGGCGTTTTCTTCCAGTGTTGTTCTCAGGGGGTGGGTTTTGAGGGTGGGAAAGGCGCGTATGCGGGGTGTCCCTTGAGGATCTTTTCCAGCTTCTTTATGAAGTCGTCGTCGAGGGGTACGGCCTTTGTCTGTTGCAGGGTGACGCAGGACATGTACGGGTGGCGGGTGCGGTATACGTCCGCGATCACCGGGATCTCTCTTTTGAGTATGGCTTCGCGGAGTGCGGCGTTCCTGGCCAGTGCGTCGTGCAGCTGGGTGTCGTTGAGCATGATGTCGCGCACGTATGTGGGGGACCCCTGTTTGAAGGGTGTTCCGTCGACCAGTCGCGTCCCCAGTTTGCTACTGTATCCTTTGGCCTCCACCACGTGGAAGGCTTGGTGATTGCCTTCCTTGTCTAGGGCGGTCGCGTAGATGTCGCCGCTGCCGTTCCCCGCACCAGCGCCCCCGGTGTTGGGGAGGAGCTCCATTCCCTGGCTTTCCAGTTTGGATTCTGCTCCAACGATTCCGACTTCTTCGCCAAGTGCTGAGTATCTTCCGCGGGCGTGGGACAAATCATCGGCGAGGCGGATGATCGTTTCTCGTTCGAACACTGGCCGGTGCTCTTTTTTGAGCCGTGCGATTGTGGCTTCAATGGTGTTTATCGTCGCGTCCTTGGGATCCACCCCGTGGGCGCGGAGTTCCGCCTCCAGGTCTTTGATGTGCTGCTTGGTCTCGACACGGGCGTCCCTCAGTGTGTTGAGCTGGGCCTGGTCGCGCCCCTCGCCCCATTTGGCGCCGTTGTGGGACTCGTCGGGTTTCTCCCTCTTCGTGTCCTTCCACGGCTTGCGCTCGGGGAAGACCAGGGGCTCGTCCTTCACGGGGTCTTTGGCATGGGGCGGGGGAGTGGGCTGGGCAGAGGCGTGCGGGCCGTGAACGCCGTGCGGGGCGCCGCCGATTCCGATGGCCGCAGTCGCGCCCGCCACGGGGCCGTGGGGCGTCAGTGCGGCGGCCCCCCGGTGGAACATGGAGCTGATCGCCCCGGTGAGCGTGTTCCACAAGCGCCCCAGCTCCGACAGGAGCCCGTGGAAACTGGAGAACACGGTCTTCAAATGGCCGATGGCCTCGAAGACGTGGGTCGACAACGCGGCGACCCGGGTGGTGATCTGCTCGACGACCAAGGCGGTGGCCAGACCCAGGGTGCAGGCCTCCTCGATGGCCACCGAGCAGATCGTGCCGATCAGATCCGATATCGCCTGGCGCACCACGTCGTGCACCACCTGGACGATGCCCGACGCCATGCGCAGGCCGTCCGCCATGGCCTGCGCCCACTGGGAAGCCGCCTGCACGTGCTCCGCCACGCCGCCGGCCGAGGTCCGGATCGCCTCGACCCCGTCCCCGGCCATGTCGGACAGGCACGTGGCCGTGTCCTCCTCCAACTGCGCGCCGGCGGCCCCCAGGGCCATGGCCACGTTCTCCCACGTCTGCGCGTTCGCCTCCACCTGCGCCGCGTCCCCGGCCAGGGCGTTGAACAGCTCGTTGAAGGGCCACACCCACTCCAGTGCCCAGCCGAGGCCCATCGAGATGAGGGTGCCAATGGGATCCGAGACGGCGGACGCCACGTCCAACCCCGTGAACGCGACCCCCAGCGCGGTGCCCATCCAGCTGCCGCCCTGGATGGCCTCCACCAGGGCGTGCCCGTCCTCGATGATGCCCAGGCCCTCGAAGCCGCTGCGCGCGTCCTGGCGCTCGGCTACCAGGGTGCTGCCGGGGTTCCCGCTGCCGCCGACCGCCCCGCCGGGCACGTCAGCAGTGGTCAGCGCCTCCCCGCCGCTCACGGCAGGCGCTCCATGATCGCGCGCAGGTCCTCGGCGATCTGCGCCTCCACCGCGTCGTAGACCTGGGCCGTGCGCCCCAGGAGCTCGTACATGCGCCCCAGGCCCTGGCCCGTCGCGTCGATGCACGAGCGCGCCCCCGCCTCGACGAAGCCGACCGCCGGCCCCAGGAGCGGCGCGCACAACACCCCCAGCGCCCCGATGGTGTTCAAGGAGCCCACCGCCCACTGGGCCTGCGACACCTGGTCGGCGGTCGCGTCCACGCGCGCCGCGTAGGAGCGCAGCATGTCCGTGTTGACCCGCAGTTCCTCACTCACCGTCCCCACCCCCCATCAAGGGGGCCAGGATCGGGTTGTCCGCCCCGAACGCCTCCACAGCGGCCCCGCGCACCCCGGCGAGAGCGTCCGCCCGCGCCGCCGTGTACGCCTCCACCACCCCGGCGCCCAAGCGCGACAGGGAGACACGCTGGGCGCCCCGCCCGAAAGCGCAGCGCACCAGCGCGCCCGAGGCGTCCACCTCCACCGCGACTTCGCCGCCCAGGGCGCGCCCGCGCCCCACCATCCCCTCGCTGGCCCGTCTGAAACGCGCCCCCGCCCGGGCGTTCTCCGACACGCGCCGCTGCGCGTCAGCGATCATCTGATCGAAATCTTCGAAAGCTCCAGCCATATTCCAAAACTACGCCCGTCGGCACAGAGCCGACAAGTACTCGAAAACCGTGAGTGAGGGGCTTGTTCCCTGAGCTGGTAGGAGGTATATTCATCATGTGATTAATTCATCGAGTGATGAAGCTCGGGACACCGCTCCGACGGTCCCGGAGCGCCCCGGCGCGGAGCCCCCTCCCGCGATCAGCGTCGAGCGCCTACGGGTGTCGCGCGGGCGCGCGCCCGTCCTCCACGACGTGTCCTTCTCGATACGGTGCGGCGAGATCGTCGGTCTGCTGGGCCCCTCGGGCTGCGGCAAGACCACCCTGATGCGCGCCCTGGTCGGGGTGCAGCGCATCGACGCCGGAACCGCCGCCGTGCTCGGCTGCCCCGCCGGGTCCAAGCGCCTGCGCGCCCGCATCGGCTACTCCACCCAGCAGGCGAGCGCCTACCCCGACCTCACTGTGCGGCGCAACGCCGTCTACTTCGCCGCCCTCGCCGGGGCCGGGCGCGGCGCCGCCGACGCCGCCATCCGCTCCGTCGGCCTGGCCGACCGGGCCGGGCAGGTCGTCTCCACACTGTCGGGAGGGCAGGCCTCGCGGGCCTCCATCGCCTGCGCCCTGGTCGGCGATCCCGAGGTCATGGTCCTGGACGAGCCGACCGTCGGCCTGGACCCCCTGACCCGCGAGTCCCTGTGGGACGTGTTCCGCGAACTGGCGGGGCAGGGCCGCACCCTGCTGGTCTCCAGCCACGTCATGGACGAGGCGATGCGCTGCGACCGCCTCATCCTCATGAGGAGGGGCCGCGTCCTGGGGGTCATGACGCCCGCGGAGCTCCTGGAGGCCACGGGGCAGGACACCCCGGACCGCGCCTTCCTCGCCCTGGTGAGGGAGGACGCCGACGACGGCGCAGAAGGGAGCGTCCGATGAACCCGGCAACCTGGTGGGCCACCACCACCCGCGTCCTGCGCCAACTGGTCGCCGATCGCCGCACCATCGGCATCGTCCTCGTCGTCCCCACGGCGCTGCTGGTCCTGCTCCACTTCGTGTTCCTCGACGTCCCGGTCGCCCCCGGAGCGGAACCCGCCTTCCCGGTGCTGGCGGTCAACATGTACGGGATCTTCCCCATGGTCGCGATGTTCCTGGTCACCTCGATCACCATGCAGCGCGAGCGCGTGACCGGCGCGCTGGAGCGCCTGTGGACCACCCGCCTGCACCGCGCCGACCTGCTCTTCGGCTACGCCGCCGCCTTCACCGTGATCGGCGTCCTCCAATCCCTGGTCATGTGGTCCGTGGGCGCCTTCTTCCTGGGCGTGAGTACCGAGGCCGGCGCGCCCTGGGTGGTGGACGTGACGGGCGCAGGGGCCTTCGTCGGCATCGCACTGGGCCTGGTGGCCAGCGCCTTCGCGCGCAGCGAGTTCCAGGCCGTCCAGTTCATGCCCGTCTTCATCATCCCCCAGCTGTTCCTGTGCGGGTTCTTCGTGCCCACCGCATACCTGCCCAGCCCCCTGGAGCGGATCGCCGCGGTGCTCCCCATGACCCACACCGTGGCCGCCCTGGAGGAGGTGCGCCTCCAATCCGCGCCGGGCCAGGGGTACTGGAAGGCGCTCGCGGTCATGCTCGCGTGGGGGATCGGGGCGCTGGTCGTCGCCTCGCTCACCATGCCGAGGCGCACGAGGTGACGAGGCGGACCCCCGCTCCGCGCGGAGACGACGGAGAACGGAAAGGAAAGCCCCGCCAGAGGGCCAGGGCCGGCGCCCCCGCGGGCGCCAGGAGCACCGCGGGCAATGCCGGAGCCGCCGCGGACAGCAAGGGGAAGGCGGCTCGTGCCGGAGCCGCCGCGGAGGGCAAGGCGTGGGCGAGCAGCGCGGGCGGCGCCAAGGGCGGCAAGGGGAGGGCGACCCGCGAGCGCATCCTCGCCGCCGCCCGGCAGGCGTTCGCGAGCGGCGGCTACGCCGCGGTCTCGGTGAGGTCGATAGCGTCCCAGGCGGGCGTCGACCAATCCCTGGTCCACCACTACTTCGGCACCAAGAAGGACCTGTTCCTGTCCGCCATGGACGTGCCCTTCGACCCCATGGAGCACATGGGCGGCGCCCTGGAGAAGCTGTCGGACGGGACCCTGGAGGACCTGGGGGAGGCCGTCGTGCGGGGGATCCTCGCGGTCTTCGCCTCGCCCCACGGGCGCGACTACGTGGCTGTCATGCGCGCCCGCATGGCGCCCGGCGGCCCTGTCGAGTCCGTGGCGGGCTTCCTCACCGAGGAGGTCTACTCCCTGGCGGCCTGGCTGCTGGACGACCCCCCGGGCACGGGGGCGCTGCGGACGGACCTGGCCGCCTCGCAGGTCATCGGGCTCATCGTCGCCCGCTACGTGCTGCGGCTCCAGCCCTTGGCGGACCTGGACGACGAGCAGGTCGTCGCCCACTACGCGCCGGTGCTGCAGCGCTACATGACGGGCCCGCTGCCCCCGGGGGCAGGGTAGGGGCGGCTGCGGGCGGGGCGGGCACGCCGAGTGGCTCCCGCCCCGGCGGCGCCGATAGAATCAGGGCAGCACCACAAGCGGATCCGAAGGAGCGTGGACCTCCACCGCATGAGCGACCCCACCGTTGAAAGCACCCTCGTGCAGACCAGGCGCGCCATGATCCCCGCGCGCCTGGAGCCCATCATGGTCCTGGGGGTCGCCGACCAGGTGCTGCGCGCGCTGGAGCGCGGCTTCCCCCACGTGCGCTTCCTGGTCACCGGGCGCGAGATCTCCATGGCCGGCGTCCAAGCCGACATCGACCTGGCCGCGAACCTGGTCGAGGAGCTCATCGGCCTGGCCGGGCGGGGCCAGGCGCTCGACGCCGACGCCGTCGAACAGGCCATCTCACTGCTGGGGCGCGTCACGCGCGGCGAAGCGCCCTCCGAGGAGATCCTCTCCGCCCGCGGCCGCTCCATCCGCCCCAAGACGCCCGGGCAGAAGGCGTACACGGACGCCATCGACCGCTCCACCGTCGTCTTCGGCATCGGCCCGGCGGGCACGGGCAAGACCTACCTGGCCATGGCGCAGGCCGTGCGCCGCCTCCTGTCCGGCGAGGCCCGCCGCATCGTCCTGACCCGCCCGGCCGTCGAGGCGGGCGAGAACCTGGGGTTCCTGCCCGGGTCCCTCACCGACAAGATCGACCCCTACCTGCGGCCCCTCTACGACGCCCTGGGGGACATGCTGGACCCCGAGGCCCTGCCCAAGCTCATGGCCGCCGGGACCATCGAGGTGGCGCCCCTGGCGTACATGCGCGGGCGCACCCTCAACGACTCCTTCATCATCCTCGACGAGGCGCAGAACACCACGCTGGGCCAGATGAAGATGTTCCTCACCCGCCTGGGCTTCGGATCCAAAGTGGTCGTCACCGGCGACGCCTCCCAGGTGGACCTGCCCGGCGGCCAGCCCAGCGGCCTCGCCGTCATCCAGACCATCCTGGAGGGCGTGGACGGCATCGAGTTCTGCCACCTCACCAGCGCGGACGTGGTCCGCCATGAACTGGTCGGCCATATCATCGACGCGTACCAGCGGTGGGAGGACGGCGCCGCGCGCCGGCGCTCCGCCCGCTCCCGCGCCCGACACCCCCGAGAGGACCGCTCATGACCGAGGTTCTGAACGAGACCGACTACGACATCGACTGCGCCGAATTCGCGGCCCTGGCCGACTACGTGCTCACGCAGATGCACGTCGCCTCCGACGCCGAGCTCAACATCCTGTTCATCGGGGCCGGCCCCATGGAGGAGCTGCACGTCAAATGGCTGGACCTGCCCGGCCCCACCGACGTCATGAGCTTCCCCATGGACGAGCTCAAACCCGGCACCGCCGACAACCCCACGCCGCCGGGGATGCTCGGCGACATCTGCATCTGCCCCGAGGTGGCCACCCGACAGGCCGCCGACTCCGGGCACACCGCCGCCGAGGAGATGCTGCTGCTGGCCACCCACGGCATCCTCCATCTGCTGGGCTACGACCACGCTGAGGACGCCGAGAGGGCGGAGATGTTCGCCCTGCAGCGCAAACTGCTCCTCACCTTCCTGGCGTCCCGATGACCCCGCCGCTGCCCGTCCAGGCGGCGGGCGCCTCGTCGATCGGGGCCGTCCCCGACCTGCCGCTCGCAGTGCTGGCCGCCTTCGCCCTGGTGGTGGCCTGCCTGGCGCAGAGCGTCGAACAGGGCGTGTCGCGCCTGAGCGCCGCCGCCGTGGAGGACCTGGCCGAGCAGGGCAGGGCGCGCGCCGGGGTGCTGGCGGGCCTGGTCGCCCACCGCAGGCGCACTCTGCTGGTCCTGCGCTCGGCGCGCACCCTGTGGCAGGTGGTCTTCGCCGTGTCCGTCACGCTCATCCTGGTCGACAAGGGCATCGCCTGGTGGGCCGTGGCCCTCATCGCCGTCGCCTCCGTCTCCGCCCTGCAGTTCCTCTTCGTGTCCCTGGTCCCCAGCCAGTGGGCGGCGCGCCGCCCCGAGGGGATCGCCCTGGCGGGGGCTCCCACCGCCGCCCGCCTCGTGCGGCTCAGCCGCCTTGTGGACCCGCTGCTGGGGCGCGTGCGCGCCTCCCGCCCCGCGCCCGAGCCCACCGAGGCGCAGGCCCGCGCCGAACTGGTCTCCGACCTGCGCGAGATCGTCGACGAGGTGGGGGAGCCCGAGTCCATCGAGGAGGAGGACCGCGAGATGGTGCGCTCCGTCCTGGACCTGGGCCAGACCCTGGTGCGCGAGGTCATGGTCCCGCGCACGGACATGGTGACCGCCGACGCGGACCTGGGCGCCCGCAAGGCCCTGCGCCTCTTCGTGCGCTCCGGGTTCTCGCGCCTGCCCGTGGTGGGCGACGACGTCGACGACGTGCGCGGCGTCCTCTACTTCAAGGACGTAGTGGCCCGCCTGGAGGCCCACGGGCCCGACTTGGACCTCACCGCCGAGCAGATGATGCGGCCCGCCGAGTTCACCGTCGAGATGAAGCCCGCCGACGACCTGCTGCGCCAGATGCAGGCCGAGCACTCCCACATGGCGATCGTCATCGACGAGTACGGGGGAGTGGCCGGCCTGGTCACCCTGGAGGACATCATCGAAGAGGTCGTCGGCGAGGTCACCGACGAGCACGACCGGCACGTCATCGAGCCCGAGGCCCTGGGAGGGGGGCAGTGGCGCGTGCCCGCGCGCTACCCGATCTCCGAGCTCGGCGACCTGCTGGGCGTCGAGGTCGAGGACGAGGACGTGGACTCGGTGGGCGGCCTGCTGGCCAAGGCCATCGGCAGGGTCCCTCTGCCCGGGGCGCGCGGCGAACTGGCGGGGGTGCGCATGCGCGCCGAGGAGGCGCGGGGGCGCCGGCGCCAGGTGGGCACCATCGTGTGCTCTACAGTTGGGGGCAGCGGGGCGCCCGGCGCCCCGCCCCAGGTAGGAACACGGAAAGAGGACTGATGCGCTTCCCCAGTGACGACGAGCTCATGGCAGGCCCCAACGCCCTCGGGGACGCGCGCATCGAGGTGCCGCCCGGTGCCGCCGACCCCGAAGCCGAGGCGCGCGCCCAGATCGGCGGCGACTCCGGCCTCGGCGACGCGGAAGACCCGGACGCCGGCAACGCCGATGACGGCCTGTCGGACCTGGAGGACGAGGCGGACGCGGACCTGGGCGCCTTCGAGGCGCTGGCCTCGGTGGCCTCGCTGCGCCAGGACGCGGCCGCCGCGATCGGGGTCCCCGACTACCCCGAGGACTTCCGCGCGGGCTTCGTCTCCATCGTGGGGCGCCCCAACGTCGGCAAGTCCACCCTCACCAACGCCCTGGTCGGCCAGAAGGTGGCGATCACGTCGGGGCGCCCCGAGACGACCCGCCACAACATCCGCGGCATCGTCCACGGCGACGGCTACCAGCTGGTCCTCGTGGACACCCCCGGCTACCACCGTCCCCGCACGCTGCTGGGCAAGCGGCTCAACGACATGGTGCGCGAGGCGCTGGCCGAGGTGGACGCCGTGCTCTTCTGCCTGCCCGCCGACCAGAGGATCGGCCCGGGCGACCAGTTCATCGCCCGCGAGCTGCGGGGCGTGAAGCGCCCGGTCATCGCCGTGGCCACCAAGTGCGACGCGGTGGGCCGCGAGCGCGTCATGAAGCACCTGCTCGCCATCGAGCGGCTGGGCGAGTGGAGCGCCATCGTCCCCGTGTCCTCCGTGGAGGGCAAGGGCATCGACCACCTGCGCGACGTGCTCGCCCAGACGGTCCCCGCCTCGCCGCCCCTGTACCCCGAAGGCGACGTGACCGACGAGTCCCGCGACACCCTGATCGCCGAGTTCATCCGCGAGGCCGCCCTGGAGGGTGTGCGCGACGAGCTGCCCCACTCCCTGGCCGTGCAGGTCGAGGAGATCATCGAGAGGGAGCGCAGGGAGGGCGACACCCGTCCGCCCCTGGTGGACGTCCACGTCAACGTCTACGTGGAGCGCGACTCCCAGAAGGCGATCATCATCGGGCGGCGCGGGGCGCGCCTCAAGGAGATCGGCACCGAGGCGCGGCGCCACATCGAGGAGCTGCTGGGCAAGCGGGTGTACCTGGACCTGCACGTGCGCACTGCCAAGGACTGGCAGTCCGACCCGAAGATGCTGGGGCGCCTCGGCTTCTGAGGGGAGCATTGTAGCCGTCCACAACGGTGGTGTGAATATGTGAAAGACCACTCGTTGACTTGTCTTCCAAAGTGTAAACTTTCGCATACGAAACAACGTTGGCGAATGCGAGAGCATTGGAGGGCACGATGACGGGGTTCCGTAGTTCAGTCGTCTACCAGATCTACCCCAAGTCGTTCTACGACTCGAACGGCGACGGCGTCGGGGACCTGAGGGGAGTCATCGAGAAGATCCCCTACATCGCCTCGCTGGGCGTGGACCACGTCTGGTTCAACCCGTTCTTCCCCTCGCCGGGGCGGGACAACGGCTACGACATCTCCGACTACTGCGCCATCGACCCCGCCATGGGCACGATGGAGGACTTCGAGGAGCTCGTCGAGGCCCTGGGTGCCCACGGGATCGGCGTCATGCTCGACATGGTCCTCAACCACACCTCCACCGAGCACGAGTGGTTCCGCAAGGCGCTGGCCGGCGACGAGCGCTACCAGCGCTACTACTACCTGCGCGACCCCAAGCCCGACGGCTCACTGCCCACCAACTGGGTGTCCAAGTTCGGGGGCCCCGCCTGGGAGCCCTTCGGGGACACCGGCAAGTACTACCTGCACCTCTTCGACCGGACGCAGGCGGACCTCGACTGGCACAACCCCGATGTCCGCGAGGAGGCCGCCAAAGTCGTGAACTTCTGGCGCTCCAAGGGAGTGCGGGGCTTCCGCTTCGACGTCATCAACCTCATCGGAAAGCCGGAGGCGCTGCTCGACGCCCCCGAGGGCACCGACGACCGCGCGATGTACACCGACGGCCCCGATGTCCACACCTACCTGCAGTGGCTCTCCGAGCAGTCCTTCGGGCAGGACGCCGACTCCATCACTGTCGGCGAGATGTCCTCGACCTCCATCCAGGCGTGCATCGGCTACTCCAACCCCGCCAACCACGAGCTGTCGATGGTGTTCAACTTCCACCACCTCAAAGTCGACTACGAGGATGGCCAGAAGTGGACGCTCAAGGACTTCGACCTGGCGGCGCTCAAGCGCCTGCTGGGGGAGTGGGCGCTCGGCATGCAGGAGGGCGGGGGCTGGAACGCCCTGTTCTGGAACAACCACGACCAGCCCCGAGCCCTCGACCGCTTCGGGAACGTGGACGAGTACCGCTACGAGTCCGCGACGATGCTCGCCTCCGCCATCCACCTGCTGCGCGGAACGCCCTTCGTGTACATGGGCGAGGAGATCGGCATGAGCGACCCCGCCTACACGAGCATCGACGACTACGTGGACGTCGAGGCGCGCAACGCCTACCGCGCCCTCGTCGAAGGGGGCACGGACCCCGCGCGGGCGTTCGCCGTCGTCCACTCCAAGGCCCGCGACAACGCCCGCACCCCCATGCAGTGGGACGCCTCCGACAACGCCGGGTTCACGCGGGGCACCCCCTGGCTGCGGCCCGTCAACCACGCCGAGGTCAACGTCGAGTCCGCCGAGCGGGGCCGCATCCTGCCCTACTACCGGCGCCTCATCGAGGCGCGGCACACCCACCCGGTCATCGCCGAGGGCTCCTACATCCCCTACAACGCCCCCGACGAGGTCTTCGCCTACGTGCGCGAGCACGACGGCCAGCGCCTGCTGGTGCTCAACAACTTCCGCGCCCACGACGTCGGCGTCGACGTCCTGGGGGGCTTCGCCCAGGGGCGCGTCCTCATCGGGAACTACGACGACGCGGTCGTGCGCTCGCGCATCACGCTGCGCCCCTACGAGAGCCTGTCCATCATCACAGGTGCCTGACACGGTGCCCGAACACGGCACGAAAGGAACAACCATGTCCGAATCACCACAGCAGAGGGCGTCACTGCTCGCCCCGATGCCGGGCGACGTCATCGCCCAGGCCGACATCCCCGACCCCGCATTCGCCGGGGGCGCCATGGGCGTCGGCTTCGGTGTGGTCCCCGAGGAGAACACGGTCGTGGCCCCCGTCTCAGGGCGGATCACGATGGTGGCCGACACCGGCCACGCCGTCGGCTTCGAAACCGCCGACGGGCTGCAGGTGCTGCTCCACCTGGGCGTCGACACCGTCGAGCTCAAGGGCGCGCCCTTCCGCCTCGTCGTCGCCAAGGGCGACACCGTGCAGGCGGGCGGCCCGGTCGGGACGATGGATCTGGCCGCCGTCGAGGCCGCCGGTAAGTCCACGGTCGCCATCACCGTCATCACCAACTCCAAGAAGCGCGTGGAGTCCCTCGACGTGCGGACCGGCCGGGCCCAGGCCGGCGACCCCGTCGCCGACGCCCTCCTCAAGGCCGCCGCTCCTGCCGCGCCCGCCCAGGCGGAGGCGGCCCCCGCCTCGTCCGGCACCAGCGCCGCGTCGTCGGGAACCGCACCGGAAGCGGCGGGCGCCGCCGTCGAGGCGGACGACGGCTACGAGGGCCTGACCGGGTTCGCCCTGCAGGCCGTCCGCATCATCGACGGCATCGGCGGCGCGGACAACGTCGCCTCCGTCATCCACTGCATCACCCGCGTGCGCTTCTACCTCAAGGACGACGCCAAGGCCGATGACGCGGCCGTCGCCGACATCGACGGCGTCATCGACGTCGCCAAGGCCGGCGGGCAGTACCAGGTCGTCATCGGCGCCACCGTCGGCGACGTCTACCAGGAGATCGTCAAGCGGCTCCCGCAGGGCGCGGCCGGGGACGACGAGGCGGCGGCCGACCCCGTCGAGAAGCCCACCACCCCCCTGGGCTGGGTGAAGTACGGGTTCAGCTCTCTGATCGGCGTCATCACCGGGTCGATGATCCCCGTCGTCGGCGTCCTGGCCGGATCGGGCATCCTCAAGGGCCTGCTGGGCCTGCTGGTCCAGGTCGGCTGGCTGGTGAAGGACTCCGACACGAACATCATCCTCAACGCGATGGCGGACTCGATGTTCTTCTTCCTGCCCATCATCATCGGTTTCACGGCCGCCAAGCGCCTGGGCGCCGACCCGATCATCGTCGCGATCATCGGCGGCGTCCTGGCCTACCCGTCGATCGTCCAGCTGGCCAAGCACGATGCTCCCGGGTACCACGTGCTGCACACGCTGCTGGGCGTGAACTTCAACGCGGAACTCTTCGGGATCCCCATCTCCCTGCCGCTGGACAACGCCTACGCCTACTCGATCTTCCCGATCATCGTGGGGGCGTGGCTGGCGTCCAAGATCGAGCCCCTGCTCAAGAAGTGGATCCCCGCCGTGGTCCACTCCATCTTCGCCCCGCTCATCGAGATCTTCGTGATCTCCACGCTGCTGTTCACCGTCTTCGGACCCATCATCATGTTCGTCTCCGGCGGCGTCGCGGCCGGGCTGAACTGGGTGCTGGCCATCAACTACGCCTTCGCGGGCCTCGTCATCGGCGCCTTCTACCAGTGCCTCGTGATCTTCGGCCTGCACTGGGCCGTGATCCCCGTGATCGCCCAGCAGCTTGCCGTCCACGGGCAGTCCTCCACGATCAACGCCATCGTGTCCGCCACGATGATCGCGCAGGGCGGCGGCGCCCTGGCCTTCTGGATCAAGGCCCGCAGCGCGAAGATCCGCTCCCTGGCCGGTCCCGCCACGATCTCCGCGTTCTGCGGGGTCACCGAGCCCGCCATGTACGGCCTCAACCTCAAGTACGGGCGCGCCTTCCTCACCGCCTCGGTCGGCGGGGCCGCCGGCGGCCTGGTCACCGGCCTGCTCAACATCAACATGTACGGCTTCGCCGGGGCGTTCACCGGGTTCGCGTCCTTCGTGGACCCCACCGGCAAGGACACCTCCTCCGCCGTCAACTTCTGGATCGCGTCCTTCGTGGCGCTCGCCGTCGCCTTCGTGTGCACCTACTTCTTCGGGTTCAAGGAGGACGACTTCGGCCAGGGCAGGACCGTTGAGAAGGTCCGCCTGGGCAACCGCGAGGCCGCCAAGAAGGAGTAGCGGCCCGACCACTACGACTACCGCGGCGGGGCGCGCGGGCTGGGCCTGGGTCCGGCCCGCGCGCCCGGCTATTGGCCAGCGCCCGGCTATTGGCCAGCACTGAGTCGGCGGGTTCTTAGTGCCCTCCGGGTCTGTGTGCGCCCGGCTTATGGCGCGTCGCCGGGGGCGGCGTGCTCCGTTGTTCGTGTCCTTGAGAGTCATGGCGCCCTTGAACAACGCCTCAGCCAGGGACTCGATGAAGAGGGGGAGCATTGGGGCGGGAAACCACCCAGCCTCGGGCGGACCAACGTCGTCAGGTGGCGCTCGGGCCCGCATTGGGGCAGGAAACCACCGCGGCGTGGACGGTGTGCTCGCCCAGTTGGTGGCGCTCGGGCCCGCATTGGGGCAGGAAACCACCTACTGGGGCAGGTTAACCCCCATTGGGGCAGGCTAGTAACCTACCCCAATGCACGGTAGCCTGCCCCAATGCACTGTAAGGTGCCCCAATGCGCGGTCCATCGACTGCGGGAGGAAGCCGAGGAGATGCGCCTACTGCCGCAACCTGCCCCGATGCGGGGCTCCCGACCACTGCGTTTCCCATAGGGGTGCCACTGCGCGACTCAGACCGCGTTCGCACCGAGGAGTGCGAGTTTCAGCATTGCGTGCCGGGGTGCCACTGCGCGACTCAGACCGCCTCCGCACCACTTGGACCCCCAAGAAGACTGAGAAACCGGGGGCATGGCAGGGCATAAGTGGAGAGGCGCTCCCGGTGGCGCGAGATTCCGCGTGGCCGGTGGTGCCGCCGTGCCGTCTCGCCCGCACGGGTTGGTGCCCTTCCGTTGGGGCGGGGCCCGCCCCCTCAGGTGTGCCGTCTCGCCCGCACGGGTTGGTGCCCGTGCGAACCCATGGCGGAGCGGGGGCCGCCCGCGCCTCCCCGCGCGCGCGACTTGACGAGGGAGGCGCTGCGCGTCCTCAAGACCGGCGGGCGCGCCTTCCCGCGCGCACGGCTCGGCGGGCTTGCACCGGGGAGGGCTTGTCAGTAGGCGGTGGAACGACGCCCTGCCTCCCCGCGCGGGGCGGCGGCGCTAACCACGAATTGAGCGTCCGCGATCCCGAACTTCCTGCCTCCCCGCGCGGGGCGGCGGCGCTACTGTGGGACCAGGCGGACCGGCCCCCGCCTCGTCGACCCGAATGGAAACACATGCCCCACCGCACGACCCCCTCCAGCATCCAAGTGCGCGGAGCGCGCGTCCACAACCTCAAGGACCTCGACGTCGACGTCCCCTTAAACTCTTTCGTCGCTATCGCGGGAGTGTCCGGGTCGGGCAAGTCCTCCCTGGCCCTGGGCACCCTCTACGCGGAAGGATCCCGCCGCTACCTGGAGTCCCTGGCGACCTACACGCGCAGGCGCATCTCCCAGGCCGCCAGGGCGCCGGTCGACCGGGTCGCCCACGTCCCCGCCGCCCTCGCCCTGCGCCAAAGGCCGGGTGTGCCCGACGTGCGCTCCACCTTCGGCACGGCCACGGAGCTGCTCAACCACCTGCGCCTGCTGTTCTCGCGCGCCGGCTCCTACCTGTGCCCCAGCGGGCACCGCGTGCCGCCCTCGCGCAACGTTGCCCTGGAAGTGCCGCTCGTGTGCCCCCAGTGCGGTGAGTCCTTCCACGGACTGGGCGCCGAGGAGATGGCCTTCAACTCCACCGGGGCCTGCCCCGTGTGCGAGGGCACCGGGGTCCAACGCGTCGTCGACCGCGCCGCCCTGGTGCCCGACGAGTCGCTCACCATCGACCAGGGGGCAGTCTCGCCGTGGGGCTCCCTCATGTGGAAGCTCATGAAGGACGTCGCACGCGAGATGGGGGTGCGCACGAACGTGCCTTTCCGCGACCTCAGCGAGGAGGAGAGGGCCATCGTCTACGAGGGGCCCGCCGAGAAACGGCACATCGTGGTCTCCACGAAGACGGGCGGCGCGGAACTGGACTTCACCTACTTCAACGCGGTCGCCACCGTGGAGAACGCGCTCGCCAAGGCCAAGGACGAGAAGGCCCTCGCCCGCGTCGGCAAGTACCTCATCACGCGCACGTGCCCCGCCTGCGACGGCACGCGCCTGGGGGAGCGGGTGCGCTCGACCCTCATCGGCGGCATCGACTTGGGCCAGGCCTCGCACCTGACCCTGAGCGGACTGCGCGAGTGGGCGGCGCGCGTGCCCGGCCTCGTCCCCGACGAGGTCGCGCCCATGGCCCGCGTCATCGTCGACGAGATGGCCGAGCCCATGGAGCGCCTGGCCGACCTGGGCCTGTCCTACCTCTCGCTCGACCGCGCCTCCTCCACACTGTCCAACGGCGAGCGCCAGCGCGTGCAGCTGGCCCGCGCTGTCCGCAACCGCACGACCGGCGTCCTCTACGTCCTGGACGAACCCACCATCGGCCTGCACCCCTCCAACGTCGACGGCGTCCTGGACATCGTCCGCGAGCTCATCGAGGATGGGAACTCCGTCGTCGTGGTCGACCACGACACCCGGGTGCTGGCCGCAGCCGACCACCTCATCGAGATCGGCCCGGGCGCGGGCGCGGACGGCGGACGCGTCGTCTACCAGGGCCCTGTCCCCGGGGCCTCAGCCGCCCCAGCCTCCCGTATCGGCCCGTACCTGGCCGGGAGGCGCCGGGTGGAGCGCCGGGCGGGCTGGGACCGGGAGCGCGCGGGAACGGACGGGCACGGCGAGGCGGGCGCTGACGAATGCGGCGGCCCAGGCAGTGACGGGCACGGCGAGGCGGGCGCTGACGGGCGCGGCGCCATCCACCTGGAGACCTCGCGGATCCACACGGTCCACCCCCTGGGCGTCGACATCCCGGTGGGAGCGCTCACGGCGGTCACCGGGGTCAGCGGATCGGGCAAGACGACGATGGTCCTGGAGTCCCTGGTGCCCGCCCTGCGCGCGGCCCTGGCGGGGGAGGCGCTGCCCGCGCACGTGCGGGACGTGGACGCGGCGGGCGTGACGCGGGTGAACCTGATCGACGCGACGCCCATCGGCGTCAATGTGCGCTCCACCGTCGCCACGTACTCCGGTGTCCTGGACGAGCTGCGCCGGGCGTTCGCGCGCACTGAGAAGGCAAGGGCGGCGGGCCTCAAGGCGGGCGCCTTCTCCTACAACACGGGCTCGCTGCGCTGCCCCACGTGCGACGGGACCGGCCAGATCACCCTCGACGTGCAGTTCCTGCCCGACGTGGACATCGAGTGCACGGACTGCCGGGGCAGCAGGTACAGCGCGCAGGCCCACGGGATCCGGCGCGACGGGCTTAGCCTGCCCGACATCATGGCCATGAGCGTGGACGACGCGCGGGGAGCGGTGCAGGGCCTGAAGAAAGCGGGCGCGCTGCTCGGCACCCTGTCGGGCTTGGGACTCGGCTACCTGGCGCTCGGCGAGGCCACGCCCGCACTGTCCGGAGGCGAGGCGCAGCGGCTCAAACTCGCCTCGGAGATGGGGCGGCGCCAGGAGGGAGCGCTCTTCGTCTTCGACGAGCCGACCATCGGATTGCACCCCGACGACGTGCAGGTCCTCCTCGACGTGCTCCAGCGCCTCATCGACCGCGGTGCCACCGTCGTCGTCATCGAGCACGACCTGGACGTCATCGCCAACTCCGACTGGGTGATCGACATGGGGCCCGGCGGCGGGGCCGACGGCGGGCGCATCGTGGCGCAGGGCGCGCCCCGTGACGTGGCGGCCCGCCCGGACTCGGTCACGGGACGCCACCTGCGCGCCGCCCGGCCCGGGATCCTGGGTTAGGCCGCAGCACGGGACTGGACCCTGCTCGCGGCGCGTCCCGAGTTCCACAATGCGTCTGAGTCCCGGGTGGAAACGGGGGCGCAAGGGGCAGCTGTTCCAAAAAGCGTCTGAGTCTGCCCGGATTCGTGCGAATCCGCTCGAAACCGTCAGACTCAGACGCAAAATGGACCACCGGGCCCGCGCTCAGCCGACGAGCGCCCGCATCCGGGCGCGGGCGCCCTCCGCCCGCAGTGCCCTCAGCTGCGAGGCGAACTCCTCGACGAAGCGCTCCTGGCCGGCCAAGTCGCCGAACACCGCGGTGTCGGAGACGAAGGCGCGGTCGTCACCGGCCTTCTGGGCCGCCGCCAGCTCCAGCAGGCGCGCGCCAGCCGGGTCGTCGACCGCGATCGGGGCGCCCGCCTCGTCGACGCCCTCATCGCCCAGCGCCCACGCGGCCACCATCGCGGCGCCCAAGCGGATCGGGCCCCCGGATGCCAGGTTGTCGCGCACAGTGCCCAGCACGAACTTCGGCATCCTGTTCGACGCGTCCTGGGCCAAGCGGAACAGCGTGTCGGCGATGGCCTCGTTCGTGAAGCGCTCGAAGAGCGTGTCCACGTACCCGTCCAGATCGATGCCGGGCACGGGCCGCAGCGTCGGGCGGGCCTCGCGCTCCAAGTAGGCGCGCACCCAGGCGGCGATGTCCGGATCGGCGGCGGCGTCGTGCGCGTACTCGATGCCCAACAGCCGCCCCCAGTGGGCGAGGCCCTGGTGCGAGGCGTTGAGCAGGCGCAGTTTCATGAGCTCGTAGGGCACCACGTCGGACACCATCTGCACGCCGACGTCCTCGAAGGGCGGGCGCCCGTCGGTGAAGCGGTCCTCCAGAACCCACTGCGTGAAGGGCTCGCACACCACCGGCCACGCGTCCTCCACGCCCAGGCGCTCGCGGACGGACTCGATGTCCGCGGGCGTCGTCTGCGGGGTGATGCGGTCGACCATGCAGTTGGGGAAGGCGACATTGTCGTCGATCCACTGCGCGAAGACCGGGTCGCTCATCCGCGCCTGCGACACGACGGCCGTGCGCGCCACCTTCCCGTTGCCGGGCAGGTTGTCGCAGCTCATCACCGTGAACGGGGGGACGCCGGCGTCGCGGCGCCGGCGCAGGGCCTCCACGATGTAGCCGAAACTGGTCGTCGGGTGGTGCGGATCGGCGGCGTCGCGGGCGGCGCCCTCGGACTCCGTGCGGAACAGGCCGGTGGCGTCGTCGACGTTGTAACCGCCCTCCGTCACCGTCAGGGACACGATGCGCGTCGTCGGCGCGGTCATGACTCCCAGGACGGCCCCGGGGTCGTCGGGGGCGAAGAGGTAGTCGTGGATCGACCCGATGACGCGGGACTCGGCCCGCCCTCCGGGGTGCTTGAGGGTGAGGGAGTACAGGTAGTCCTGGCCGCGCAGCGCGTCACGCATGCGCGTGTCCTGCGGCATCAGGCCCACGCCGCAGATCCCCCAGTCCAGTGCCTCGCCGCGCCTCATGAGGTCGTCGAGGTAGGCGGCCTGGTGGGCGCGGTGGAAGCCGCCGACGCCCATGTGCACGATGCCCGTCGTGATGCGGGAACGGTCGTAGTCGGGGGCGAGGTCCGATTGGGACAACGTTGTCATGAGGGGCTCCTGGGTGGTTCTCGGCGGTTGGAACGAACGCGGGGCGGCTGTGGGCACGGCGCGTCCGCGGGCGGTGCCCAGTCCCATTGTCCCACTGCGGGGCGCGGTTGAACAGGGGGCTCGTACGAGCGGGCGGGACCGGGAGTGGCCCGTGCCCGGTTGACGATGGTTGCGGGGGAGCGCGGGACGGATGCCACGCGAGTGCGGCCCCCGCCCCGCCCACCGAATAGTGGGCGGGACGGGGGCCGGAAAAGCGGGGCCAGGGAGTCAGTGCGCGATGACGACCCGCAGGTTGCGGGGGCCGTGCACGCCGTTGACCCGCACCAGCTCGATGTCGCTGGTCGCCGAACCGCCCGCGATCCACGTCATCGGGCGCAGGGGGTTCTCGCCCAGGACATCGACCGCCTGCGGCACCGTGGGGACGATCGCCGAGCGTTCCAGCACCACCACGTGCGTGTCCGGCACCAGGGAGATCGCGCGGCGCCCCTGGTCGGGCTCGCCGTCCAGCACGATCGTGCCGGAGATCGAGATGCCGACGCGCGAGCGCGTCACCACAGCGTCGATGGCGTCCAGCTCCAGGGTGGGGATCGCCTTCTCCCGCGAGTCCTCGCGCACAGTGCGGCCCGACCGGGCGGCGGCCTTCTTGAAGGGCGCGTCCAGCCCGGTGGGGACCACGACGGAGCCCATGCCCTCCAGGAAGGAGTCGATGGCGTCGGCCACCTTGGCGTCAGTGGGCGCCAGGACCACCTTCGCCGAGTAGTCCTCGAGCTTCTCGATCATCTCCCCGACCACGGCGTCCGAGCCGGGGGCGTCCGCCGTGGAGCGGATGTAGTCCCGGGGGATGGGGCGCACGGGGCGGCCCTGCTGCGAGCGCCCGATCGCGTCGCGCGCACGGGCCAGAATCGCGGTCTTCGCGTCCATGGGAGCCATGTCAGTCCTCCGTGGTGTCGTCGTTCGTGCGGGTCGTCATGCCGTGCTCGCTGGCCAGCGGGATCCCCCGGGCGGGGGCGTCCCAGCGGGTCGACGAGGCATCCGAGTCCGGGTGGGTCCGCTTCCACCACTGGCGGAAGGTCTCCTTCGGCGCCGTGGGCAGATCCCGCGCCCCCGTCCACAACGAGGCGGGGAAGGGCAGGGCGCCGATGCGCCCCTTCTTGCCGCCGACGAGCCGTGTCGCCTTCACGGCCATGCCCGCCGCGGTCCACAGCTTCGCGTTCGACATGACGGGCGTGGCCGAGCCCATCGCCAGGTCCCACACGTCGGGCAGCACGGCGTGCTTCTCGTCGACGGTGCGGGCCCGCAGGTGGATGAGGATCGTGGGGATCTCGATCTTGACGGGGCACACGTCGCCGCACGCGCCGCACAGGGACGAGGCGAAGGGCAGGGTGTGCACCGGGTCGTCGTGGGCCATGCCCTGGGTGAGCTGGGGGGTGAGGATCGCGCCGATCGGCCCGGGGTACACGGAGCCGTAGGCGTGGCCGGAGGTGTGCTGGTACACGGGGCAGATGTTCATGCACGAGCCGCAGCGGATGCACGCCAGGGCCTGCCTGCCGATCGGGTCCGCCAGGGTCTTCGTGCGCCCGTTGTCCATGAGCACCAGGTGGAACTCCTGGGGGCCGTCGCCGGGCGTGACGCCCGTCCACATGGAGGTGTACGGGTTCATGCGCTCGCCGGTGGCGCTGCGCGGCAGCAGCTGCGAGAAGATCTCCACGTCCTGGAAGCGGGGGACCAGCTTCTCGATGCCCATCAGGGTGATGAGGGTGTCGGGCAGCGTCAGGCACATGCGGCCGTTGCCCTCGGACTCGAAGATGGACACGGTGCCCGTCTCCGCGATGCCCATGTTGGTGCCCGAGACCGCGACCTTGGCGTGCAGGAACTTCTTGCGCAGGTGCGCCCGGGCGACGCCGGTGAGCTCGGTCGGGTCGTCGGACAGGTCCTCGGGGGCGTCCTCCATGCGGTCCAGGAAGATGCCGCGCACCTCGGAGCGGTTGCGGTGGATGGCGGGGACCACGATGTGGCTGGGCATGTCGTCGGCCAGCTGGACGATCATCTCGGCCAGGTCCGTCTCGCGCGCGGAGATCCCCTGGTCCTTGAGGTACTCGTTGAGGTTCGTCTCCTGGGTGGCCATCGACTTGACCTTGACGACCTCGTCGACGCCCTTGGACTTGATGATGCCCGCGATGATGCGGTTCGCCTCGTGCTTGTCGCGCGCCCAGTGGACGATGCCCCCACGGGCGGTGACGTTGCGCTCGAACTCTTCGAGCAGTTCGGGCAGCCGCGATTCGACTTCGAACTTCACGGCCTCGGCGGCGTTGCGCAGGTCCTCCCAGTCCGGCATCTCCTCGACGCGCTGTCCGCGCTTCGTGCGGATCGTGCGCGTGGCGTGGCCCAGGTTGCGGCGCATCTGCGTGTTCGCCAGGGTCTTCTTCGCGCCCTCGGGGAAGGTGGTGCCCCAGCGCAGGGTGTCCTCTGGGATGTCGACGGTGGTGCGCCACCCGCCGGTGTGGACGTCGGAGGAGGCCGAGTCGGCGACTGCGGGCATCCCGATGAATGTTGCGGTCATTGTCAGATCACCTGGGCGCTTTCTGGGGCGAAGGAGATGTTCCCGAGGAACGGCTGGTCCTTGGTGGAGGCGAGGATCTCGGCGAGGTGCATGGGGCGGATGCCCGACTGGAGTCGCGACAGGCCGCCGCCCACGTGCATGAGGCAGGAGTAGTCGCCCATGACGAGCACCTCGGCGCGGGTGGACATGACGTTGGCGACCTTGTCGGCCAGCATCGACGTGGAGGTCTGCGCGTTCTTGATCGAGAACGTCCCGCCGAACCCGCAGCACACCTCGGCGTCGGGCAGGTCCACCAGGGTGAGCGCCTCGACGGCGCGCAGCAGGCGGTAGGGGCGGTCGCCGACCCGTGCGATGCGCAGCGAGTGGCAGGTGGGGTGGTAGGTGACGGTGTGCGGGAAGTACGCGCCCACGTCCTCCATGCCCAGCACGTCGGTGATGAGCTCGGTGAGGTCGTAGGTGTGGGCGGCGATCTGGGCGGAGCGCTTGGCCAGTTCGTGGTCGCCGACGTGCTCGGCGACGACGCGCTGCTCGTGGCGGGCCGCGCCGGTGCAGGACCCGGAGGGGACCACGATCGCGTCCCACTGGCCGTCGAGCACGGGTTCGAACGCTTTCACGTGGTTGCGGGTGATCTTCGCCGCGTCTTCGAAGTAACCGGTGTTGGCGTGCATTTGCCCGCAGCAGACCTGTCCCTCGGGGAACACGACTTCGTGCCCGAGGCGCTCGAGGAGTGTGACGGTGGCCTGCGCGGCTTGCGGGAACATGACGTCCGCAAGACACGTGGCGAAGAGGGCGATGCGCATAGGGTGTCCTTCCTCGGAGGGGCGTGGTGCCGCCAGCATATGCGTGGGTCAGAGGTCCCACCACGCCTTTGTCGTGGCATTTCCGCCTGAATGGCGGGAACGGCGTTTCCGCGCCGGAAAGTCCCTCTCGTCAGCGGCTTCTCCGGGGTCGGATCCACTATCCCGGAGCCGTTCGCCGGGAGGACTTAGCCAAGGCGGTGCTTGCGTTTATCACTGGGCTGCTGCCGCGCGGGGCGGGGGTGTTGGTGGTGTGCGCTGGTCGTTGGGGTCAGCGGGGTGCGGTCGCGGTGAGGTTGGTGTTGGTCTTGGTGAGTATGAGTGCGGGGGCGATGAGTGCGGGCCTGTCGGGGGCGCTGTCGGCGAAGTCCATGTATTGGCCGGTGGTGAGGTCGATGAGCACGGAGTTGCCGATGGCCAGGACCCGCCCGTCGTCGCTGACGGACAGCTGGTCCTGGAGCTCGCCCCCCGAATCGCCCAGGGTGAACGCCCGCTGTTCGTCGTCGCCGGTCAGGTCGAGGGCCGTGGTGGCCCCGTCGGGGGCCTGGTACTCGATGTGCCCGCAGTCGGCGGGCGTGAGGACGCCGCGCGTGGCCGAGGCGTCGGAGTCGCGGTAGTAGGCGGTGGCCTGGGCCAGTGTCGGCTCCTGGCCCCAGACGGGCACGCTGGCGTCGGAGCACTCGTGCTTGGAGCGGGTGGACACGGGCCAGTGGGCGGCGTCGAACGCCTCGACCGGGGTGCCGTCCGCTGCGAGTGCCCTGATCTGGGAGTCCCCCTCGCAGGCGACCAGCCACCCGTCCGCAGCGGGCGCGCGCCAGCACCCCTGCGCCGGCTCGAAAGAGGAGGTCTTGACCTGCCCGGTGACGGCGTTGAGGAACACGTTCGATGTCGAGGTCCTGCCCAGCCAGATCCAGTCGTGCCCAGTGGACGCGGCGCTGCCCCACATGTCGGTGCCGGCCAGCCCGGTGGAGGCCTCCCACACGACGGTGCCGTCCGCCCTGCGCCCCGAACACCCGCCCGTGCTGCTGTCGCAGGCCACCAGCATCAGGTCCGCCGTGACGCGCAGGTCCTTGTCCGAATGGGCCTCCGCCTCCTGGCGCATCCACGTCAAGGATACGATCTGGCCCGTGTCGGCGTTGACCGCGTAGTGGCCGACGAACAGGGTGCTGCCCACCCACGTGCTCTTCCGCTCGTCCCCGATACCGGGGCTGTCCAGGTCCTGGACGGTGTGGGACCACAGCTGGCGGGGCTCGCCCCCGCCCACGTCCCAGCCCTTGACCGTGCCCTGCCATAGGTTCGCCCTCTCCAGGGTCACCAGAACGCTCCCATTCGAGGAGACGCGGACGTTCTGCTCGGCGCCCCCATCGGCTGCGGGAAAGTCAAGGCCCCACGCCTGTTGCAGGCCGTTGAGCCACTGGCCCGACGGCACAACGGCGGTATCCGGGCGCACCACCGCCCCCGCCACCTCCCAGGGAACGGAATCCGTCTCCACGATGTCGGACTTCTGCCACCACGGATCCGACTGCCGCCAATCAGAGGACGAGGAGGAGTTGATGGAATGCAGAAGGTAGAGGTTGAATGCGAGCATTATCAGGAACATGACCAGGACGAAGAGCTTCCTCGAGGTGGACCACGCCGCACGGGGCTGCGGCACCGCGCCCCCATACGGGGCCGGACCCGCCACGGAACCGGACAACGGCACCATCCCCGACGGAAAACGCGAGATCGGCGTGGCCCCCGGCAGAGGAAGGACGACCCGCCCGGAGGGCGAACGCCCTCCCCCCGGCCCGTCCTGCTCCCGGGATCCCTCACGCCGCCCATCCGGTGAAGCACTCATCGCCGATGCCTTCCTCGTGCTGCGCGGATCCGGTCCGCTTGGGCAACTGACTCGCACTCATAGGCTACATCGGGCGCGCGCGGCGCTGCAGGGCCGGTCCACAGGGCACGAGGCGGGGGCGGGTCCGGGCGCAGGGTGGGCTCGGGCGCTCCTTGTGTCCGCCGGTCGCGGGGCGTCAGCGCGCGAAGTCCTCCATGTAGGCCGGGCGAAGCGCGAAGGCCTGCACCATCAGCGGGCCGCCGGTGAGGAACGTGCCCTTGCGGACAGGAGACGCGTCCACTGTGAGCAGGACCTCGCCCCCGCCGCCGTCGAGGGGATCCCGGCGGAGCGTGAGGGGGGCCTCGGAATCGGCGGGGACGTCCAGTGTGAAGACGTTCTGGGCGTCGACGGTGAAACGGGATGCCTGGCTATCGGGGTCGGTCAGTGGGACGGTGAACAGCGGCCGCGTGGTCCCGGTGCCCAAGTCCGTGCTGTACACCTCGCCGTACGAGGTCACGAAGGTGTACACCGATCCCGATAGGTGCCCGACCAGCCAATCGAGGTGCCCGGGGGAGAACGCGATGGGCGATCCGTCGTCCCCGGCCATGGGGACCAGGTCGCGCGTCCCGTTGGTGGTGTCCCAGACCTGCAGCACGGGTTCGCCCGCGGTGGGGTCCTGCCCGTTGTCGGGATTCGCCCCCGGGTACGTCTTGTGGAATGTCGGCACGTAGATTTTGCCGTCGTAGCAGGGCGCCTCGTTCTGGGGGGTGTCCAGCCCCTCGTCCATCGGCGCGATGCCGACGATGGTGGCCTGGGGGTCATCATGCGGGTCCACGCGGATGAGCATGTCCGCGGGGCCCTGGCCATCCGGACGGGTGTCCGCCTGGAGGCCCGAGGCGTCCAACTGGGTGGGCAGGGACCCGTTCCCGGGGAAGCGCGTCGATGTCATGGAGTAAAGGTGGCCGTCGCAGACGGAGTTGAAGGGGTGCATGCCTGGGATCGGCGCGAATGCGCTGCCGCCGTCGGCGGTGACCGCCACCGCGTCCTGTTGGTCGCCGTCGATGTAGAAGGCGAGCGAGGCCGCGCCGTCGTCGATCGAGTACCGGCTGAGCTCGTGGCGCTCGTCCTTGCCGCGCGGGACGCTGGTCGTCCCGCTGTCGGACACCGCGACCTCGGCCCCCGAAGTCCCGTAGTGGAGGCCGGAGGCGTTCCACACCAGTCCGGCGTCGATCATGGCGCCCACGTCAACGCTGTTCCCAGTCCCCGCTCCGTCGACCAGCAGCAGGCGGCCGACTCCGGTGCTGTAGGCGTCGGCGCCGACTCCGGGGGAGTTCCCGATGCGCAGCGCCAGAACCGAGTTCGCCGTCGTCGCGCGGTCCTGGCCGACCTCGGGGAATGCCGTGCTCGACGAGCACCCCGGCAGGGCGCAGGCGCACACGAGCGCGAGGGCTGCGATGCCCGCTGATGGCGCCGAGAGGGCGCGGGGGGACTGGGACAGCATCAGCGCCTCCTAGAGGTTCGCGTAGGTGTAGGCGAGCGACCCTTCCACGATGTCGTGCGGGTACACGCCGGGGCCGCCGTTGCTGTCAATATCTACTCCGGCTCCATACTTGTACGCGTACCAGACGAGCTGTGAGCAGTTCAGCATCCACGGATTCTTCGACTTGTTGAAAGCGAAATTCAGATTGTAGCTGTAACCGCGTAGATTGTTGTAGGCGTAATCGGCTGCGGCGTCCTGCGTCGCTTGCGAGACATGGTAGTAGACCTGTTTTGCGCCGGAGCGGATTGTAATGGAGGTGTGTCGGTACCAGTCGGATTTGTAACCGGGACCACTGGCCTCCACCACCCACCAGGTGCCGCCGTAGATTCCAACGTGCGCCCATGGAGCTCCTGTCGGAGTGTAGTAGACGTCGCCTTTGTACCATGACTCGGGGAGAGTGGAAGTGCTGCCTGTGGCAGCGTTGGGGGAGCTCGTTTCCAATTCCGCGCTGCTGGAGCTTGTGTGCGTGCTAGCGTTTGAGTTCTGCTCTTCGAGGAGTTGGTCCAGGGTTGTACGGAGCGCTTCCTCCGGGGTGGTCCCGTTTTCTGATGCCCAGTCGCTGGCTGCGTGGACCAGTTCGTCTCTGGAGACTCCAGGGGTGATTTGAAGGATTTGAGTGACAGCGTCTTCGGGTGTCGCGACTGCTGGCGCTGAAAGTGCGAAAGCGAGTGCAGTGGAAAGAGCGCTGATTGAAAGTGTGCGGAACTGGCGTGTCATGACCCGCGTTTGGACGGTGGCCTCAGTACTGGCTGGCGGCCAGCCAGGCGGCCAGGAGGGCCGGCGCGTCCGCCTCCCACGTCCCGTCGAAACGGCGGCTCCCCTGGTGGGTGGCCGCCTCCATGCCGCCCAGCAGCCGGGCGGCGAACGGCGCGCCCGCGGCCACGGCCCACGCTCGGTCCCGCTCGAGGGCGGGGGAGGCGAGCGCGCTCGGCCCCGCGTCGAGGACGCGCTGGCACCAGCGTCCCACGACGCCGCGGACCTGGGACGGCCCGGAGGCGCCCGGCTCGTCCCCCGGGCGCGGCGCGCCTCGCCCCTCGGGCAGAGTCCCCGCCCAGGAGCGGGTGACGCGGTCGAGGCCGGGCCACCACACGCCCCCCAGGTCGTCCGGCACGTGGATGGCTCCCTCGCGCGCGGTCATGCCCAGCAGCTCCCCGCCCAGGACCAGGCAGCGCACGCGCGCGCCCACAGCCAGCCCGAACAGCTCGGTCGCCAGGCCCGCGCCCAGCGCCCGGGCCGCCCCCCTCAGCGCCAGGGAGCGGCCCGCGACCACCAGGCCGCG
>NZ_CP017298.1:710066-712637 GCF_001746855.1 Pauljensenia hongkongensis | reverse complement strand
CGCCTCCCCGGGCGTTGGCCCGTCGCCGTCGCCGGCGACCTCCAGGGACAGGGCCACCACCGCGCGGTGGGCGCAGCGGGGGGCCAACAGGCAGTCGCAGACGATCTGGTCGTCCTCGGTGAGGACCCCCGCTCCGGCCAGGCGCACGCTGGCGCCCGCCACCTGGGTCGTGGGCCCCACCTCGACCCCGTCGGCCAGGTAGGCGTCCGCGCGCTTGCGCACCCGGGGGGCCAGGGCGTTGACGATCCTGGCCAGCAGGGCCGGACTGATCCGCGTCATGGCGCCTCCCTCACGACGGCCCCCACCCAGCGCGCCAGGTCCAGGGGGGACAGCGCCGCCACGCGCATGCCCGCCGCGGCCACCCGGGCGGCGACTCCCGCGTTGTACACGCCCTCCCCCGAGTCGTTGAGGGCCGCGCACCCCAGCAGGACCGCGCCCGAGGCGCGCATCGCCTCGACCTCCCCGACCAGGGCGTCCACGGAACCGAACTCCTCGAAGTCGGAGACCACGACCACCAGGGTCCGCGAGGGGACGCGCAGGCGCGAGCGCGCCACCCGCATCGCCCCCGCGATGTCCGTGCCGCCCCCGATCTCCACCTCCAGCAGCAGCGACAAGGGATCGTCCACACGGCCCGAGAAGTCGATGACCTCCGAGCTGAACGCCAGGAAGTCCACCGACAGGCACCCCGACTGCGCCAGGACGGCGGCCGTCAGCGCGCTGTAGACCACGGACTGCGACATCGAGCCCGACACGTCGACCAGGAGGACGAGGCGCCAATCGACCTGGCGGGCCCGGGTCGCGTGGAACACCGGGTGCACGGGGACCACCTGGGGGCGCCCATCGACGGCGGCGACGTGGCGCAGGTTCGCGCGCAGCGTCCGGGGGAGGTCGAGGCGCCCATTGGGACGCCGCGTCGGAGCGGCCGACGCCAAGGCGCTGAGGGCCGGGCGCATCCGCACCGCCAACTCCTCGGCCAGCTCCCGGGTGAGGCGGGCGACCAGGGGCCGCAGCTTCGCCAGGCGCGCCTCGGGCAGCGCCCCCACCAGGGACAGGGCGGTGGTGAGAAGCTCCACGGAGGGGCGCACCGAATCGGGGTCGAGGCGCTCCAGGACGTCGCCCCGCCCCCGCTGCGCGGCCTCCCCAAAGATCTCCTCGACCTCGCCGCGCCCGAACAAGGCCTCGATCTCCTGCTCCCACTGGCGCACGCCCAACTGGGAGGGGCCGATGCCCGCGCTGCGCGACTGCTCGTCGAGGGCGTCGGCGCGGGGCCGCCCGTAGAGCTCGTCGAGCGCCGAGGCGAGGCGGAGCTCGCGGGGGCCCTCGTCCCCCCGGCGGAGGCCCAGGACGAGGCGCCACCGCTGCGGCGGAGTGAAAACGAGGTCCGCCAGGCCCAGCGCCTCCAGGCGCGCCCGGGCCCCGGCGTCGTGGCGGGCCACGGCGACCGTGTCATCGGGGGAGAGCACCAGGGCGCGCCCCTGCCCCAGGGAGGGCGCCAGGTCGACGAGCAGCCTCTCCCGCGCCTCCTCGTCCAGGACGTCGAAGCCGCCGCGCAGCGCGGGCAGCAGCGCCGTGAACGTGTCGTCGGGCATGGATCCCACCCGGTCGACGAGGGCGAGGGCGGCGGGCGCGGTGTCGAAACGCGGGCCGGCGGCGGCGAGCAGGCCGGCGATCCTGCGGCGCAGGGCCGAGCGCGCCCGCGCCGTCGGGGCGTCCAACCACGAGGCGATCCGCGAGGCGGCTCCCTCCTGGTCGATGAGGAGCCCGGCGGCCGCGCCCTGCATGAGCGGGGAGCCCGCTGCGGCCAGGCGGCGCAGCGCGTGGTCCAGGGAGAGCCCCTGGGGCGCCCCGACCGAGGCGAAGGCCGCCAGCGCCGAGGCGTCGGCCACGTCGTCCGAGCCCTCGATGCCCCGGATTTCGCGCAGCGCAGCCGATGCGAGGAGCGCGCCCAACTCCTCGCTCCTCTCGCGGCACCGCGCGGGCAGCAGCGAGGAGGCGGGGATGTGGCAGCGCGACACGTCGGCCAGGGCAGTCCCCAGGGCGACCGCGTCGGCGAAGCCAACGGTCGACGCCATCGCCTGGGCGGCGGCGAGCGCCCGCTCCACGGCGGAGGGGCAGGCGCAGGCGGCGGCCTCGCGCAGCAGGGCGATCACGTTGGCGGGATCCTGCGCCTCCCGCGTGAGCAGGGCCGTGCGCGCCACCTGTTCGGGGGTGAGCCCCCGGGAGGAAGCGAGTTCGATGCTGGCGTCCGTGGCCGCGCTCCACGACACGTCCCACGGCTCCGCCAGCGCCTCGGCGCCCCGGGTGGCCGCCGCCGCGAGCGGCCGGCCGTAGGCGATGCCCCCGGCGCACAGGCGCCGCAGGAGCACCGAGCGCGCCAGGTCCGCCCCGCCCCGGCCCGGGGTGAGGGACAAGCGCTTGCCGCCGGCGGTGGGCAGGCCCGCGGAGGCCAGCTCCGAGGCGACCGCCTCCCGCAACGGCGAGGCGGGCACGCCCGGCGCGGGCCGTCCCGTCCGGGTGCCCACCAGGACCTGCTCCAGGGCGTCGGCCACCGCGCGCCCGCGCCCCAGCACC
>NZ_CP017298.1:708265-709753 GCF_001746855.1 Pauljensenia hongkongensis | reverse complement strand
CGCCCCCGTCGCCGGGGCCGGCCCCGACGGGCAGATCGACGCACGCGACCTCGGCGCCCGCGCCGCGCGCCCAGCGCAGAGCCGCCAACTCCGGGGAGAAATCCGCGAAGGGGTAGAAGCTCATGCCCTCGCCGCGGCTGAACGCCAGGGCCACGGGGGCCACCGTCTCCGGGTGGGCGAGCCAGTCCACCCACGCCCGCGCCTGCGCGGGCAACTCGACCGCGAGCACATCCGGGCCGAAACCGTCGAGCAAGCGGGGGACGGCGACGGCCAGAGCGGGCGAGTGGTGGCGCACCCCGATCAGGAACGGGGCGCGCGAGGCCGCCAGCGCCGCGACCTCCCCGCCCGCGCTCACACCCGTCGCCCCCGTCACTGCTCGAGCGCGCCGCGCAGCTCCCACAGCTGCTCCCACGTGCGCATTCCCTGCGCCGCCCGGCGCTTGACGACAGAGTCCCAGTAGGCCAGCAGGCGCGCCCCGTCGTCGGAGTCGTCCTTGCGCACCGCGCCGAGCAACTGGCCGGGGATCAGCCGCACCCCGTCCTTGGCGTGGGGGAAGAACGCGCCCGCAAGGGCGATGGATCCGGACACGGCGACCGCCTCGGCGGTGGACAGGACCGTCGAGGGCCTCTCCACGGACCACCCCTCCTGGCTGACCCCGCCGCGCAGGTCCCTGAAAGCGGTGACCAGGGCCTCCACGACCACGCGGTCGGCGCTCGCGGGCGCGCCCACGGCGGCGAGGGCGCGCTCCGTCTTCTCCATGACCAGGGCGACCTCCTCCTCGGCGCTCGCTATCGGGGCGACGGCCTCGAAGTTGAAACGCCGTTTGAGGGCGGCGCTCATCTCCGTCACGCCCCGGTCGCGCAGGTTCGCGGTGGCGATCACGCAGAAACCGGGCGCGGCGTGGACGGCGTACTCGCCCAGTTCGGGCACCGCGAGGCGCCGCTCGGAGAGCACGGAGACGAGGGCGTCCTGCACCTCGGGCAGGCAGCGGGTGATCTCCTCGACGCGTGCCACCCGCCCCGAGCGCATGGCGGCGAGGACGGGGGAGGGGACCAGCGCGTCCTCGCTGGGGCCCCTGGCCAGCAGTTGGGCGTAGTTCCACCCGTAGCGCAGCTGGTCCTCGGTGGTCCCGGCGCTGCCCTGCACCGTCAGGCCGGAGGTCCCGCAGATCGCGGCCGCCAGCAGTTCGGAGAGCATCGACTTGGCGGTGCCCGGCTCGCCCACCAGCAGCAGGGCGCGCTCCCCGGCCAGGGTGATGACGCAGCGCTCCACCAGCGCCGGGTCCCCCACGAACTTGCGGGACACCCCCAGGCGCGCGTTCCCGCACACGAAGGAGACGACGGCCGAGGGCGTGAGCAGCCAGCCGGGGGGCCTGGGCCCGCCGACCTCAGCCAGGCGGGCGAGCTCGTCGGCGTAGCGCGACTCCGGGGGCGGCACCTGCTGGGCGCCGGGCTCGGGGGGTGTGTCCATGGGTCCTCCCATCATCGT
>NZ_CP017298.1:703793-707685 GCF_001746855.1 Pauljensenia hongkongensis | reverse complement strand
CAACAGCCCCGTACACACCCGACAGGATGTCGAGGCGCGCCCGGATCCTCTCGTAGTGCCCGTCGTCGTAGGGCAGTGCCCGCACGAGGCGGGCCTCGGCCTGAAGGTCCGCGCACGCGGCGGGATCCCACGTGACAGACGTGCTGTAGCCGTCAGCCGCCAGGGTCCACGCCCCGGCGGAGTCGACGCGGCCCCTCGGCGTGTCCTTGGCGGCGGGGGGCAGCCCCAGGAGGGGGCGCAGCGCCGCTCCCCGGTCGTACACCGACCACGTCAGGGGGGTGGCCGCGCAGGCGCGCTTCATCGCCTCGTGGGCGTCCGCCAGCCACCCGGCCAGGGGGTCGTCCCGGTGGGCCAGCGCCGCCGCCCACAACCAGGCGTCCAGGTTCCGCTCGTCGGGGGAGCCGCCGAGCCCGAGGAGGGCGGCGCGGCCCCCGTAGCGGAAGGCGCGCCCCGCCTTGTCCAGGAGGTCGCCGGGCAGGCGGTAGGAGCCGTCGTCCTCGCGGCGCCACGCCTCGACCACCGCGTCGACGTCCGCTCCCTCGCGCACGAAGCGGACGGGGTCGTGGGCGGCGGCTGCGACGAGGCGCCTCAGCGCGGCCGATCCCAGGCCCATGAGGAACTCCTGGCCCTCCCGCGCCTCCTTCGCCTTCAAGCCCAGGAGCGCGCGCAGGTCCTTGGCGAGGGGGCCCGCGGAGACGGGTTGGACGCCGGGAAGCCCCGCCATGAAGAGCGCCGCGGCCGCCGGTGACCACCCGGTGCCCTCCGCCAGGCGCCGTGCCGCCTCCGGGTCCCACGGCGGCGCCCCGTCGGACAGGAGGGTCCTGAACGCCCCGATGATGGTGTCCGCGTCGATGCCGCACCCGCGCATGGCGACCTGGGGGGTGGTGCCATGGACTGATGGGGGCACGCCCCCCGAGGGCGAGTAGAAGCGCTTCGAAGTGTCCGATGGCACGTTGAAGGCGCTCCTGCCGAGCATGACGGCGGGGCCGTCGGGCGTGTCGACGAGGGGCGCGGGGGCGCCTCCCTGGAGGGGCTGGCGCAGTCCGGGCACGTCGAAGACGCAGCAGGACGGGGAGTACAGGCCCTGGTCGGCCACGTCGCCGAAGGCCGCGGCCGTTGCCTCGACGGACTCCCGCGGCGCCAGTGGGCGGGCGGCGGAGAAGAGCAGGGCGAGAGGTTCGGCGAGGACCACGGGCAGGGAGTCCTCGACGTACGTGAACGCGACGTTCTCACCCGCCAGGCGGCGCACGACGTTGCCGATGGCGTCCCGGTCGGTCGCGCGCCCCCAGCCCCCGGTCGCCCACCGCACCGCGGCGCACGACGCCTCGGCGCCCGGGAAGCTGCGCGGGGCCCCGAGCGCTGCGGCGTCCGGGACCGCCCCCAACTGGAGGATCCTCTTCACCCCGGCAGCCGCCCACACGACGGCGTCGACGAGCGCGTCTTCCCCGGACCCCAGGAAGGCGCGCGCGGCGGCCCGGGCGGCGTCGGTGAGGACTTCGGCCGGGTCCTGCGGGGGATTCGCCGGTTCGGCGGGGTCGGCGCTGGAGGCAGCGGGCACAGCCGCCAGCAGGGCCTGCGCCTGCTCCTCGGTGGCGTTCCGCAGGCGCCCGCTGGCGGCCGCGTCGCGGACCTGGAACTGGTGCCAGCCGATGCGGGGGACCCGGTGGAGCAGGTGGGCCAGTCCGTTCGCGCCCGCTGTGCGCAGCAGGGGGGAGCCGTCCTCGCGCGAGAGGACGCCGTTGGAGACCAGCCAGTGCCCCCCGCCCGGTCTCCTGATCCTCCCCATCACGCTCCAGGAGCCGGCCCGGCACGCGTGCCCGTCGGCGTCGAGGTGGAGGAACTCGCCGTCACGGACCAGGGCGACCCACGCGTGGCGGCCCTGGGCAGTGGACATGAGGGACCGCTCAGTCGTCGGTGTGGCCGGGCACCAGGAGACGGCGTGGGGGCGCAGTTCCCACCCGTCGCGCAGGTAGGGGGCGATGAGGTCCGCCAGCGGCCCCGGCAGCGACTCGCGCCCAACGGCACCGGTCCGGGGATCGACCTCGTTGACGCGGCCGCCGTCCACGCGCCAGTAGTGCCCGTCCTCGCTCAACAGCGGGCAGGGGGCGGTGAAGGGGTGCTCGGAGTCCCCCACGCGCACGACCCTCTCGCCCACCAGGCGGCCCCCGGGGACGGGCAGTGTGGCACTGCTCCACGAGGGCCGCTCCCAGTAGGCGTACCCCAGGTCGATCGGGGCCCCGGGGTTGTTGGACCACGTCAGATCGCTGGTGCCGTTGTTGTGGCGGCGCAGGTAGGCGGTCTCGCCCTTGACCAGCAGGTAGTCCCACCACTGCGCCCTCTTGCCCTTCTTCGGGGAGAAGGCCGCCTCGGCGACCCGCTGGTCCCCGTCGACCCATACGATGCGCCCCTTCGAGGCGACGCCGACGGCGGGGAAGGACTCGTGGAGGGTGGGCGCCTCGTCGCCGGACTCCGCTGCGGCGGCCTCCAGTTCCGGCCACGCGAGCTCCGTGACGAGGCCGTCGCGCAGGGTCCGGGCGAGCAGCCGGGGGCCGTCGAGGTGGGCGGCCAGTGCCGCGAGCTGGTCGGGGAACGCGCGCGCCCCCGAGGGGGTGAGCAGCCTGGACAGGCGCTTGATCTCGGCCAGGACCTGGGCGGTGGTCGGTTCGCCGCCGAGCCTGGGCCGGGCCCACACCCCCAGCATCCGCCGCGTTCCCGAGTGCGCGATGAGGGTGTCGAGGTGGGAGCGCATCGTGGACTCGATCCCCCTCACGACCAGGGGCGCCATGTCGGAGTCGGCGAGGAAGTCCAGGTCGGGCCGGTCCGGGGACTCGGCCCAGCGGTCGAGGCGGAGGCTGGAGTAGAAGCGCGTTCCGGTGTCGAAAGCGGGGCGGGCCCCCGCCTCGACAATGGCGTCGAGGATCTCCGGTTCGAGGCAGTACAGGGCGTTGGACAGCTCCACCGTCTTGCCCGCCAGCCCTTTCATACGGCGGATCAGCAGGCACAGCGCGCGGGGGTAGGGCGCGCGCCACGTCCCTTGCAGCATCCGGGTGTACCTGCCCACCCACTCCCGGCAGTCGAGGCGGCCGTCCACGAGGTCGCCGGTGATCCCCAGCTTTTCCAGGAGGCCCACCCAGTCGTCGGGCGCCACCGCCGGGGGCGCGAGGCGGGCCACCACCCCCTTCGCCTCCTCGTCGCTCCGCGCGAGTTCCACGAGGGCGCGCCGGAACTGCTTCCAGAATGCGGCGGAGGCCCGCTCGATGGAGGGGGAGGGCAGGATCTGGCGCAGGAGGCGGACCTGGGTGTCGAGCAGGTCCGCTCCCGCCTCCTGGGCGAGGCGCCTCACGTCGGCGGCGAGCCCCCCGTACGGCGGCATACCGCCCTTGACGCGCTCGACGTTGAGGGCGAGGAAACTGTCGAGTGCGGCGCCCGCGCCGTAGCGCTCCAGCAGGGCCCTGCCCTCGGCGCTCAGCTCTTTGGCCGACACGGCGCCCGCCAGGGCGAATTCGAGGAACACCTGGCGGTGGCGCTCCTCGTCGATGTCGAGGTTGTGGGCGCGCTCGGCCTCGCGGGCCTTCCCGAAGTACTGGGTGGCGTAGGCGCGGTTGTCGTTGCGCAGGAAGATCCGGCCGGCCTCCTCCAGGAAGGTCGGCAGGAAGTGCGGTGCCGACTCGTCGAGCATCCGCGCCAGTTCGTCGATGCTCTTCTTCGCGTTGCCGGGTTTCGCGCGCGCGGTCTTCTCGATCCGGCGCAGGTCGCCGACCAGGTTGAGGGCGTGGCGCGCGTTGGCGGGGTCGGTGAGGATGGGCCATTCGGGGAAGCCGGTGGCTCTGGTGCGGGTGTGGCCGATGGGCACGGGGTCGCCGGCGCGGGCGAAGCCCAGGGAGGCCAGAGT
>NZ_CP017298.1:698992-702977 GCF_001746855.1 Pauljensenia hongkongensis | reverse complement strand
CCACAGCCCCGTACACACCCGACAGGATGTCGAGGCGCCAGCCGAGGTCGTGGCGCACGCCCCAGGGCAGGTCGAGCGCCCGCTCCCTCTCGGTGCGCCAGTCGTGGACGTGGCGCGGATCCCAGGTGACCAGTTGCCCGTCCTCTGCGGGCTCGATGCTCCATGGCTCCCGCGCGGAGGAGTGCCGGGTCGCGGCGGCCTTGCTCTCCGCCGCCGTGAGAGTGGCGCAGAACTGAGACCACCGGTTGTCGAATTCACATCGGAAGTCGCTGACCTTCCAGACCACGGGGGTGGTTGCGCAGGCGCACTTCATCGCCTCGTAGGCCTCCGCCAGCCACCCGGCCAGGGGGTCGTCCCGGTGGGCCAGCGCCGCCGCCCACAACCAGATGTCGAGACTGGAGGACGTGGGTTCGGAGCCGAGGGCGATGAGGGCACGCTCCCCGTAGGGGACCCCCGTCCTGTCGGCTGCGGCCAGGACTCCGCCGGGCAGGCGGTAGGAGCCGTCGTCCTCGCGGCGCCACGCCTCGACCACCGCGTCGACGTCGGCCCCCTCGCGCACGAAGCGGACGGGGTCGTGGGCGGCTGCTCCCGCCAGGCGCAGTAGTAGATCCTCTCCGAGGGAGGCCAGGAACGCCATCGCCGCTTCCGCCTCCTTCACTGTGACGCCCAGGAGCTCGCGCAGGTCCGGGTCCAGGCGCCGGGCTTTCCTCGGATTCGGCAGGGGCAGCCCCGCCAGGAAGACGGCGGCCGCGGGGCGCTCCCATCCGGTGCCCTCCGCCAGGCGCGACGCGGCCTCCGGGTCCCACGGCGGCGCCCCGTCGGACAGGAGCGCTTTGAACGCCTCGACGATCCGGCCCCCCTCCACTCCGGGCGCGCGGGAGAGGACGCGGGTGGGCCAGCCGTTGAGCCGCTTCGGCGCCGTCCCCGAGGGGGAGTAGAAGACGTCGACGTGAGTCCTCCCGGAATCGGCCCACATGGTGTCGAGTCTGACGGCGGGTTTCCCGTGGGGGCCGATGACGCGGTCCGACTCGTCGCGGGGGCGCTGCGCGGCGGTGAAGAGGCAGCCCGTCGGGGAGTACAGCCCGCAGTCGACCAGGTCGCCGAAAGCCGCCGCCGATGCTCCGACGGAGGACTCGGAGGCGCCCGGGCGCGCCGCGCAGAAGAGGAAGGCGGTGGGATCGGCCAGGAGGACGCGCAGGGAGTCCTGGCCGCTTCCGGCGCGGTCCTGCTCTCCCGCCAGGCACTTGGCCAGTCCCGCGATGACCGAGCGACGCGTCGTGATCGAGGAGTGCGCGAGATCCGTGGCCAAACCCGGCATCCATGCGAGCGCGTCGCACGAGGCCTCCCAGTGGGGGAAAGTCCGTTGGGTCCGGGGATCGGAGAGCGCGCGGCGGCCCTCCTCGAGTGCGGCCCGGGCCTCCGCGACGATCCGCTTGACCGCTTCGGCGGCCCAGACGACCGAGTCGACCAGGACGGGATCCTGCGAGCCCAGCAGCTCGCTCGCTGCCCTGCGCGCCCGCTTGGTGAGGACCTTCGCAGCGTCCCGCAGGGCGCCCGCGCGCGTCCTCGCCCACGACGGCTCGGACGGCTCCACCAGGGGGACCGCTTCGACGAGCGCGCGGACCCGTTCCGTGGTGGCGCCGCGCAGGCGCCGACTCGCCTCCTCGTCGCGAACGCGGAAATGGTGCCAGGCGGCGCGGGGGACCGAGTGGAAGGGGTGGGTGCCCCCGACCTCGTCCGCCGTGTCCATCAGCGGCATCCTGTCGGCCTCCCGCAGGAGCCGGGTGCAGTCCGTTCCGGTGAGCAGCCAGTGCCCCCCGCCGGGCCTTTCCATGCGCGCCCATACCCCTTGCGGCTTCCTCGTCTCAACCGCCTCGCCCGAGGCGCCCACGTGGAGGAAGGCGCCATGGCGCTCCAGCAGGACGCCCACATGGCGGCCGGCGCTGGTGGAGCAGTGGGAATCCCGTGTCGTGTCAGTGGTGGGGCACCACATGACGCCGTCGGGGCGCAGCTCCCATCCCTCCGCCAGGTAGGGTGCGATCAGGGCCATGAGGGCGTCCGGCAGCGGGGCGTCGGCGAGCGCGCCCGATCCGGGGTCGATCCCGCGCAGGCGCCCGCCGCGCACGCACCAGTACCGGTCGCCGTCGCGCAGGACGGGGCCGCGCTTGGGGAAGGGGTTCGTCGTGTCGTACGGCCGGATCAACCGGTCGCCGACGAGGCGGCCGCCGGGCACGGGCAGCGTCGTGGTCTCCATCTGCCGGCTGTGGATCCGGTAGTGCTTCGTGGACGAGGCGGCGGAGGGGCCGTCGACCCACGCGATGGTGACGTTGTCGGCGATGTCGGATGTGGCGCACATGGTCTGTGATCCGACGAGCACGTAGTCCTCGTGGAACACCCGGGTTCCCTGCGGGGGCACCGGGTGCGCCTCCGCCACGCGGCGCCCCCCGTCGACCCAGACGACGCGCCCGTTGGAGGACACTCCGACGGCGGGGAAGGACTCGTGGAAGCGGACATCGGGACCGAGTTCTGCGATCGCCTCCTCCAGGGCGGGCCACGTGTACTCGGTGACGAGGCCGTCGCGCAGGTGGTCCGCGAGGAGCGCGGCCTCGTCCAAGTGCCCCATGAGCGCCTCGAACTGCGGCCTGAACGAGGGGGCGCTGAAGGGGGAGAACAAGGGTTTGAGGCGCCTGGCCTCCGCTTCGATCCTCGCGGGGCTGGGGTGGGGTCCCAGGTGGGGCTCCGCGACGGCGCTGAGCATCGCGCGGGTTCCGGCGTGGGACAGGAACAGGTCGAGGCGCGCCGCCCCCTCCCGGAGGAGGGACTTCTCGACGAGGCGCACGTACTCGCTGCGCGCCAGCGCGGTCAGGTCGATGCGCTTCGGATTCTTCGCCCACGGCCCCAAGTCGAGGTCCGGGTCCGGTTCGTCGGCGAACTGTGTATAGCGCGGGCGGAAGAAAACGCGGGCCCCGGCGTCGGCCAGGGCGTCGATGAACTCGGGCTCGATCTGCGAGTCGTTCCGCAGCGCCACGGTGGCGCCCTCCAGGCGCGGCATGCGCCGCACCAGGCGGCACAGCGCGGGCGAGAAGACCATCCTCCCGGAGAAGAAGTGGTTGTCCCTCTGCTCCTCGATGACCTCCGCGTAGTCCTCGACCCACGCGCGGCAGTCGGCGTCCCCGCCCAGCAGGTAGTCCGTGACGCCCAGCGAGTCCAGGACCGCGACCCACCTGTCGGGCTGGATGCTCTTGGGGAACGTCCGCGCCAGCGTCCGCCTGGCCCCGGGATCCTGTTCGACGAGGGCTTTGAGCGCCCCTGAGAATGCCCGCCAGAACGCCAGGGGCGCTTTCGACATGATGGGGGAGGACAGGATCTGGCGCAGCAGGCGCAGCTCCGTGTCGATGGGGTCGGCCCCTGCGGCCTCCGACAGCTGGCGCAGGTCGCCCCCCAGGTCCGCGTAGGGCGGCAGGCCGCCGCGCACGCGCTCAACGGTGAGCTCGAAGAAGTCCTCCAGGGCGCGCTCGGCGCCGCGGCTGGCCAGCAGGCGCGAGCACTCGGCGCTCAGCTCCGCCACGGAGACGATGCCCGCCAGGGAGAACTCGAGGAACACCTGGTGCCTGTGGTCCTCGTCGATGGGCAGGGCGTGGGCCTCCTCGGCCTCGCGGGCGCTCTTCCAGTACGCGAGCGCTTGGACGCGGTCGCTGAGGCCGACGTAGATCCGGGCGGCCTCCTCGTAGAACGCCGGGAGGAAATGGGGCGCCGAGGACGCCAGCGTGGACGCGAGGCCGCGGAGGTCCCAGTGCACCGACCTGTCCGGCGAGGCAGCGGCCGTTCTGGCGGCCTTCCTCAGCCCCGGGACCACGGAGACGGCGATGCGCGCGTTGGCGGGGTCGGTGAGGATGGGCCATTCGGGGAAGCCGGTCGTTCTGGTGCGGGTGTGGCCGATGGGCGCGGGGTCGCCGGCGCGGGCGAAGCCCAGGGAGGCCAGGGC
>NZ_CP017298.1:682255-698942 GCF_001746855.1 Pauljensenia hongkongensis | reverse complement strand
GCCGGCGCAGCCGCCGGGCTCAGGCGCCCTCCGTCTTGTCGGGCTTGCGGCCGGCGTATATGCGGGTGGCCATGCGCACGCCCTCGGAGTAGGCGACGGGGCCGACCTGCCCGATGGGGACGGGGTCGCCAGAGCGGATCCAGTGGAGGTCCCCGGTCTCCGTCTCGTAGTCGGGGGCGTCGGCCCCGATCCAGTAGCGCGCGGTGATGAGCGCCCCGTCCTCGTACACGGGGCACACGGCGTAGCCGCCCGAGACCTTGAAACCGGAGGAGGCGGCGCGCCCGGTGGCGAAACGCAGCTGGTCGAAGGCTCCCCCCGACCAGTCGGTGAGCTGCGTGCGCTCGGCGTTGGCGGGATCCGGCCGGTGGACCTCCCGGAACGGCTGGTCGAAGCGCTGGGACAGGGACAGTTCGGCCGCGAACTCGCGCAGGTCGTCGAGGTCGGGGATGATGGCGGGGTGGGGGATGAGGACGCGCTCGGCGTCGATCCGCACGGACTCCCCGTCCAGGTCGACCACGCCCAGGCCGTCGGCGTCGGCGGCCCGCAGGAACCCGGCGAGGCAGCCGTCGGGGGTGGACACGACCAGGTCGGTCAGCCATGAGCGCCACGCCTCGTCGGGCCACACTGCGGCGAGCAGCGCGCGGGGAACGGGCAGGGAGCGCAGGAACCAGCGCTGCACCGCGTCCCCCGCCTCGGCGTCGTGCTGGTGGAGGAAGACGAGGACCGCGTCCAAGTCCTCCCACTCGGGCGTCTTCTTCGCCGCGGCGGGCACGGATTTGAGGATCCTGCCCTTGGAGTTGCGGGCGACGACCGCGCCGTCCTGGATGCTGAGCTCGTGCCCGCTCCCGCATGGAATCCACTCCATCGTCGTCCCTTCCCTCGCTCTGGCACCCGCATGCCGTGGGTCACGGGAATTATACGGAGTCGGATACGCAGCAACAAGGACCCGGCCGGATCGGGGAGCGGCCGGCTACGGCGCGATGGAGACGAGGACGGGGAACGCGAGGCCCATGGCGGCCCCCAGGGCGGGCATCCATATGCCCCTGCGGCGCCCGCGGGCCATCGAGATCACCACCGCGACGCCGACGACGGCGGCGGCCCAGCTCACGGGCAGCGCCACCCAGGGGAGCACGACGGGGCCGACCCAGAGAACGGCCAGCACCGACAAGGCGAACGCGACCGCGCCCAGGGCAAGGGCGGCGACGGCGGGGCGGGAGGCGGATGCGGCGCCCTGGGCGGGCGCCCGGTCCGGGGAGGGCATGGGGGCTCCTTCGGTGCGGGGGGCGCCTAGTGGGCGCCGAGGAAGCGGATGGCGGAGACGATCAAAGGGAGCGCGGCGGAGAGGACGAGGCCTCCCGCGCCCGCCCACGCCCAGCGGCGTCCACGGCGCACGTCGGAGGAAAGGGCGGCGACGCCGAGGACGAAGGCCAGTGGGAGCGCGGCGAGGACGACGGTGAAGGCCAGGGGCGCGTCATCGAAGAGGGCCCAGCGGCCCAGTAGCGGCCCGAGGAGGTAGAAGCAGACGGGCACGAGCCCCGCCACCAGGGAGACCGGCCCCATGAGGGAGGCCCCGGGCCGCGGGGCGGGGATCGGGGCGGAGGCGTCGGAATCCGGCATTGGACTGTCCTCTCTGCTCGTGGGCGGCGCCCCGCAGCACGAGGGGAGCCCCGCAGCGCCGTCACCGCACAGGCTACACCGCCGTCGCTTTCCCGACAAGGGTGCGTAGGCGCCCGCGCGCCTTAGCGGCGTCAGCCGAAGACGCCCTCGCCGGTCACCACGACGAGGTTGCAGTCAGCCGAGGCGGCGAGCCCCGTGACGCTGAAGGAGCCGAAGTCGGAATTGAAATCGGTCTTCGCCGTGTCGAGCACCGAATTGGCGTGGTCGGCGGCGATGGTCGCGAACTGGCAGTTCTTCGGCACGTACTGGTAGAGCTCCGGGTGGATTCCGGGCAGTTTGTCCGCGTTCCCGGTGGCGCCCGGTTGGAGCACCGCGATCGTCTCGGCGGGGACCGTGGCGACCCCGGTGAACCAGTACTGCTGGTCCGGTGAGGGCAGGCCCCTGCCGGAGGATGTCGTCGCCGCCGCGTAGTGCCCCTCGGTCGCGCCCAGGTTCGGCATCCGCTCGTTGAACGAGTCGGTCCGCGCGGCGATGGTCGGCTCGGCGTCGGTCTTCGAGGTGAAAGGGGCGAAACGCGGGTCGCCCTGGGCGCAGCCGGAGGCGAGGGCCGCCACGGACGCCGAGGAGGCCAGGGCTGTGAGGAACCGAATGGGGAGTCGCATGGGCTGTGCGCCAGCGCGCTGGCGCGTTCCCCTCCTTCGTGGGACGCCCCGCGGGCCCGCTGCGCGGGCGTCTGCGGGGAACGGACAGGGTCAGGTCGCGCGGGGGATCAGGAGGGCATGTACGCCCCCAGCCATCCCTGTGAGGCGATGAACACCAGGGTGCACAGGACCAGGAGCAGGCCGATCGAGTAGGGCGCGGCCTTCTTGAGGATCTCCGCGTCCGATCCCTCCGAGTTCACCGAGGTCGCCGCGATCGCGAGGTTCTGGGGCGAGACGATCTTGCCGATGCCGCCGCCGATCGTGTTGGCGGCCAGGAGGATGTGCGGGTCCAGGCCAGCGCCCGCGGCGGCAGTGGACTGGAGGTTCGCGAAGAGCGCGCCCGCGGAGGTCGCCGAACCCGCGACCGCCGTGCCGATCCACCCCAGGATGGGGGAGAGGAACGCGAACGCCGCGCCCGTCGTGGCCAGTGCGGCGCCGATGGAGGTGGTCTGCCCGGAGAAGTTCATGACGAAGGCGAGGGCCATGACGGAGGCGATCGTCAGGATCGCCATGCGCAGCGAGTAGATGGTGCGCGGCAGGACCGCGAACATCTCGGGGACGGAGGTGGCGAAACGGCCTCCGGAGGAGTTCTTGCCGTACACGATGGCGACGATGATGCCGGTGACGAAAATCCACGTGCCGGGGTTGGACAGAATCGACAGCGAGTACACGGCAGCCGTCGACGGGGACCCGTCAGCGGCAAGGAGGTGGCCGTAGACACCGGGCCACGGGATCTTCACGTCAGTGGAGGAGAAGAATTCGGCGACGGGCTTGGCCAGCTTCGTGATCGCAATAATAACGACGACCAGCACGTAGGGCATGAGCGCCAGGCCGATGCGGGACCCGGTGGGCTTGTCCGACTCGTCGGCCGAGGTCGCGCACTCCTCGGGCGTCGTGGGGCCCCACAGCAGCAGGAACACGTAGCAGGCCGCGAAGCCCAGCAGGGAGGCGACGACCGCGGTCAGCTCGTAGGAGACGGAAGGGGTGAGGAAGTGGCCCGCTCCGGCTGCGGCGCCCGCGACGAGGCCGAGGGGCCACAGCTGGCGCACGCCCCTGCCCCCGTCCAGGATGAAGAGCAGGAGGAAGGGGATGAAGAGGCAGAAGACCCAGGTCAGGTGCCCCATGTCGGTGGCGACGACGGTCGGATCGCCGCCGCCGAGGCGGCCGGCCGTGGTCGTGGGGATCGCCATGGCGCCGAAGCCGACGTTGATGGCGTTGCCGACGACGGTGACGACGGCGGCCTTGATCTTGGGCACGCCCAGGGTGACCAGCATGGCGCAGGTGATGGCGACGGGGGCGCCGAAGCCGGCCAGGCCCTCCAGCAGGCCGCAGAAGCAGAATGCGACGATGAGGGCCTGCGCGCGCTGGTCGCCGCGCCCGATCGTGTTGAACACGGCCTTCAGGTCGGCGCTGCGGCCCGATTTCTCAGTGAGGTTGTACAGCCACACGGCCGCGATGATGATGTAGATGATCGGCATGAAGCCCATCGCGGCGCCCTGGGTGCCCGCCAGGAGCGCCATGCCGACCGGCATGCGGAAGGCGAGGACCGCGATCGCGACCGAGGTGGCCAGCGAGATGAGGGCGCACCAGTGGGTGGCCACTTTGAAGACCCCCATGAGCACGAAGAACAGGATCAATGGGGCCACGCCCACCAGCGCCGTTGCGAAGACGTTCCCCGCGACCGCGGTCGTCGAGGGGGTGAAAGCCTGGAAGAGTGCCGGCGCGCTCAAGGGGGACCTCCATTGGTGGGGGGCGTGCGTGCCCATATTGTCGCACGAGGCGGTCCCCCGCCGCCGGAGAACGGCCGCCGCCTCCGCCCGGCGGCCTCCGCCGTCGGTCCGCGATGCGCACCCCGGCGGCCGGCGGTCCGTCCACGATGCGCACCCCGCCGGCCCCCGCCTCGCCGGTGCCCCTACGATTGCACCATGAAGACCACGGCATCCGTACCCACGCCCACCGGCTCCGCCATGCCCGCCGCGAAGTACCGGGCCTTCCTCGACGTCAACCCCGTCGCCCTGCCCGACCGGACGTGGCCCGACAAGCGCATCACCCGGGCGCCGCGGTGGATGAGCACCGACCTGCGCGACGGGAACCAGGCCCTCATCGAGCCCATGGACCCCGCGCGCAAGCGCCGGATGTTCGACCTGCTCGTGGGGCTGGGCTACAAGGAGATCGAGATCGGCTTCCCCGCTGCCTCGCAGACTGACTTCGACTTCGTGCGCTCCCTCGTCGACGACGACGCTGTCCCGGGCGATGTCACCGTCTCCGTGCTCACCCAGTCGCGGTCCGAGCTCATCGAGCGCACCGTGGAGGCCATCGTGGGGTTCCCGCGCGCCACCGTGCACCTGTACAACGCGACCGCCCCCGTTTTCCGCGAGGTCGTCTTCCGGGCTGACCGCGCCGCCACTGTCGACCTGGCCGTCACCGGCACGCGCGAGGTCATCGCGCAGGCCGAGAAGCGCCTCGGCGACGACACGGTATTCGGCTTCGAGTACTCCCCCGAGATCTTCGTCGACACCGAGCGCGACTTCGCCCTGGAGATCTGCGAGGCGGTCATGGACGTGTGGCAGCCGGGCGCGGACCGCGAGATCATCCTCAACCTGCCCTCCACCGTCGAGCGCGCCACCCCCAACGTGTTCGCGGACCAGATCGAGTACATGAGCCGCAACCTGTCGCGGCGCGAGCACATCGCCCTGTCGGCCCACCCCCACAACGACCGGGGCACCGGCATCGCCTCCGCCGAGCTAGCGGTGATGGCCGGGGCCGACCGCATCGAGGGCTGCCTGCTGGGCCAGGGCGAGCGCACCGGCAACGTCGACCTGGTCACCCTGGGGCTCAACCTGTTCAGCCAGGGCATCGACCCGGGCGTCGACCTGTCCGACGTGGACGCCATCCGCCGCACCGTTGAGTACTGCACGCAGATGGACACCCCGCCGCGCACCCCCTACGTGGGCGACCTCGTCTACACGTCCTTCTCCGGCTCCCACCAGGACGCCATCAAGAAGGGCTTCGCGGCCCGCGCCGTGAAAGTCGCCGCTGCCGGCGGGGACGAGAACGCCGTCCCCTGGGAGCTGCCCTACCTGCCCATCGACCCGCACGACGTGGGGCGCTCCTACGAGGCGGTCGTCCGCGTCAACTCCCAGTCCGGCAAGGGCGGCGTCGCCTACCTCATGTCCACCGCCCACGCCCTCGAGCTGCCCAGGCGCCTCCAGGTGGAGTTCTCCCGCATCGTCCAGCGCCACACGGACACCTACGGCGGCGAGGTCGACGCGGACACCCTGTGGGCGGTCTTCGCCGACGAGTACCTGCCCACCTCGGCGGCCCCCGGCCTGCAGCCGTGGGGGCGCTTCGAGTTGCGCTCCAGCCAGGTCGGCACCATCGACGACGAGCACGTCGAGCTCACCACGGTCCTCATCGACTCCGGCGCGCCCGTCACCGTCAACGCCAAGGGGACGGGCCCCATCGACGCCTTCGTCTCCGCCCTCCACGAGTTCGACCTGGACGTGCGCATCCTCGACTACTCCGAGCACGCCATGAGCCAGGGCCGCGACGCGAAGGCCGCCGCCTACGTGGAGGCCGCCATAGACGGCCAGATCGTGTGGGGGGTCGGCATCGACTCGTCCATCTCCCGCGCCTCGTACAAGGCCGTCATCTCCGCCGTCAACAGGGCGCTGCGCTGACGGGCGGAGCCACGGCGGCGCATTGGCGGCCGTGCCTATGCGGGAGGAGGATCCATGATGCGGGCCAACGGGAACGACGGTGCCGACGGGGGTATGCACGCCGATGAGGTGATCGCCGTCGTCGACTGGTTGGAGCAGCACGGGGCGGTCCATGTCATCACAGGAGGCTGGGCGGTCGACGCGCTGGTCGGACGCGCCACCCGCCGCCACCGGGACCTCGATGTCATCGTCGAGGCGGGCGCGTGCGACCAACTGTCCCAGTGGCTGCGCGGACGGGGCTACCAGGTGGTCGTGGACTGGCTGCCGATCCGTGTGGAGCTCAGGAAAGGGGACCTCGGCGTCGATCTGCATCCGATGGACGTCGACGAAAGGGGCGATGGCCTGCAGGCGGGTTTCGGCTCACAGGTCTTCGCCCACCGCGCCGCCGACCGCACGCTCGGCAGTATCAGCGGGCGTTCGGTCGTGGTCGCCACCGCCTCCCGGCTGATGGAACTCCACGAGGGCTACGATCCGCGCCCCGAGGACCTCCACGACATGGCCCTGCTGCGCCGCCTCCTGGAGGAGGGGCGCGCCGGATCATCGGCAGGGCCGGTCGGCCACCCGCCCGTCTGACGCGGCCCTGTTGCGCTGTGTCCGCTCCCGCGCGGCCCGCACTGCAGGCCCGGGCCGCTGCGGCCCCTTGGCGCAGTCGGCGGCGGCCGATACGCTGGGACGACTGGACCGGGCACTGCGCAGGAGGAGAGATGAGGCGTTTCGTCTGCAGTGAGTTGATCGCGGGGATCGGGGAGGTCGAGAGGTTCGACGCCTTCCAGGAGCCCGGAGCATTCGCCGACTGGGTCCGCGCGACCCTCGAGTCGCCCCGCCGTTTCGACGGCTCGCGCCGGTACGCGCTGATCCTGTGGGCGCTGCCGCCGGGGGCCGGGGACCCCGAGGATGTGCCCTTGGACCACTACTCGCGCAGGAACTACATCCAGTGCGGCGGCTCAGCGGAAGCGATGACCGTCGAGATCCGCGTCACCGGGGCGGACGGCGCTTACGAGCATTACAGGGTCGCGCGCGAACCCGTGCGGGACCCCGGCGCCTGGGTGGAGGTCGAATGGGAATTCGGCGGCGGGGAGCCCTTCACCGCCGAATTGCACCCCGAGGAGGTCTTCACCGGATGTCAGGCCTCGCCCGTGTTCCACGACTACATCGTCAACGGCGGCCTCCCGCCTGCGGAGCTGCTGCGCCGCCTCGACATCTGAGCCCCCTGCCCCCGGACCAGCGGCCCAGTCCCGGTGCTCCTGCTGGCGCCACGGGCCCGCGCCACGAGGCCGGGGCGCGCCCCCACTGCTGGCACCAGTCGCCGTCCGGCGGGCCCCGCCGGGCTTGTGAGAGAATCGGCCCCATGCATGGCGAATACAAAGTCCCCGGCGGGAAACTCGTTGTCGTCGACCTCGAGGTCGACCAGGACCGGCTCATCGACGTGAATGTCTCCGGGGACTTCTTCCTCGACCCCGACGACGCGCTCACCCGCATCACGGGCGCTTTGGAGGGGGCGCCCGCCTCGTCGAGCGCGAAGGAGCTGTCCGCCCTGGTCGCCGCCGCCCTCCACGGCGGGGACACCCTCATGGGCGTGAACCCGGAGGCCGTGGGGATCGCGGTGCGGCGGGCCCTCGGCGCGGCCCTGTCGTGGGACGACATCGACTTCGAGGTGATCCACGGCCCCGTCGTCGATCCCATGGTGAACGTCGCCTTGGACGAGACCCTGGTCGAGGACGTGGCCGCCGGGCGCCGTAGGCCCTTCATGCGCCTGTGGGAGTGGAACGGGCCGCAGGTGGTGATCGGCTCCTTCCAGTCCTACCAGAACGAGGTCCAGCCCGATGGGGTGGAGCGCTACGGCATCACGGTGTCGCGGCGCGTCACGGGGGGCGGCGCCATGTTCATGGAGCCCGGCAACTGCATCACCTACTCGCTGGTGATCCCCACGGCGCTGGTGGACGGGATGAGTTTCGAGCAGGCCTACCCGTACTTGGACCAGTGGGTGATGGAGGTCCTGGAGAAGCTGGGCATCAAGGCGAAGTACGTGCCCCTCAACGACATCGCCTCCGAGGCGGGCAAGATCGGCGGCGCCGCGCAGAAGCGCTGGGCGAACGGCTACATGGTGCACCATGTGACCATGGCCTACGACATCGACGCCGTGAAGATGAACGAGGTCCTGCGCATCGGCATGGAGAAGATCCGGGACAAGGGGACGCGCAGTGCCGTCAAGCGCGTGGACCCCATGCGCTCCCAGACGGGTCTGCCCCGCGAGGAGATCATGCGGGTGTTCTTCGACCACTTCAAGGACAAGTACCACGCCACCGAGGGCGCGATCACCGAGGAGGACCTGGAGGTCGCCCGTGCCCGGTGCGAGACGAAGTTCGCCCGCCCCGAGTGGGTGCACCGCATCCCCTGAGCGCTCCTTGAGAGCCGGCGCCCCGTCGGCCGCGCGCGGCGGGGCAGTGGTCTGCCCGTGTGCGCACACAAGGGCTCCGAATTAGGAAACACTGCTCGCACTGGGCGGCTTGATTCGGCCCTTGTGTGCGGCGGCGTGTTGCGTAATTCCGGCCGTTGTGTGCGCGATTGGGCTCAGCGGACCCCGAAGACCGCCGTCCCCGGGGCGCCCTTGGCTCAGAACAGCTGGAGCGAACGGATGCCGTGGATGATGAGCTCCACGCCGATCACCAGGATCAGGAAGCCCATGATCCGCACGATAGCGCCGACCCCGGTGGCGCCGAGCTTGTCGATCCACGGTGTCGCGTAGCGCAGCAGCGCCGCGATGACCGCCGACGCGACCAGGACGCCCAGGACGATGCCGACATGGAAGGCGGGGGAGGGGTCGCGGGCGGCCAGGGCGATGACGACGCCGATCGAGCCGGGGCCGGCGATCAGCGGCAGCGCCATGGGGGAGAAGGAGACGTCCTCCTTGGCGGCGGCGTGCTGCTCCTCATCGGTGGTGGTCCGGCGCTTGTTCTCCAGCATGGAGAAGCCCGAGTGGGCGACGACGATGCCCCCGGCGATCTGCAGGGCCGGCAGGTCGAAGCCGAAGAAGCGCATGATAACCGAGCCGCTGACCGCGAAAGCCGTCAGAATGCCGAACACGTAGCCGCCGGTCTTCCACGCCTGGGAACGGACCGAGCCGGGGTCGCCACCGGCGGTCAGGCCCGCGAAGGCGGCGAGCGCGCCGATGGGGTTGGTGATCGGGGCGAGCGCCAGGAGCGCCGCGGTGAAACCTGCGAGCACGGTGGTCATGGAGCCCATCCTAGTGCGCCTCCCATCCGGTCCTAGTGCGCGTTCCATCCGGCTCCGGCGGGTGCGGGGAGGCGGACGAGGCGGGCGCCGAAGACCGCCGTTCCCAGGCGCACGATGGTCGCCCCCTCGGCGATGGCCCACGCCATGTCGCGGCTCATGCCCATCGACAACTCCAACGACGCGGCGCCGATGCCCGTCCGGGCGGCGGCGGCGTCGCGGATGGAGCGCAGACGGGCGTAGGCGCGGCGCACGGGCGCCTCGTCGGTGGAGTTGAGGCCGACGGTCATGAACCCGGCGAGCCGCAGGTTCGCGCACTCGGACACTGCGTCGACGACGGGCGCCACCGCGTCCGGCGCGCACCCGCTCTTGGTGGCCTCGCCCGAGACGTTCACCTGGACGAACACGGGGAGCGGGCGGGTGGCGCGGGCGTCGATCCTACGGGCGAGCTCCGCGCTGGACACGGTTTCCACGGCGTCCACGCAGGCCAGGGCCTGGTTGATCTTGTTGGATTGCAGGGGGCCGATCAAGTGGATGCGGGCACCGTCCACGCGGCGTACCGCCTCAGCGGTGGCGCGGGCCTCCTGGACGCGGTTGTGGCCGACCAGCACGGGCCCGCCGAGGCGCGCGAGGCAGGCGGCGGCCTCGTAGCACTCACCGGGGGTGCGGGTCTTGGCCGCGAGCTCCAGGGCAACGCGGTCGGTGCGGCCCGCCGCGCGCGCCGCCTCGTCGATGGCGCGCCTGGCTGCTGAGATCGCCTCGTAGATCGTCATGGCCCGATCCTACGCGCCCGCCCGGCCGCCGCAGTGGGAATGGCGCCGGGAGGGGCGGTGGGCAGGGCGGCGCTCCCCGCGCCCGCGCCCGCACAGGTAGTTGGTAATCATGGGTGTTCCAGGGAGGATCCCGATGCCCGTGCGATGGCTCCGGGGGCGGGCGCCTGGCATACTGACCTGTTCGGCCCCCGCATTGAAAGGCTTACGGCGATGCGCATCATCCTCAACGTGATCTGGCTGGTCTTCGGCGGTATCGAGCTCTTCGTCCTGTACGTCCTGGCCGGCCTGGTCTCGATGCTCTTCATCATCACCATCCCCGCCTCGGTCGCCTGCTTCAGGATCGCCGCCTACGTGCTCTGGCCCTTCGGCAGGCGCGTCGTCCCGTTGCCCGGAGCGGGGGCCGGATCTGCCCTCATGAACCTCGTGTGGTTCGTCGTGGCCGGGCTGTGGCTGTCGATCGGGCACGTGTTCACGGCCCTCCTGCAGGCCATCACCATCATCGGCCTCCCCCTGGCCATCGCGAACCTGAAGATGATCCCCGTGACCTGCTTCCCCTTCGGGACGGCGATCGTCGACGACCGCTTCGCCTCGGTCCTATGACGCCGTAGACTGGGCGCCATGGCTCGCAAACACGGCAAAGGGCAGGGCGGCGGGCCCACCCGCGCCATCGAAGAACTGACGGCGGCCGGCGCGCCCTTCACCGTCCACGAGTACGAGCACGACCCCGCCGCCCGGGCGTTCGGCGAGGAGACCGTGGAGAAGCTGGGGATCGACCCCGCGCAGGCTTTCAAGACCCTCATGGTCCGCCTGGAGCCGACGGGCGAGTTCGCCGTCGGGTGCGTGCCCGCCCTGGCGCGCCTGTCCATGAAGCTCATCGCCAGGGCAGCGGGCGCCAAGCACGCCGAGATGGCCGACCCGGCCGTCGCACAGCGGCGGACCGGCTATGTGGTCGGCGGGATCAGCCCCCTGGGGCAGACGACGCGGCACAGGACCTTCATCGACGAGTCGTGCCTGGACCACGAGGCCGTGGTCGTTTCGGGCGGCAGGCGCGGGCTGTCCGTGGAGCTCAGCCCTCTCGACCTGGCGGAGCTGGCGGGCGCCGAGGTCGTCCCCCTGTGCGCCCAGTAGGACCCGCGCGCCGTGGGCGCGCAGCGGTGCAGGCGCGCTCGGGCACGGGCCGATGCGCGGGCGTTGGCGAACTGATGGCAGGCATCGGCGATGACTGAGAGGACGGCCCACTGCGCGCGCTCGTTGCGGTTCGGACTGGATCGCACTCGGACATCCTCGGCTGATGGGCGGCGACCCGGGCATTCGGCGCGCTCCCGCTACAGTGTGCCCATGACCAGTGGACCAGCCCTCGTGCCCGAGCTCGCCGTCACCGACTACCCGGCCTCCAAACGGTTCTGGTGCGGCCTCGTCGGGTTCTCCGTCGAGTACGAGCGCCCCGAGGAGGGGTTCGGGTACCTCGTCCTGGGCGGCGCCCACGTGATGCTCGACCAGATCGACGCCGGACGGACATGGGCCACCGCCGACCTCGACCCTCCCCTGGGCAGGGGGATCAACCTCGAGGTGCAGGTCGCCGACCTGGACGCAGCGCGGCGCCGCATCCGCGACGCGCAGTGGCCCGTCTTCGTCGAGACCGAGGAGAAGTGGTACAGGGCGGGCGGCATCGAGATCGGCGTCCGCCAATTCCTGGTCCAGGACCCCGACGGGTACCTGCTGCGCCTCCAGCAGGAGATCGGCGAGCGGCCCGCGCCCGCCGCTCGGGCGTGAGCGCCCCGGCCGGGGAGCGGGCGCAAGCGCTACAGTGGGGCGCATGACCAGCACTAGCACCCCATCCCTTTCCCGGCGCGGTCGAGCCGCCTACGCGGTGGTCGCGGTCCTCGCGTGGGCGGGGGTGGCCGCCACCGTCTCCATCACCACCGCCGGGGGGTACCCGCCGCCCGCGTTCTACGAGCCGGGCCTCTTCGCCGGGGCTCCCGAAGGGTGGGCGGGGGCGCCCCAGCGGCTCGTCGAATGCCTGTCCTACTTCACCGAGCTGTCGAACATCGTCGTCGCCGTCATCGCCACCCGCCTGGCCAGGGGCAGCGGACCGGTGGGGCGGTGGACGCGCGCCATCCACCTGTGCGCCACCATGATGATCACGGTGACCGCCATCGTCTACGCGGTGCTGATCGCCCCTTCGGAGACCCTGAGGGGGATCGCGGTCATCACGAACCCCCTGCAGCACGTCGTCGTCCCCGCGGCTATGGTCGCCGCTGCCTTCGTCTTCGGCCCGCGCGGCGGCATCACGTGGGGCACGGTCGTCCGTGCGCTCGCCATCCCCGTCGCCTGGGTCGCCTACACGATGGCCCGGGGCGCGCTCGTCCACCAGTACCCGTACGCGTTCCTCAACGTCACGCGGATCGGCTACGGGCAGGCCCTCGCCGTCATCGGCGCCATCCTGGCCGGGGCGATGGCGTTCCTGGGGCTCTTCGCGGCCGTCGACTGGGGGCTCCGCAGGGCCGCCCGGGCGCGCGCCTAGCACAGCGTCCCCCCCGGGGACTGACCGGGGGGCCCGGCCCAGGCGCGCCTAGCCGATGCGGGATGTGAGGCCGTTGTCGTGGGGCGGCCCCTGTGGCCGGCCGGTGCCAGGCCCGTGGGCGCTGTTCTGGTCCGCAGTCTCCCCAGGCGCCGCGGCCGCGCCGTGCTGGCCGCCTGGCACGGACGCTGTTCTGGCTCGCGGTTTCCCTGGGCGCCGCTGGAATCTAGCAGCCCCTTTCTCGGCGGGTCCGCCGTTTGCGGGTGGGTATGCCCCTGCTCCTGTCCGTTTTCTGCGCCCATCCCCCGGTGTCGCACACAAGGGAGGGAATTAGGCAACACGGCACCGCACACAAGGGCGGAACCAGGCCCTTGTGTGCGGTGCGTGTTTCGTAAATCGGGGTCCTTGTGTGCGTCCCCCGGGGACTGATCGGGGACCCTGCCCAGGCGCGCCTAGCCGATGTGGGGTGTCGGGTCCCTCGTGTGCGCGCCCCGGGCGTTCTCCTGGCAGGTACACGGGCACGAGGCGGGCGTGGGCGCGCGTTGTCGACATTGTGAGGGGGTTGTCGACACGGACGCGCGTTGTCGACATTGTGAGGGGGTTGTCGACACCGCGAGGGGGATATAACGCGCGCTCATGTCAACAACGCGCGTCGGTGACAATAACGCGCGTCGGTGCGGACAACGCGCGTCGGCGGCGGCGCTGGTGCCCATCGTCAGTGCCTGTAACCGCCGTGTCAGTGCCGAGGGCGACGGCCGCGCGGGGCTGTCGGCAACGTGCGCTGGCCCCAGTACGCCGCGCGGGTCTGCCAGCAACGCGCGCTGACGAGGCAGCGCGCGTCAGTGCGCCCGTAGCTCACTCGCCGGGCCCTCTTCCCGTGCGTCGGCCCCAGCATGCCCCGCCAGTCGGGCCCCGGGCCCGCGTCAGTGGGAGTTCAGGACGCAGTTCGCGATGAGGTAGTCGATGCGGCGGACGTCGATATTGCGCCCGAGGTTGACCCTGACCAGGCCCGCCCGGGTCCAGAGCTTCACTTCCGCGGTCATGTCGATCGTTCCGGCGTTCTCCGACGACCACATGATGATGTCCCTGTAGGGCAGGGAGTAGATCTCCACTTTCTTCCCAGTGATCCCCTGCGCGTCCCGGACGAAGAGGCGGTGCGACGTGAAGACCGCGGAATCGCGGGTGGTCGCGAACGCCGCGTAGGGCGTCTCGCCGGGGACGAGGATCCCCCCGACGTCCTCGGGGATCGGTATCTCGTTGAAGAACGCCCACCGGGCGATGGCTGCGGCGTCGGCGCCTGTTTGTTCCTGCATGGGCCCATGGTAGTGAGCCCATTCAGCGTGCGGCAACCGTCACGATCACGAGGTCCACGGCGCCCGCGCGGTCCGAGGCGGCCACGTCCACCAGGGCGGCGATCCGCCAGTCGTGGTCGCCGTCGGGGTCGGCGAGGGTCTGCTCGGCCAGCCAGTAGGAGCCCGGGAGCGCCTCGTCGACCAGGTCCGCCAGCGCCTCGGCGCGCCCGGCCAGGCGCCGGTCCGCGTCCGAGGAGGCGGAGGGGGGAAGCACCGCCAGCACGTCCTCGCGGGCGGGCGCCTCGTTCAACGCGCACATCGAGGCCGAGCGCGCCGCGGCGTCGATGCCGATCCAGTCGTGCTCCGCCCAGTAGCGCTCCAGGGCGCGGTCCCAGTCGTCCGCGCTCCACGGGCCCGCCCCGGCCAGAGCCCCCGGTGCCCCGGCGCCGTCCAAGCGCGCCAGGCCGTCGACGTCGTCGCGGCTCATCAGCTCCACGCGCGCGAACATGGCGGCGCGCACGGCGGTGCGGAACGCGTGCCGGTTCGCGCTGAACGCCACGGTGCCGTCCTCGTCGGCGCCGAACGCCAGTTCCGCGCCCGCCGAGGCGTCCGCGTCGCCCGCCTGGTCCCACGAGCGCCCCTGCGACAGGGCCTCCCACTCGTCCAGCAACGACGAGTCCACCGCCCGGATCAGCGCCGCCAACCACTCGACGATGGAGCGGACCTCGTCGGTCTGCATGGACTCGGGGACGATCTGGCGCAGCGCCCTGTACGCGTCGGTGAGGTAGCGCAGCACCACGCCCTCCGAGCGCCCCACGTCGTAGCGGGACACGAGCTCCGTGAAGGTCATGGCGTTCTCCACCATCTCCCGCACCACCGACTTCGGCGAGATCTCCAGGGCGCCCACCCACGGGTTCGCCGCCACGTAGGTGTGGAACGCGGCCTCGAGCAACTCGGCGAGAGGGCGCGGCCACGTCACCTCCTCCAGGGCCTCCATGCGCTCCTCGTACTCCATGCCCTGCGCCTTCATGGCGGCCACGGCCTCCCCCCGCGCCGCCTTCTCCTGCGCGAAGAGCAGGGGCCGGGGGTCCTCGAGCACGGCCTCCACGACGGACACCACGTCCAGGGCGAACTCCGGCGAGGACGGGTCCAGCAGCTCCAGGGCGGCCAGGGCGAAGGGCGACAGGGGCTGGTTGAGGGCGAAGTCGTCGGGCAGGTCCGTGGCGGCGCGCAGCCGGGGGCGCCCCTGGGCGGCGGCGCGCGCCGAGGACTCGTGCGAGACCACCCCCGCGCGCCGCATCGACGAGTAGATGTCGCCCAAGCGCCGCAGGTGCGGGTTCGAGGCAGTGGGCGGGTCGTCGTTGGAGCGCGCCAGCCACACGAGGTGCTCGCCCGGATCCCGCCCGGCGCCCTGGGCGCCCGCCAGGACGTTGAGCACCATCGCGTGCGTCATCTCGAAACGGCTCCTCAACTGCTCGGGGGCCGCCCCGACGAGGCGGTCGAAGGTCGAGCGCGTCCACGAGACCGAGCCGTCGGCGGGGCCCTTGCGCTTCTTCGCTGCCTTCTTCGCGGCGCGTTTGGCCTCGCGGGCGTCGCGGGCCGCCTCCTGCGCCGCGCTGAGGCGCGCCCTCTCGCGGGCGGCGTCCACCTCGTGCTCGGGGGCCAGGACCCGCACGAAACCGACCGTGTCGAAGCCCGCGCGCCCCGCCCGGCCCGCGATCTGGTGGAACTCGCGGGCGCTCAGGTGGCGCATCCGCGCGCCGTCGAACTTGATGAGGGAGGTCATCAGGACCGTGCGGATCGGCACGTTGATGCCGACCCCCAGCGTGTCCGTGCCGCACACGATGGGCAGCAGGCCCCGCTGGGTGAGGCGCTCGACGAGGCGCCGGTAGCGCGGCAGCATCCCCGCGTGGTGGACTCCGACGCCCTGGACCAGCAGGGAGCGCAGGGTCTGGCCGAAGCCCCGCCCGAAGTGGACGCCCGCCAGGGCGGCCCCGATCTGGGCCTTGCGGTCCTTGGGGACCAGGGAGTTGCGGTCGAAGGACTTGGCGGTGGCCACCGCGTCGCGCTGGGAGAAGTGCACGATGTACACGGGCCAGCGGCCCTCGCCGAGCAGGCGCTCGACCGTGTCCGGCAGGCGGTCCACCACGTACTCGAACTCCAGGGGCACGGGCCGCTCGGCGTCGTCGACCAGCGCCACGGGACGGCCCGTGCGCTCCCGCCACGCCTCCTCGAAGCGCGAGGTGTCCCCCAGGGTGGCGCTCATCGCGACGAACTGCGCGCCCGTGAGCTCCAGCAGCGGCACCTGCCACGCCCAGCCGCGCTGGCGGTCCCCGTAGAAGTGGAACTCGTCCATGACGACCATGTCGCAGTCGAGGCCGGGGCCCTCGCGCAGGGACTGGTTCGCCAGGATCTCCGCGGTGCAGCAGATGATCGGGGCGGTGGCGTTGAGGGAGACGTCCCCGGTGACCATGCCGACGTTGTCGGCGCCGAAGAGGGCGACCAGGTCGAAGAACTTCTCCGACACGAGTGCCTTGAGGGGAGCCGTGTAGTAGGAGCGGCCCCCGTGGGCCATGGACACGAAGTGCGCGGCGAGCGCGATCATCGACTTGCCCGAGCCCGTGGGGGTGGCGGCGATGACGTGGTTGCCGGCGAGGATCTCGATGAGCGCCTCGTCCTGGTGGGGGTAGAGGGGACGTCCGGTGCCCTCCGCCCATCCGGCGAAGGCCGCGTAGAGGGCGTCGTCGTCGGTGAGGCTCCCGGAGTCTTCCAGGTCGTCGAGGAGGGCGTTGAGCATCGCGGTCATCCCCCCATTGTCCCAGACCCGCGCGCC
>NZ_CP017298.1:678021-682205 GCF_001746855.1 Pauljensenia hongkongensis | reverse complement strand
TGGCATGCTGTCAACGTCACATCAGGGCGGCGCCCGGGGTGCGGTGCCAGCGGGCGGTCCCGTCGGCGGCGCCCCGGCGCCGGCACAGTAACCGTAAGGAACCGAAGTGGAAGAATTCGCCGCGGTAGAGAAACAGATCGCCGACTGGATCACCACGCACTTCACCATCGTGATCCTGCTGGGCGTGGGCCTGCTGCTCACCATCGTCTCGCGGGGCGTGCAGGTGCGCATGCTCCCGGAGATGGTGCGCACCGTGTTCGGCTCCCGCCAGGGAGCCAAGGGCGGCATCTCCTCCTTCCAGGCCTTCGCCATCTCCCTGGCCGCCCGCGTCGGCGTCGGCAACGTCTTCGGGGTCGCCGCCGCCCTGCTGCTCGGGGGCCCGGGCGCCATCTTCTGGATGTGGGTCGTCGCCCTGGTCGGCATGGCGACGGCGTTCTTCGAGGCGACCCTGGCGCAGATCTTCAAGGTCCGCCACCCCGACGGCGCCTTCCGCGGCGGGCCCGCCTACTACATGAAGCGCGGCATGCGCAACCGCGCGATGGCCAACGTCTTCGCGGTCATCACCGTCCTCACGTGCGGCGTCGTCATCACCTCCGTCCAGTCCAACGCGATCGCGGGCACCCTCACCGAGGCGTTCGGCGAGGGCGCGCGCCAGCCCCTCGAAGGCGCGGGCGGCTTCTCGGCGGCCCAGCTCACAGTCGCCGGCCTCGTCTTCGTCTTCTCCGCGATGGTGATCTTCGGGGGCATCCGCACGGTCGCCAGGGTCACCGAGTGGATGGCCCCGATCATGGCCCTCGTCTACGTCGTGATGGTCGCCGTCATCTGCGTCCTCAACATCGGGCAGTTCGGCACCGTCCTGGGCCAGATCTTCACGTCGGCGTTCTCGCCCGAGCCGCTCGTGGGCGGACTCGGCGGCGGCATCCTGGCCGCCATGGTCAACGGCACCCAGCGGGGCCTGTTCTCCAACGAGGCCGGCCAGGGCACGGCCCCCAACGCCGCGGCGACGGCGACCGTGTCCCACCCGGTGCGCCAGGGCCTCATCCAGTCCCTCGGCGTTTTCATCGACACGATCGTCGTGTGCACGGCCACTGCCTTCGTGATCCTCATCGCCGGGGCCGAGGTGTGGGGAGGCCGGGGCGTGAACCCGTCGAACCTGACGACCCTGGCGGTCTCCCGCGAGCTGGGGGCCTGGACGATCGTCCCAATGGCGGTCCTCGTCTTCGTCCTCGCCTACTCGTCGATCATCGCCGCCTACGTCTACTCCGACACGAACATGTCCTTCGTCTTCGGCGGCCGGGCGTGGGCGACGTGGGTCGTGCGCGTCGTCTGCGTCGCCTCGGCCACCGCCGGGGCGCTGCTCAGCCTCGACGTCGTGTGGAACGCCGTGGACATCGCGATGGCGGTCATGACGATCACCAACCTCATCGCCCTGGTCATCCTCATGCGCTGGGGCCTGGGAGCGCTGCGCGACTACCAGGACCAGCGCAGGGCGGGGATCGCCGACCCCGTGTTCGTGGGGGAGGGCAACCCGCTGCTGCCCCGCGACGTTCCCGGGCGCGTGTGGAAACGCCCGAAGAAGTCCCGCGCCCGCAAACCCAGCAGCGCCGGTTAGGATCGCGCTATGAGAATCGTGCGCTTCTCCGACGGGTCGAGCCCCTGCTACGGCGCCCTCGACGACGGCTCCACCAGGATCGTCGGCCTCAAGGGCGACCCCCTCTTCGCGGCCGTGGAGCCCTCGGGCCGCGTCTTCGAGCTCGACGAGGTCCGCCTGCTGTCCCCGGTGATCCCGCGGTCGAAGGTGGTGGGGGTCGCCGGCAACTACTCCGACGAGCCCGTGCCCGACGCCGGCAGGACCCGCCCGCCCCTGTTCCTCAAGGCGAACACCTCGGTGATCGGGCCCGACGACCCCATCGCTATCCCCGTGTGGTCCGACGACGTGGTCTTCGAGGGCGAGCTGGCCGTCGTCATCAAGTCCCTGGCCAAGGACGTGCCCGTGGAGGAGGCGCACCAAGTGGTCCTGGGGTACACGGTCGCCAACGACGCGACCGCCCGCGACGCGGTGGACGGGGGGCCGTGGGCGCGCGGCAAGTCCTTCGACACCGCCTGCCCCCTGGGCCCGTGGATCACGGTGGACCCCGGGCTGGACCCGACGGACCTGGCGATCCGCTCCACCGTCAACGGCGCGCCCGCGCAGGACGGGTCGAGCGCCGACATGATCTGGAACGTCTTCGAACTGGTCTCCTACGCCTCGATGGCGTTCACCCTGCTGCCCGGCGATGTCGTCATCACGGGGGCGCCTCCCGGGTGCGGCCCCGTCAAGGCCGGCGACCGCGTCGAGATCACGATCGAGGGGATCGGCACCCTGTCGAACCCGGTCGTGCGCGCATAGGGGGAGTGCCCTCCCAGCCGTGCGAAGGGGGCCGCCCCGCCGGGGGCGCCCGCGGCCGCCCCCGCACAGGGGGGTGTTGCGCGGCGCGCGCACTGACTATGCTCTATGTTGCAGATCCCAATTGTCATAGGAGCGATCAATGTCCGATTCCTCTGCGCCCACTCCGGGCAATGCCCAGGGCGGCCTCGCCGTCGAAATGGCGGGCCTCGACGTCATCCCCGAAAGCGACCGCAAGGGCAGGCCGTCGGACCTGTTCATGCCGTGGTTCGCCGCGAACATCTCGGTCCTGGGCATCTCCTGGGGCTCGTGGGTGCTGGGCTTCGGCCTGTCCTTCCCCCAGGCCGTCGTCGTCTCGGTCATCGGCGTCTCCCTGTCGTTCCTGGTGTGCGGCCTGGTCGCCCTGGCGGGCAAACGCGGATCCGCCCCCACCCTGGTCCTGTCGCGCGCGGCCTTCGGCTACAACGGCAACCGCGTCTCCGCGCTGATCTCGTGGATCCTCACCGTCGGGTGGGAGACGTTCCTCTGCATCATGGCCGTCCAGGCGACTGCCACCGTCATGGGCGCCCTCGGATTCGAGAACCACCTGGTGGCCCAGATCCTCGCCCTCGTCCTCGTGGTCGTCCTGGCCGCCGGGTCGGGCGTGCTGGGCTTCGAGGCGATCATGCGCGTGCAGACGTGGATCACATGGGCGACCGCGGTCCTCACCCTCGTCTACCTGGTCCTCGCGGCGCCCACCATCGACATGGGCGCCCTCATGGCGCGCCCCGCTGGACCGGTGGCGGCGGTCCTGGGCGCCGGGTGCATGCTGCTGGTCGGCTTCGGCTTCGGGTGGATCAACGCGGCGGCCGACTACTCGCGCTACCTGCCGCGCACCGCATCCACCAAGGGCGTCGTGGGGTGGACGACCTTCGGGGCGGCGCTGCCCACAGTCGTCCTCGTGTTCTTCGGCGTCCTGCTGGTGGGCTCCAACTTCGACGCGCTCTCCGAGGCGATCGGCGACGACCCCATCGGCGCGCTCACCACGATCCTGCCGACCTGGTTCCTCATCCCCTTCGCCCTGGTCGCGATCCTGGGCCTGATCGGCGGCATCGTCATGGACATCTACTCCTCGGGCCTGTCGTTGCTGGCCACGGGAGTCCCCGTGTCGCGTCCGGTCGCCACCGCCATCGACGGCACGATCATGACGGTGGGCACCATCGTGGTCGTGTTCTTCGCCGACTCCTTCCTCACCCCCTTCACCGCCTTCCTCACCACGCTCGGCGTCGTCATCGCCGCGTGGGGCGGCGTCATGCTGGCCGACATCGCACTGCGCCGCAAGGACTACGACGAGCCCTCGCTCTTCGTCTCCGACGGGCGCTACGGCTCCGTGAACTGGGGCGCGGTGGCGACGCTGGCGGTCGCCTCGTTCGTCGGATGGGGGCTGGTGGTCAACACGAACGCCTCGTGGCTGTCGTGGCAGGGCTACCTGCTGGGCCCCCTCGGCGGGCGCGAGGGCGACTGGGCGGGCGCCAACATCGGCATCCTGCTCGCACTGGTCGTCGGATTCGCCGGCTACTGGGCGACCAGCGCGGGCCGCGTGCGCGCCCAGGAGGCCCAGCCCTCGCGCACCTACGCCCAGGGCGCCCCCGAGGGGGAGCGATGACTGCCCCGGGGGGCGCGGACCCGCGTTTCGTCTCGGCCCTCCTGGACGAGGAGGCCACGGCCGCCGCCTCCGCCCTCCTCTCCCTGGTGGGAGGGGAGCCCCGCGCGCTCGTCGTACTGGGATCGGGGCTCGCCCCCGCCCTCGACGCGGCGT
>NZ_CP017298.1:672316-677820 GCF_001746855.1 Pauljensenia hongkongensis | reverse complement strand
CGAAGTGCGCGTCTACGACCACGCCTCGGGCCCTGTCCTCGTGGCGACGGGGCGCACCCACCTGTACGAGGGCCACGGGCCCCGGCCCGTCACAGCCCTCGCCCGGGCGGCGGCGGGCGCGGGGGTCGAGCGCGCCGTCCTCACCAATGCCAACGGCTGCCTGCGCGACTGGCAGCTGGGGGACGTCATGGCGGTCACCGACCACATGAACCTGTCGGGCGCCTCGCCCTTCGACGGCCCACTCTTCCTGGACGTGTCGGCGGTGTGGGACCCGGAGCTGACAGCCGCGCTGCGCGGCCCGTGCCAGCGCGAGGGCACCTACGCGATCCTGCGCGGCCCCGAGTACCAGACCCCCGCCGAGACGCGCGCCCTAGCGGGCATGGGGGTCGACTGCGTGGGCATGTCCACGGTCATGGAGGCCCTGGCCCTGCACGCGCTCGGCGTGCGGGTCGCCGGGATGTCGGTCGTGTCCGACCTGTCCTTCGCCGCCGCCCCGACGGATCCTGGCCTCGTCGTCGAGGCGGCGGCGCGGGCGGGGGAGACTGTGCGCGTGGGCATCGAGGCCGCACTGGCGGCTTAGGGGTTCTTGCTGGGCCGGGGGCCTCGGGGGGACGCGCTAGTGCGAGCGGCTGCCCCGGCGCAGGGGGCTCCCCGTCGGCCGGGACCGAGGGGGCGCTGGCCGTAGGGCCCCGCCCGATGGCCAGCCCCGCGCGCTTGTGCGACCCATTCCACCCCCAGCGGGAAGAGGACGCCCCATAAGAGCGCCTCTGCTCCGCTGGCGCTTCCCACGCACCGTAGTTCCGGCCGTCCGCCACTCCTGGTGGTCCAAATTGCGTCTGAGTCTCGGGCGATTCCGGGGGCTTGTGGGTTGGGTGGTCCAAAATGCGTCTGAGTCTGCCCGGAATCGCAGGAATCGGCCAGATAGCGTCGAACTCAGACGCATTTTGGAACAGCGCGCCCTGGTGCCCCTGGAACGCGGCGAAGCCCAGACGCATTTTGGACCACCGGGCGACCGCTGCGGGAAGGGCCCGCGCTAGCGGAGGGCGTCGAGGGCCAGCACGCCGTCCACGATCCGCCGCGCCACGTCGGGGGCGCAGGCCAGGTTGATCCGCGCCCACTTGTAGTAGTCGGCGCCAAGGGTCAGCCCCTCGTTGGCGGCGACGCCCGCCTCGTCGCGCAGCACGGCGGAGGGGGAGCGGCGGCCCAGGTCCACGCCCTCGAAGCCCCACCACGTCAGGTAGGTGGCCTCGGGCCGCACGAAGTCGATGGGGGAGCCGGACAGGCGGGACTCCACGAGATCCACGTTGGCGCGGATGAGGTCCTTGACCTCCCGCTGCCACGCTCCGCCCTTCTCGTAGGCGGCGATGGCGCCCACGGTGCCGATGACGGTGGCGTCGTGGGCGACCTCGTCGCGGAAGGCGTCCCAGCGCGCCCGCAGTGCCTCGTCGGGCAGGATCACCTGCGCCGACGGCAGGCCCGCGATGTTCCACCCCTTCGAGGCGGCCGTCGCCGTGACCGTGTGCGCCGCGCAGGAGCCGTTCAGCGACGCGTAGGGCACGAAGGGGACGTCCTCGTCGAGGACCAGGGGCGAGTGGATCTCGTCGGAGAACACCAGGGCGTCGTACTGCCCGACGACGTCCGCCAGGGCGCGCAGCTCCTCCTTGCGCAGGACCCGGCCCGTCGGGTTCCACGGGTTGCACAGGACGACCAGGCCCGCCCCGGCCTCCAGCCCGGCGCGGATGCCCTCCAGGTCGAGGGCCCATCCGTGCCCGCCCGCGCGGGTCCCGCGCAGCGAGGGGACCTCGATGACGGGGTGGCCGAGCCTGGGGGGGATGGTGAGGAAGGGCATGTACGCGGGCGTGGGGACGACGACGGGGGAGCCGGGGCGCGCCAAGTGGCGGATCGTGGCCTCCAAGGCGGGCAGCACCGAGGCCGCCAGGCGCACCTGGCCGGGCTCCACCTCCCAGCCGAAGCGCCGGCGCTGGAAGGCGGCGGTGGCCTCGGCGACCGCGCCCTCGAGCCAGGGCGGCTGGTAGCCCAGCAGGCCGTCGTCGATGGCGCCCTTCATGGCGGCCGCCACCTCCGGAGCCGTCCCGAAGTCCATCTCCGCGACCCATGCGCCGATGGTGGGGGAGCCGTCCGAGCGCGTCACGCCCGTCCACTTGAGGGAGCCGGTGCGGTAGAGCTGGGCGTCGGTGAAAGTGCGGACTGTCAAGGCTGCTCCTCGGATAGGCGGCGTCGGGCGCGACAAGCCTATTGCCGCCCCCTCCCCGGCGCAGCGCCGGACCGACTGGTGGGCCTTCGCAACAGCGGCGCTGGAGTAGGATTGGGCAATCATGAGTGAAACAACCGCAACCGGCGCCGACGTGCGCGTCCGATTCTGCCCTTCGCCCACGGGGACCCCCCACGTCGGAATGGTCCGCACGTGCTTGTTCAACTGGGCCTACGCCCGCCACACGGGCGGCACTTTCGTCTTCCGCATCGAGGACACGGACGCGGCCCGCGACTCCCAGGAGTCCTTCGACCAGATCATCGAGTCGCTGCAGTGGCTCGGCCTGGACTGGGACGAGGGCGTCGGCAAGGGCGGCCCCTACGGCCCCTACCGCCAGTCCGAGCGCATGGGCCTCTACCGCGATGTCGCCGCCCGCCTGCTCGAGGCGGGGTACGCCTACGAGTCCTACTCGACGCCCGCGGAGGTCGAGGAGCGCCACCGCGCCAAGGGCGAGGACCCCAAACTCGGCTACGACGGCTTCGACCGGGACCTGAGCGCCGAGCAGGTCGCCGCCTACCGCGCCCAGGGGCGCCAGCCCGTGCTGCGCCTGCGTATGCCCGACGAGGACATCACCTTCACGGACCTGGTCCGCGGTGAGATCACCTTCAAGGCGGGGTCCGTCCCCGACTACGTCATCGTGCGCGCCAACGGGCACCCCCTGTACACGCTGGTGAACCCCGTGGACGACGCCCTCATGAGGATCACCCACGTGCTGCGCGGCGAGGACCTGCTGTCGTCGACCCCCCGCCAGATCGCGCTGTACAGGGCCCTGGAGGCCATCGGCGTCGCAGGGGCCATGCCCCGCTTCGGGCACCTGCCCTACGTGATGGGCGAGGGGAACAAGAAGCTGTCCAAGCGCGACCCCGAGTCGAACCTGCTGCTCCACAAGGAAGCGGGGATGGTGCCCGAGGGCCTGAACAACTACCTCGCCCTGCTGGGCTGGTCGATCGCCCCCGACCGGGATGTCTTCTCGATGCGGGAGATGGTCGGCGCCTTCGACATCTCGGACGTGAACCCGAATCCGGCCCGCTTCGACCATAAGAAGGCCGTTGCCATCAACGCCGAGCACATCCGCCTGCTGGACGGGGCGGACTTCCGCGACCGCCTGGTGCCGTTCCTGCACCGCGACGGGCTCGTGTCCGCTGATTCCTTCGGCGCCCTGGCCCCCCGCGAGCAGGAGGTGCTCTCCGAGGCGGCCCCCCTGGTCCAGACGCGCATGCAGGTGCTTGGCGAGGCGTCGGGGATGCTGGGGTTCCTCTTCGTCTCCGACTCCGGCTTGGAGGTGGACGCGAAGGCGGTCGCCAAGCTCAAGGACAACGCGGGGGAGGTGCTCGACGAGGCCATCGCCTTCGTCGAGGGCCTGGGGACGGAGGAGTTCGCCACGGACCGCCTCGAGGCGGGGCTGCGCCAGAGGATCGTCGATGGGATGGGCATCAAGCCGCGGCTGGCCTTCGGGCCCCTGCGCGTGGCGGTCACGGGCCGCCAGGTGTCCCCGCCGCTCTTCGAGTCGATGGAGATCCTGGGCCGGGAGTCGTCGTTGGCGCGTCTGCGGGCGCTCCGCGAGGCGCTCGCCTGATCCGTGAGGGGTGCCACTTCCTGCGGATTTGGTTTCGCCGTGGGGGTGCGCTAAGGTTTCTACCTGTCGCCCGCGGCTCGCAAGGGAAGCGGCGATCCCACATTGGGGTATGGTGTAATTGGCAACACAGCTGATTCTGGTTCAGCCATTCTAGGTTCGAGTCCTGGTACCCCAGCCACCCGGCGAGCGATCGCCGGGAAGGCCCCCATCGTCTAGCGGCCTAGGACGACGCCCTCTCACGGCGTTAACACCGGTTCAAATCCGGTTGGGGGTACGGCTCGGTTCCGCATGGGTTCCGGGTGATGGGCCCCCATCGTCTAGCGGCCTAGGACGACGCCCTCTCACGGCGTTAACACCGGTTCAAATCCGGTTGGGGGTACTCCTGCGGGAGGGTCTAGCGGCCCTCCCGCTTCTCGTTGTGGGGGCGCCGCGTCCGGGGCGTGCGCCGGGCCGCCGTCCCGCCTCCACCGCCCGGCCTCTGCGCATCGTGCCCTCAGCGCGGCCCGCGCGCGTACTCGGCGTAGAAGTCGGCCAGGCGGTGCGTCCCCGTGGCCGGCGCGACGCAGTCGTGGAGCATGTTCCACACCGCGAAGCGGGCAGTGTCGCCCTTGCGGGGGCTGGCCATTGCCGTGGCCCGGACCGCGGGGCCGACGAGCCATCGGGGCGCGGTGACGACGCGCGCCCGCCTGCCCAGGACGTGGAACGCCGTGCGCGCCCACTGCTCCCATGTGAGGGTGTCGGGGCCGCCCACGTCCCACTGCCCGGCGTCCCCCGATTCCACGCGGTCGGCGATGTAGCGGGCCAGGTCCGCCCCGTGCACGGGGTTGATCCGCGCCTCGCGCCTCATGACGGCGACCAGGCCGTGGCGGGCCATCGACAGGAGGGCCATCATGTCGGAGAAGTAGGCGGGCGGGTTGATGATCTGCGCGGTGATCCCGGATCCGGCGAGGGCGCGCGCGAAAGCGGTTTTGGCGCGGGTGAGCCGGGTGGGGCAGCGCTCGGCGCCGAGGGCGTTGACGTAGGTGAAGGAGTTGGCCCCGTGGCGCAGGGCCGAGGCGAGGACCGCCTTGTTGGCGAGGTTGTCGATCGTCCACGGATCCGCGTTCTGCCTGGTCACGCCGAGCGCTGAGACGACGTGGTCGCTCCCGGCGGCGGCTCCGGCCGTGGTCCGGGGGTCGGTGACGTCCCCGACGATCCAGTGGTCCACGAGGCCGTCCAGGGACGGGGCGCCCCACGGCCCGGCGGAGCGGGCGCGTTCGGCGTCCCGCACGATCGCCGTGGTCGTGTGGCCGCGGCGGTGGAACTCCGCGACGAGGTGCCGCCCGAGGTACCCGGTCGCCCCGGCGATTGTGATTGTGCTCATCCGCGCTTCCTCCACTTCATTGTGAGCGCCCGCGGGTTGGTCCGCCGGGGCGTTACCAGCCTACCAATTCGTGGACAGCTGTGTCCAAGAATTGGGGGGCGATCCGGATCGGGGCGCGCGGGCCCTCAAGGCGCGCCGGGCGCGCCCAGCAGCCGCGCCATCACCGCGCGCACGAGGGCGCGGGAGTCGGCGTGCCCGTCGGCGCGCGAGGCCATCCACCGGTCCAGGGCGGCCGCGACCGCCCACACGAGCTCGGCGTGGAGCTCTTCGGGGAGCTCCTCGTCGAGCGTGCC
>NZ_CP017298.1:659320-672266 GCF_001746855.1 Pauljensenia hongkongensis | reverse complement strand
GCCTCGCCCCGCGCTCGAAGGACGCGCGCCTCGCCGAGGCGGGGGCGTCGGGCATGTGGAAGAGGCGCGCGGTCGCCGCCAGGTCCGGGTCGGTGCCCGCTTCGGCCAGCGCGTCGACGAAGCCGAACAGGCGGGGCCAGAAGGTCTCGGCGGTCAGGGCGCCGGGGTCGGGGGGCGGCGCGCACTCGGCGAGGCGGGACAGCCCGTCGGCGAAGGCCTCGTCGAGCAGCGCCTCCTTCCCGTCGAAGAAGTAGTAGAAGGAGCTGCGGGGGAAGCCGGAGGCGCGCAGGACGGAGCTCAACGAGGTCCCCGCGTACCCCAGGCGCGCGAAGGAGGAGCGCGCCTCGCGCATGAGGGCGCCGCGCCGGTCGATGTCGATGGGTTTGCGGGGACGTGCCATCGTCTGCCTCCGCGGTGGTGGGGATGCGGTCGTCGGGCACCAGGCTACCCGAGGCGCCCGCGCCCGCCCCTGCCGCCGCTCTGGGGACCGCCGGGCCGTCCAGTGAACCCGCGCCCGTCCGGCGGACAGAGCCCTGGTGAGCGCCCATTGAGCTTTTGCAGAAACCTTGCAGAAACAAATCCGGGGCTTCTAAAGTGGAGGCACCCCCGTCCCCCGGGGCGACCAACACAATGGACGAAGGAGTCTTCGTGCGCACTCTCATCCGCTGGAAACACAGGAGAAAACACCGGGCGTCGATAAGCGCCGCCCTCGCCGCCGCGGCTTCGCTGGCCCTGGGCGGCCTCTCGTCGCTGGGCGCGCCCGCCCTGGCGGCGGACACCCCGCCCACCGGCGCCCAATCAGGGGCGCCCACCGAGACCGCTCCCGACCTCGTCACCATCCCCGGCTCGCACAACACCGCGATGGGCTGCGCCTCGCAGTGGCAGCCCGACTGCTCCAGCGCCGCCCTGGCGCGCGACCCCGAGTCCGGCCTGTACACCGCCTCCTTCGACCTGCCCAAAGGCGACTGGGAGTACAAAGTCGCCATAGGGGGGACCTGGGATGTGAGCTACGGCGCCAATGGCACCCCCGGCGGGGCGAACATCGCCTACTCCACCACAGAGGCGGCCACGGTGACCTTCTACTACGACCCGGCCACCCACCGCGTGTGGAACACCGCCGACGGCCCCGTCATCACCCTGCCCGGATCCCTGCAGTCCGAACTGGGCTGCACCCGCGGCGACAACGGCGGCGACTGGGCGCCCGACTGCCTCGCCCCCCTCATGGTGCCGCGCGGCGACGGGACGTGGACCTACTCGACCGATAGGCTGCCCGCGGGCTCCTACGAGCTCAAGGTCGCCCACGGGCTCTCGTGGAACGAGAACTACGGGGTCGACGGCGCCCCGGGCGGCCCGAACTACTCATTCAACACGAAGGCCGGCAATCTCGTGACATTCACGTACACGCTCGCCACCCACAAACTCGACATCGATGTCGCCGACGCCCCCCTCAAGGGCGTGGGCGAGCAGCGCGCCTACTGGGTGGGTGAGAAGACCCTCGCCTGGCCCGTCTCCCTGCTGCCCGACGGCGTCAGCCGCGAGCAGGTGGTCTCCGGCGAGGCCGGACTGGCCTACACGCTCGTCACCGCTCCCGAAGGGGGCGCCGGCGTGGACGAGGGCGCGGTCAGCGGCGGCGACAGCCACCCCCTGACGGTGACCGGGGACCTGCCCTCCCAGGTGACCGACGCCCACCCGAACCTGCGGGGCTACCTGGCCCTCGGCATCGGCGACTCCCTCACCTCCGAGCAGGTGCGCGAGGCGCTGCGCGGCCAGGTCGCCGTCGCACAGGGCCGCAGCGGCGGCGCGCTCAGCGCCTTCACCGGGGTCCAGCTGGCCCCCGTCCTCGACGAGGTCTACGCCGCCACCGCGCGCGACGGCGCCCTCGGCGTCACCTGGGCCGACGGCGCCCCCTCCTTCGCGCTGTGGGCCCCCACCGCGCGGAAGGTGTCGCTGCTGACGTGGAACACCTCCGACCCGACGGGCTCGGCGGCCGAGGCCGCCGACGAGGCCGTGCGCACCGAGGCGCAAGCCGGCGCGGACGGAACCTGGCGGGTCGCGAACGCGGACGGCGCGATCACCAAGGGCGCCCAGTTCCAGTGGGAGGTCGAGGTCTACGTGCCCTCCACCGGCAAGGTCGAGACGAACACCGTCACCGACCCCTACTCCGTCGCCCTGACCACCGACTCGACGCGCTCGGTGGCCATCGACCTCTCGGACGGGGCGCTCGCGCCCGCCCAGTGGGCCTCCACCCCCGCCCCCAAGGTCCGCAACGACGCCTCGCGCGCCATCTACGAACTGCACGTGCGCGACTTCTCCGCCAAGGACCAGTCCGTGCCCGAGGAGATGAGGGGCACCTACAAGGCGTTCACCGTCTCCGGCTCGGCCGGCATGACGCACCTGGGCGAGCTGGCGGGGGCCGGGATGAACACCGTCCACCTGCTGCCCACCTTCGACATCGCGACCATCCCCGAGAAGCGCGCCGAGCAGAAGACCCCGCAGATCCCCGAGGGCGCGGGGCCCGCCTCGGAGGAGCAGCAGGCCGCTGTGAGCGCCGTCGCCGACGAGGACGCCTTCAACTGGGGCTACGACCCGCTGCACTGGATGGCCCCGGAGGGCTCCTACGCCACTGACGCCAACCAGAACGGCGGGGGGCGCACCGTCGAGTTCCGCGAGATGGTGGGCGCTCTGCACGCCACTGGACTGCAGGTGGTGCTCGACCAGGTGTACAACCACACCGCCGCCTCCGGGCAGGACGCCAAGTCCGTGCTCGACAGGATCGTGCCCGGCTACTACCAGCGCCTCAACGCCTCGGGCGGGGTGGAGAACTCCACGTGCTGCTCCAACGTGGCCACGGAGAACGCGATGAGTGAGCGGCTCATGATCGACTCCCTGGTGATGTGGGCGCGCCACTACCACGTCGACGGATTCCGCTTCGACCTCATGGGCCACCACTCGCGCCAGACCATGGAGCGCGCCAAGGCCGCCCTGTCCCAGCTGACGCTGGAGGCCGACGGGGTGGACGGGTCCAGCCTCTACCTGTACGGGGAGGGCTGGAACTTCGGCGAGGTCGCGAACAACGCGCTGTTCACCCAGGCCACGCAGGGCCAGCTCGACGGCACCGGGATCGGCGCCTTCAACGACCGGCTCCGCGACGCCGTCCACGGCGGCGGCCCCTTCGACGAGGACCACCGTGTCTACCAGGGATTCGGCTCGGGGGCGTTCTCCGACCCCAACGGGCTGGACACCAGGAGCGAGGCGGAGCGCCAGGCCGACTACCAGCACAGGGTGGACCTGGTCAAGATCGGCCTGACGGGCAACCTCAAGGGCTACGCGATGACCACCTACGACGGGCGCGCCGTGACCGGCGAGCAACTGGACTACAACGGCCAGGGGGCCGGCTACGCCTCCCAGCCAGCCGAGTCCGTGAACTACGTCGACGCCCACGACAACGAGACGCTCTTCGACCTGCTCACGTACAAGCTGCCCACGTCCGTGCCGATGGGTGACCGGGTGCGCATGAACACCCTGTCGCTGGCGACCGTGGCCCTCGGCCAGTCGCCCTCGTTCTGGTCGTCGGGCACGGAGATCCTGCGCTCGAAGTCCCTGGACCGCGACTCGTTCAACTCGGGCGACCACTTCAACTCCATCGACTGGACGGGACAGGACAACGGCTTCGGCGCTGGCCTGCCCGTCGCCTCGAAGAACGGCGACAAGTGGCCGATCATGAGGCCGCTCCTCGAGGACGCCTCCCTCAAGCCGGCCCCTGCTGACATCGCGTCGGCCAAGGGCCAGGCCCTTGACCTGCTGCGCCTGCGCGCCTCGACTCCGCTGTTCGCCCTGGGGTCGGCGGAGCTCATCGGGCAGAAGGTCACCTTCCCCGACAGCGGCGCGGCGCCCGGCTCCCTCACGATGCTCGTGGACGACACAGTGGGCGCGGACGCCGATCCTGCCCTGGACGGCGTGCTCACGGTGTTCAACGCCTCGGACAAGCCCCTGACCCAGACGGTCGGCGCCCTGGCCGGGCGGCCGTTCCAGCTCAGCGACGTCCAGGCGGGCGGATCGGATGAGGTCGTCAAGGGCGCCACGTTCGACGCGGCGACCGGCACGCTGACCGTTCCGGCGCGCACAGTCGCCGTCTTCACCCAGGCCACCGGCGGGGTCGGCCCCCAGCCGCTCACCGGGCAGTGGATGAAGGACGGATCCCGCTGGTGGTACCGCTACTCCGACGGCACGTACCCGAGCTCGACCCGGCTCACGATCGACGGCGCGGACTACGCCTTCGACGCCCAGGGCTGGATGGTGACAGGTTGGGACAGCACGGACGGGCAGTGGCGCTACTACGGCTCCTCCGGCGCCGCTGTCTCGGGCTGGCTGCGCGACGGCGGCTCCTGGTACTACCTGGATCCGGCGACCAAGGCCATGGCCACCGGATGGCTCGAACTGGGCGGCACCTGGTACCACCTGGCGCCGTCGGGCGCGATGTCAACCGGGTGGGCCAGGGTCGATGGCCAGTGGTACCACTTCGGCCCCTCGGGCGCCATGGACCGCGGATGGCTGTACGTGCGCGGCTCCTGGTTCTACCTCACGGACTCGGGCGCGATGGCCATCGGCTGGGTCCCCGTTGGCGGGTCCTGGTACTACATGCACGCCTCCGGCGTCATGGCCACCGGAACCCAGGTCATCGACGGCACCACCTACCGTTTCTCCTCATCAGGGCGGTGGATCGGCTGACACCTTCGTGAGAAGGCGGGCGGGGCCCGCGGCCTTCGGGTCGCGGGTCCCGTTCCTGTGTTGTTCTGGGTGGGGCGCCGCCCTGTGTTGTTCTGGGTGGGGCGCCGCCCTGTGTTGTTCTGGGTGGGGCGCCGCCCTGTGTTGTTCTGGGTGGGGCGCCGTCCTGTGTTGTTCTGGGTGGGGCGCCGTCCTGTGTTGTTCTGGGTGGGGCGCCGTCCTGTGTTGTTCTGGGCCGGGGTCCGCGCCTGGCCAGTGGGGGTTCCTAGCTCTGGTTGATGCCGCGCCCGGCCGCTCGGGTTCCCCTCGTCGGAGTCATGCACTGAGAAGTGGCCCGGCAGGGGGGCGAGCGCCGTTCGTTCTGCAAGCGATACCGCGTTCTCAAAGGGAGGCCGCGCCCGTCAGGCGCACGACCGGACCCCAACTGCTCGCTGACCAGGTGCTATCGCTGTGAAAACGGGCCCGGATTAGCCCGCTGCTCTCCCTGCGGGCCCGTGAACCGCATTGGGGTAGGGAACCGCCTATTGGGGTAGGCAAGTTGTCTACCCCAATGCACTGTTGCCTACCCCGATGCGACTGAGTCCGTGCCTTTCTGGGACTGTTAGGCAAATTGCCTACCCCGATGCGACTGAGTCCGTGCCTTTCTGGGACTGTTAGGCAAATTGCCTACCCCGATGCGACTGAGTCCGTGCCTTTCTGGGACTGTTAGGCAAATTGCCTACCCTGATGTGACTGAGCCAGTACCCTCCTGGGGCCGTGTGTTAGGAGTCTGCCTGGATCGCCTGGACGGCCGTTCAACGCCACCATCGATGTGCTCATCGCGCGTCCTGCAGTGGCCTCCTGAGTCAGGCCGACCGCATCGGAGCGGGAAAACACCCATTGGGGTAGGCAAGTTGCCGTGCCAGTGGGCCTGCGCGACCGTCGCACCTGGCGCCGGCGAGGGCCACCGGCGCGGACGTTGGTTATAGGAACCGACGCGCGTTATTGACACCAGCGCGCGTTGTCGGCACCGACGCGCGTTGTTGACATGAGCGCGCGTTATATCCCCCTCGCGGTGTCGACGACCCCCTCACAATGTCGACAACCCGCGCCCGTGTCGGCAACCCCCTCACAATGTCGGCAACGCGCGTCCGTGTCGGCAACCCCCTCACAGTGTCGACAACGCGCGCCCACGCCCGTGCCCGGAGAATGCCCCAGTCCGGCCTCGGACTGCAGCTCGGAGGGATTATGCCCCCCGCGTGCCTGGGGGATTCCCTCGGAAGGCGGAGAGCACCACGGGATGCCTCGGATGCCCCCGTGCCCGGGGGATGCCCTATTTTTTGTTGCAGTGGGAGGAACGAAACGAAAGATGCCCCCTCGCGTCTGGGGATTGCCTGTGCCCGCCCCGCGTCAGGGGAACGCCCGCACGCGCCAGGGCTGGCCGGTCCTGGCGGGCGACGAGGACGCCCAGGCGTGGGAACGCCCGCACGCGCGCCAGGGCTGGTCCCCGGTCCGGCTTCCCCCAGGTTGTCCGCCACCCCTGGGGGTACGCGCACAAGAACCCTGATTTACAGAAGACGCACCGCGCACAAGGGGGCGATCCCGCCCTTGTGCGCGGCCCCGTGTTTCCTAATTCCCTTCCTTGTGTGCGACACCAAGAAGGAGCGAGGGCAGGACCCGCGGGGAACGCGGCGAACCGGCCACTCGTGCTGCACTGCCTAGAAGTCGGCCTCGTCGACGCTGTGGAGGAACTCGGAGAGGCGGTTGGCGGCGGCCATGACGGAGGGGCCGTGCTGGCGCCCGGGTTGGCGGCCCATCCTCTCGATGGGGCCCGAGATCGACAGGGCCGCGAGCACCCGCCCGGACGGGCCGCGCACGGGGGCGGAGACGGAGGCGACGCCGGGCTCGCGCTCGCCGACGGACTGGGCCCAGCCGCGGCGGCGGACCTCGGAGAGCATTGTGGCGTTGAAGGAGGCGCCGTACAGGCCCCTGTGGAGGCGGTCGGGCTCCTCCCAGGCGAGCAGGACCTGGGCGGCGGAGCCCGCGCTCATGGACAGGGTGGCTCCCACGGGGATCGAGTCGCGCAGCCCCATCTCGCGCTCGGAGGCCGCGACGCAGACCCGGTAGTCGCCCTGCCGCCGGAAGAGCTGCGAGGACTCCTTGGTGTGGTCGCGCAGGGCTTGGAGGACGGGCATCGAGGCGGCGAGGAGTCGGTCCTCGCCCGCGGCGGTGGAGAGCTCCTGGAGGCGGGGGCCCAGGATGAAACGGCCCTGCATGTCGCGCGCGACCATGCGGTGGAACTCGAGGGCGACGGCCAGCCGGTGGGCGGTGGGCCGTGCGAGGCCCGTGGTGGAAACGAGTTGCGCGAGTGTCGCAGGGCCGGGCTCAAGGGCGCTGAGGACCAGCGCCGCTTTGTCGAGGACTCCGACGCCGCTCGATGTCTGCTCTTCCATGCACCTATTTTCGGTCTCAATTAGTGAGATGGCAACTCTTCGAAATGTGAAACAGTACGGGTTCTGACCACTGGAATCCCGCTCCGTGAGACTGTCGGTCCGGGAAATGAGATATGCGCTTGGATGGGGGATCGGCGGGGAGAATGGTCCACCGCGGTCGAGCAACAGGGGGAGGGCCGGACGATGAGCGGCACAATGGCGGAGAAGGTGTGGCGGGACCACATCGTGTCCAAGGGCGCCGACGGCGCCCCCGACCTGCTCTACATCGACCTCCACCTGGTCCACGAGGTCACCAGCCCGCAGGCGTTCGAGGGCCTGCGGCTGGCGGGGCGCCCCGTACGCCGCCCCGACCTGACGATCGCCACCGAGGACCACAACACCCCCACGGTCGACATCGACCGCCCCATCGCCGACATCACCAGCCGCACGCAGATCGACACGCTGCGCGAGAACGCCCGCGAGTTCGGGATCCGCCTGCACTCCCTGGGCGACGCCGACCAGGGCATCGTGCACGTCGTCGGCCCCCAGCTCGGCCTGACCCAGCCCGGCATGACGGTCGTGTGCGGCGACTCCCACACCTCGACCCACGGCGCGTTCGGGGCATTGGCGTTCGGGATCGGGACCAGCCAGGTCGAGCACGTGCTCGCCACCCAGACCCTGCCGATGGCCCCCTTCAAGACGATGGCCATCACGGTCAACGGCTCCCTGCCCCCGGGTTCCACCGCCAAGGACATCATCCTGGCCATCATCGCCAAGATCGGCACTGGCGGCGGCCAGGGCTACGTCCTGGAGTACCGCGGAAAGGCCATCCGGGAGCTGTCCATGGAAGGGCGCATGACGATCTGCAACATGTCCATCGAGGCCGGCGCCCGAGCGGGCATGATCGCCCCCGACGACACGACCTTCGCCTACATCAAGGGACGCCCCCACGCCCCCGAGGGCGAGGACTGGGACCGCGCGGTCGAGTACTGGCGCTCCCTGGCCTCCGACGACGACGCCGTCTTCGACGCCGAGGTGGTCCTGGAAGCAGCCGACATCGAGCCCTTCGTCACGTGGGGGACCAACCCCGGCCAGGGCGTGCCCCTGTCGGCGGCCGTGCCCAGCCCGGAGGACTTCGCCGACGAGAACAAGCGCGCGGCCGCGAAACGCGCCCTCGAGTACATGGACCTCCAGGCCGGCACCCCCATGCGCGACATCGCTGTGAACACCGTGTTCATCGGGAGCTGCACCAATGGGCGCATCGAGGATCTGCGCGCCGCCGCCGGCGTCCTCAAGGGGCGCCGCAAGGCCGACGGCGTGCGTGTCATGGTGGTCCCCGGATCCGCGCGCGTGCGCCTCCAGGCCGAGCGCGAGGGCCTCGACAAGGTCTTCACCGACTTCGGCGCCGAGTGGCGCAACGCGGGGTGCTCGATGTGCCTGGGGATGAACCCCGACACGATGGCCCCCGGGGAGCGCTCCGCGTCCACCTCGAACCGCAACTTCGAGGGGCGCCAGGGCAAGGGCAGCCGCACCCACCTGGTGTCCCCAGTGGTGGCCGCCGCGACCGCTGTGCGCGGCACCCTGTCCTCGCCTGCCGACCTCTGACCGACCCAGGAGCAACGCTATGGAGAAGTTCACCACCCACACGGGCGTCGGCGTTCCGCTGCGCCGGTCCAACGTCGACACCGACCAGATCATCCCGGCCGTCTACCTCAAGAGGGTGACGCGCACCGGCTTCGAGGACGCGCTCTTCGCGGCCTGGCGCTCCGACCCGGGCTTCGTCCTCAACCAGGCCCCCTACCGCAACGGCTCCGTGCTGGTCGCCGGACCCGACTTCGGCACCGGCTCCTCGCGCGAGCACGCGGTGTGGGCGCTCAAGGACTACGGGTTCCGCGTCGTCCTGGCCCCCAAGTTCGCGGACATCTTCCGTGGGAACTCCGGCAAGCAGGGCCTTGTGACCGGCATCATCTCCCAGGAGGACTGCGAGCTCCTGTGGAAGCTCCTCGAGACGGAGCCCGGCACCGAGATCACCGTGTCCCTGGAGGACAAGACCTTCCGCGCCGGTGCGGTCTCGGGCACCTTCCAGATCGACGACTACGTGCGCTGGACCCTCATGGAGGGCCTCGACGACATCGCCCTGACGCTGCGCCACGAGGACGAGATCGCCGCTTACGAGGCGGGGCGCCCCGGCTTCAAACCGGCCACACTGCCCGCCAGGACCCTGCCCAAGGAGGAAGTCGCCTCGGCGCGCGGATCCGGCTGACCCGTGGCCGGGCCGCCGACCCCGGCGACGTGCTCCGCGGGCCGAGCCGCTGCGCCGACCGCGCCTCCCCGCGGGCAGCGCAGGCGTGCGGATGCGCGCGGCGGATGGCCGCTCAGTCGGCGGCGCGCCCGGCGAACGCCGCCCGTGTGTTCGAGACGACCGGCCCCGGGGTCCCCGGGGGAAGCCCGGTGGCTTAGAGTAGTGGCCAGCCACTTCAACCAACCCAGGAGCGACCACTATGTCATCGGTGCTGCGAGTCGAGGGCGGCCACCCACTGCGCGGGGAGATCACAGTGCGCGGCGCGAAGAACTTCGTGCCCAAGGCGATGGTGGCCTCCCTGCTGGCCGACACCCCGTCCGAGCTCTACAACGTCCCCCTGATCCGTGACGTCGACGTCGTCTCCGACCTGCTGGGCCTGCACGGCGTGACCGCCGACTTCGACCAGGACCGCGGCACGATGATGCTGGACCCCACGAACGTCAAGATCGCCTCGCGCTCCGACATCGACACACTGGCCGGCGCCTCGCGCATCCCGATCCTCTTCTGCGGCCCCCTGCTCCACCAGCTCGGCGAGGCGTTCATCCCCGAGCTCGGCGGCTGCGCCATCGGCGGGCGCCCCATCGACTTCCACCTCGACACGCTGCGCAAGTTCGGGGCCGTCGTGGACAAGCGCCCCGACGGCGTGCGCATCAGGCGGCCCGCCTCGGGCCTGCACGGCGCCATCATCGAGCTGCCCTTCCCATCCGTGGGCGCCACGGAGCAGACCCTGCTCACCGCCGTGCGCAACGAGGGCATCACCACGCTGCGGGGCGCCGCCATCGAGCCCGAGATCATGGACCTCATCAACGTCCTGCAGAAGATGGGCGCGATCATCTCCGTCGACACGGACCGCACGATCCGCATCGAGGGCGTCGGGAAACTGCGCGGCTACCGCCACACGGCGCTGCCCGACCGCATCGAGGCCGCCTCGTGGGCCGCCGCCGCCCTGGCCACGCACGGCGACATCTACGTGCGCGGCGCCCTCCAGCCCGACATGACGACCTTCCTCAACACCTTCCGCAAGGTGGGGGGCGCCTTCGACATCGACGCCGACGGCATCCGCTTCTACCACCCCGGTGAGCGCCTCCACTCCATCGCCCTGGAGACCGCCGTCCACCCGGGCTTCATGACGGACTGGCAGCAGCCCCTGGTCGTCGCCCTCACGCAGGCCGACGGGCTGTCCATCGTGCACGAGACCGTCTACGAGAACCGCTTCGGCTTCGCCTCGGCCCTGCGCCAGATGGGCGCGACCATCCAGGTGTACCGCGAGTGCCTGGGCGGGACGCCGTGCCGTTTCGGGCAGCGCAACTTCTTCCACTCCGCGGTCATCTCCGGGCCCACGCCCCTGCACGCCGCGGACATCGAGGTGCCGGACCTGCGCGGCGGCTTCTCCCACCTCATCGCCGCCCTCGCTGCCCGGGGGACCTCCACCGTGTCCGGGATCGACGTGATCTCGCGCGGGTACGAGCACTTCACCCGCAAACTCCACCAGCTCGACGCCCGCGTCAGCTACGTGGACTGACCCGTGGCAGTGGGACCGGGCCGCCCGGCGATGCGGCTGCTCGTGTCGTCGATGTCGGCCGGCGGACGGGCGCTGCGCGTGGGGCCGTCGGTCGTCGCCGCGCTACGAGGCGGGGGCTGGGACGTCGAGGTGGTCGTGACCACCGCGGGAGACGACCCCGCTTCGATGGTGGCCCCCGGGGCGGACGCCGTCGGCGCACTGGGCGGGGACGGGTTCCTGGCCGCGGTGGCGCAGGGGTGCCACGACCACGGCGCGGTCCTCGTTCCGATGCCCGGCGGGCGGGGGAACGACCTGTGCCGCGCGCTCGGCGTGGGGGCCGATCCCCTCCAGCGCGCCTCGGGCCTGGCGCCGCTGGGCTCGGACCGCGGGGCGATCGGCGGGTCCGTGCGCGCCATCGACGGCATGTGGGTGCGCGGCGACGGGGCGGGCCGCCGCCTGGCGCTGGGGATCGTCTCGCTCGGCCTGGACGCGCGGGCGAACCTGCTGGCGAACCGGTCCGTCCTGTCCAACGGGCCCCTCGCCTACGCCTACGGGGCCTTCGCGGCCCTGGCGACCCACAGGCCCGCGCCGATCCGGGCGCGCGTGGACGGCGAGGAGCGCGACCTGTCCGGGTGGATCGCCTCGGTGTCGAACTCGGGCCGTTTCGGCGGCGGCATCGCCCTGGTCCCGGGGGCGGACATGTGCGACGGCGTCCTGGAGGTCTGCCACGTGGGGCCGATCCCCACCCGTTCGGCGCTGGCGGCCCTCGCCCGCGTCGTCGCTGGCCGGGGCGCCCACGACCCGCGCATCCGCGTCAGCAGCGCCCGCCTCGTCGAGTTCCTGGAGCCACAGGGGATGACCGCCATGGCCGACGGCGACGTGGTGGCCACGGTCCCCTTCACGGTGGAGGCGGCGCCCGGAGCCGTGCGCGTGCTCGTCTGACCGGTTCCGCGCGGCGCGGCCGTGATCCCCGGCGACGACTTCGCCTACGTCCCCGGTCTGACCGGTTCCGCGCGGCGCCCGCCTCCCGGTCCCGTCGCGCGTCCAGCCACCGAGCGCGCTGCTCCCGGCCCCCCTGGCGCCCCTCCCGCTCGGTCGGGGGCGTGATGCGGGCCGCGCCCAGGGGCGGGACCGGGGCAGGGGTCCTCGGATACACTTGCGCCCATGAGTCGAGTCACCGGTTTCTACCGATTCGCGAAGTGCGTGCTCACCCCCATCATGACCCCGTGGGTGCGCTTCGACGCCGAGGGCACCGAGAACCTGCCGGCTGAGGGCGCCTTCCTGCTGGTGAGCAACCACCTGTCGAACGTCGACCCGCTGTGCCTGTGCTGGTACTTCATGAAACGGGACACGGCGGTGCGATTCCTGGCAAAGCGCTCGATGTTCAAGGTCCCGTTCTTCGGGTGGATCTTCAAGGGCATGGGACTCATCCCGGTCGACCGCGATCAGAACCCGGCGGCTGTGCTGGCGCCCACCCGCGAGGCCCTGGCGGCGGGGGAGGTGGTGGGCATCTACCCGGAGGGCACGCTCACCCGCGACCCCGGCGAGTGGCCCATGGCCTTCAAGTCCGGCGCCGCCCGCCTGGCACTGGACACGGGAGTGCCCGTGATCCCCGTGTCGCAGTGGGGCGCCCAGCGGATCATGGCGCCCTACAACTCCAAGAGGATCAACCTCAAGCCCCGCCGTCCCCTGACGTACCGCTTCGGCGCGCCCGTGGACCTGTCGGATCTCATGAGCGGGGCCGGTTCGGCAGACCACGCGGCGGTGGACGAGGCGACGCGGCGCATCGCGCTCGCGGTGCGCCAGGGCGTGGCCGGGATCCGCGGCGCCGAGGCGCCCGAGGAGATCTGGGATCCGAAGACCGAGGCGGGGCCGTGGTGGGAGCACGAGCAGCGCAAGCGCGCCAAGAAGGAGCGCAAGAGGGCGAAGAAGGAGCGCAAGGGCGCCCGCGAGGGGGAGTGACGCCCCGCATCCGATGGCCTCGGCGGCGCCTGCCCGGGGGCCGTG
>NZ_CP017298.1:598387-659270 GCF_001746855.1 Pauljensenia hongkongensis | reverse complement strand
GGGAGCGCGGACCCGCCCAGTCGATGCCCCGCGCGATGGGACCGAGTACCCTTGGGGGCATGAGCGAGGAGAACGGGTACGAGCGCGTGGCAGTCCTGGGGACGGGCGCGTGGGGAACGACATTCGCCAGGGTGGTGGCCCACGCCGGCGCGGCAGGGGTCACGGTGTGGGGGCGCAACGCGGCCGTGGTCGAGTTCATCAACGACGGCGAGAACCCGGCGTACCTGCCCGGCATCGAGCTGCCCGGCTCCGTGCGCGCCACCACCGACCTGCGCGGCGCGGTCTCCGGCGCCGACCTGGTGGTCGTCGCCGTGCCCGTCAAGGCCGTGCGCCCCACGATGGAGGCCGCCGCCTGCGCGATCGACCCGGGGGCGGGCGTGCTCTCCCTGGCCAAGGGCATCGAGCTGTCGTCCTTCAAGTGCGTGGACGAGATCATCGCCCACAGCGCCGGCGTCGACGAGGACCGCATCGCCGTCCTGTCCGGGCCCAACCTCTCGCGCGAGATCGCGGAGGAGAACCCGACGGCGACGGTGATCGCCTCGGAGAACCTGGAGCTGGCCAAGCGCGTCGCCTCGACGTGCCACACCCCGTACTTCCGCCCCTACGTGTCGACCGATGTGATCGGCACTGAGATAGCGGGCGCCACGAAGAACGTGATCGCCGTGGCCATCGGAGCGGCGCAGGGGATGGGCCTGGGCATCAACACCCGGTCGACGCTGCAGACCCGGGGCCTGGCGGAGATGACCCGCCTGGGGACCGCGCTCGGGGCGGACCCGGCCACCTTCGCGGGGCTGGCGGGCATCGGCGACCTGATCGCCACGTGCTCGTCGCGCCTGTCGCGCAACTTCTCGCTGGGGCACCGCATGGGGGAGGGGATGGGCCTGGAGGAGGCCCTGGAGCGCTCGCCGGGCGTCGTCGAGGGCGTGGCGTCGGCGCGCCCGATCCTGCAGCTGGCCCGCGGGGCCGGTGTGGACATGCCCATCACGGAGGCCGTCGTCCGCGTCGTCGAGGGGGACGCCACCATCGAGGACATGGGCCACATGCTGCTCTCGCGCCCCCGCAAGATGGACGGGTGGAAGATCACGTTGGTCTGAGCCGTCCCCGGATGCCGCTACTCTTGAGGCATGACTGACTTCGAACGCCCACGCGTCCTCATCGTTTTCGGCGGCCGCTCCAGCGAGCACGAGGTCTCGTGCGCGACCGCCGCGGGTATCCTGAGGGCCATCGACCGCGACAAATGGGACGTGGTCCCCCTGGGGATCACCAAGGACGGGCAGTGGGTGCCCGCCAGCGACGACCCCGCGCTCCTGGAGTTCAAGGACGGCAAGGGGCAGAGCGTCGAGGCGGGGGCGACGCGGGTGGCGCTGACCCCCGGGGGCGGCAGCCTGGTGGAGCTCTCCTACGACGGCGACCCCGCCGACCCGGGGGCCCGCGTGGTCGGCGCCCGCGACCTGGGCCGCGTGGACATCGTGCTCCCGCTGCTGCACGGCCCCTACGGCGAGGACGGCACCATCCAGGGCCTGCTCGAGATGGCGGAGGTCCGCTACGTGGGATGCGGGGTCGCCTCGAGCGCCGTCTCCATGGACAAGCACCTGACGAAGGTCGTGCTGGCGGGCGCGGGCATCGACGTGGGCCGCTGGGAGCTGATCACCCCGCTGCAGTGGGAGGCGGACCAGGGGGCCTGCCTCGAGCGCGCCGCCGCCCTCGGCTTCCCGGTCTTCGTCAAGCCCTGCCGGGCCGGGTCCTCCGTGGGCATCTCGAAGGTGGAGTCCCGCGAGGGGCTGGCCGTGGCCGTCAAGGAGGCCCAGAACCACGATCCGCGCGTCATAGTCGAGGCGGGCGTCGTCGGCCGCGAGGTCGAGTGCGGCGTGCTGGGGGGCCGCTCCGACTGGCGCAGCGCGACGGCGCCCCTGGGGGAGATCGAGGTTCCCGACGGTGAGTTCTACGACTACGAGCACAAGTACGTCGATGACGTGGTGGGCCTGGTGTGCCCGGCGGAGGTCGCCCCCGCCTACGAGGAGCGGGTGCGGGAGACAGCGCTGCGCGCCTTCGACGCCCTCGAGTGCGAGGGCCTGGCCCGCGTCGACTTCTTCCTCGACGAGGACAGCGGGACGGTGCTGGTCAACGAGGTGAACACGATGCCCGGTTTCACACCGATCTCCATGTTCCCCCAGATGTGGGCCGCCGCCGGGGTCGACTACCCGTCCCTCATCGACGCGCTGCTGGAAGAGGCGGCTGCGCGGACCGTCGGCCTGCGTTGAGAGGGCTCCCCGCCGCGGCGTACGGGGTGGTCGGCGCGTCCGCGGGAACGCCGCCGCTGCCGTGGGCCCCCGCCCCCGTGTGGAAGCCGCACGCGGGGGCGGCCGGGTCGGCTACCCTGGTCCTATGACCTCCAAGCCGAAAGTGACTCTGGTGACCTGCGCGTCGATGCCGAACCTCTTCCACGGCGAGGAGGGGCTGCCCGACGAACTCGCCCAACGGGGCTGCGACCCCCGGATCGCGGTGTGGAACGATCCCGATGTGGATTGGGACGACGCCGGGATGGTCGTCGTGCGCTCGGTGTCCGACTACGCGGCGGACCGCTCCGCGTTCCTGGAATGGGCCAGGGGCCTGCGCCGTGTGCAGAACTCGGCGGACGTGCTCGACTGGAACACCGACAAGCACTACCTGCGCGACTTGGCCGCGCGGGGCCTGCCCACCATCCCCACCTCCTGGCTGGAGCCGGAGCACGGCCTGTCCAAGCACCAGATCCACACGCGCTTCCCCGCTTTCGGCGAGTTCGTCATCAAACCCGCCGTGTCCTCGGGCGTGCGCGACATCGGGCGCTACACGACCCTGTCGATCTCCCAGAGGCAGGCGGCGATGCGCCAGGTGCAGTCCCTGCTGCGGGAGGGGCGCTCGGTCATGGTGCAGCGCTACATGGAGGAGATCGAAGTCCACGGCGAGATCTCGCTGGTGTTCTTCAACGGCCTGGTCTCCCACGCGGTTGAGAAGCGGGCGGCCCTGCACCCCGCCTCTGTCACCGATCCCACGGTCCACGAGGCGGTGGTCACCGCCGAGCCGGCCGACTCGGTCGCGTGGAAGTGGGGCGAGGAGATCCGCCGGGTCCTGCACGACTACGTCCGCGAGCGCAACGGGCACGACGACCTGCTGCTCTTCAACAGGGTGGATCTGGTCCCCGACGGGCAGGGGTCCTTCATGGTCATGGAGGTCTCCCTGGTGGACGCCGACCTCTACCTGGGGACGACCCCGCGGGCCCTGGGCAACTTCGCCGACGCGATCTCCGCCCGCGCCCACTGGTGAGGGGACGGCCCACCCCGTTGCGGCGCGTTATGGCGCACGCCACCACTGGTGCGGACCGCTTGATTTCCCTCCTGCCGGGGCGGGGTGCTAGTCTCTTCCCGTTGCCCTTTTGCGGGCCCAATGGTGGCTGTAGTTCAGTTGGTAGAGCACCTGGTTGTGGTCCAGGACGTCGCGGGTTCGAGTCCCGTCAGCCACCCCAGCGAAGCCCTTGGGACCAGTAGGTCCCAGGGGCTTTCCCGTTCCCGGGCCAGAGGATTGTGGGGCGCGGCCGCCACCGGACTCCGACTGTTTGCGCGGTAACTCCCTTGTCCCGGTGGGATACCGGGTCTAAAGTGGGTACGGAACATGAAAGGGGTCCGCACACATGAGCGCACAGCCACAGGTGACGACGGCGCGCATAGCGGACTGGCTGTGGAGCCAGGACCTGGGCTACACCATCGACGACGACCGCAATATCGTCCTCCGCTTCGAGGCGTTCACCATTTACATCTTCGTGGGCGCTGAATTCAGCGACCTGCTGCCCGTGCGCGGGTACTGGCGCCCCGAGCTGGCGGACACCGACCTCGAACGCGTCGACGCGCACATCCACCAGTACACGCTCGGCGGCGTGGTCGTCAAACTCGGGATCTCCAGGCGGGCGGCGCCGCCGCCGCGGCACCTGTTCGCCCAGACGACGGCGTTCATCGGGAAGGGCATGAGCAATGAACAGCTCGCGGACTACCTCAATATGGCGGTATCCGTGATCGGGGGAGCGCTGCAGGAGGCGGCGGAGGCGCTCCCCGACTTGGCCCAACGGCAGGGGGCCCGCTGATGGCATGGTGGACGGACCCGGACAACGCGGCCACGCCCCCCGTCACGATGGACCGCGTGGCCGCCTGGCTGGAGCGGATCGGCTGGGAGTACGAGCGCAGGAGGGGCGGGGACTACGACGAGATCCACACGGGGGCCGGGCGGACCCAGCTCCTCATCGAGATCCCCAATCCGCGCCTGCTCAGCGTCAGGGGGCGCGAAACGTACGGCACCGGGCACGGCCCCGGCGCCCAGGAGCGGGTGGCGGCCGCGGCTACCCAGGTCAACGAGTCCTGCTGGGTGCCCTCGCTCTTCGCCCTGCCCTCCCAGGGCGACGCGACCACCGTGGCGACGCGCGCGCTCGTCAACATCGAGGCGGGCGCGAACGACGAGCAACTGCACGACTACCTGGGCTTGATGACCACCACGACCGTGGAGCGCTTCAAAGCCCTGCGCGAGCTCCTGGGAATCGACGACGAAGAGGAAGCGGGGTAGGCGTGGCGCAGTTCCACGTCGACTTGCGGGGCATGGTCGACCTGCTCTCCCGCAACCTCTACTCCGGCCCCCGCGTCTACATGCGGGAGCTGCTGCAGAACGGGGTCGACGCCATCGCCGCCCGGCGCCAGCTGGAGCCGGACTGCCCCGCGCGCATCGTCCTCACCGTCGGGGACGGGGGCCTCGCCTGTTCGGACACGGGGATCGGCCTCACCGAGGAGGAGGCCGCCTCCCTGCTGTCCACCATCGGGGCCTCGTCGAAACGCGACGAACTGGGGCTGGCGCGCGCCGACTTCCTCGGGCAGTTCGGCATCGGGCTGCTCTCCTGCTTCATGGTGAGCCCGGACATCACCGTGGTGTCGCGCTCAGCCAGGGCGGGGGCCGACGGCGCCATCGAGTGGACGGGCAGCGCCGACGGCACCTACTGCGTGCGCCCCGCGCCCGCCCACGAGGCCCGGGGCCTCCCTCCCGGCCCCGGGACCCGGGTCGTCCTGCGCCCCTTCCCCGGCGAGGCGTGGATGGAGCCCGCCACCGTGCGCGCCCTGGTCGACGAGTTCGCCTCGCTGCTGGACGCCGATATCGAGGTCCGGGGCGGGGGAGCGGTCACCCGCCACGGCAGGGCCGTGCCCGTGTGGAGGATGGGCGGGCGCGACCGGGCCCAGTGGTGCCAGGAGAACCTGGGGTTCGCCCCCATCGACGTCATCGACTTCGACATCGCAGCGGCAGGGCTGCGCGGCGCCATTGCGATCAGCCCGCAGGAGGGGCGCGTCGGCGACGCGCGCCACACGGTCTACGCGAAGGGCATGCTGGTCTCGCGCAGCGCCTACGGGCTGGCGCCCCCGTGGGCGTACTTCGCGTGGGTCGTCGCCGACTCCGCGCACCTGCGCCTGACGGCCTCACGCGAGCAACTGGTCGACGACGAGGCGCTGGAGGACGCCCGGGCGGCGGTCGGCGAGCGGGTGCGCGCCTGGCTGGACGACCTGGCCCGGCACGCCCCCACGCGTTTCGCCGCCTTCGTCTCCGCCCACGCCATGGGCCTGCGGTCGGTGGCGACGACGGACGGGTTCGTCCTCGGACTGGTGGTCGAGCACGTCCCCTTCGAAACCACCCAGGGCCCCAGGACCCTGGCCCAACTGGCGGGCCTGGGCGTCCCGGTGCGCTACACGCGCACGGTCGACCAGTACCGCGCCCTCGCGGACGTGGCCGCCAGCCAGGGCGTGGTCCTGGTGAACGCGGGCTACGCCTACGAGGAGGAGGTGCTCTCCGCCTTCCTGGCCAGTCCCGCGCTGGGCGGATCAGGCGCGGACATCGCGCTCGTCGACCCCGCGCGCCTGCTGGACAGTTTCAGCCCGTGCTCCCCGACGGAGGAGGCCGAGGCGGCGGGCCTCATGCTCGCCGCCCGGCGGGCCATCGACCCCCGCGACTGCGAGGTCGTCATGCGGCGCTTCGAGCCCGCGACCATGCCCGCCCTGTACTTGCCCGACCCGGACCTGGCGGGCCGACAGGTCGCCCGCGCCTCGAAGGAGGCGGCCTCGGGAGTGTGGGCGCAGCTGCTGGGCATCGACGACCCCTTCGCGCGCACCCGGCCGCCCCGGATGGTCCTCAACCGCGCGAATCCACTGATTGCGCGACTGGCCGCCCTGGACGAGGGCGGGGCGGCCGCCGCCCAGGTGCTGCGCGGCCTGTACGTGCAGTGCCTGCTCCAGGGCCGCCAGGCGCTGGGCCCGAAGGAGCGCGCGTGGGCCGGGCAGGTCCTGGGGGCCCTCATCGACGCGGCGCTCGACCACCCACGGAAGGACGGACCATGACCACAGCCGACGACATCCGCCACAGGCTCGCACAGACCGGGGCAATGGGCTGGGGGCCCGCAAGGTCCGCCCAGGTGGCCGAGGCGGCCGCGTGGTCCCTGGACGTGGACGACTTGGGGCTGCGGGCCGACGCGCACCTGGCGCTGGCCGACGCCTACGCCTACGGCAACGAGGGCTGGAAGGCGATGGCGCCCTTCGCGTGGTGCCTGGCCGCCTTCGAGGAGCACCCGGAACTGCTCACCGGGCGCCGCCTGTTCCTCTTCGAATGGCGGTACAAGTGGATCGTGGAGTGCGCCGCTGACAACCCCCGTGTGCCCGTGGAGCAGGTCCGCCGCCTCATGGATGGCCTGGAGGGGTTCTACCGCGCGCACGGCGCCTCCATGCACACGGTGCACGGCGCTGCCGTGTACGTGGACCTCAGCCTCGGGGACATGGGGGCCGTCCGCCGCGACATCGCCGCTTGGCGCGCCATGGGGCGCGACCGCCTGTCCGACTGCGTGGCGTGCGACCCTGAGCGGCAGGTGATCGTGGCGAGCGCGGAGGAGGACTGGGAGCGCGCCGTGGCCAGCGCCGTGCCCGTCCTCAGCGGCGAGCTCGGGTGCTCCCACCAGCCCGCCAACATCCAGTCCTCCGCGCTGCTGGCACTGCTGGCCAGCGGACGGCCCAAGGCCGCGTGGGACGCGCACGTGCGCTCCTACCGCTTCCAGCGCCTCAACCCGAATTTCACGAACGGGTTGGCGCGGCACATGCAGTACCTGGCCCTGTCCGGCCACGTGGGCCGCGCCGTCAGGGTCCTGCGCGAGTCCCTGCCCTTCGCGTCGCGCGCCGACAGCGCCTTCTCCCTGCTCCTGCTGCTGCGCGGCGCCGCCGTGGTCCTGCGCGAGGCGGTGGCCGCGGGCCGCGGGGACGAGGAGCTCGGCGTGGAGGTCGCGGGGGACAGCCCCTGGTGCCCCGCCGAGGCGCTGGACGCGGCCGCGACGCTGTCCCAGGCGCAGGCGCGGGTCCGCCAATGGGCCCTCGACGTCGCCGGGCTCTTCGACGAGCGCAACGGCAACGGATTCATCACGTCGTGGACCGCGCGCGAACTCGACCGCCCCGCTTTCAGCGCCGCCGCGGACGCCTTCGCCGACGCGGGGATCGGCCTGCTGGAGGCCGGCGAGCAGCTGCCCGAGGGCGAGCGCCTCGCCGAGGACGGGACCGTGGTGCCGGCCGAGCCGCCGGCCCCCGCGAACGAGCGGCTGGCGGGCGACGACGACGCGCCGCCCTACCCCGCCGTCGATACAACGCGCCCCGCCCCCCTGGCGGGCGCCGAGGACGCGCTGGAGCGCTACGCCGCGGCCTTCCTCGACCCTGGCGACGGGGCGGAGGGCTCCTTCGTGGTCGACCAGGCGTGCGCCCGGGGCTTGGGCCCGCAGCTGGAGGCGATGGACGGGCGCGACATCGAGCGCTTCATGCTGCTGGCATCGATGCGCCGCAACGTCGGGGACCACGACGGAGCGTCCCAGTGGCTCCGCGAGGCGCGGGGCGCCGTGGCCGGTGCGCTCGACCGCGCCAGCGGGGATCCGGGTGCCGGGGCCGACGGGTACTGCGCGTGCGTGCTGCGCGCGCTGGGCGTCCTCATCGACGCCTCCTTGCTGAGGGAAGCGCGTCCCAGTGGGGGCGTCGTCCTGAGGGACGAGCGCGTCGAAGAGGTGCGGCGCCTCGCCGACACCGCCCTGGCCTGCGCCGCGGAGGATTGCGGACCCGCCCAGTCCGGCGCGCACGCGGCCGCTGTCTCCTCCGCCCTCTCCGTGATCGCGGGGCTCGCGTCCTCGGTGGGCGACCACGACTGCGCCGGATCCGCGCTGGAGGGCATGGAGGCGCTCGTAGGACGCGCTGAGCACCGCCGTGACGCGGAGGACCTGGTGCGCCTCAACCGCGCCAGGGTCCTGCTGGAACGGGGCAGGACCTACCAGGCGTGCGCCGCCGCCTACGAGGTGGTGCGCGGCCACGACCCGTGCCCCCCGGTCACCGCCATGCGGGCCAGGAAGGTCATCGCGGACGCCTCCGACGCAATGGCGGAGTTCCGCGAGGCCATCGCCCAGCTCCGCGAGATCGTCAACGTCTGCCTGGCCGTCGGCATGCCCGTGCGCGCCGCCTCGGCCCTGCGGTACCTGGGGGAGGTGCTCCTACGGGACGAGCGCCGCCTGGAGTGCGCCGAGGTCGTCGAGTCCGCCCTTGGCCTCGTGGAGGGGTGCGGGCGCACCCCGCTGGAGTACGCGCTGCGCGAGACCCTGTGCCGGGCCCTCATGGGCCTCGGCGAGCACCAGGGCGTGTTCGACAACTCCCGCGAGCTGGCGCAGCGGGACATCGAGGGCGGCGACCGGGGCGCCGCGGCGTCCCACCTGCGGCGCGCCGCCGAAGCCGCCGAGGCCCTGGAAGACCGCGATGGGGCGGTCCGCGCCTACACGGAGGCCGCCTGCCTCCACGACGGCGACGGCCTGGCCGACCGCGTGCTGCGGGGGCGCTGCCTCCGCGACGCCGCGAGGACGGCCATCAGGGGCCTCGCCCAGGAGGAGGCCCGCCTCCGCCTCGACGAGGCGCGGGCCCTCATGGAGCAGTCGCGCGCCGCGATCGCGCCCCTGGGCGATGACGGCGACTACTCCAGCGCTTACGAGATGGGGGCCTGGCACGACCAGTACGCGGCGTTGCTCGCAGCCAGTGGTGAATTCGGCGAGGCCGTCGAGCACTGCGAGGCCGCGTGCGCGGGGTACATGGTGAAGAACGACCTGGAGGCGATGGCGCGTCCCCTGCACTGCATGCTGTGGTGCCTGGAAAGAACGGGCGACACAGACGGGTGCCGCGCCGTGATCGCCCGCATCCGGCAGGTGTACGCCGCTCCCCGTTGGAAGGACCAACGGCCGCTGCGGTACGCTGCCGTGGTGGAGCAGAGGCTGGAAGGCGGGGAGCTGTGAAGGGCGCGGGACGCCGGGCGGCGCTCGGCGGGACCGGGCTGGGCGGGCCGGTGGGCGCATGAGGTTCTTCCAGCAGCTGTCGGTAATGCCGCGCCGCCAGGGCAGGCTCGTTCTCGTCGTGTTCCTCTTCGATTTCATGGTGTTCGGCCATGGCCTGCTCCTGATGCTCAACTCCCCGGAACGCGGGGATCTGGTGCTCCTGGGGTCCGTCGTCGTGGCAGCGGCCGTCCTCGTTGGGATCGCCGCCGTCGTCCGCCTGGTCAGGTGGGTGGGCCGGGGGTGCCCGCAGGTGCCCCCCACCGTTGAGCTGCTCGGTTTGGCCAAGGGGCTCGGAGTCGGCGCGGTCGTCATGCTGGTGGTCTCGCTCGCCCAGTTGCTGACCGGGAACCCGGTCGCGGTGCAGTGGTACTTCCTCTTGATCGGCTGCTTTCTGGGCGCTTTCTGGGCGTTCTTCGACATCACCGCGGAGAACGGGGACTAGGGGCCGGGCGCGCGCCCGCCGTCGGGGCGGCGGCTTGCGCGGCGCCCGGCTGCACCATTGCGCGTACGCGCACCACTTAGGCCGCCGACACGCCGGGAGAACCAGGGGCCTTCTGGTCCTAAGTGGTGCACAACAGGCCTAAGTGGCGCGGACAGAGCCCGACGGCTCTGTCCATGGCGCGCCCACCGTCGGGGCGCGTCGCAGTGGGCCCTGGGCTCAGTGCCCGGCCTGCTCCCACAGGACGGTCCCGCCCCCGTCGCGGATGGTGGCCCGGGGTGTGGACGTCAAGTCGATGGAGACGTCCAGGCAGGCGCTGGAGTCGGCCGCCCGCACCCTGTAGGTGTAGCGCTGGTTCTCCAGGGCGACGGCCGACGTGGTCGCGGTGGTGAGCCACGGGTTGCGGCGGCGCAGGCCGATGAGGTCCTGGTGGGCGCGGTAGACGCCCCATCCCCAGGGCGCCAGTCCGTCCGGCGAGGCGGGGAACGCCGGGCGCACGGCGTCGTCGCCACCGGCTCGCTCCTCCTTGACGCCTGTGAAGCCCTGCTCGTCGCCGGAGTAGATGGAGGGGATCCCGCCCACGGTCATGAGGACGGCCAGCGCGGTGACAGCCCCGTCGGGGCCGACGGCTGAGGCGATCCGGGTCACGTCGTGGTTGCCGATGAAGGTGTTGGGCGTGAACGAGGAGAGGAAGGCGTTGTGGCGCTGCAGCGCCCAGTCGAGTTCGAAGAGGTTCCGGTCCTTGATCGAGGACCAGACGGCCTTCCACAACTCGTACTGGGTGACCGTGTCGACGCCCGCGGCGGCGGTGAAGCCCGCGTAGTCGCCGTGGATGACCTCCGCCAGGAAGAACGCGTCGGGGTGCGCGGCCCGAACCCCGGGCAGCACCCGCGCCCAGAAGTCCGTGCTGATGGAGTACGCGGCGTCCAGGCGCCACCCGTCGGCGCCGCGGTCCAGCCAGTGGCGCATGACGTCCGCCGTGTACTCGGCGGCGGCGGACGAGGCGTGGTCGAGGCGCGCCAAGGAGGCGTGCCCCTCGAAGACGCGGGGGGCGGGGCCGCCGGGGGCGCCCCAGTCGATGTCGAACATGGCCGCCGCCCCGCTGCCCGGTCCCTCGGCCAGGGCGCGCCGCAGGAGGGGGTGGCCGCTTCCCACGTGCGAGAAGACCCCGTCGAGCAGGATGCGCAGGCCGCGCTCGCGGCAGGCGCCCACGAGGTCGTCGAAGTCGGCGTCGGAGCCCAGGCGCGGGTCGATGCGGTAGTGGTCGAGGGTGTCGTAGCCGTGCGTCGCCGAGGCGAAGACGGGGCCGAGCAGCAGGCCCGAGCAGCCGAGTCCGACGGCGTAGTCGAGCCATCCCATCAGGGCGCGCAGGCGGGGCCCGGGGTGGGGGTCCGCCTCGTGGATCGGCGCCCCGCAGAATCCCAGGGGGTAGACGTGCCACCAGATCGCGTGGTGTTTCCAGTCCATGGGGAACTCCTAGTGAATCTCGTTCATTAAGCTTAGTGATCGTATATCACTAACGGTAGGATGAGCAATATGGTGAGACAAGACCGCACCCCCCGGCGCCGACTCGACCCGGACTCGCGGCGCGAGGCGATCCTCGCCGCAGCCGCGGCCGCCTTCGCCGACCGCCCCTTCGCCGATGTGACCATTGCCTCCATCGCCGCCGATGCCCAGGCCTCCAGCTCACTGGTCTACCGTTACTTCGCCGGCAAGGAGGAGCTCTACGCGCAGGTCGTCGGCCTGGCGATCGAGGAGCTGCTGGACAAGCAGGCCGCCGCCCTCGACGCCCTCGACGAGGGGGTCCCCGTGCGCGACCGCATCGGCGCGGCGACCCTGGTCTACCTCGACCACATCGCCAGCCATCCGGACGCCTGGGCGGCGCCGCTGCGCGGATCGAGGGGGGAGCCCCAGGCGGCCGCGGAACTGCGCGTCCGCGTCCGCGCCGATTACGTGGAGCGCCTCGCGGGCCTCCTCGCCCCCTCCGAGCAGGCTCGCCACGAGTACGCCCTGTGGGGGTACTACGGCTTCGTGGACGCCGCCTGCCTGCGGTGGGTGGACAAGGGCTGCCCCCCTGACGAGCGGTGGGCGCTCGTGGATGCGGCGCTCGGGTGCCTCGGCGGGGCGCTGGGCGACTGGGCCGCTTGACGGCGGCCTCCCACTGGGGGTGCGGGGCCCGTCCCGGACGCGGGGGAGTGGGGGGTCGGCCTCGCGCCAGGATGTGGGGGCCGGCGTGACGCCGGGAGCGCGGGGGTCGGTTCGTCCCCCGGGCACCGGCCCCGCTGCCGGGAGGGCGCGACGGACCGCCGTCTTTGTCCGGTCAAAAAGGGGTGTGTGGCGTAGGATTGGAGGGACGGCCCCACGATTGGAGGAGCAGCGATGCCCCAGGTACTCGCCTACGCGTGCGACGACGCGACCACCCGTTTCCACAAGACCACGATCGACCTGCGCGAGCCCGGCCCCGGGGAGATCTACTTCGACGTGAAGTACGCGGGCATCTGCCACTCCGACATCCACACCGCCAGGGGCGAGTGGGGGCCCGTCGCCTACCCGCTGGTCCCCGGCCACGAGTTCGTCGGCGTCGTGGCGCGAGTCGGCGAGGGCGCCACCCGCTTCGCCGTCGGCGACCGGGTCGGCGTGGGCTGCATGGTGGGCTCGTGCGGCCAGTGCGAGATGTGCGGCGCAGGCTACGAGCAGTGGTGCACGGGCACGCCCGGGACGCTGTGGACCTACCGCGCCGACGCCGACGGCAACCCGACGACCGGCGGCTACTCGCAGGGCTTCACCGTCTCGGAGGACTTCGCCTGCCGCATCCCCGACCAGATCCCCTTCGACGCCGCCGCGCCCCTGCTGTGCGCGGGGATCACCATGTACTCGCCGCTGCGCCGGTACGGGGCGGGGCCGGGCACGCGCGTCGCCATCGTCGGAATGGGCGGCCTGGGGCACGTCGGCGTGAAGCTCGCCGCCGCCATGGGCGCCGAGGTGAGCGTGATCTCCCACGGGCGCTCCAAGGAGGCCGACGCGCGCCGTTTCGGCGCCTGCGCCTTCCACGCCACCAGCGAGGATGGGACCGTCGAGGCCCTGCGCGGATCCTTCGACCTCATCATCTGCACCGTCAGCGCCAACAATCTCGACTACGAGGGCCTGATGGGGACGCTGCGCCCCTACGGCGTCTTCGTCGACGTCGGCCTGCCCGAGGAGCCGGTGCGCCTGCCGCTGCGGGCGTTCGTCAACGGCGCCAAGTCCTTCGCGGGCTCCCAGATCGGCGGGATCCGTCAGACGCAGGAGATGCTGGACTTCTGCGCCGCCCACGGCGTGGCGCCCCAGGTCGAGATCATCGGCGGCGAGGACATCACCGGCGCCTACGACCGCGTCGTGGATTCCAAGGTCCGCTACCGCTACGTCATCGACACCGCGACCTTCTGACGCTCCGTCCGCCTGCGGCGGCGCCGCGGCGTGGAACAATGGTGGGATGTTGAGAATCCCACCGATGTTCCTCACCGTCGGCGCCTTGGCCGTACAGGCGCTCGTGCCCTTCCCGGACGCCGGCCACCCGTGGTGGCGGTGGGCGGCGGCGGGCGCGTTCGCATTCGCGAGCGGGGTTCTGCTGGTCGGCTCGTCGATGCGCTTCTACCGCGCAGGCGTCTCGGCGGACCCCGTCGGGGTCGACCACCCCCGCGCCCTCGTCAGCACAGGGGTCTACCGCGTCACCCGCAATCCCATGTACGTGGGCATGGCGTGCGCGCTCGCCGCCCATGCGAGTATCCGCGAGGCGTGGGCGTGGCTCCCCGCAGCGTGTTTCGTCGTCCTGGTCGACCGCGCGCAGATCCCCGTTGAGGAGAGGGCGTTGCGCAATGCTTTCCCCGACGAGTACGCCGCCTACACCCGAAGGGTGCCCCGGTGGCTCGGGGTGCCGCGCGCCTGATGCGTTGGTCCGTCCGTGTGCACCGCGCGCTGTTTCCGCTTTATACGGCCGCGGGAACGCGGGGGCCCCGGACCGATTGGGTCCGGGGCCCCCGCCGTGGAGCGGATGACGGGAATCGAACCCGCGTGATCTGCTTGGAAGGCAGAGGCTCTACCATTGAGCTACATCCGCGCGCCCCCTGGTCGGGGACCCCCCAACCTTAGCGGACCGGGAGGCGAATTGCGAAACGGGCGCGGCCCGTGGGTATGATTGCGCAGGGGGAGTGCCCCCGCCGGGGTGTGGCGCAGCTTGGTAGCGCATCTGCTTTGGGAGCAGAGGGTCGCAGGTTCAAATCCTGTCACCCCGACTTCGAACGGAAACCAAGGGGGTCCTGTGCGGTCGTACCGGTCGATCATGGCAGTGGGCGCGGTGCGCGCCGGGCACGACCCCCGCGAGGTCGAGGCGGCGGCCCGCAGCGCGGTGCGCCTGGAGTCCTGGGACATCGCGGTCGTATCGGGCCAGCCGCGTGCCACTGCCCGCTTCGCAGCCGCGGACGACGACGAGGCCCGGGCCTCGCACGCCGCGATCCTCACAGGCGTGCGCCGAGTCGCCGAGGTGCCGGGCGCCGTGCTGGCCGCAGTGGTGCACGGGCGCTCGCGGCCCATCGCCTCCGCGCCGGCCGACGCGGGCCGGAACTGATCGGCCGGCTTCGGAGGCAGCGCGCCAACGGGGAACGGGGCGCCGGCAGGTTGACGGCCCACTGCTGCCGTGCGAGAATCGGCGCGCCGGGCGGAGGAGCCGGGCGGCCGGATCTCGTGGAGTCGGCGTCCACGGAAAGGTGATCGTGCGGTGAAGTTCCTCAAACGCTCGTCCAGAAGCGCCGCCGCCAAGGGCAGCGGGGGCGCGAAAGGGTTCGCGCAGATCGGATCGGGCAGGCTGGAGGCGTTCAGCGACGGGGTCATGGCGATCGCCATAACGTTGCTCAGCCTTGATATCAAACTCCCCGAGTACAGCGGGGACCTGCTGGACGATCTGGCCGCACTGTGGCCCACCTACGTCGGATTCGTCCTGAGCTTCATGCTCATCGGCCAGGTCTGGCTCAACCACCACGCTGTTTTCCACATCCTCCGGGCCGTCGATCAACGGGTGCTGGTCTTCAACCTTCTGCTGCTGCTGGACGTCGTCTTCCTGCCGTTCGCGACTTCTGTGCTCACCAACAGCCTGGAACGCGGGTCCCAAGCGCGCGTGGGCGCGGTGTTCTACGGCGGCGTGATGGTGGTCGGCGGCCTGCTGTTCAACGCCCTGTGGCACTCGGCCATCCGCAATCCCAGCAATCTGAGGCACGAGATCCCCCGGTCCGTGGTCCGCAGGATGAGCCTGCGCTTCGCCCTCGGCCCGGTCCTCTACGCCTTCGCGTGCGTTCTCGGCGCCATCAACGCGTGGCTGAGCATAGGCACCTACGTCTGCCTCATCGTCTTCTACATGATGGACTCCATGGCGGCTCCCCGTAACGGGGCCTGACGCGGCAGCCGCGGGCCGCCCGCCCGGAGCGCCGCCGCCCGGATCAACTCCGGTCCACGGTGATCGTCTGCCCGGGCGAGGCCACGGCGGCGTCGAGGCCGAGGCGGGAGCGCAGGGCGCCCGCGAGCGCGCTCGCCGAGTCGGGTTCGCCGTGCACGCAGAAGATCCGCCCTGGGGCGGGGGAAAGGCCGCGGGCCCAGTCCACCAGCTCGGAGGCGTCGGCGTGGACGGAGAACTCCTCGTCGCGGACCACGCTGGCGCGCACGCCGACCTCCATGCCGAGCAGTTTGAGGGACTGGGCGCCGTCGGCCAGCGACCGCCCCCGCGTGCCGACTGCCTGGTAGCCCGTCAGGACGACGCAGTTGCGCGGGTCGGGCAGCATCCTCGCCAGGTGGTGCAGGACCCGCCCGCCCGTGGCCATGCCCGACGCGGAGATGATGATCGCCGGAGCGCCCAGGGTGTTGAGGCGCTTGGACTCCTCGACGGCGCGCAACTGGGTGAGGCGCAGGTGGGGCAGGCGCAGCCGGGCGCCGTCGCGCAGCTCGCAGGCCTGGGAGGGGGCGCGGTAGATCTCCAGGGAGCGCAGGGCCATGGGGGAGTCCACGTAGACCGGGACCGGGGGGATCCGCCCCTCGGCGGCCATGCCGTCCAGGGCGGCCAGGACCACTTCGGTGCGGTCCACCGCGAAGGCGGGCACCAGCACCGACCCGCCGAGTGAGACGGTGCGGCGGATCGCGGCGGCGAAGGCCTCGTGCGGGGAGGCGGGCTCGATGTGCTCGCGGTCGCCGTAGGTGGATTCGATGAGCGCCACGTCGGCCCCCGGGGGGATCTCGCGGCTGCGCAGCACCGGGTGGGTGGTGCGTCCCAGGTCGCCGGAGAACAGGACGGAGCCGTCCGGGGTGGCGACCCGGATCGACGCCGAGCCCAGGATGTGGCCCGCCCGGTGCCAGGTCGCCTCGATCCCGTCGCCCAGGTCCAGCGGCCGGTGGAACTCGACGGAGCGCATGAGGGGCAGGGTCTTGGCCACGTCGCCGATGCGGTACAGGGGCAGGGCCTTCTCGTGGCGCGAGAACCCGTGCTCGTTGGCGAAGTCGGCGTCCCGCTCCTGCAGGTACGCCGAGTCGCGCAGGACGATCTCGGTGAGCGCCTGGGTGGCGTCCGTGCCCCAGATCGAGCCGCGGAACCCGTGCTTGACCAGGCGGGGCAGGTAGCCGGTGTGGTCCATGTGGGCGTGGGTGAGCAGCACGTCGTCGATGGACGCCGGATCCACGGGGAAGGGCGCCCAGTTCGCGCGGCGGAGCTTCTTCATCCCCTGGAAGAGTCCGCAGTCGACCAGGATCCGGCGCGGTCCTGCGCCCGGGCGGTCCGGGGCGCCGCCGGGCGGGTCGATGGAGAGCAGGTACTTCGACCCGGTCACGGTGCGTGCCCCGCCGAGGAATGTGAGCGTCGTTGCCATGGATCCAGTGTGCCCGAAACCATGGCGGAAGACCAGGGGTGCGGGGCGCGTTTGCCCACTAAACGAGGTGGCGCGGCGACACGGGCGGGGCACTGTCGTAGACTGAGCGCGTTATGTGCCCAGAAGGGCGCGGAATCAGCCAGACGTAACGGAGCATACGCACGTGAAGAGCAGTGTCGAGACACTCGAGCCGACCAGGGTCCGCCTGACCGTTGAGGTTCCTTTCGAGGAGCTCAAGTCCGAAATGGACAAGGCGTACAAGGACATCGCCGGCCAAGTCAACATCCCGGGGTTCCGCAAGGGGCACGTGCCCCCGCGCATCATCGACCAGCGTTTCGGCCGGGCCGCCGTGATCGAGCAGGTCGTCAACGAGGTCCTGCCCGGGCACTACTCTAGTGCGGTCGCCAGCAACGACCTGCGCCCCATGGCCCAGCCCGAGGTCGAGGTCACCGAGATCCCCAACACGACCGGCCCCCAGGGCGGCCAGTTGGTGTTCACTGCCGAGGTCGCCGTCGTGCCCCCCTTCGAGCTGCCCGCGATCGATGAGTCGATCGAGGTCGTGGTGGACTCGGCCGAGGTGGCCGACGAGGACGTGGACAAGGAGCTCGAGGAGCTGCGCGGGCGTTTCGCGACCCTCAAGACCGTTGACCGCGCGGCTGCGGCCGGGGACTTCACGACCATCGACCTGGTCGCCCGCATCGGCGGGGAGGAGGTCGACTCCGTGTCCGACGTGTCCTACGAGATCGGTTCGGGCGACATGCTCGACGGCCAGGACGAGGCGCTGTCCGGCGCCAGCGCCGGCGACGAGGTCGCTTTCACCGCCGTCCTCAAGGGCGGCGACCACGAGGGCGAGGAGGCGGAGGTCTCCCTCACCGTCAAGTCGGTGAAGGTCCGCGAGCTGCCCACGGCGGACGACGACTTCGCCCAGATGGTCTCCGAGTTCGACACCATCGGCGAGCTCACCGAGGACCTGAGGGAGCAGGCCGCCCAGTCCAAGGAGTCCCAGCAGGCCCTCCAGGCCCGCGACCGCCTCATCGACCTGCTGCTGGAGCGGGTGGAGATCCAGCTGCCCGAGTCGGCTGTCGAGCACGAGCTCTCCCACCGCGTCGAGGCGGCGGGCGAGTCCGCCGACCAGGACGCCCTGCGCGCCGAGGTCGTCAGGGAGATGCGCTCCGAGCTCTTGTCGGAGGCGGTCGCCAAGGAGTTCGACGTGCAGGTCTCCCAGCAGGAGCTCATCGACTACGCGATCCAGATGTCGCAGAACTACGGCGTCGATATCAACCAGCTGTTCTCCTCCCCCCAGCAGATGTCGAACGTCGTCGCCGACCTCGGGCGCTCGAAGGCCCTCATCGAGGCGCTCAAGCGCGTCACCGTGAAGGACTCCTCCGGAGCGGAGGTGGACTTGTCGAAGTTCTTCGGCGAGGACCCGGCCGCTGCGGAGAACGCCGAGATCGTCGGCGGGGCGGATTCCGACGAGGCGGAAGCCCCCGCGGATGCGGAGGACGCCGCCGAGTGAGGCCCTCGGCCCACTGGCCTTGACGGTGCCCGCGCCAGTAGGCGCGGGCACCGTCGCATCCAGGCTCCGCGGAGCCCGCCGTCGGGCAGCCCGGCTCTGCGGAGCCCGCCGCCGGCCAGTCGGCTCCGTGGACTTGCGCCCACTAACTTAAGAGCTTAAGTTAGTGCTGTGGACCTCGCCTACGAACTGCACGACCTGGTGCTCACCCTCGACCGGTGGGCGGAGCGCCGCCTGCGGTCCGTCGGGTTGAACTACAACCGCTACGTCGCACTGGTCGTCGTGTGCGAGCACCCCGGCGTGAGCGGGCGCCAACTCGCCGGCCCCCTCCGCGTGTCGGAGGCGGCCGCGAGCGGCATCGTCCGCTCCCTGCTGGAGGCGGGCCTCGTCGAGGACACCGCCCAGAAGGGGGACGGCAACGTGCGCCGCCTCAGGGCGACGCCGGCCGGCGTCGGGCTGCGGGCGAGGTGCTCGGACCTGCTCGGCTCCGCCCTCGACACCGCCGCCCGGGGCATCGGCGTCGATCCGGAATCGCTCGCGCTGTCCATACGGGCGCTCCACGACCAGGTGCGCTCCCCGCGGGGCGGGATGGACGGGGCGGGGCCCGCCCGATCCGTGCAACAGATCCACTGACCGCAGACCCCTGTTTGGAGATGAGTCCCAATGGCGACTGTTCTCGCCTGCGCTGCCCTGGCCCTCGGCGTCGCCAGGACCGCCATGTTCGTCGCGCTGCACCTGGTGCCCAGCGACTACGACATCGTCCACCACGCGGTGAGCGACTACGCGGTGGGCCCCACCCGCCGCCTCGCGGCGACCATGACCTGGACATCCGCGGTGTTCTGGCTGGTCCTGGCTGCGGCCGTCGCGCTCGCGCCCGCCAACGACGGGCCGGGGCTGGCCGCGTGGATGCTGGCCCTCGCCGCGGTGTTCGTGCTCCTGCCCCTGCTGCCCACCGATGTCGAGGGGAGCGCGCCGACCCTGGTCGGGCGCCTCCACATGCTCGCGGCCATCGCGTGGTTCGCGATCGCCTACTCGTGCATGGGCGGCTTCATCCGGTTCTTCGCCCCGAGTGCCCCCGGCGGCCTCATGGCCCTTCTGGTGGCCGTCAGCTGGGTGGCCGCCGTGGGTTTGGTCGCCCTGGTGTCGGCCCTGGTGGTGCGCCCCCTGCGGCGCGTCGCATTCGGGATCTCCGAGCGCGTCTTCCTGCTGGCGGTCCACGTGTTCTACATCGCCGTGGCCGTGGGCCTCATGCTCGTCTGAAGCGCCCGCGCCCGTCCACTGGCGGGTGCAGCGCCACACCGCGCGCGTGCGCCCGGGGGCGAGCGGGCGGGCGGCATGGGGCGGGTGGGCCCAACCGCCTCCGGCTCTGGGCCTGGTGCCGTGCCGTCCTCCGTGCGGGGCGCGGGCCCGGCGAACCTGCGCTCAAAGCGAAAAGATCCGTGCTGGGGCGCGTGGGGGGCCGGGAACCGCTACGTTGGTAGCAGCCCGACCCGGGAAGAGGGTCCACGTATAGGAGGAGGAGCGCGTGAGCGTGCACATGGCCGGCCCTGGCGCCGAGAGCATCATGGGGCTGGGGGACTCTGTCTACCAGCGCCTTCTGAAGGAGCGCATCATATGGCTCGGCGGAGAGGTCCGCGACGAGAACGCCAACACGATCTGCGCCCAGCTGCTGCTTCTGGCGGCCGAGGACCCCGACCGTGATATCTACCTGTACATCAACAGCCCCGGCGGTTCCGTGACCGCGGGCATGGCGGTCTACGACACCATGCAGTACATCAAGCCGGACGTGGTGACGGTGGGCATGGGCCTGGCCGCCTCGATGGGGCAGTTCCTGCTGACGGCCGGCGCCCCCGGCAAGCGGTACATCACCCCCCACACCCGGGTCCTCCTGCACCAGCCGCTGGGCGGTGCGGGGGGCTCGGCGACGGAGATCCGCATCAACGCGGACCTGATCCTGGGCATGAAGAAAGAACTCGCCGAGATCACCGCGCAGCGCACCGGCAAGTCCGTGGAGCAGATCGAGGCCGACGCCGACCGCGACCACTGGTTCACCGCCCGCGAGGCGCTGGAGTACGGTTTCGTCGACCAGTTGATCGAGGGCCCGCAGGAGATCGGCACCCGAGGAGGACAGTTCTGATGACCACCCGACCCTACTTCGAGGCCGCGGCCCGTCAGATGCCGCAGGCCCGCTACGTGCTGCCCGACTTCGAGGAGCGCACGGCCTACGGATTCCGCCGCCAGAACCCCTACACGAAGCTCTTCGAGGACCGCATCGTCTTCCTCGGCGTCCAGGTGGACGACGCCTCGGCGGACGACGTGATGGCGCAGCTGCTGGTGCTGGAGTCCCAGGATCCCGACTCGCTCATCACCATGTACATCAACAGCCCCGGCGGCTCGTTCACCGCGCTCACGGCCATCTACGACACGATGCAGTACATCAAGCCGCAGATCCAGACGGTGTGCCTGGGGCAGGCCGCCTCCGCCGCCGCGGTCCTGCTCGCGGCGGGCAGCCCCGGTAAGCGCCTCGCGCTGCCCAACGCGCGCGTCCTCATCCACCAGCCGGCCATGGAGGGCATGCAGGGCCAGGCCTCCGACATCCAGATCGTCGCGGACGAAATTGACCGGATGCGCGCATGGTTGGAGGACACCCTGGCGGAACACTCCGGAACCCCGGTCGAACAGGTGCGCCGCGACATCGAGCGCGACAAGATCCTGACCGCTCCGCAGGCGGCCGAATACGGCCTGATCGACCAGGTGCTGGAATCGCGCAAGGCGCAGTGAAGGAAGGGCCTGTGGTGTGTTCGGTATCTATCGGACTCCACGGGCCCTTCCCGTTCGATATACGCAAATTTGTGGCGCCGGTCATGGAAACTGGCGAAGGGTTTGAGAAAAACTAACCTAGCGGTAAGTCGATTGTTTCTCGCCCTGCCCGATGGGGCGGTCCGTTCACAGCGGCGGATAGGGGTGGAGACGGACCACGCGATGGCGGGGTGAGGAAGAGGAAATCGCGACATTTCGCGGGAAAAACCTTGCGTGTTCTCGCGCGTGCGCTATCGTTGCAATAGTTTGAACGACTGAAACACCGCCGGCGTACCGGCGCCGTCCCAGGGCGGTATCCCAGCAACCTTGGAGGTCCCGTGGCTCGACTCACTGATGGCGCAGAACTGCTGAAATGCTCTTTCTGCGGGAAGAGCCAGAAGCAAGTGCGCAAGCTCATCGGAGGCTCCGGCGCGTACATCTGCGACGAATGCATCGAGTTGTGCAATGAGATCATCGAGGAGGAGCTCGGCAAACAGCCCTCGTCCTCGGCTGCCTCGCCCCTGCCCAAGCCCCGTGAGATCAACGAGTTCCTCAATTCATGGGTGATCGGTCAGACCAGGGCCAAGCGGGCGCTGTCGGTCGCCGTCTACAACCACTACAAGCGCGTGCGCTCGCGCGAGGCCGGCCATGAGGAGGACATGCTCGGCACCAAGTCGAACATCCTGCTCCTGGGGCCCACGGGCACGGGGAAGACCCACCTGGCGCGATCGCTCGCCCGCCTCCTCGAAGTCCCCTTCGCCATCGTCGACGCCACCGCGCTCACCGAGGCGGGCTACGTGGGCGAGGACGTGGAGAACATCCTGCTGCGCCTCATCCAGGAGGCCGATGGCGACATCAAGAAGGCCGAGCGGGGCATCATCTACATCGACGAGATCGACAAGATCGGGCGCAAGGCCGAGAACGCCTCCATCACCCGCGATGTCTCGGGCGAGGGCGTGCAGCAGGCCCTCCTCAAGATCATCGAGGGCACCGTCGCCTCGGTGCCGCCGTCGGGGGGGCGCAAGCACCCCCACCAGCAGTTCCTCGAGATCGACACCTCGGGCATCCTCTTCATCGCCGCCGGCGCCTTCGCCGGCATCGAGGAGATCGTCAAGGCGCGCCTGGGGCAGCGCTCCACGGGCTTCGGCTCGGAGCTCAAGTCCGCCTCGGAGATGGGGGACCTCTACGAGGCCGTCAACGCCGAGGACCTCCACAAGTTCGGGATGATCCCCGAGTTCATCGGCCGCCTGCCGATCCTGACGTCGACGAAGGAGCTCACCAAGGAGGACCTGGTCCGGGTCCTCACGGAACCCAACAACTCGCTGGTGCGCCAGTACCAGCACCTCTTCGAGCTCGACGGAATCGAATTGGACTTCACCCGCGGCGCCCTGCTGGCCATCGCGGCCCAGGCCAACGAGCGCAAGACCGGCGCCAGGGGGCTGTCCTCCATCATGGAGCGCACCCTGTCGGACCTCATGTTCGAGCTGCCGAGCCGCGACGACGTGGCCCGCGTGGTCATCACCCGCGAGCACGTCAACGGCGTCGGCGCCGCCGAGCTGTACACGGACCGTTCCTCCGAGCGGGTGCGCAGCGCCTGAGGGGCTCTGTGATGGGGAACGGGCCAATGGGGGACGAGGCGGCGGGCCCCGCCGACCGCGGCGTGACGGGGATCCCCGAGGCGCTCGCCGAGGCGCGCCGCACCATCGACAACATCGACGCCGCGCTCATCCACATCCTCGCCGAGCGCTTCCGCTGCACGCAGCGCGTGGGGCACATCAAAGCGGTCCACGACCTGCCCCCGGCCGATCCCGAGAGGGAGGCGCGCCAGGTCGCGCGCTTGCGGGCGCTGGCGGTCCGCTCCGGCCTGGACCCGGACTTCGCGGAGAAGTTCCTGTCCTTCATGGTGCGCGAGGTCATCCGCCACCACGAGGACATCAAAGCCGAGTACGAGGGCGCGGGATAGCGGGCCGTGCCTCGTCGGTTCGTTACCGAATTGTGACGGGAACTGGGATTTTGGTACTAGGGGAACGCCTTCCCCGCCCCCACGGTTACTGAGAGAGGTTGTTTCCGGTCTGGCTCCAGGGTTCCTTTAAGGAAACTTCCAGGGATGCCGTCTTGAATGTTCAACTGCGAGCGTGATCCGCCGCAAAGACACGTACATTCAAGGAGTTTTCCCATGAAGAAACACCGCCCCGCCCGTGCCTTCGCCGCAATCGGCCTGGCTGTCGCCGTCGGCGTCCTCGGCGCCTGCTCCAACGGCAACTCGGGCGCCGCTGGCAACAAGCCCTCCGCCAGCGCGTCGAGCACCGTCAAGTCCGCGGACGACGCGAACCTGATCTTCGCGCAGTGCATGCGCGGGAAGGGCTTCGACGTGCCCGACACCGGTTTGACCCCGGACAACCTCTCCGACACCTCGGAGGCGTTCAACAACGCCCTCAACGAGTGCCAGCAGGAGATCGGCCCGGCGCTGGGCGAGGAGAACGACCTCACGAAGGACGCCGACGCCCAGCAGCAGCTCGTCAAGGGCGCTGAATGCCTGCGCGGACTCGGCTACGACGTGCCGGATCCGGAGCCGGGCAAGGGCCTCAACGTCAAGGACGTCCCGCAGGACGCCCTGCAGAAGTGCTTCAACAACCAGGGGGCCCAAACCAAATGACGACGGAGTCGACGGAAACGAAACCGCCGCGTAAGCGCCGGATGCTCGTCGTCGGTGCCTGCGCTGCACTGGCGGTCGCCCTCGCAGGGGTGGGAACCGCCTACGCGCTGGGCAAACTGCCCGGCGGCGAGCAGAACCAGTCGGAGGGCAACGTCTTCACGGGAAGCACCGGCGTGGTGACCCGCGGCACCCTGGAAGGGGAGACGACCGCAGTGGGAACCCTGCGCTACGCGGACCAGTACAAGTTCCGCGGCGCCTTCGAAGGCGTCATCACGAAACTCCCCACCCCGGGCACGACGCTCCACCAGGGGGACATGATCCAGCAGGTCGGCGACGAGCCCACCTACTTCATGCACGGGGCGACCCCCGCGTGGCGGGCCTTCGAACCCGACATGAGCAACGGCGACGACGTCACCCAGCTGGAGACCGCGCTCAAAGAACTCGGGTACTTCACCGGCGAGCCGAACACCCACTACGACTGGCTGACGCGCGCCGCCATCCAGAAGTGGCAGAAGGACAAGGGCCTCACGCAGAACGGGATCCTCCCGCTGGGCCGCGTGGTCTTCGCGCCCGAGGACCTGCGGGTCGGCACGATGATCGCCCGCCTCGGCGACCGCGCGACCCTGGAGACCGACCTGTTCAACGTGTCCAGCACCCGCCAGGTGATCAGCGCCAACCTCAAACTGGCCGACCAGAAACTGGGCGTCGTGGGCAACAGCGTCAAGATCCGCCTACCCGGCGGCGAGACCACCACGGGGACGATCTCCACCGTGGAACCGCCCACCGACAAGGGATCCGCGTCCGGCGACCAGAAGGGCTCCGGCTCGGGTTCGGGTTCCGGCTCGGGATCCGATTCCGCCAGTGACAAGGAGCGCGTCATCCCGATCACCGTCACCCCCGACGACCCGTCGGCGACGGAGGGCCTCCAGGAGGCGTCCGTGTCGCTGGGCCTGGTCAGTGAGAAGCGCGAGAACGTCCTGTCCGTGCCGCTGGGCGCCCTCATCGCCCTCACGCCCGACCAGTTCGGCGTCGAGGTGGTGAACGACGACAACACCATCCGGAAGGTGCCGGTCAAGACCGGTCTCTTCGCCGGGGACCGCGTTGAGGTGACCAGTGACGAACTGTCCGAGAACCAGCGCGTGGTGGTGCCCGACCGATGAGCCGAATACTCTCACTGCACGACGTGCGCCGCACCTACGGCCAACCGCCCGTGGCGGCGTGCGCCGGGGTCAGCCTCTCGATCGACCGGGGTGAGTTCGTCGCCATCGTCGGCCCCTCCGGGTCGGGCAAGTCCACCCTGCTCAACCTCATTGGGACACTGGACCGCCCCACCTCGGGCACTGTGGAGATCGACGGGATCGACGTGTCGCGCCTGTCGGACCGCAGGCTGTCGGGACTGCGGGCGCACCTGATCGGCTTCGTGTTCCAGCAGTTCCACCTCAGCGAGGGCATGACCGCCATCGACAACGTCGCGGACGGCCTGCTCTACCTGGGAGTGCCCCGGGCCGAGCGCCGCCAGAAGGCGGAGAGGGCCCTCATCCGGGTCGGGCTGTCGCACCGGCTCCACCACAAGCCCCACCAGATGTCGGGCGGCGAGCGCCAACGCGTCGCCATCGCCCGCGCGGTCGTGGGGGACCCCCCGCTGCTGCTCGCGGACGAGCCCACGGGCAACCTCGACTCCGTGTCGGGCGCGTCCATCGTGGAACTGCTCCACGAGCTCCACGAGCAGGGGACGACCATCGTCGTCATCACGCACGACAACGACCTCGCGATGAAACTGCCCCGCCAGGTCGCCATCAAGGACGGACGCATCGTCCACGACTCCGCCGCGAAGGAGGTGGCCCATGTCTGAGGACTCCAAACCGATGTACTCGAAGCTGCGCTGGTCCGACGTGGCGCGCCTGGGCGGTACGGGCATACGCTCGCGCCCCACGCGGGCCGTCCTGTCGGCCCTGGGCATCGCCATCGGCATCGCGGCGATGGTGGGCGTCATCGGCGTGTCGACCTCCAGCCAGGCCCAGCTCGCCGAGCAGCTGCGGGCGCTGGGCACCAATATGCTCACCGCCCAGGCCGGCGAGGACCTGTCCGGGTCCTCCACGCGCCTGCCTGATGACGCGGTCGGCCGGATGCGGCTCATCGACGGGGTGGAGAAGGCGACCTCCACGGCCACCCTGTCGGGGGTGTCCGTCTACCGCTCCCGCCTCGCCGACAAGAACGCGACGGGCGGCATCCTCACCATGGCGGCCGAGCAGTCCCTGCTCGACGTGGTGGCGGGCTCCGTGGCCCGGGGGACGTGGCTCAACGAGGCGACGGCCACGTACCCGGCGACGGTCCTCGGCGCGAAAGCCGCCCAGCGCCTCGGCGTCGTCGAGCCCGGCACCCAGGTGTGGATCGGGCACACCTCGTTCACGGTCGTCGGCATCCTCGATCCCGTGACCCTGGCGCCCGAGCTCGACAACTCCGCCCTGATCGGGTCGAGCATCGCCGAGCAGCAGTTCAGCTTCGACGGGAAGCCGACCACTGTCTACGAGCGCTCCACCGAGGACAGGGTCGAGGACGTGCGCGCCCTCCTGGGCCCCACGCTCAGTCCGAAGAACCCGACCTCCGTCAAGGTCTCGCGGCCCTCCGACGCCCTGGCCGCGAAGAACGCCGCGGACCAGACCTTCACGGCGCTGCTGGTGGGGGTCGGCTCGATCGCCCTGCTGGTCGGCGGCATCGGCGTGGCGAACACGATGATCATCTCCGTTCTGGAGAGGCGCAGGGAGATCGGCCTGCGGCGGTCGCTGGGGGCCATGCGCGGGCACATCCTCGTGCAGTTCCTGGCCGAGGCGCTGCTGCTGGCGTTCCTGGGCGGGGCCGCGGGGTGCGTGCTCGGCATCGGCGTCACCTTCGGGATGAGCGCGGCGAACGGATGGCCATTCACCCTGCCGTGGTACGTGGTCGTCGCCGGCCTGTCCGTGACAGTGGGGATCGGGGCCGTCGCAGGCCTCTACCCAGCAGTGAGGGCCTCGCGCACACCGCCCACCGCGGCGCTCAACGCCCAGTAGCGCCCCGGACCCCCGATTGCCTCCCGATGTGGCCCCCGATGGGGAGCCCCCGCCTGATGGGGAGCGCTTGGCGGGGAACGCGCGATGGGGAGCGCCCGCGCCCGTCGGCCACGTGCCGACGGGCGCGGCGGCGCATGCGGGCGCGGCGCGGGGCTCATGGGGGAAACAGCTGGGAGCGGTCCTGCCCGAATAGGAGAACTGGGCGGGAACGGCGCGCTCCCATGTGGGAAGCGGGCGGGAGCGGTGGCCCTCGCGAGCGGGAAGTGGGCGGGCGTCCCGAGTCCGCCCCTGCGCCCGACAACAGTGGTACCGTCGAACGGAACCGAATCGAAAGGCAGACTATGACATCGCCCTACACCCAGCCCGATCCGAACGCAGATAGTCGCGGACAGGGGAGCGGGACCCCCGGTTACGGCGGTTCGGCCCAGCCCTACGCGGCGCCCGGTGGTTCTGCCCAGCAGTACGGTGCGCCTGGCGGTTCTGCCCAGCCCTACGCGGCGCCCGGTGGCTCGGCCCAGCAGTACGGGGTCCCGGGTGGTTCGGCCCAGCCCTACGCGGCGCCCGGCGGTTCTGCCCAGCAGTACGGGGTCCCGGGTGGTTCGGCCCAGCCTTACGCCGCGTCCGGCGGTTCTGCCCAGCAGTACGGAGCGCCCGGCGGGACCGGGGCAGGATGGGAGTCCTCGGGCGGGCAGAGCGCCCAGGGCGCGCAGCCCTACGCCCAAGGGGCCCCGGCGGGCGGCGCGCCCGGACAGGGGGGCGGCGCCTACCGGTACCAGCGCGACGACACCACCCCCATCCCCCTGACGGCGGACTCCATCGTGATGCCGAGTGCGAAGGGCGCGGCGTGGGTCGCGTTCATCCTCTCCGTTCCCTTCATCGCGGGATCGATCTGGAACGTGATCTACCTCGGTGGCGAGGGGACCGTCCTGGGGATCGTTGTCCTCGCTTTTTTCGGGGCGTTCCTGCTCTTCGGCGGGTTCCTCTTCCGCTCCTCGTCGATGACCATCGACGCCACCGGGTTCCACGCCAAGAACATGGTGCGGTCGGCCGACGTCCCGTGGCCGGCTTCGCGGACCGGGTTCTACGTGCGGGTTGAGAGGAAGCGCAGGGGGGCCAGCGCTCTTATGAGCGAGGTCTCCGCCCGCGTCATCACTCCCGATGGGCGGGCCATGCCGCTCACCGGCATCGCCTGGGCCGGGATCGACGTGGCGGAAATGGAAGTGAAGGGCATCACGCAGTGCTGGCGGCTGTGGAACTGGGCGGTGGCCAAGGGCTTCACCCGCGAGACCGGCCAGTACGTGGAGCTCAGCGGCCTCGGCATCCAGCAGGCCATGCGGTCCAAACAAGAGCACCTCTACGGCATCGTCCGCGGTTGACCCGATGCGGGGCCATCGCTACAAGTGCAGGGCGTCGGCGTGCGGCCCGATCCCCCTGGACGCCGACACCGTCACCGTTCCCCTGGTGAAACCCGTGGAGTGGATCTCGGTCCTGCTGTCCACCGCGGCCGCTGCCGTTTCCCTGGCCGTCGTGGCGGCAACGAGCGGGCTTTCCGCGTCCTCCGTCATCATCTACTGCGTCTGCGCGGCGGTGTGCCTGGCGGAGATCGGAATCATGGCGGTGCTCTGCGTCACCATCGACTCCACTGGTTTCCACGTGAGATCCGTCTTCGGGCGGCGCACTGTTCCCTGGCCCGCCTCGAGGACCGGACTGTTCCCCGTCCTCGTCACGGTGCGGCGCCGCTTGCCCAGGGCAACGGTCTGCGTGGTGGCCCCGGACGGCCGGCGGGTGACGATGCGCAGCCTCGCGTGGAGCCGCATGTCGAAGGAGGAAGCCGTGTCCCTCGCGGTCCTCCACTGCTGGCGCATCTGGAACTGGGGCGCGGCCAAGGGGTACACTCGGGAGACCGGCGCCTACACGCCGCTGCGCGACCCGCGCATGCAGCAGGAGCGCAGCCAGATCGAATGGGCGTTCGGGATCCTCCCCACCACTGGCGCGCCCCACTCGACCACCTGAGTGGCTGATCCGTCGCGGATCCCTCCGGATCCCCGTGGGCTGCCGCACCACTCGCACCAAGCCCGGGGTCGTGCGGGCGAGCGCCGGGTGGCTCCCATAGTGCGGTGGGAAATGCGCGGGTACTGACCCGCTACCCCTCCTGATGGCGCACACAAGGGCCGGATTTACGCAACACACCACCGCACACAAGGGCGGGATCAAGCCGCTGTGTGCGAGCAGTGTTGTCTAATTCGGGGTCCTTGTGTGCGTACATGGGCGGTGGTGCGCCACCCGCCGGTGTGGATGTTGTCTAATTCGGGGTTCTTGTGTGCGCGCACGAGAGGGTGGGCTAAGTAGAGGTGCAAGCGTCGTGTCGGTGCGGCGGCGGCGCCCGCCGCCCCTACCAGTGCCAGCACTCCCACCTGGGGGGGCGAAGGGGGCGGTAGTGCCCCCGGGTGGTCCAAAATGCGTCTGAGTCTCGGGCTTTTCCGGGGGATCCCCGGGTGGCTGTTCCAAAATGCGTCTGAGTCTAGGCGAAATCACGGGAATCGGCCCGAAACCGTCGAACTCAGACGCAAAATGGAACACCTCGCCCCCGCGCCGCCGAAACACGGCGAAACCCAGACGCATTTTGGACCACTACGGCCCCCGGACGGCGACCCACCACATCACCGCGACGGCGAAGGACACAACCGACCCGCAGCAGGACGCTCGCTGCTCGACGCTCGTGGCGTCGGGCCGCCTGCGGGCCGGGCGGGTCGCGATCCCCGTCTCCCCGGCCGCGCTGGCTGCCGGTGCGCGCCGCGGGAGCCCGTTCGGGTACTCCGTATAGCTGGGTAATCCGTACAGCGCGGCCCCGGAACCGCCGTGCGCCGCCGGGTCGCCTGCTGGTGAGGGCTACAACGCGTTGGTCTGCCCGCGCCGGGAGCGGCTCACTCCTCGACGGGTCCGCCGTAGAGCTCGTCGATGACGGGGGCCAGGCGGCGCACGGCCACGGCGCGCTTGACCTTCAACGACGGGGTGAGCAGGCCGTTCGCCTCGGTGAAGTCCGAGGTGAGCACCTTGAACTTGCGGATCGACTCGGCACGCGAGACGTGCTCGTTCGCCCCGTCCACCGCCTTCTGCAAGGAGGCCAGGACCTCGACGTTCGTGGCCGCCTCGGCGACGCTCATGACCGGCAGGCCGTGGGACTCCAGCCACACGGGCAGCATCTCCGCGTCCAGGGTGATGAGCGCTGCCACGAAGGGCCGCTGGTCGCCGACCACCAGGACCTGGGAGATCAGCGGGTGGGAGCGCATCGGGTTCTCCAGGGCGGCCGGGGCCACGTTCTTGCCGCCGGCGGTCACGATGATCTCCTTCGCGCGGCCCGTGATCCTCACGTACCCGTCGCGGTCCAGGGAGCCCAGGTCGCCGGTCTTGAACCAGCCGTCCTCGGTGAAGCAGGCGGCGGTGGCCTCGGGGTCGTTGTTGTAGCCCTGGAAGACCGACGGGCCCTTGAGCAGGATCTCGCCCTCGTCGGAGACCCTGAAGGACATGGGCGGCAGCGCCGGGCCGACGGTGCCGATCTTCGACAGGCGCGGGGTGTTGACCGAGACGGGGCCCACGGTCTCCGTCAGGCCGTAGCCCTCCAGGACGGGGATGCCCAGGCCCCGGTAGAAGTGGCCGAGCCAGGTCGCCAGGGGCGCCCCGCCCGACACGATGTAGCGGGCGTTCCCGCCGACCAGTTTGAGGATGGTCTGGAACACCAGCTTGTCCGCCAGGGCGCGCTGGGCGCGCAGCGAGCGCGACGGGCCCTCCGGGGTGTCCAGCGCCTTGGAGTACTCGATGGCCACGTGGGCGGCCCACCGGAAGATCCGCCTCTTCGCGCCCTTGGAGGCCTTCGCGTCGGCCGAGTTGTAGATCTTCTCCAGGACGCGCGGCACGACCAGTAGGTAGGAGGGCCGGAAGGAGGCCAGGTCGGGCAGCAGGTTCTTGATGTTCGACACGTGCGCCATGACGCCGTTGCCGCTGATCTGGAAGACCTGCAGGAAGCGCGCGAACACGTGGGCAAGCGGCAGGAAAAGCAGCAGCCGGGAGTCCTCTCCCGCCGCGATCTCGGGCATCCACGCGTGGGAGTTGAGGCACAGGTTCGTGAAGTTCTCGTGGGTGAGCACCGTGCCCTTGGGGGTGCCCGTCGTCCCGGACGTGTACACGATCGTGGAGATGTCGTCCTTCGTCAGGGCCCCGGTGCGCGCGGCGACGGTGGCGCGGGGCACTCCGGCTCCGTCGGCGACCAGGGTCTCGATGGCTTCGGAGTCCAAGGAGAGGACGACGACGTGGTGGCGCCCGGTCCGCTCGGCGGCCGTGCGCACGATCTCCGCCAGGGACACGGTCTCGGTGACGACTAGGTCGACGTCGGCGTCGGAGAGCACGTGGGCGACCTGCTCGATGGAGCTCGTCTCGTAGATGGGCACGGGCACCAGGCCCGCGCTCCAGCACGCGAAGTCGAGCAGCGTCCACTCATAGCGGGTGCGGCTCATGATCGCGACCCTCTGGCCGGGTTCCAGCCCGCGCGCGATGAGCCCGGCGGCCACCTGCTGGACCTCCTCGTGGAAGTCCCGGGCGCTCACCGGCCGCCACGCATCGCCCATGCCCAGTTTGCGCAGGATGAGCGGGCGGCGGGGGCTGCGGCCCACGCGGTCCTGCAGCAGGCGGGGGATCGTGCAGGTCTCGTCGATGCGCACCAGGGTGGGGGCGTGCCACTCCAGGGCCTGGGTGGCGCCCCCGCTGGTGGGCGCGGGCACGGGCACGGCCTCGAGCTCCTGGGCGCCGTCGTCCGACGAGGCGGGGGCCGGGCTGTCACTCATATCTGCTCCTTCGTCTGTGGCACGCATGGGCACTATCCTACGGCACCGTAGGGTGGGGGAGGGGCGGGATCGGGACCGGTTGGTGGCGATCGGATCGCCGGACGGACACGCGCTAGACTAGGGAACCGATTGCGGGAAGAGGCCCTCAGCGGTGCGAACACCGCGGAGGAACTGTTCTCGAAGGAGGGGAGCGAAATGGTCAGCCTCAGTGATATCGCCGCCGCCACCGGGTACTCGAAGGCGACGGTGTCACGGGTGCTCAACGGGGATCCCACGTTCTCAGTCCGGGAGGACACGCGCCGCCGGATCATCGAGGTCGGCAACGAGATGGGGTACGCGCTCAAGGGCAGGCGCGTGGGAATCCCCCAGAACGTGGCGATCCTCGACAACGTCGATCCTGAGCGGGGGCTCCACGACGCCTACTTCTTCGACGTCCGCGAGGCGCTGAAGGTCAAAGCTTTAGAGCACATGATGTCGCTCGCGTCCTTCCCGGATTGTGATTCGCTCATCGGCGCGGCTGATCGCTTCTCCGGTTTCATCTCGGTCGGCCCCTCCCCTTTGAAAGGGGCCGACCTCGAGAAGCTCCACGCCGCGCTGCCCCACGGTGTTTTCATTGATATCAATCCGGCGCCGACCCTGTTCCACTCCGTGCGCCCCGACCTCCAGCAGACGGTCCTCGACGCGATCGACGCGCTGAGGGACCAGGGGCGTCAGCGGATCTCCTTCGTCGGAGGCGATGGCCATATTATGGGCATGCATTTCCACGAGGAGGACATCAGGACCTTCGCGTTCGTCAACTGGACGGAGCGCCTGGGGCTGTCCGCCGACGCCAGGGTCTTCGCGGAGGGCTCCTTCACGGTGGAGAACGGCCGCCGCCAGATGGAGCGGATGCTGGCGGACTCCACCGGCCCGGCGCCGGACGCGGTAGTCGTCGCCGCGGATCCGCTGGCCGTTGGGGTGCTCCAATGCCTCGTGGCGGCTGGACTGCGTGTGCCCGATGACGTCGCGGTGGTCTCGATCAACAATCTCGAAGTGTGCGAGTACACGGCTCCGCCGCTGTCCTCCTACGCGATCAACCGCGAGGAGCTCGCCGAGTCCGCGATCCTCCTCCTGTCCGACTCGATCATCGGCCGCTACGAGCAGCGCCACCATGTCCTGATCTCCACTGAGCTGGTGGTCCGCTCGAGTTTCGTTCCCGCCACGGCGGTCTAGGGCGCGCCAGCCGGTGCCCAGGGCCGGAGCGCATGGTCCCGGGCACCGGCAGCGCCGTTCACAGGATCGACAGGACGACGTCCAGGACGTGCGGTTGCTCGGACGGCACAAGGTACTCCGGGTGGACTTCGGAGCCCCAGGAGTCGTCGCCCCCAACGCCCATTTGTGCCGCGAGGAGCCGCAAGTGGGTCGCCGGACGGCGCCCGGGCTCGGGGAGCTCCCACCAGTGGGCGGCCTCCTCGATCTGGGCGCTCGAGTACGGCAGGAGGGAGACCTCGAACGGGTTGCCGACCGCACTCACGACCCGGATCCCGTTCCCCTGCTCATCGCTGGCCTCCGCCCACTGCGCGCCCATGTGGTTCCCGCATTCCTGCGGCACCACGTAAGGAGTGAGGTCCTCTGAGAGGGAGCGCGACCAAATCCCGAGGCGGCCTCCGCTGACCCGGTCGATGTACGTCTCGTCGGGGCCGGTGCCGTAGAAGCGCAAACGGGAGAGCGACGGCGGAAGCGCCCACTCGACGCCGAAACAGGGAAGCGTCGGCAGATCCGGCGCCCCCGGGTACGAGGCGGTGAACCTGATCGTGCCGTCGTCGTTGAGGCGGTAGACCACGGACACCGGGACGCCCACTGCGGCGAGCTCGTAGCAGTAGGCGACTTCGACGCTGTGGTCCTCCTCGCGCACTGAGACGTCCGAGCAGCGGGCGTACCTGCCCGCGACGGTCCAGACTGCGCGCTTGAAGCCGTGGGAGGCGCCCCGGTCGTTGTCCGTGAGGGGCCGGAACGTCGTGAGCCTGGGGGGACGGAGCACGAGGGGGTCGCCGTCCTTCGCCCAGAGGACCATTCCTCCAGCCGTCCGGGACAGGAGCGCCTCCTCACCGCCCGTTCTCATCCCGATGTTCCAGCGTCCGACTGTGTACGTCGCGCGGTTCCTGTCGGCGGCGTCCGGGGGGGACGGGGGCGCGGCGAGGGGGAGCACGGACTGGCCGAAGCACACCTCGTGCCCCGCCGGGCACCACGCGGTCCGATGGAGGTGGACCAGTGAGGCCTCGAGGACGATCTCGCGGCCGGGCGCCGAGTACTCGTCGATGGGCCACGGGCACGGCACGGTGGCGCGATCGCCGGGGCGGACATCAGAAGGCACAGTGATCTGCCAGACCGCTTCGCCGTCGACCAGGAGCGAGCACACCAGGTCGTAGGCGCTGCTGGACGTGAACAGCGACCGGTTCGTGACATCGACGCCGGTTGTGGACGGGACGAGTGAGAAATCCGAGTACAGCTGTTTGACCTCGCGCACAGCCGGGGAGGGGGTGCGGTCGGCGAACAGCAACCCGTCAGCGGAGAATTCCCAGTCGCAGGGCCGGTCCCCGAAGTCCCCTCCGTAGGCGAGGAACTCCCCGGCGCTCGCGGGGGTCGCCGGATGCCACAGGGCCTGGTCGATCAGGTCCCAGATGAACCCTCCCTGGTAATGGGGGTAGCGCTCCAAATCCGTGTACAGGCCCAAGCCGCCGACCGAGTTCCCCATGGCGTGCATGTACTCGCAGGAGATGTACGGTTTGGCGGGCGAGGACGCGAGGTACTGCTCGATCTCGTCCGGGTGGGCGTACATGCGGGACTCGATGTCGCTCACGTCGTCGTACTCCCGGTCCCAGGTGATCCCCTCGTAGTGCACTGGGCGCGCGGGGTCGAGTTCACGGGCACGCTGGCTCATGGTGCGGAAGACCTCGCCGCCGTAGGACTCGTTGCCCAATGACCAGATGAGAACGCTCGGGTGGCTGTAGTCGCGGACGATCATCCGCTCGAGGCGGTCGACGCACGCGTCCTGCCACTGCGTCCGCGACCCCGGGATGGCCGTGTCTGGCGTCGCGACGTCTCCGGGGACGTTCCACGTTCCATGGGTCTCGAGGTTGGTTTCGTCGATGACGTAGATCCCGTACTCGTCGCACAGGTCGTAGAAGCGGGGGTCGTTGGGGTAGTGGCTGGTGCGGATCGCGTTGATGTTGTGGAGCTTGCAGAAGCGGATGTCGGCGAGCATGTCCGCCTCGTCGAGCGCGCGCCCTTTGCGCGGGTGGAACTCATGGCGGTTGACGCCCTTGAAGACGATGCGCCGCCCGTTGAGCGTCATGATGCCGTTGTCGATTCCGAAACGCCTGAACCCGACGTTGAGGGCCACCGTCTCGCACGTGCGCCCATCGCGGTCGATGACCTCGAGGCGGAGGCGGTAGAGGGTGGGGGACTCGGCGGACCACGGCGCGACCCGGGGGATCGCGTCGGACACGAGGTCCGTCGCCGCGCTCCGGGGTGTTTCGGTGCTCCACACGGGCGCACCGGAGTGGTCGAAGAGTTCCGCGCGGATCGATGCGCCTCCGAGGGGATCGACGACGTCCGCTTTGACGCGGAGTCGGCCGACCTCGCTGTGGTGGTCGAAGTCGGCGTCGATGCGGACGCTGTCGACGTGGGTGGGGGGCAGGGCCGTGAGGCAGACGCCCCGGAACAGGCCGTGGAAACGCCAGGAGTCCTGTCCTTCGAGCCACGAGGCGCTGGAGTACTCGTAGCACGCGACGACGAGTTCGTGGATGGTGTCCGCGGGCGCCCCGCCGAGGAGGCGGGTGATGTCGAACTCACTGGCGGTGTACCCGTCTTCGCAGTAGCCGACGAACGCGCCGTCGCACCAGACGTAGAGCGCCGTGGCGAACCCCCCGAATGAGAGGAGGACGGTTCCGCCTTCGAGCGCGGCGCCCCGGAGGTCCTCGTCGAGGGTGAAGAGGCGGCGGTAGAGGGCGACGCGGTTGGTGTCTGGGACCGAGGGGGCCTCTGGGTCCGCGTGACCGTCCCAGGGCATCTGGATGTTGACGTACGCGGGCCTCCACCCTCCACTCGTCTCGAGGGTGGAGGGGACGGGTATGGTGGCGATCCGATCCGACGCGGACCGCAGCGCGGAGGCGGGCGACTCTGGATCGGCGACGTCGATGGCGCGCGCGTCGGTGTCGAGCACCTCCCACGGGCCGTTGAGGGACTGCCTGGGGGCGTCGGTGCGGTGCTGCGACCGCTGTGGGCGCCGGTTCACGGCGAACACGGTGGGGTCTGTGAGCCACTGGGCTGAGGGCGTGGGGTCTGCGGGTGGCATAGGATCTACCTCCTGGATGATGGCGGCGCTGCTGATCAGGTAAATCGGATTACCCTTGATTCTACAGGTGTAGGGGGGAGGTGGCAAGGTCTGTGGTGCTGTTGGACGTGAGTGGGGTTGGGAGAGTTTGCATCCGGAGGTAAAAGGGTATACTTCGGTAGGTAGATGAGTTTCGCCGACTTCGAAGGAGAAGAACATGTCTACCGCACCGGGCGGCTCCAGGGCCCGCCCCCTCTTGGTCCAGAGGATCTGCTACGCCTTCGGCAACCTCGGGCAGGCGGCGTTCTACAACGCGCTGTCCACCTACTTCGTCACGTACTACGCGGCGCAGACCCTCTTCGCCCAGTACGAGAGGACGGAGGCCGAGGCGCTCATCGGCGTCATCACCGTGCTGGTCTTCGTCATCAGGATCGCTGAGATCTTCCTCGACCCCCTGCTCGGCAACCTCGTCGACAACACGACGACCCGGTTCGGGCGCTTCCACCCCTGGCAGGTCATCGGGGGCGTGGTGTCGTCCGTGCTGCTCTTCGCGATCTTCACCGGACTGTTCGGCCTGGTCAACACCAACAAGATGGTGTTCATAGTCGTTTTCGTCATTGTCTTTATCGTCCTTGATATTTTCTACTCGCTTCGTGACATTTCGTACTGGGGGATGATCCCGGCGCTGTCGTCCTCGTCCCACGAGCGGGGTGTCTTCACGGCCCTCGGCACGTTCACGGGTTCCATCGGGTACAACGGCGTCACCGCCATCGTGGTGCCCGTCGTCGCGTTCTTCAGCTCGGTCTTCGCCGGGGTCACGGGGGAGAGCCAAGCGGGGTGGACCGGGTTCGGGGCGTTGATAGCGGTACTGGGCATAGTCACCTGCCTCGCTGTCGCGTTCGGGACGACCGAGCAGGACAGCCCCTTGCGCGCCCACGCCGCCGAGAGCTCCAACCCGGTGCAGGCTTTCGTCGCGATCGCGAAGAACGACCAGCTCCTGTGGGTGTCCTTGTCCTACGTCCTGTACTCCGTGGCCAACGTGGCGACCACCGGCTTCATGATCTACCTGTTCAAGTTCGTCCTCGAAATGCCGAACAGCTACTCGGTGGTGGGGCTCATCGCCTTCGGAATCGGCCTGGCGACCACGCCCCTCTACCCGTTCATCAACAAGCGCGTGCCCAGGCGCATCCTGTACCTGGCGGGCATGGCGTTCATGGCGGCGGCCTACGTCCTCTTCATCTTCTTCTCGAACAACGTCCTGGCCGTCTTCGCCGCCCTGGTCCTGTTCTACATCCCCTCGACCTTCATCCAGATGACCGCCATCCTCACCCTCACCGACTCGGTGGAGTACGGACAGCTCAAGACGGGCCGGAGGAACGAGGCGGTGACCCTCTCCGTCCGCCCGATGCTCGACAAGATCGCGGGCGCCCTGTCCAACTCGATAGTCGGATTCGTCGCGATCGCCGCGGCCATGACCAACGACGCAGACCCTGCCTCGCTGACCGCGGGGAACATCACGACGTTCAAAACCGCGGCCTTCTACGTCCCCCTCGCGATCATCGTCGCCTCGGCCGCCGTGTTCGCGGCCAAGGTGACCCTCAGCGAGAAGAAGCACGCCGAGATCGTCAAGCAGCTGGAGACAACGTTGGGAGGAGAAGACGCGGACGCAGCGGGGAAGTGACTGGGGTCCGCCCAGGGGCCCGTCCCGCCCACACGCCCGATGAGCGCGCGAACGGAAGAAGTGGACGACGCTGTCGGCGAGTGACTGGGGCCCAGCGCCGGCCCCCGGTGACCATCTGAATGGCAATGCGGTCACCGGGGCTCGGCGCGGCAATCGGGGCCGGGACCGGGCCGAACCCGCCTCCTGGGGGACTGCCGTCGCGCGGGAGTCCGGGAGTCCGAGTGGGGGGGGAACCCGCCTCCGCCGCCGATCCGCGACGCTCCCACGCGAAGCCCCGGGCAGCCGTTCGGGCTGCGCCACCGGGAGGCGGCGAGAACAGTCGTGGATTATCTCGTGTGTAGCCGAGGCGCTCATTCCACGGAAGGGTGAGGGATCATGCCCGTGCGTGGGAGTGCTGTGATGACCTCGGGCGATGAGCGATCCGGTTGGCGCCGGGGCGCCCTGGCTGATCTGGGTCGGCCTGGGGGTGTTTAAGACGCGTTGGCTATCTTTGCGGCGGAGCGTGAGCGCCCATCGCACTGATCTGCGCCTACATCGAAGGGGCGTGTTCAGTTGTCTGTGTATCCCCTTGATTTGAAAGGATCGATACGTGATGATTGATGATGTGATGGCTCGTGTTGGCGGACGTGGGTGTGGCGGAGCGGTTGCGTTCCTGTGGGGCGTTGGACGGCTTGTTCGAGCGGATCGATTCCGGTGGGGCCGGTGATCACTGGGACCGATGGTCTGCTCCCCGCTTTGCTCGAAGAGTGGCCCTGGAACGCGGGCTGGCCGCTGAGCTGACTGATCATCTGAACTACGAGAGGGGCGAGTCGTCTCCGTCGGCGCGTCCCAACACGAGGAAGCGGGAGTGCGACCAAGACCGTCGACCTCGGAGGTGGGGCCCTTCGAGACCGGTGGCCCCCACGGTGTCGGGCGAGTTTGACAGTCTGGGCCCGAAGTTCTGCGCTGGCGGCCTCCAAACAGACGATCAATCCCCGTGGCCCTCCCGCCCCATCTCGTCCGCCCCGGGCCTTGAGGCGCCCGCTGATCTGGCGGGGCGTGCACGCCGCCGCGCGGCTACGCACTCCGCCTCCCCTCCCCTGTAACGCCCGTCGGCACCCGTGTTGCGCTTGATCTCGCCCCTGATCACCGACGGCGACCTGTCCAGCATCCTGGCGACGCGCGCCTGGCGCAACCCCTACCAACCAGGAAAACTGCTAACCACCGTGCTCCCCCAAGCATCGGCAAAGCAACACTTATACGCCTATAGTAGGCTAGAATGTGTTTATGGTGAACATAACTCTCGGTATTCCCGGCATTTTCACGCTTGCGGGAGATCCCGCGAATGTCTTCCGCCAATTGAGCGGACGGTCACACCCGGTAGCCATCGTCAAGCGCGACGCACAAGGATTGTCTTTCGATACCGGTCTAACGGACTATTCCGGAGCCCCTCTGACGGTATGGTCCCTTCACTGCGAAAATCATCAACTATGGTATCTCGACCGTCGTGGCCGCGGAACGGTGAGTCTAAGATCCGTCGCAACTGGCCTGGTCGTTTCAGGCAGATCGGCCCTGACCGAGGGCACCGGCCTCACCATGGATGAATGGGCATCAAAACCTTGGCAGACTTGGCGAATCCGCCCAACCTCAACTAAACGAGGTTTCGCAATAGTATCCGCAGATGACAGTTTTAGGTCTGAGCCTCTTGCTGTTGATGTAACAGACAACGCTGGGTTAGGTTCGTTCGTTCAAATACAGAGGTGGCGAGATGTGCCCTCACAACATTTTCTGCTATTACGAGTACGAGAACCCTAAGGGTGGCATGCCCCTTACCTCAAATCCGCTTACACAGAAATACTGGCAGACTCCCAAGGCGCGGGTCTGGATGGTGTCCGACTCAGCACCATGGATATCGGGCCGCGCCCGTCCTCGCATGGGGAAATCCGGCAACTGTCGAAGATAGGCGTGTAACGCGTGCATATGCCCGTCCGCCGTTTCCTGCGACCCCGAAGGTGCCGGAATCGCATGGTGAAGGTTCGACAGCTGGCTGAAAGCATGATCGGAAATGACCAGGCGGTGCGGCCGGGGAGCCACTTCAGCCGAGGACGGCTTCGAGTTCGTCAAGTGTGTGCCCGGACTCGGGGTCGGCCCCGTGCGCCCTGATCGCGGGGGCGGCATCGTCGCGCAACCACTGTTCGATTCCTTCGACGGACAAGCGTTCACTGTACTCCCTGAGGGCTTCGAGGGCGTCAGCGTAGAACTCGGAGAAAACCAGGACAGCTCGCAGTGGCGTCCTCCCCTAGGAGAGCCATGGGCGGGCGCGGGCGACGGCGTCCGCGAGTGCCTTGTTCAAGGCGGTCCACGCTGTGAGGCGGGAGAGCGCGGAACCGTCCGCTGCGTCAAGTTCGGCAAGGACTCGGGCTCTTTGAACCGAGAACACTCCATTGGGCAGAAGTCTGCCGTCGGGATCCTCGCGACTCAGAAGACGACGGAGAAGATCCTTGGGGTCCCGGTAGGTTTCAAGGGTCTTCTCGGATACTGACGCCTTGCGCCGCAACCAGGCACGGCAATCCGGATCGCCGAAGAGCGACGCCAGAGCCCAAGTCTCAGTCATTGTCACTGGTACTACGGGAACAACCGGGGTGACTGCGGCGTCTTGAACTGAATCCACGGCATGCCTGATCTCCTCCTGGCGTGCCTGGAGGCCCGCGTTATCCGCGTCGCGATGGACGAAGACCAGATCGTAGAGCCCTGCGTCATACTTCTGCAGTGCGACGAGCTTATCCTGGACCGAACCCTTCAAGTCGAGGCGGGCGCTGACTGAAGCGGGCTCGAGTGTCAGGCGGGTGAGCAGGAGCTCCAACACGTTGGTCAGTGCCGCATCCGAAGAGCCCTCACACAAGAGGTAGCAGTACCATTCATTCATCTTCGTCGCCGTTCCATTTCTCCGGGTTCTCAAGGAACGCCGCGATCTCGCCACGCGAAACGGGACGGGCTCCCGTGCTGTCCTCCGGTTTGGTCCTGGCCCTCCATGTGCCAGGGAGCGGGTGAAAGCCGACGCTGCGTAGGATGCCTCCCTGGCCGTCGGGAATCGACTTTCCGACGGCGCACAGGATGTCATCGTCTTTCGTGGCTTGGACGAAGTAGGGGGAATGAGTGTTGACAATGACCTGTCGGGCCGAGTGCTCCGTGGGGTCGGAAATCCCCCGCAGGAGCCGGTGCATGTCGGCGATCTTGGATGGATGGATACCGTTCTCGGGTTCTTCCATGCACAGCATTCCGAAATAGTCACGGGACACCTTCATCGCGGACAGGGCGAGGAAGCGAAGGGTGCCGTCAGAGAGCGACCGCGCGGGCAGCTCCGGTGTCGCCCCGATCTTGGCGCGCAGTTCAAGCGTGTCACGGGCCCGGTCCTGAACCACGCGCAGGCGACGTATATCCACAAGTGCTCCGATCGCGTCACGAACGCGATTCATGACGTTACTGCCGTTCCCCTCCTGGAGTTCCTGGCGGAACAAGGAGGACGGGATGTGGGCGCCGGTGGCGGAAATGGGCCGGGCCTCGACCATGTCATCAGGGGCGCGCATCGCGCTCGGTTCCAGGGCGACGAAGCGCCAGGACCTCATTTCAGTCTGTGCGGCGAGGATAATCGGATTCTCGGCAGACGCCGTAGCCGACAGCACGGTTCGTTGTGCGTTGTCCGCGGCGATCTTCCTGGGCCGGCCTTTGTTTCCGTTCTGGATCTGGATGATCGTGTTACCGTTCTCCTCGGTGGTGGATAGCGGGCTGAACCTGTGGGCTCCGTGTACGAACCTCTTCACGTAGGCTGTGGACTCCGGGAAGCGGAGATGGTCCTTCGGGTATTGGACCGGCGAAAGCTGTTCGTTGACCAACTTCAATTGCAGGCCCGTTGAGAGGGGGCCTCCTTGGCGGACGGCGAGTCGGACCTCGTAGCGCACGAACGTGCGCTCGGACTCAACCTGTTGGTTGAACTCGTCGGAAACGGGGGAGGGGAGGATCATTTCCGCTGCTAAACGGAGGTTCTCGCTGCCTTGGGTCACGTGGACGGAGAAGAGAGAGGAGATGTCTGAGCGCTGCTGGGGCGTGGGTCTGATGAGCGTGCAGGCCTCGAGGAAGTTGTGATCACTCAGCAGGGACAGGAACTCGATCGCGTCGAAGAGGTTCGACTTCCCCACCGAGTTCGGCCCCGCGATGCAGGTGAATGGTCCGAAGTCGACAGAGACATTCTCAAGGTTCTTGAATCCGGAGACTTCAAAACGGGTGAGCATGTCTTTACCTTCAACAGACGACGCCAGAATCCATTTAAGTTATATCACATTGCGCCCGGAATGTGACGGGTACGGATCCGCAGCAAGGCCGTGCCCCGGGCCGCAGGGCCCGGGGCACACGCCCGCCAGTCAACGCGGCTACAGGCTCACCCCTTCTTGCGCTTGGCCGGGGCCTCGCCCAGTTCGAAAGACTTGACCACGGCGTCGGCGGCCTCGGAGTCCCCGGACGCGGCCACGGTCAGCGCGCCCACGGCCTTCGACGCGGCCTCCAGGTCGCCCTTGACGGACTCCAGGGCCCCCAGGGACGCGGCGGGCGCCTCGAGCACCACCGACAGGAACGGGGTGCGCGGGGAGACCTTCGCCTCGGACTTCACGCGGCGCAGCGCGATCAGGGCGCCGGAGGCCGCGGCCAGCACGGACGGGTCCCCGGCGGCGGAGGCCAGGGGGGCGCCGGTCGGCCACGGCGCGGTGTGCACCGAGCCCTCCCGGTACCAGCTCCACACCTCCTCCGTCACGAATGGCAGGTAGGGGGCCAGCAGGCGCACCACCGTGTCGATCACCAGGGCCAGGGCGGCGCGCGCCGACGCCGCCGACGCCCCGTCCCACGCGCCCTCGCGGTTGTAGGCGCGCTCCTTCACCAGCTCCAGATAGTCGTCGCAGAACGTCCAGAAGAACGACTCCGTGACCTCCAGGGCGCGCGCGTGGTCGTAGGCGGCCAGGGCGTCGGTCGCCTCGGCGACCACCCCGGCCAGCTCCGCCAGCACGGAACGGTCCAAGTCCACGGTCACCAGAGCCGGATCCAGGTCCAGCTGGGCGCCCTCGCCGCCCATGGTGAGCGCGAACTTCGAGGCGTTGAGGACCTTGATCGCCAGGCGCCGCCCGATCTTCATCTGCTGCTCGTCGAAAGCGGCGTCCAGGCCCAGGCGCGCGGACGCCGCCCAGTAGCGCACCGCGTCCGACCCGTACTTCTCCAGCAGGCCCATCGGGGTCACCACATTGCCCTTGGACTTGCTCATCTTCTTGTGGTCGGCGTCCAGGATCCACCCCGATAGGCCCGCGTGGCGCCACGGCAGGGCCCCGAACTCCAAGTCGGCGCGCACCACCGTCGAGAACAGCCACGTGCGGATGATGTCCTGGCCCTGGGGGCGCAGGTCCATCGGGTAGGTGCGGGCGAACAGGTCGTCGTCGTGCAACCAGCCGCACGCCAGCTGCGGCGACAGGGAGGACGTGGCCCACGTGTCCATGATGTCGAGCTCGCCCACGAAGCCGCCCGGCTCGCCGCGCTGCTCCTCCGCGAATCCCTCCGGCGCGTCCGTGGACGGGTCCACGGGCAGGCTGTCCTCCGAGGGCGTGATGACGGCGTCGTAGTCGATCTGGCCGTCGGCGCCCACCCGGTACCACAGCGGGAAGGGCACGCCGAAGAACCGCTGGCGCGACACCAGCCAGTCGCCCTTCAGACCCCGCACCCAGTTCTCGTAGCGCACGCGCATGAAATCCGGGTGGAACTCCAGCTGGCGGCCCCGCTCCACCAGTTCGTCGTTGAGGTCGGCGCCCGAGGCGGGCCTCGTCCAGGGGCGGCCGCCGTTGCGGATGTACCACTGGCGGGAGGTGACGATCTCCAGGGGCTTGTCGCCCTTCTCGAAGAAGTTCGTCTGGCGGACCGTCTTCGTGGGCTCGCCCTTGAGCTCGCCGCTGCCGCGCAGGCGCGCCACCACGGCCTCGCGGGCCGAGAACGTCGTCTTGCCCGAGATCTCCGCGAACGCCGTCCGGCCCGCCTCCGTGGTGATCCACTCGGGCGTGTCGGCGACGATGCGCCCGTCCTTGCGCAGGATCGCGCGCAGCGGCAGGCCCAGGTCGCGCCACCAGTCGATGTCCGTGGTGTCGCCGAAGGTGCAGCACATGGCGATGCCCGCGCCCTTGTCCTTCTCGGCGGCCGGGTGGGCCAGGACGGGCACCTCGACGCCGTAGACGGGGGAGGCCACCGTCTTGCCGAAGAGCGGCTTGTAGCGCTCGTCGTCCGGGTGGGCGATCAGCGCCACGCACGCGGCCAGCAGCTCCGGGCGGGTCGTCTCCACGCACACGTCGGCGCCGTCCTCCACGGGGGTGCCCGCCCGGGCGGCCTCGGCGGCGGCCGAGGCGTCCGTGAGGTGGAAGGCGATGCGGTGGTAGAAGCCCGGGTACTCGCGGGACTCCAACTCGGCCTGGGCGACCGCCGTCTGGAAGGTCACGTCCCACAGGCCCGGCGCCTCCGCCTGGTACGCCTCGCCGCGCGCCAGGTTGCGCAAGAACGCCGCCTGGGCGACCTTGCGGGCGCGCCGCCCGATCGTCTGGTAGTTCTGCTTCCAGTCCACGCTGAGCCCCAGGTAGCGCCACAGGGCCTCGAACTGGGCCTCGTCCTCGACGGTGAGGCGCTCGCACAGCTCCACGAAGTTGCGGCGCGAGATGGGCTTCTGGTCGCGGGCCTTGATGGACTTGCCCTCGCCGCCCACATGCGGCGGCTCGAAATCGGGGTCGTAGGGCAGCGTCGCGTCCACGCGGACCCCGAAGTAGTTCTGCACGCGCCTCTCGGTGGGCAGCCCGTTGTCGTCCCACCCCATCGGGTAGAACACCGCCCTGCCCCTCATGCGCTGGAAGCGGGCGACGACATCGGTGTGCGTGTAGGAGAAGACGTGGCCGATGTGCAGTGAGCCGGACACCGTGGGGGGCGGGGTGTCGATCGAGTAGACCTGCTCGCGGGCGGCCGTGCGGTCGAAGGCGTAGGTCCCCTCGGCCTCCCAGGCCGAACCCCACTTGTGCTCCAGGCCCTCCGGCGCCGCGCGGTCGGGCACACGGGGGGCGCGGGCGGTGGCGGGCAGCTGACCGGGTCGATCTGCCATGTTCTGTTATCTCCATCCGAGTCGTGGACTAGTACCCGACAAGCGTACTTTCGGCGCCGCGCCCGGTCCACCGGCCCCGCCCGGGGGAGCGGGAGTCTTCGTCACAAACGCCCCCACTGCGGTCACAACCGCGGCGCCGCCGCGCGCGGCCCTAACGTGGGTGCACACGCACGCACGAGGAAGGACCGCTATGACCGACCTGTCACCCCTTGGGGCCCGAACCGTCGAACTGCTGGGCGAGCTGGTGCGCAACGCCTGCGTCAACGACCTCACACCCGCCTCGGGCCACGAGCACCGCAGCGCCGACACCCTGGAGGCCCTTTTCGAGGGCCTGCCCGTGCGGATGCGCCGCATCGAGCCCGCGCCCGGGCGCACCACCCTGGTCGTCGCCCTGGACGGCTCAGACCCCGCCGCCGAGCCCCTCACCCTCATCGGGCACACCGACGTCGTCCCCGCTGACGACTCCCAATGGGCCCACGAGCCCTTCGCCGCGCGCATCGACTCCGACGGCGTCATGTGGGGGCGCGGCACCGTGGACATGCTGCACCTCACCGCCGCGATGGCCGTCGTCACCCAGGACCTGGCCCGGCGGGTCGCCGAGGGGGGAGCGCGCCCCGCGGGCACCCTCACCTTCGTGGCCGCCGCCGACGAGGAGGCCCGCGGAGGATTGGGCGTGCCGTGGATCGGGGAAGCCGAGCCCCAGGCCATCCCCTGGCGCAACTGCATCTCCGAGATGGGCGGCGGGCACATCCGGGGCGCCCGGGGGAGCGACTCCATCGCCGTCGTCGTCGGCGAGAAGGGCGCCGCCCAGCGCCGCCTCCACGTCGACGGGGACGCCGGCCACGGATCGGTGCCCCTGGGGCGCCACAGCGCCGTCGAGGTCCTGGCCCGCGTCGTCCAGCGCCTGGCCTGCGCCCGTTGGCCCGCCGGGGGAGGGGGCGAATGGGAGGGCTTCGTCTCCGCCTTCGAGTTCGACCCCGCCACCCGCGCCGCCCTGCTCGCAGCGGACTACGACGGCGACTACCACGAGTTCGGGGACCTGGCCGCCTACGCCCACGCCATCAGCCGCCTCACCGTCGCCCAGACCGCCGTCCGGGCGGGCGGGCCCATCAACGTCCTGCCCTCATCGGCCCACATCGACCTCGACATCCGCACACTGCCCGGCCAGGACGACGACTTCGTCGACGCAGCCCTGCGGCGCGCCCTGGGGGAGGTGGGGGAGCACGTGCGCATCGAACGGCTCCTAGTGGAGGGGGCGACGGCCTCGCCCACCGGCACGCGCCTGTACCGCGCCATCGAGCGCGCCCTGCGGGCGCAGCACCCCGGCTCGCGGGTGGTGCCCGTCCTCTTCCCCGGCGGCTCCGACCTCAGGGTCGCCAGGCGCCTGGGGGGAGTGGGCTACGGGTTCGGGTCCTTCGGGCGGGACGTGGCCCTGGGGGACCTGTACTCGCGATTGCACGCGCACGACGAGCACATCCGCCTGTCCGACGTCGACCTCACCGTGCGGGCGTTGGCGGCCGTGGCCGCCGACTTCCTCGGCGCCCGCTGAGGGGCGGGGCGCGGTGCCCACGGCAGCGTTTACAAAAGACCATGCCTCGGGCCCCGCCGGATCCCCCGCCCACGGGCGCAATACCGTGGACGACGGCCACCACCTGGGGCAACACGGCCACCGGCCGGAAGGCAAAGCGAAAGGACCACACGTGATGACAAGGAAACCCGCCGCCGCGGCCGCCATCGCAGGACTCGCGCTCATGTGCTCCCTGGCCGCCTGCGCGCCCCGCTCCGCCGCGCCCTCCCAAGCCGCCGCCGAGCCCGGGACCCTCACAGTCGGACTGCCCGGATCCCTGTCCACCCTGGACGTCGCCCACGAGACCGGCATCATCAACTACTACGTCGCCCAAGTGTCCTCAGAGGGGCTCCTGGGCGTGGACGCCCAGGGCGAACTGGTTCCCGCCGTCGCCTCGTCCCACACCACCGCCGACGGCCGGACCTGGGTGTTCCAGATCCGTGACGACGCCCGCTTCCAGGACGGCAACCCCGTCACCATCGACGACGTCCTGTTCTCCATCGACGTCGCCCGCGACCCGGACAGGTCCCCGTCCTCGTCCGTCTACTGGCCCGCGGGCACCGACGTCTCCCAGACCGGCGACTCCGAGATCACCATCACCCTGCCCGCGCCCGCGCAGAACTTCGGGTGGACCGTCACCGCCAACGGCGGACTGTGGATCACCGAGAAGTCCTACTACGAGGCCGCGGGCGCCTACGGCAGCGCCAAGGACCTCATCATGGGCACGGGCCCCTACCGCGCCGTCGAGTTCCAACCCGACTCCAAAGCGGTCTTCGTGAAAAGCGGCACCTGGTGGGGTGGAGACACCAGCGCCCAGAAGATCGAGTTCGACTTCTTCTCCGACGAGAACTCCCGCCTGCTCGCCCAGCGCGCCGGACAGATCGACGTCTCCGTGCAGATCCCCGCCGACCAGGTCGGCCAGTTCGAGGCCATCGACGGCACCACCGTCCACACCGAGTCCGACCGCTCCTACGTGGGCCTCACCTTCGACGAGGCGGTGGAGCCCTTCAACGACATCCACGTGCGCCGCGCCGTCGCCCACGCCGTCGACCGGGCCTCCATCGTCGCCTCCGTGCTCTCCGGGCGCGGCGAGGCGGCCACCGGCATCGAACCGCCCGACCAGCTGGGCTCCCAGATCGGCGAGGACGCCGCCCGCGCGCTGCTGGCCACTCTGCCGAACACCGAGTTCGACCTCGACAAGGCCCGCGAGGAGTTGGCCGCCTCGCACGTGCCCAGCGGGTTCGAAGCGGAACTCACCTACCCCGCCTCCATCCCGGAGATGGGCAACGCCGCCCTGGCCATCGCCGACAACCTCAAGAAGATCGGTGTCACCCTCACCGTCACCTCCAAGCCCCTCGAGGAGTGGATCTCCCAAGTCGGCACCGGGGAGTACGGCCTCTACTACATGAGCTACACCCCCACAACCGGGGACGCCGGGGAGATCCCCGGGTGGCTGCTGGGGGAGGCGAACCCCGCCAGGTACTCCAACCCCGAGGTCGCCTCCCTGATCGCCCAGTCGAACGCTCAGGCCGACCCCGCGGCCCGCGCCCAGGACCTCGTCTCCGCGACCGCGATCGCCCAGGAGAACGTCATCTACTCGCCCATCTGGTGGGGCAAATCCACCAGCGCCTTCTCTTCCCGGGTCGCGCCCAAGGACTTCGGGCCCTACTTCTTCATGACGCCGTGGACGGCCTCCCTCGACCTCGTCCAGTGAGGCCCCGCACATGACAATGCGCTACCTGCTGGGCAGGATCGCGGGGTTCGCTGCCGTCTTGGCGGTGCTCTCCGTCATCGTGTTCTCCCTGACGCACATGGTGCCCGGGGACCCGGTGAAGATGCTGGTCGGCACCCGTGCCGTCACCCCCGGCGTGCGCGCCGCCATCACAGCGAAGTACCACCTGGACGAGCCCCTGTGGTCCCAGTACCTGACGTGGCTCGGCCGCGCCCTTCACGGCGACTTCGGCGACTCCGTGCGAAACTCCGCGCCCGTCACCGACATCCTCGCTGGCCGCGTCGCGCTCACCGGGCAGCTCACCGCCCTCGCGTTCGCCATCGCCGTCGCCGTCGGCGTTCCCCTGGGCGTCGTCGCCGCGCGCCGGGCGGGCACTGGCACCGACCGGCTCATCGTGGGCGCCTCCGTCGTGGGGGTCAGCGCCCCGGGGTTCGCCCTCGGCATGGTCCTGCTCTACGTCTTCGCCCTCATGGGCGGGCTCTTCCCGATCTACGGGGAGGGGAGCGGCTTCGCCGACCGGCTCTGGCACCTGGCGCTGCCCGCAGTGGCGCTGGCTGTCGGCACCTGCGCGATGATCGTGCGCGTCACCCGCGCCGCCGTCATCACCGAGCTCGCCAGCGACTACGTGCTCTTCGCGCGCTCGCGGGGCCTGTCCGAGCGCAGGACTACCCTCATGTACCTCAAGGGCGCCGCCCTGCCCATCGTCACCAGCGCGGGCCTGATCCTCGGTTCCCTCTTCGGGTCGACGGTGCTGGTCGAGGAGGCCTTCTCACTGCCCGGCATCGGCCAACTGCTGGCCGACTCCATCACGTACAAGGACATCCCCGTCGTGCAGGCCATCGTCCTCATCGTCGCCGCCCTCATCATGACGACCACGCTGGTCGTCGACATCGTCGCGCGCATCCTCGACCCGAGGCCCGCCCGGGGGAGGGCGCAGTCCCGTCGGGCGTTGTCCGCGCAGGGGCCGCGCGCCATCCGCGGATCCCGTCCCGGCAGACGGGGGAGGGCGCGATGACCGGGGCGGACACCGCCCCCGCCCGCCCTGCGCCGCGAGGACCGGGGCACAGGCTCCGCGGACTCCCCGGGTCCGTGGCAGTCGCCCTGGTGGTCCTGGGGGTCGTCGCCGTGTGGGCGGCCCTGCCCGGCTTCCTCGCGCCCGGCGCGCTCGACCAGGACCTGGGGGCGGCCGCGCTGCCCGCCGGGTCCCCCGGCCACCTGCTGGGCACCGACAAGCTGGGGCGCGACATCCTGGCCCTCACCATCGCGGGCGCCCGCTCGACCGTGGTCGGCCCCGTGGTGGTCGCCGCCGGGTCGATGCTGGTGGGGATGGCCGCGGGCATCAGCGCCGCCTGGTTCGGCTCCTGGTGGGACGCGCTCGTCTCCCGGGGGGTCGAGGTCCTGCTGTCCCTGCCCGTCACCCTGCTCGCCATCGTGGTCGCAGGAGTCGTCGGCGGCTCCTACTGGGTGAGCGTGGCCGTGCTCACCGTGCTCTTCGCCCCCTCCGACGTGCGCATGATCCGCGCCGCCGCCCTGGCCCAGATGGGCGCCCCCTACATCGAGTCCGCCCGGGTGCTGCGCCTGCCGACACCTCGCATCCTCGCCCTGCACATCGCCCCCAACGTGGCGCCCATCGCGTGGGCGAACCTCTTCGTGAACATCGCCTTCGCACTGGTGTCCCTGTCGGGGCTGTCCTACCTGGGCTTCGGGGTCTCCGCCCAGGCCGCCGACTGGGGGCGCCAACTGGCGGACGCGCGCACGTTCCTCTCCCTCAACCCCGCGGCCGCCCTGGCACCGGGCACCGCCATCATCGTGGTCGCCGCCGCCTTCAACATCGCCGGCGACTGGTGGACGTCCTCGAGCGCGAAGGGCGGACAGTGACCGCGCGCGCAGAACGCATCGGAACAGCCGGGAGCACTGGAACGGGCACGGGACTCCGCGCCCGCGCGATCCGGGTCGCCAACCCCTCCGACCCCGACCGCCCGATCGTCGCGGACGTCTCGGTAGACGCCGCGCCGGGGCGCACCCTCGTCATCGTCGGGGAGTCCGGCGCGGGCAAGTCCATGCTCGCCCGCGCGATCTGCGGGCTCGCACCCGCCCAGTTCACCACCTCGGGCACCGTCGAGCTGGCCGGACGCACCATCGACCTGGGGGTCGCAGCCGACAGCCTGCGCCGCCTGCGCGGGGGAGGCATCGTGTGGCTGCCCCAGGACCCCTTCACCTCCCTGAGCCCCCTGCACCGCTGCGGCGTCCAGGTGATCGCCCACCGCCAGGGCCCCCGCTCCGAACGCGCGGAGCGGGCCCTCGCGCGCCTGGCAGAAGTGGGGCTTCCCGCGCGCGCGGCCCGCGCCTACCCGCACCAGCTATCCGGAGGAATGCGCCAGCGCGTCGCCATCGCCGCCGCCCTGGACGCCGCCCCCGGTGTGCTCATCGCCGACGAGCCGACGACTGCCCTGGACGTCACCACCCAGAAGGAGATCCTCACGCTCCTCGCCTCCCTGCGCGACGCCCGCGGCATGGCCCTGGTGCTCGTCACCCACGACCTCGCCCTCGCCCGCGACTACGGGGACGACATCGTCGTCATGCGGGACGGCGCCATCGTCGAGGCCGGGCAGGCCCGCCGGGTCCTCGCCCGCCCCGCGACCGACTACGCGCGCCAGCTCCTGGACGCCCAGCTCCGACTCGACGGGCCCAGCCCCCGCCCCGCAGGTGCCGTGCCCGCCACCACTGTGGCCGACGAGCGCCCCGTCGTCGCCCTGCGCGACGTCGTCAAGGAGTTCCGCTCCGGCGGCAGGCACGCTGAGGGGCATCTCGCGCTCGCGGGCGTCAGCCTCGACATCCTGCCCGGACAGTCCGTGGGGATCGTCGGCGAGTCCGGCTCGGGGAAGACCACCCTGGCGCGGATCATGGTCGGCCTGGAAGCCCCGGACTCGGGCACCGTCGATGTCGTGCGCGCGCCCGGCGCTGGCCGGGGAGCGCCCCCGCCCGTCGGCATCGTCTTCCAGAACCCGTACTCCGCGCTCAACCCCGCCCGCACCGTCGGGCAGACCCTCGCCGAAGCCCTGGCGGTCGGCGGGCAAGGGGGCGCGCAAGTGCCCGACCTGCTCGGGGCCGTCGGCCTGTCCGCCGCCCACGCCCGGCGCCTGCCCGCGGCCCTGTCGGGCGGCCAACGGCAAAGGGTCGCCATCGCCCGCGCCCTGGCGGCCCGTCCCGAGCTGCTCATATGCGACGAGGCGGTCTCCGCGCTGGACGTTTCCGTTCAGGCCACCATCATCGACCTGCTGCGCCGGTTGCAGGCCGAGCAGGGTTTCGCCCTGGTGTTCATCACGCACGACCTGGCGGTGGCCCGCCAGATGAGCGACCGCATCATCGTCATGAAGGACGGCGCGATCGTGGAGGAGGGCGCCACCGAGGCCCTGTTGGCCGCGCCCTCGCACCCGTACACGGCGAGCCTCATCGACGCGGTCCCGGGACGTGGGGCCCCGGCATGAGGAGTGCGCCGGTCCCCGTCGGCGAGGGCGCAGGGGCTGCCCTGGCCGGCCTCGGCGTCCCCGGGCCGAGCGCGCGCAGGTGGTCGCGCGTCGGCGGTATCGCCCGCGCCACCGTGTGGATCAGTGGGGGCGCCGCCGTGCACGAGGTCCACCGGCCCCTGTCGGCGCACCTGCGCATCGCCGGATGGGCGCCCCTGGTCGGAAGCGGGACGGCAGACGCCGCCGGGGCCCTGGCCGGGATCATCCGCGCCATCGTCGACGAGGCCGGGAGGCGGGGACTGCCGATGGTCAAAGCGCAGACCCAGGGGGAGGAGGACCCCCTGGCGGGCGCGCTCGTGGCCGAGGGTTTCACCCGCATGCCAGGGGGCGGCGACCCGCTGTCCGGCGCGCCGCCAGCCGAATTCGCGCACGAGCGGACCGTCGGGTGGATCCGGTGGCTCGCTCCCGGGCCCCCTGTGGCGCCAGCCCCCGCGTACGAGAGGCAGAAGACTGAATTCACCTGCGGTCCCGCGTGCGCGCTCATGGCCCTGGGCCGCGGCGGAACCGCGCCGCCGCGCGGTCTGGACGCCGAGATGGAGATATGGCGCGAGGCCACGTACACGGTGGGGGTGGGGCACTTCGGCCTCGCTGGGGCGATTGCGAGGCGGGGGGCCCGCGTCCACGTCATCACCTCCTCGCCCGGGCCTGTCGTCGGCGTGAGCCGCGCCCACATGGCCACCGGGCACGTGCGCGAGGCGATCCACCGCAAGCACGTCGACCAGGCGCGCGCCCTCGGGGTCACGTGGGAGTACCGCGAGCCCGCTCCCCAGGACCTCGCGCGGGCGCTGGCGGCCGGGCGGCGCGTCGTGGTGCTCGTCGACCTAGCCTCCCTCAACGGGGAGACCATGCCGCACTGGATCCTGGCGTGGGGTGCGGTCGGGGACCACGTGCTCGTCCACGACCCCTGGACCGACGAGCAGTTCGGCGAGTCATGGGTGGAGACCGACACCCTGGCGCTGAGGGGACAGGACTTATGGGACGCGGGCGTGTGGACGGAGGAGGAGGGCAACAGGGCGGTGCTGGTCGTCGGCCACAGCGCATGAGCGCACTCGTCGGCCCCGGCCTCGTCGATCTCGTCGGCCCCGGCGCCGCTGACTGCGGTTCCCCCGCCCCGGCGCGGGCCGGGACGGGGGAAGGAGTCACAGGACCATCGCGGCGATCCAGCCTCCGGCCAGGAGCGGGATGTTGTAGTGGATGAACGTGGGGATCACCGTGTCGCGCATGTGGTCGTGCTGGCCGTCCACGTTGAGACCGGTCGTCGGTCCCAGCGTCGAGTCCGAGGCCGGTGAGCCCGCGTCGCCCAGCGCCCCCGCGGTGCCGATGATCGCCACCGTCGCAATGGGGGAGAAGCCCAGCGTCACGCACAGGGGCACGTAGATCGCCGAGATGATCGGCAGGGTCGAGAAGGACGACCCGATGCCCATCGTGATGATGAGACCGACCAGCAGCATCACGAACGCCGCCAGCGCCTTCGACCCCGAGAACATGGCGGCCGTGCCGGTGACGAGGGGCTCGATCTGGCCGGACGCCTTCAGGACCGAGGCGTAGCCCTGTGCGGAGATCATGATGAGCCCGATCATCGCCATCATCTTCATGCCGGTGCTGAAGATGTCGTTCGCCTGCTGCCAGGGAACCACGCGCATCGACAGCATCACGCACAGGCCCACGATGGCGCCCATCAGCAGGGGATCGGCCTCGGACTCGATCAGCGTCAGCCACGTCTGGATGGCGAAGCACAGGACGAGGGCCGCCAGAGCCGCCCACACGCGCTTCATGTCGATGGGCTCGTCGGCCGGGCGCCCGAAGGAGTCACTGCGGTCCTCGTACTCGCGGCGCCCCCGGTAGGAGATGAGCAGCGCGATGAGGCAGCCCACCAGCATCGAGGCCGCCGGGATCGCCATAGCGGCAGTCGGATTCACCCCGGACACGTCCAGGCCCGCCTCGATGATGTTCTTGTAGAGGATGTCGTGCAAGAAGATCCGCCCGAAGCCCACGGGCAGGAACATGTACGTCGTGACGATGCCGAAGGTGATCGCGCACGCCACGGCCCGGCGGTCGAGCCCCAGCCGGTTCATCACGCCGATGAGCGGTGGGATCAGCAGGGGGATGAACGCGATGTGGATGGGGATGAGGTTCTGGCTCATGATGCCCATGGCGATCACGCCGCACAGGATCCCCCATTTGGCGTTGCGGGCGATCCTGGCCTGGTTGGACTCGTCGGCGTTCTTCATCCGGACGATGATCCAATTGGCCAGCAGCCGCGGCAGGCCCGAGTGGGCGACGGCCATGGCGAACGCGCCCAGCAGCGCGTAGGAGAGGGCGATCTTCGCGCCCCCGGCGAGGCCCTCTTGGAAGGCCACCATCGTCGCCGACAAGCCCATGCCGGAGACCAGGCCGCCCACCAGTGAGGCGATGAACAATGAGATGACGACGTGCACGCGGGCGATCGAGAGGACCAGCATCACGAGCACGGAGATGACAACCGCGTTGAAGATCAACATGACTATTCCTGTGATGGGAGGGGGCGCAACCGGACCGCTGGGGACTCCCATGGACGGGGAGGAGGTGCGGCGGTGCGCTGGGGTGGTGCCCGGCGGGCGCGCGGCCCGCAGGGATGCCCGCTGGGAGCGGGGTCAGCCGAGATGGGAATCGGCGTGGATGGATGCGTCGACAGCGCCTACCAGCGAAGCCGACAAACCACCTTCCTCGGCGGCGAGCAATCCTGCGATTGTCGTGCCGCCGGGCGAGCACACCTGGTCGATGAGTTGGGCGGGCACGCGCCCCTCCTCCGATGCTGCGAGCACCAGGGAGGCCGAACCCGCCATCGCCTGTGCGACGACCCGCACGGCGATGTCCTTGGGGAGGCCGTGCTTCACTCCAGCACGGGCCAGACTGTCGATGACCTGGAACAACCACGCGGGCGAGCAACTGGCCAAGGACTGGAAAACGGGGAACAGTTTCTCGTCGATGACGACGGTGCGGCCCACGGCGTCCATCAGTCGGCGCACCGCGGCGACCTGGTCGTCGGCGGCCCCCACGGAGCACAGGGCGCTCATGGACTGCCCGATCTGCGCCGCGACGTTGGGCATGACGCGCACCAGGGGCACGCATGCGCCGAAGTCCTCGAGGATCGCGTCCAGGGTCCGCCCCGCGGCCAGCGAGACGACGCACATCTCCGGGCGCTCGCGCACGATGTGGGCGATCTGCTCGATGACCCCGGGCTGGACGGCGGGCTTGACGCCCAGCACCAGTACGTCGACCTGGTGGGCCAGGGAGCCGTTGGAGCGGGCGGTCGTGGCGCCCACCTCGTCGGCCAGGGCTTTCGCGTCCTGGGGCGTGCGGTTCGAGAGGACGAAGTCGGAGGCGTTGAATCCGGCCGCGGCTGCCCCCCGGACGATGGCGCTCACCATCGCCCCGGTGCCGACGAAACCGAACTTCATTGCCGCTCCCAAGAAATCGTCAAAGAATTGGAATACGCCTAGACTACCCCGTCGGGCGCCCATCACGTGGGAACTTGGCCACGTGGTGAGACGGGCGGCCCTGCTGAGCGGTCATACGAGGCCGGCGCCTGCTCCGGGCCCGCGGTTTACGAGGCCGGCGCCTCGTCCGGCTCCAAGGAGACGCGCAGCGCATCGACGAGGGCCGGGACCAGCACCGACCCCTGGCCCACCTTGTCGTCGGAGTCGAAGGGGCGCATGCGCAGCGCGCACCACGACTCCCCGCTGCGCAGGACGCCGACGGCCAGGCGCACTTCCGTGCGGGAGGGGTGGTTGGACACGAACTCGATCGCGGCCTCCGGATCCTCGGGCGCCTGGGCCTCCACCTCCGGGGGGACGACGACGCGCTCGACGGTCAGCGCGGCCCCCGCGACCTCGGGCGGCCACGCCAAGTGCCCCAGCACCTCCTCGAGGTCGTCGTCGGCCATGTCCTCCTGGACGACCGCAGACAGGTGGTCGTCGCTGCCGTCCCAGCCCGACCGCAGGTGGGCGGCCACCTCGTCGGGCAGCAGGGGGTCGCCCAGCAGCCGCGCCGTGGGGACCAGCGCGTACAGCGTGGGGGCCTGGTCCCAGCCCGCGCGGGCGGCGCCCCTCTCGATGTCGACCACTACGTTGGCCAGCGCGACCTCGGGGGCCGTCGGGGTCATGGATCCGTTCATGCACCCATCGTCTCACGGACAGCGTGACTCCCGCCGCCGTCCCGACTGCCCGGCACCGCTAGACTGGGCGGAGCTGCACGTCGACAGAGAGGACAACGCCGTGAGCTCCTTCCCCTTCGCCCAAGGCGGCCGGCCCCAGCGCCGCCCCTCCTCGCGGGGGTCCGCGCCCAGGGTCGGGCCCCTCGGGATCACCATCGCCGCCCTCGCCGCAATCGCGGGCATCGTCTACGCCGCCTCGATCGTGTGGACCGAGGTCCTGTGGTTCAACCAGATGCGCGCGACGCGGGTGCTCCTCACCCAGTGGGGCGCCCACATCGGGCTGTTCCTGGTGGGCTTCGGCGCGATGACGGCCGTCGTTTACCTGTCGATGGCCCACGCCTACAAGCACCGCGAGGCGTCGACGCGGGGGGAGGCCGCCGCGTCGCTGCGGGCCTACCAGAAGGCGCTCGCGCCGGTCCGCAAGCTCGCGTTCTGGGGCGTCGCCCTGTTCTTCGGCTTCACCGCCGGGGCGCGCATGGCCTCTAACTGGCAGACCCTCCTGCAGTTCGTCAACGGCTCGTCCTTCGACCGCGTCGACCCCGAGTTCGGCCTCGACATCTCCTTCTTCGTCTTCACCCTGCCGGCCCTGAAGGTCCTGGTGTCCTTCCTGATGAGCGCCGCCGTGATCTGCCTGGTGGCGAGCCTGGTCGTCTCCTACCTGTACGGCACCGTCCGACTGGCCCCCCGCCCCCACGCCTCCAAGCCCGCCCGCCTGCAGACGGGCATGCTGGCCGCCGCCGTCTCCCTGCTGATCGGCGCGAACTACTGGCTGGGCCGCTACGAGCTGCTCACCAGCACGAGCTCCAGCATGAACATCGACGGGGCCATGTACTCCGACATCAACGCGACGCTGCCCGCGCACTCGATCCTGGCGGTGATCTCCGTGCTGGTCGCCGTCCTCTTCGTGGTCGCCGCCTACCGCGGGACGTGGCGCCTGCCCGGGTCGGGCATCGCGGTGACCGTCGTGGCCGCCCTGGTCCTGGGGATGGCCTACCCCGCCCTCATCCAGCAGTTCCGGGTGCGCCCCAACCAGCGGACTCTGGAGGCCCCCTACATCCAGCGCAACATCGACGCGACTCTGGAGGCGTACGGCCTGGACGACGTGGACTACCAGACCAACTACGACGCGGCGACGACCGCCTCGGCGGGGCAGTTCGACAACGACGCCCTCACCGGCCAGGTGCGCCTGCTCGACCCGAAGGTCATCACCAAGACCGTTCAGCAGCTGCAGCAGTCCCGCCTGTACTACGGCTTCAACTCGGGGATGAAGGTCGACCGCTACAACGTGGGCGGCGAGCGCCGCGACACAGTGGTCTCCGTGCGCGAGCTCAACCTGGCGGGCCTGTCCGCCGAACAGCAGACCTGGGTGAACCAGCACACCGTGTACACCCACGGGTACGGGGCGATCGCGGCCTACGGCAACCAGCTCACCAGCGACGGCCTGCCCTCCTACTGGGAGCAGTCCGTTCCCTCGGTCGGCGAGATGGGCGACTACGAGGAGCGCGTCTACTTCAGCCCCAACGCGCCCGACTACTCGATCGTCGGAGCGCCCGAGGGATCCGAGCCCCAGGAGCTCGACTACCCGGACGACACCGCGGTCGGCGGCCAGGTCTCCACGACCTTCACCGGCAACGGCGGGCCCTCGGTGGGCAACGTGTGGAACAAGCTCCTCTACGCCATCAAGTTCGGCTCCACCGACCTGTTCTTCTCCTCGCAGACCAACGAGGCGTCCCAGATCCTCTACGACCGCGACCCCCTCCAGCGGGTGGCCAAGGTCGCCCCCTATCTGACCCTCGAGCAGTCCGCCTACCCGGCGGTGGTCGACATGGACGACGACGCCTTGACCCCCAAGCGCCTCGTGTGGGTGGTCGACGCGTACACGACGACCAACCAGTACCCGTACTCGCAGCACGAGTCCCTGTCCGACGCGACGGTGGACTCCCAGGCCACGCAGGTCGGGCAGTACGTCCAGGCCAACAAGATCAACTACATGCGCAACTCCGTCAAGGCCGTCGTCGACGCCTACGACGGCTCCGTGCGGCTGTTCCGCTGGGACGACAAGGACCCGATCCTCAAGACCTGGGAGAAGATCTACCCGGGGTCGGTCGAGCCCATCGCCAGCGTCTCCGGCGACCTCATGAGCCACCTGCGCTACCCGGAGGACATGTTCAAGGTGCAGCGCAACCTGCTGGCCACCTACCACGTGACCGACGCGGCCGGCTTCTACGCGGGCGGCGACAGGTGGCGCCTGGCCGAGGAGACCTCCACGATCGGCGCCTCCCAGGCCCAGGCCGCCGCTTCGCAGGCGCCCGCCTCGACTTCGCTGCAGCCGCCGTACTACCTCACCATGCAGATGCCGGGCCAGGAGAGCGCTGAGTTCTCGCTCACCAGCGTGTTCGTGCCCGGAGGCGGCGGCGAGGGACGGCGCGAGGCGATGGCCGGCTTCCTGGCAGTCGATTCGGAGACCGGCTCCCAGCCGGGCGTGGTGCGCGAGGGCTACGGGAAACTGAGGCTGCTGGCGCTGCCGTCGTCGACCACTGTGCCAGGCCCCGGGCAGGTGCAGAACAAGTACGACTCCGACGAGAAGATCGCCACGCAGCTCAACCTGCTCAACCAGGCCGACTCGACGGTCATCAGGGGCAACCTGCTCACACTGCCCGTCGGCGGCGGCCTGCTCTACGTCCAGCCCGTGTACGTGCAGGGGACGGGGAGCGCCTCGTACCCGGTGCTCCGCTCGGTGCTCACCGCCTTCGGCGACAAGGTGGGCTTCGCCTCCACGTTGGAGGAGTCGCTCAAGCAGCTGATCTCCGACGACGGGTCCTCGACGAGGCCGTCGCCGGGCGGCGGGGGCGGCGGCGACGGATCGCAGTCCGGCGCCCAGTCCGGTTCCACGGCGCAGCCCCGCACGCCCACGGTGGCCCAGGCGCTCGCCGACGCCTCCGCGGCGATGCGGGACGCCGAGTCGGCCATGAGCAGGGGCGATTGGAGCGCCTACGGCGAGGCCCAGAACCGTTTGAAGGACGCGCTGAACCGCGCCGAGGCCGCCCAGGCCGCCGCGGGCGCGCCCGCTCCGAGCCCGAGCGCCGCTCCAGGCGGGGGGCAGTCCGGCTCCTAGAGCAGAGCACCGCCCCCGGTGGCCCCCGCCCAGTCGAGGCGGGGGCCACCGCCGTCGACGGGGCGGGGCAATGCGGTTCAGTCAGCAGCGGCTTGCTACTATGGTGCAGAGCACATGCAGTGCTGAACCCTCAACTCAGTGGAAGGAGCACTATGACCGCTCCCCAAGGCCCGTACTCCGCGGATCTCAATTCCGGCGGGGCGCAGCAGTCGTCCGTCCCCCAAGGGGCGCCCTACCAGTTCGCCCCTCCCCAAGGGGCGCCTCGCCAGTTCGACCCTCCCCAAGGCGCGCCCTACCAGTACGGATTGGCGGCGCCGGGCGCGCCCGTCCAGCAGGGCGCCCGCCCGGGCGCGTTCGCCTCGCCCCGTGCGCGCGCGTGCGCGGGAACGATCCTCGTCGTCGAGGCGTGCCTGCTCCTCAACCAGTTCGTCCCGTGGAACTTCGAGGATCTGAGCCTGTTCGGCGCGACGCTGCTCCACTGGGCGGCCTGGTTGTGGGTCGCCCTCAGGGCCGTCTTGATCGTTCTGGCGGCGGTCTTCCTGGCGCGGCGCGGTAGCGCCGTCCGTTACGCGCTCGTCGGCGCCTACCTCGTGGTGGCGTTGCTGCTCGCCCCTTTGAACCAGGTCTACTTCGGAGGGGACTGGTACCAGGTTTTCCTCCCGCCGCCGGCTGAGTTGGACGCCTACTTCTTCATACGGGCGATGGTGCTGTGGGTGCTGAACATGGTCGGCATCGCCTGCGCGATCTGCCTGGCGGTTCCCGACGGACGCCCCAGCGGCGCCGTGCCGGCCCATGGCGCAATGGCGCCCTACGGCTCCACCGGCGGGCAGTTCCCCCCGACCGGGCAGGGCGCCTATCCTGTGCCGGCTCAGGGCTTCGGCCAGCACCCGGGTGGGGGCCAGGGCTTCCAGTCCCCCAGTGACGGCCAGTACCCGGGGGGTGCGCAGGGCTTCCAGTCCCCGGGCGGCCGCCAGTACCCGCCGCGAACCCCTTAAGGGCCCCAGGAGTGACGGGAGCGCCCGTGCCCGTCGCGCTGAACCCGCGGCCGCGCCCCGCTGGAGCAGTGCCCGCGCGCTGTTAGGACCCACATCACCGCGTTCAGTTTGTGCCCCCCGTGCCCGTACGCTAAACTCGGTAGGGCCGACGCGGGGTGGAGCAGTTCGGTAGCTCGCCGGGCTCATAACCCGGAGGTCGCAGGTTCAAATCCTGTCCCCGCTACCAACCCAGAGGGCCCGGTCTCAACCGAGACCGGGCCCTTCCGCGTGCCCGGCACGTACGCCGCCGGCACCCAGCCCCCCGCCCCGTCCGGGCGCGGCATCAGAGCGTCAACGGAGACGCCGAACAGACTTGCGGCCAGGGAGACTTCCTGAGCGGACCAGGTCACATGCCCACGGACCTTGCCATGCGCCCGTCGGCGTCCACATCCCGGGGCGAGGCCGCGCCCAGACCCCGCGCCGCCCGCGGTCCGCCGCACGGGTCTTGGTAATGTGCCCCCATGGACGCGGATGTTCTCCTCACGGGCTTCGGGCCCTTCGGCCCCCACGCCGTCAATCCCTCGCAACTCCTCATCGAGCGCCTCAGCGCCCGTCGGCCGCCCCGGATCGCCACCGCCCTGCTGCCCGTGGGCTTCGAGGCGGGCCCCCGCCTCGTGCGCGGCCTCGTCGAGCGGATCAGGCCGCGCGCGGTCCTCTGCGTCGGCCTCGCGGCGTCCCGTCGGCCCCTGTGCGTGGAGCGCGTCGCCGTCAACGAGCGCACGGGCACGGACAACGACGGGCTGTCATGCGACCACGAGCCCATCGACCCCTCTGGGCCCGACGGGCTATTCGCGTCGATCGACTGGCGGGCGCTCCTCACCGGGTTGCGATCGGCGGGATTCGAGGCGGAGGAGTCGTGGAGCGCGGGCACCTTCGTGTGCAATTCCGTGTTCTACGCGGCGCTGGCCGCCACGGCAGCCCACGGGGGCACGGCGGGTTTCCTCCACATCCCGGCCGAAACCGACACGGTGCGCCTCGCGGAGGCCCTCGAGGCGTGGGCGGCCGGGGCAGG
>NZ_CP017298.1:596901-598337 GCF_001746855.1 Pauljensenia hongkongensis | reverse complement strand
GCGCGAGGCCTCCAGGGCGGGCGCCGCCGGAGGTCGACTGCCCGGCCGGGCGTCACTCCTCGTCGTCCTCGACGACTTCGACGCCGAGCACCCCCTCCAGATCGACCAGCGAGGCGACCAGCGCGGATGTCGCCAGTGGCTGCGCGGTGGACACGACGAGGCGGGCCACCGTGGGGCTGTCCTTGCCGTCCGCGTGCGAGGAGAGGCGGTGGACCTGCCAGCCGAGGGCGCCCACCTGCTGCAGGAGCTCGGCCACCATCCCGTGGCCGGGCCAGTAGCGGACGGCGACCACCGTCTTGCTCCCCCGCGCGCGCTTCGTGATGCGCTGAATGACCGGGCTCATCACCAGGACGATCAGGAAGTGCAACGCGGTGCCCGCGACCGCGAGCCACCACAGGCCCGCTCCGCACGCCATGCCTACCGCCGCGGTCTCCCAGATGGTGGCCGCCGTCGTCAGGCCGCGGATCGCTCCGTGGCGCGTGAGGATGATGCCCGCCCCCAGGAAACCGATGCCGGACACGATCTGCGAGGCGACGCGGGACGGGTCGAAACGGGTGATGCCGTCGGCGAGGACGTCTTGGAAGCCGTACTTGGACACGAGGACCATGAGCGCCGCGGTGAGCCCCACAATGGCCTGCGTGCGGATGCCCGCGCTTTTTCCGCGGATCTGGCGCTCGAGCCCGATCAGGGTGGACAGCACGAGCGCCAGCACCATCCACGCGATCTCAGTGAGGTAGGGGTTCACGAGGCGGTGCCCTCCTCGGCCATCCTGTCGTGCTTGGGCGCGCGGGGCTGGGTGAGGCGCCGCAGCAGGTACCCCATGGCTCCGGCGACTCCGCCGACGAGCCACATGGGGGCGCCGGGTTGGACTGCTTCGACGACGAGTGCGAGCACGATCGTGGCGGGGATGAGGGACAGGGCGAACCGGGCGTTGGGATTGTGGAGGATCCGCGTCATCGCTGGTGTTCGTAGTGCCGGGTCGGGTGCGTTCATCGCACTAGTCTAGCGGAGCCCGGAGGGCCGTACGGGTGCTGCGCAGTAGTACGGGTGCTGCGCAGTAAAGGGGCGCGTTCACCCGCAGCGGCGGTGAGGCTAGGATGGGGGTGGCATCGGTGGCGTCGGCGCAGGCATACAGCGCAGCACCGCCGGGGCGCGAAAGGAGTTACACGATCATGATCGATCCGTCGCGGCTGCAGGCCAGCGATATGGCGAACCCGGGCCTGACGGCCAATGACCTGGCGATCATCGCCCAGGCCCGTCCGGACCTGCACCCGTTCGTCGTGCGGCACCCCTCCGTCTACCCCGCTCTGGTCGCGTGGATCCAGGCACAGCACCCCGGTGGGCAGGTTCAGCCGGTCCAGGGTCAGTGGGGCCAGCCGGGTGGGCAGGTTCAGCCCGTTCAGGGTCAGTGGGGCCAGCCGGGTGGGCAGGTTCAG
>NZ_CP017298.1:569238-596851 GCF_001746855.1 Pauljensenia hongkongensis | reverse complement strand
CCGGTCCAGGGTCAGTGGGGCCAGCCGGGTGGGCAGGTTCAGCCGGTCCAGGGTCAGTGGGGCCAGCCGGGTGGGCAGGTTCAGCCCGTTCAGGGTCAGTGGGGCCAGCCCGGTGCGCGGATCCAGCCGGTCGCGGAGCCCCAGCCCGCGTGGGGCGCCCAGCCCGGTGGGCAGGCTGGGGCCGATGTGGGGGCGCACTCCGACGCGCAGGCGCAGACTCCCGGCGAGCCCTGGGCCGCCCAGGAACCGCAGGCGGAGGCGCCGGCGGCCGAGCCCCCCGCGAAGCCGGAACCCGCCTGGGGGACCCAGTCCGACGCGCAGGTGCAGGCCGGTGCTGGGGCGCAGTCCGAGGATCAAGCGCAGACTGGTGCTGGGGCGCAGTCCGAGGATCAAGTGCAGACTGGTGCTGGGGCCCAGTCCGACACGCAGGCCCAGGCTCCCGGCGAGCCCTGGGCCGCCCAGGAACCGCAGGCGGAGGCGCCGGCGGCCGAGCCCCCCGCGAAGCCGGAACCCGCCTGGGGGACCCAGTCCGACGCGCAGGCGCAGGCCGATGCTGGGGCGCACTCTGGCGCGCAGCCCCAGGCGCCCAGCGGCCCCGGGGCCGCTCAGGATCCGTGGGCCGGGGCATCGGGGGCCCTGCCCCACTCGGAACCGCAGCCCGTATGGGGGGCGCAGCCCGACGGGCACGCCCAGGCCTCGCAGGACTCACCGCGTCCTCAGGAGCCGCAGGCATCCTTCGCGGCCCCGCAGGGGCAGAGGGAGCCGTGGCAGCCGCAGTCGGCGGAGGCCCGCGCTCCACAGTTCGGAGAGGGCCAGTGGAACCCCCAGGGGGCGAACCCGCAGGCGCCTTCCTACAGCGGCCAGTACTCATCCGACTGGTCGGCCGGTCCGCAGGGGCAGGGGACGCGGGGCACGACTGCGGACAAAGGGGGCTCGGGGCGTCGGCTGATCGCGTTCCTCGGCCTGCTCGTCGCCTCAGCGGTTGCGATCGGCAGCGTTTTCCTTCCCTACCTCGCCCACGAGGACGTCAAACTGCCCCTTTTCGGCGTGTTGCAGGGCACTGTTCTGATGATCGGCACCGTCCCGGTCGTGGTAGTGGCCCTGGCCTCGTGGTTCCTGAAGAAGCGGTGGGCACTCATCGCCTCGGTGGTCCTCGGCGGCGTGGCGGCCGTGGACATAGCGGTTGTCGCGATCTGGGTAGTCACGGCGAGGAACGGCTTGGCTGTTTTCACTCTTTCATACGGTTGGTACATCGGGTTGTTCTCCATGCTGCTCATGGTGGTCGCGACTGTGCTCCAGGCCCTGGGGCTGAAGAAGCCCCAAGGCGGAGCCGCGGGCTCCCAGCCAGGAGCGGGCGGTCCGGCGCAGTCGGCGCAGACGGGAGGGGAGAGCCGCTTGTACCAGCCAGGAGGGACCAACCCGTACCAGGCGGGGACGACGAACCCCTACCAGTAGGGGGCGCTGATCCGCGCCAGTGCCATCCTGATCGGTGTGCCGGGCGCCCCATCGCGGCCCGGTGCGGCGGAGCGGCCCATACGGCGGGGGCGGGGACTACGGCCCCCGCCCCCGCCAGCGTATTGCGCTCATCCGGGCGGGCGCGCTGTCGGATCGCGGGCCGCGCCCCGCCTGCTTCCGCAGGGCCAGCCGCGTCCCGTCGGAGACGGGACGCCGGTGGAGAGAGGCGCAACAGGTCCGGGCGCGCCTCGTCGGGGGTGCGGGAAGGGCGTTGACACGAAAGGGGAAGGGGAGTACGGTGACCGTTATCGACTGACGGTCGGTCGGTTAAGTCGTCCCAGAGCGCTCGACGCGCCCGAGTAGGGAGCAGATATGGCACCCAAACCCCGTTCCACCAAAGCGGCCCCGTCGCGCCGCGCGGAGATCCTCGACACGGCGCAGCGCCTGTTCATCGCCAAGGGCTTCCAGAACACGTCCGTCGAGGACATCATCGCCGAGATCGGGATCGCGAAAGGCACCCTTTACTACCATTTCTCCTCCAAGGACGAGATCCTGCGGGCCATCATCGGCAGGACGACCCAGCGGGCCGCCTCGGCCGCCAGGGCCGTCGCCGAAGGGCCGGGCGGCGCGATCGGCAAGTTCGCGGCAGTGGTGGCCGCCAGCCGGGTCGATCAGCCCGAGCGGGAACTCGCCGAGGAGCTCCACGCCAGCGGCAACGCGCAGTTCCACATACTCACCATCGTCGAGATGGTCCGGGCCCTCGCGCCCGTTCTCACCGATGTCGTCGAACAGGGGATCGTGGAAGGCGTCTTCTCCACCCCCCACCCGCGCGAGACCGTCGAGATCCTCCTCACCAGTGCGGGGATGCTGCTGGACGAGGGCATTTTCACCGGCGACCACGACGAGCTGGCGCGGCGGACCCGCGGGCTCGTCCACGCGGCGGAGACCCTGCTCGGCTGCGAGCCCGGGACTTTCGCCTCCATGGCGTCCGGCGGCCCCCAGCCGATCCCCCACACCGATGCGGAGGCGCCCCAGTGCTGCTCAGACTCCTGAAAGCCGATCTCGCCCGCGGGCGCGCGGTGGCCGCAGTGCTGGTCGGCCTCGTCACGCTGGCGGTGGCACTCGCCTCCGCGAGCGCCTCGCTCATCATCGACACGGTCAGTGCGGCGGACCGCCTTTCGGAGCGCGCCAGGGTCCCCGATCTCGTCCAGATGCACACCGGCGAGGCGGACTCCCGCGCGATCGCGCAATGGGCGGACTCGCGCGCGGACGTCGAGGACCACATGGTCATGCGGACACTGCCGGTCCCCAGGGCGCAGCTCTCCATCGGAGGGGCAGTGCAGGCCTCCTCGTACCTGGAGCCCGCCTTCGTCACCGCGCCCGAGCACATCGATCTGCTGCTCAACGAGAACGGCGACCGCGTGCTGCCCGGTCCTGGGCAGGTCTACCTGCCGGTCCACTACAAGGCGGCGGGCCTCGCCCAGGCCGGGGACATGGTCACGGTGGACACGGGGGAGTGGCGGATCGACTTGCGCGTGGCAGGTTTCCTCCGCGACGCGCAGATGAACGCCGCGATGGTCCCCTCCAAGCGGCTGGTCGTCAACCCCGAGGACTTCTCCTCGTTGGACGAGCACATCGGAGAAGTCGAGTACCTCATCGAGTTCGACTTGGCCGACGGGGCCAGCGCCGCCGCCGTCAGCGAGCAGTACAAGGCCGCTGGGCTCCCCAGCACGGGGATCGCGGTGACTGCGGCGCAGATCCAGCTGATGAACGCGTTGTCCACGATGCTGATCGCCGCAGTCGCGCTGGTGGTGGCCGGAGTGCTCGCCGCCGTTGCGGTGCTGGCGCTGCGCTACACGGTCCTGGCCGCCCTGGAGGCGGACTTGCCCCAGGTGGCGGTCCTCAAGGCGATCGGCGCCCCCCAGGCGGGCATCCGGCGCCTCTACTCGCTCAAGTACGCGGTCATCGCCTCAACGGGCGGCTGCGCCGGCTACGCGCTGTCCCATCCGCTGGCCTCGTCCCTGCTGGCGCCGACCACCGTGTACCTCGGCACGCCGCCGACGACGGCGGGCGGCGCCGTGGTGCCCGTTCTCGTGGCGGCGGGCTTGGTGGCGGTGGTCGTCGGCTCCGCGTGGTTGGTCCTGCGCCGAATGGGCAGGATCAGTGCCGTTGAGGCGCTGCGCAGCGGGACCAGTGGAGGCGCGGGGCGCCCGCGCCTCCGGTGGAGGCTCTCGCGCGCCCGTCTGCTCGGCCCGCACGCGTGGCTCGGGGTTCGCGAGGCGCTGCGCCCCGCGAACGCCCTCCTGATGGGAGTCCTGGCCCTGTGCGCCTTCACCGCGGTGCTGCCCATGAACGTGTCGACGACCCTCGGCGACCCCCGCAGCGCGACGTACCTGGGGGTGGGCCAGGCGGATCTGAGGGTCGATGTCCGCTCAGGCGCCGCGGACATCGAGGAGATCGCCGACGACTTCGCCGCCGACCCGCGGATCGCCAAGCAAGTCGTCATCATGCGCAAGGACTACACGATGCGCAACAAGGACGGCGCATGGGCGCCAGTGCTCATCGACATCGGGGACCACAGCGCCTTCCCGGTGAACTACATGTCGGGGCGCGCTCCCCTGAACGACCAGGAGATCGCCCTGTCCCACAGCCAGGCGGCCGAGGCGGGCGCCGCCGTCGGCGCGACAGTGACGGTCAAGGGCTCCCAGGGCGAGAGGGATCTCGCGGTCGTCGGGGTGTACCAGGACATCACCAACAACGGGCTCACCGCGAAGGCGGTCTTCGACGACGCCACTCCCGCGCTGTGGCAGCTCATGTACGCGGACGTGGCGGACGGGGAGGACGCGGGGGAGGCCGCGGAGGACCTGGCGCGCGAGCACCCGGGGGCGCAGATCGTCCGAATGGGCGAGTACGCCTCGCAACTCTTCGGGGCGACCCAGTCGCAAGTGGACGTCCTGGCGGCGATGGCCCTCGCGGTGTCCCTCGGGCTCGCGTTCCTCATCACTGCCCTCTACTCCGTCCTGGTCCTCGCCCGGGAGCGCGGGAGGATCGCTGTTCTGCGGGCCCTCGGCTCGACCGTGCGCTCCATCGCGGGCCAGTACTTCATGCGCTTCGGCCTCGTCGCCGTGATCGGGGTCGCCCTGGGGGTCGTGATGGCGGCGACTGCCGGCGAACGGGCCGTGGGGCTGGTCCTCGCGAACCGCGGTGCCCCCGATCTGCACCTGCTGGCCGACCCATTGCTGATGGGCGTGGTGGTGCCGGCGGCGGTCCTGTGCGCCACCGCCGTGGCAGTGGGGCTCGCGCTCAGGCCCCTGCCCTCCATGACCCTGACCGACACCGACTGAGGAGTGCCAATGACCACCGCGACAAGCCGCAACGCGACCGGGGGCGCGACGCCCGCGTTGAGTGCCCGCCGTCTGAACAAGTCCTACGGGACGCCCGTTCTGGCGGGCCTCGACCTGGACATCGCCGACGGGGAGTTCGTCGCCATCATGGGCCCGTCGGGTTCCGGCAAGTCGACCTTGATGCACTGCCTGAGCGGAATGGACCGGCCCGACTCCGGCACGGTCACGGCGCGCGGACGAGAGATCACGGGGCTGGGGGAGAAGGAGCTCGCATCGCTGAGGCTGACGGAGTTCGGTTTCGTCTTCCAGCAGGCGCACCTCATGGCGACCCTGAACCTGCTGGACAACATCGTCCTTCCGGGGTTCCTGGCGGAGCTGCGCCCGCGCGAGGAGGTCGTGGGGCGCGGACGCGCCCTCATGGAGGAGATGGGGATCGGCGAGTGCGCCTCGAGCGGCGTCACCGAGGTATCGGGAGGGCAGTTGCAGCGCGCGGGCATCTGCAGGGCCCTGATCAACGACCCCGCGGTGCTCTTCGCGGACGAGCCGACGGGGGCGCTCAACTACTCCGCGGCGACCTCCATCCTCGATCTGTTCGGACGGGTCCACGCCTCCGGCGCCACGATGGTGGTCGTCACCCACGACGCGCGCGTCGCGGCCCGCGCCGACCGTGTGCTGGTCCTGGTCGATGGCGGGATCGTCGAGGATCTGCGCCTGGGGCCCTACGAGGAGGAGACGGCCCAGGCCCGCCTGGAGACGGTGGCCGCCGCCCTGCACCGCCACTCGGTGTGAGCGCCCCGCGGGTGCGGCGCGCGGGAGGTCGCCCGGCGCCCGCCTCGTTCCGCAACGACCGGCCACCATGTGGGGAGGGGTGCCGGAACCCCTCCCGGTGGACTACAGTCAAGGAAGCGAAAAAGGCGGGCCAAGCAATGGCAGCGCACCGAGGGCCGGGAACGGCCCGGACAACCCAGGAGTCGCGGCATGAGTGAGAACACACCCTCCGCAGCAGGAGACACCGGTCCCAGCATCGACGAGGTCATCGCCTCGAAGGAGGGCAGGAGCACCCAGCTCAAGCGCAAGCTCTCCGGCCGCCACATGCGGATGATCGCCATCGGCGGCGCGATCGGCACCGGCCTGTTCGTCGCCTCGGGCGCCACCGTGTCCAAGGCGGGCCCGGGCGGCGCCCTCGTCTCCTACGCGGCGGTCGGGATCATGGTCCTGCTCCTCATGCAGTCCCTCGGCGAGATGAGCGCCCACCAGCCGATCGCGGGCTCCTTCCAGACCTACGCCACGAAGTTCATCAGCCCCTCCTTCGGTTTCGCGATGGGGTGGAACTTCTGGTTCAACTGGGCGATCACCGTCGCCGCCGACCTGGTGGCCTCGGGCCTGGTCATGTCCTACTGGTTCCCCACCGTGCCCTCGTGGGTGTGGGCAGGGAGCTTCCTGGCGTTCCTCGTCATGCTCAACGCGCTCTCCGCCCGCGTGTACGGCGAGGCGGAGTTCTGGTTCGCGACCATCAAAGTGGTCACCGTCGTCGTCTTCCTGATCGCCGGGGTCGCCATGATCTTCGGCGTGATGGGATCGGCCTACCCGGGGCTGACGAACTGGACCCTCGAGGACGGCCCCTTCCACAACGGGTTCCTGGGCGTCGTCGCCGTGTTCATGATCGCAGGCTTCTCGTTCCAGGGGACGGAACTGGTGGGCATCGCCGCGGGTGAGTCGGAGAACCCGCACAAGGACGTGCCCAAGTCGATCCGCGCGGTCTTCTGGCGCATCATGATCTTCTACATCGGGGCGATCGCCGTCATCGGCACGCTGCTGCCCTTCACCGACCCGAACCTGTTGGCCGCCAGCGAGACGAACGTCGCCCAGTCCCCCTTCACCCTGGTGTTCGCGCGCCTGGGCGTCGGCGGCGCAGCGGCCATCATGAACGCCGTGATCCTCACCTCCATCCTGTCGGCGGGCAACTCCGGGCTGTACGCGGCCTCGCGGATGCTGCACTCCATGGCCCTAGTGGGGCAGGCGCCCAAGGTGTTCAGCTACGTGAGCCCCCACGGGGTGCCGGTCAACGCCATGGTCGTCACCGCGCTGATGGGAGGGTGCGCATTCCTGACGGCGCTGGTCGGCGAGGGCGTCGCCTACACATGGCTGGTGAACATCGTCGGCCTGTCCGGGATCGTCATGTGGCTGGGCATCGCCGCGGCGCACTGGCGCTTCCGCCGCGCCTACGTGCGCCAGGGGTATTCCCTGGACGACCTGCCCTACCGCTCGCCCTTCTTCCCGGCGGGGCCGATCCTGGCCTTCTCCATGTGCATCATCATCATGATCGGCCAGGTCTACGAGGCGTTCGTGCAGGGGACGTACATGGAGGTCCTGCCCTCCTACATCGGCCTGCCCCTGTTCCTGATCGTGTGGCTGGGGTTCCACCTGGTCAAGCGCGACCGGGTGGTCGCCCTGGACGACATGGACGTCAAGGGCGTGCGCGTCGACGACATGTCGCGCCGTCGTCGCCAGTAGCGCAGGGGCGCCTGGCTGGTTCCTCACAACGCCGCTTCCAGGGCAGCTGTCCGTTGGCGCTGGACGACGGCCTGAGAATGCGCTCCTCGTGGGTCCTCGCGACTGGTGGGGCGCGGATCCCCGGGGCCGCTGCGGCTGCGCGCTGGCCCCGTCCGCACCCCGCCGCGGTGGTTGGCGGGAAAGGTGAAGCGCCACCGGGGATGTGGCACAGTGACCGCATGGATTGTTCTCGTACCGTTCGGTTTCTCACTATTGGTGTTGCCGCACTGATCGGATTGGCCGCATGTTCCCCGCTGACGCCGAAACCCGCGAGCGGGGGAGCGGCCCCAGCCGCCACTCCGGCCGCCAACGGGCGGACGGCCGAGGCGGGCGGCCCCTGCGCCTCCGGATCCATCAGCGTCAACGCCCAGGAGGACGCCTCGTCGGGTGCCGCGACGCGCAAAGTCGACCTGGTCGTCACGAACACGGGCTCCGCGCCGTGCTCCCTCACTGGATACCCGGGCGTCGTGTTCGCGGCCAGCGGGGTCCAGATCGGGCGGCCCGTCGTCGAGTCAAGCAGGGTCGCGGAGGCCACCACGGTCTCCCTGGGCCCCGGGGCGAGCGCGGTGGCCACGCTGCTCATCATCGACCCGTCCGCGTTGACGAGCTGCAAGGAGGAGGACTTCACGGAGATCTGGGTGTCGCTCGCCGCCGAGGACGACACCATAGGGGTCGACTTCTCCGGCAAGACCTGCTCGAACACCACTAACGCGAACATCGACCCGTACCAGGCGAGGTGACAGCGGGCCCCACCTCAGCGGTGGCCGTCGCCCGGCGGCGCGCCACAGGGGAGGGGCCTGGTGGCTGGCACCCCGCGGAGACTAGGATGGACACATGGTGAAGAAGCTGCGTATGATGACCGCTGCCCTGGCCTGCGTGGCGCTGGGCGCCTGCGCTCCCGGCGGCACCGCCCAGAGCGGAACCGGTTCGCAGAGCGCGACCGGTGGCGCCTCGGGCACCGCCCAGCCCCCGGCCACGGGAGCGCCCCAGTCCGGAGCGGCCACGGCCTCGCCGTCCCTGCCGCCCCCCGACGTGGAGGGGCTGCCGTGCACGGCCGAGGAGCTCCAGGCGTCCCTGGGGGAGAAGACGACGAACGGCGGGACCACCACGGTCACGATCTCCTTCTGGAACGGCAGCAGCCAGGAGTGCACCATCAGCGGCTTCCCGCAGGTGTCCTTCATGTCGTCGCAGACGAACGAGACCGTGGGCTTGGAGGCAATTCGCGACGGCGAGGACCCGGGGAACATCTTCAAAGTGCTCCCCCAGGAGTCGGCGCACGCGATCCTCACGCTCGACGACCCTGCCGCGGCCGGGTGCTCCACCGCCAGCGCGGACCTGGTCACCGTGGTCCTGCCCGGCGACACGGCGCAAGTGACCCTGAGCCACGCGGGCCTCAGCGTGTGCTCGGACGCGGCCAGCGCCGTGGTGGGCCCGCTGGAACCGGGGGCCTGAACCGACGCGCGGGAAGCTCCGGCGGCCTCACTCCATCTCGATCGGTCCCGCCAGCAGTGCGCCCTCGGTGTCGAGGCGTTTGATCGCCAGGGAGGCGGTCGCCCCGTCCAAGCGCCCGGCGTTGCGCGCCTCGAGCACCCTGGCGCGGGCGAAGTCGATGCACTCCAGACGCAGGGCGGTCTCGTCCTCGTCGAAGAAGGAGAACTCCTCCTCGGAGGCGGCCTGGAGCATCCGCTCCTCGCGGCGCCCGTAGGACTCGCGGATCGCGTTGACGAGCTCCCCGTCCTCGACGCCGATCCGCTGGGCCATGGAGGGGAGTTCTTCGACGATGTCGCGCATGATCCCTGCCAGCACGCGCGTCTCCTCGTCCAACTCCTCCGCCTCGCGCCGCTGGACGGCTGTGGGGCGCGCATTCGCCCAGCGGACGACGTGGGGGAGCGCGATCCCCTGGACGACCAGTGACAGCAGGGTCACTCCTGCGGTGATGAGGACCACGAGGTCGCGCTCCTCGTAGGCGGTCCCCCCGAAGGACCCGGGGATCGACAGGGCCATCGCCAGGGAGATGGCCCCCCGGAACCCCGCGACCGTCGACACGAGGCGCCCCCGGATGTTTGTGCGGCGCTCGCGCTGCTGGGGGCGGCGGTCCAGGGCCCGGATGCTGAAGATGATGGCGTGGTGGCCCACGAAGCGCGCGGCCACCATCGCTGAGTAGATGATCGGAATCAGGACGAGGCCACGGACCAGTTCCTGGTGGGGGAGGCGGCGGACGATGTCGGGCAGGGACAGTCCCACCATGATGAACAGCACGGTGTTCATCAGGTAGGTGAGGACCGACCAGAAGGGGATCCCGACGAGGCGGATGGCGGAGTCGTTGGCGTTCCCGTTGTACCGGGAGTAGACGATGCCGCAGGCGACGACGGCGAGCACGCCGGAGCCCTGGAGCTCCTCGGCGAGGAAATAGGTGGTGAAGGGGACTGTGAGCGCGATCAGGTTCGACAGCATCGCGTCGGTCCTGCTGGCGTTCCATTTCGCCCACAGCAGCACTGCGGCCGTGCCGCAGACAACGCCGACTCCCAATCCGGCTCCGATCGAGATGGCGAATTCCGAGGCGACCGAGGCGGCGCTGACACCTGTGCCCCCGGAGGCGACCCGCAGGGCGATGGCGAAGACCGCCAGGGCGGTGCCGTCGTTGAGCAGGGACTCGGCCTGCAGGACTGTGCGGCCGAAACGGTTGATCCCCTTGCCCAGCGCGGCCACCGCGGTGGCGTCGGTGGGCCCCAGGCACGCGCCGACCAGCAGCGCCGCGCCCGCGGACAGCCCCATTGCCAGGCCCGCCGCCATGATGATCGCCGAGGTGATGACCACCAGGACGGTTGCTGAGAGGATGATGCCCCGCAGCGCCCGGCGCATGCCGTTGAGCGAGACGGACAGCGCCTCCCAGTACAGCAGGACCGGGAGGAACACAGTGAGGACGACTTCGCTGGGCAGTCCCGCGCCCTCGGCGCCCGGCGCGAACGAGGCCACCAGGCCAGCGACGATCAGCATGACGGGGCCGATCAAGCGGAAACGGTTGGTGAGCGCCGTCGCCACGATGGCCGCGACGCAGACGATGATGAGCAATTCAAGACTCATGGGGATGACCGATCTGCGCGGGAACGGGTTGCGGCTGTCGACTCTACGACGGCGCCCGAGTGCCCGTCCAGCGGAGGCTGGTGGTGGTGCGAACGCGCGCGGGGCGCTGGGGCAGGCCGGACCGGGGCTGCCCGCTCCTGGGCGGGCGGTGACGCCAGCACCCCACGGCCTCATTGGCTGTCGGTATTGGGGTCCGTGTCCGTGGGGCCGTCCGTCGGGGTGTTTGCGTCTTCGGAGCCACTGGGGCTCGTGGAACCACCGGGATCGGCGGGACCACTCGGATCGACGGGACTACCCGGGGCCCTGGGCTTGGTGGTTCCTCCCGAGTTCACCGCGTGGATGATCTCTCGCAATCCCCAGGCGAAGATGGCGGCGATGAAGTGGAAGGGCAACCATCTGGCCACAAGTTCCCAGTCGGAACCAATGAGCAAACCGTAGAGGATCCGTCCCAACCACCATAGGGCCGCCACATCGGAGGCCATGGCCCCCATGATCACCACGGCTTTCCACGCTCCGGCGTGGTCGAGGAACTTCTGGGAGATGGACGCCAGCACCTGGATGAAGGTGAAGAAGCCCATGAAGCCGAAGAAGTAGAACAGAACGAGATCCCCGCTCACAGAGAGGAGAAGCCCGATCAGGAATGCCACGTGGAGCAACAGGTAGCGGATGATGAAGGTGAGGATCCCCCGGGGGTCTTTCGCGCGCGCCATGCCACTAGGCTAACGGGTTCGTGCCACGGGGGTGAGCCCGTCAGGGGCCGTCCCGATATGCCGGTGTTCGACTGATCGTCTGGCCCAGTGCTGCGGCACGGCGCCCGTCCTTCGCCGCGAGAACCGCGGGGCCTCGGGATCCCGTGTTCGAGTTCCGGTAACGGCGCCCCGCGGCCGCCGTCGCCACGATGGCCGCGACGCAGACGATGATGAGCAGTTCAAGACTCATGGGGGTGGCTGATCTGCACGGGAATGGGCTGCGGCTGTCGACTGTATGTCGGCTCCCGAGTGCCCGCCTCGCGGAGGGGCGCAGTGATGCGAAGCGCACGCGGGGAGGGGGATGCGCCGGATGGATGCGGGGCCCGGTTCCGCGGATCCGGGGACGAGGCTGGGGCCGGGTTCCGTGGGACAGGGCGGAGGCTGCCCGGGCCGCAGGGAGTGGACGCGCCTACTCCAGTAGGCGCCGGTATGTTCTGCGCGCTTTCATCGCATGGATGATTTCCTCCGTTTGATCGTCCCAGCGCAGGACAACCAGTTCAAGGAAACGCATGGATTGGTCGAAACCGAGGCGAAACTCCCGCTGGGGATGGTCGTCGTCAAGCGAAGCCGTGAATCGGCACCCGTTCGTCGCCGCGAATACCGCGGCTTCTTCGGAGATCCCGTGTTTCAGTGCCGATGGTCTCAAAATCATGAGATGAAGGCGCGCAGGGCGTCGCGTATCACCGTGGAACGCGTGCCCCCATTCTTATCCGCGTAGCGGTCGATGCCGTCGATCTCATCATCAGTGAGGCGCACCGAGATGGTCCGCGCGGGTTGGTCTCCACGGCGGGGGCGTCCCCGGCGCCGGAGGGCTTCCACGTCGTAGCCATGCTCGGCCTCCGCGACCCAGTCGTCGATCTGCGCCTCGGAAACGGGGTGTCCGTTCATCGTTCTCACCCTATTATCGTAGTACGAAAATGTGGCGAGGGGAAGTGAGGCCACTGGCCTTCCTGCGGAGATCGTAGTCCGGCGCAAACAGTACGAGTACTACCGCGACCGTTTGCTGTCATTCCCAGAAAAGAAGGCTTGGCTGCGATGGTGGGCAAGCGCATCGAGCTCTTCCTGGTCGACGGGGAAGCGGGCGGCATCGCAACGGCAAACGTGTCCGGATGGACCGGCCCGTCCTGGTCTCCTCGTGCGAAGACGCCTTCAACGAAGGGCACTGGGGCTACCTGGAGGCGCGCATAGTAGAGGTCGCCATGTGCGCGAAACGGGCACCCCTCAAGGACAACGCGCAGATCCCGCAGGAGCGAACACTCTCGGAGGCCCAGCAATCCGACGCGGAGGCATTCTTCACCCAGATGCGCTCGGTACTTCCTGTCCAGGGGGTCCAGGTGTTCCGTGAGGCCCACCCCCTGCCTCGCGAGGAGGAGAGTACCCCGGCGGAGGACAGCCCTGTTTTCCGCTGCGTGCTTTCGAAGCGGGGGATCGACACCCGCGCCCGGGTGGTCGGCGGCGAATTCACCGTCCTCCAAGGTTCGCGCGTCACGCCTGAGGTCACTACTCCGCGGCGCTACCAGCGGGTCCACGTGCTCCACTCCCAACTGGTCGCCGACGGCACCATACGGGTCGAGGGGGGTCATGGGGAACCCGCGCGCGACATCGAGGACTACCGCAGCGCCTACCTGGACCTCTACCAGGAGATGCGCCAGCACGACGCCGCCGACAAGGAACCCATCAACGGGGACCTCGTCTTCGAGATCGAGTTGGTCAAACAGGTTGAGGTGAACGTCGACTACGTCCTGATGCTGGTCGAGCAGCACCGGGCAAGCAGAGGGGACGGCAACGATGTGGAGATTCCCGTCGAGATCACGCGCGCCCTGAAATCCAGCCCTTCACTGCGTGACAAGCGCGATCTCATAGAGGACTTCTACAGGCGCGTGTCGTTGAGCGGGGACGTGTCAACCGAGTTCGCGCGCTACGTCGCCGAGCGCCGAGAGGCCGAATTGGAGGGGATCATCGAACGCGAGAACCTGCGCGAGAACGCCAGCGAGTTCGCCCACCGCGCACTGGCGGAGGGGTTCGTCTCCGAGGAGGGGACCGGTTTGTCGAGCATCCTGCCCCCTATGTCGCGCTTCGCCCGGGGTGGTGGCCGCGCTGAGAAGGAGGCCAGGGTACTCGATGCCCTGCGCGCCTGGGTGTCACGGTTCATGAACCTGGGCGGGTGGTGACGCCAGCGCCCCACAGCCTCACCGGTCGTCGGTATTTGCGTCTATGCTCGCGGGGCCGCCCGTCGGGGCATCTGCGTCTTCGGAACTGCTGGGGCTCGTGGAACCACCCGGATCGGCGGGACCACCGGGATCTGCGGGACCACCCGGATCGACGGAAGCACGCGGATCGATGGGACGACTCGGAATGATGGGACCACTCGGGTTCCTGGGCTCGGCGGTTCCTCCCGTTTTCACCGCGTGGATGATCTCGCGCAGCCCCCAAGCCAGGAACGCGGCAAGGAAATGTAAGGGGAGCCAGCTGACCACGAACTCCCAGTCGGAACCGCTGAACAGGCCCCCCAGCATCCGCCCCAACCACCATAGGACCGCCACATCGGAGGCCATGGCCCCCATGATCACCACGGCTTTCCACGCTCCGGCGTGGTCGAGGAACTTCTGGGAGATGGACGCCAGCACCTGGATGAAGGTGAAGAAGCCCATGAAGCCGAAGAAGTAGAACAAGGCGAGGCCCACGCCCAAGGAGTAGGGGAGCCCGAGCAGGAACACCACGTGGAGCACCAGGTAGCGGAAGATGAAGGTGAGGATCCCCCGGGGGTCTTTCACACGTGCCATGCCACTAGGCTAACGGGTTCCAGCCACGGGGGTGAGCCCCTCAGGGGCCGCGCCGATATGCGGGTGTTCGACTGATCGTCTGGCCCAGTGCTGCGGCACGGCGTCCGTTCTCCGCCGCGAGAACCGCGGGGCCTCGGGATCCCGTGTTCGAGCGCCGACAACGGCGGCCGCGGGCGCCGCCCGACTCATCTGGGCAGCCCTGGATGGTTGGTGCGTTGTGAGCTCAACATGTGGATGAGCTCCCGCAGTCCCCAGGCCGCGAACGCGGCGCCGAAGTGGAAGGGCATCCAGTTGAGCACGAAGGACCAATCGTTGCCGCCGGGGAACAATCCCTTCAGTACCCAGCCGAAGTACCATAGGATTGGCACATCCGTGGCGATCGCGCAAAGGACCGCCACGAATTTCAATACGCCGCCGTGGACGAGGAACTTCTGGGAGATGGACACCAGCACCTGGATGAAGGTGAAGAAGCCCATGAAGCCGAAGAAGTAGAACAGAAGGACGTCCATCTCCCTGGAGATGGGGAGCCCGATCAGGAAAGCCACGTGGAGCGCCAGGTAGCGGAAGGTGAAGGTGAGGATCCCCCGGGGGTCTTTCAAGAGCGCCATGCCACTAGGCTAACGGGTTCCAGCCACGGGGGTGAGCCCCATAACGGCACTGTTCTGCCGTTGGCCCCGGGTCCGGGCCGACGCCGGGGGCGGGTTTGCCGCCGCGCTCATGCCCCACGGCGCACAGTGCCTCCTCGGGATCGAGGCGGTCAGCGCACCGTCAATCGAGCGCGCGGTCCTGGAAGCCGCTGCCCCGGTCCGTTCGCGCTCACAGTCCCAGCTCCCTCCGGTAGAGTTCCTCGTCGCGCGCGCCGAACACGTCGAAGACCACGCGCATGCGGGAGGCTCCGGGCGCGGCGGAGTCCAGGAACGCGGCGGTCGTGGACACTGCGATGCGCGCGGCCTCGTCCTGTGGGAACCCGAAGACCCCGGTGGACACGCAGCACAGCGCCACCGTCCGCAGGCCGTGGGAGGCGGCCAGGCCGAGGCAGGACCGGTACGACGAGGCGAGGGCCGCGCGGTGCGCGTCGGTGAGCCGCCCGGAGACGATGGGCCCCACCGTGTGCAGGACGTGGCGGGCGGGCAAGTGGAAGCCCGGGGTGATCTCGGCCCCGCCTGTGGGCTCCGGGCCGAGTCCGGCCGCCCGCCGCAGGGCCATGATGCGCGCGCACGCCTCGCGCAGCTGGAGCCCGGCGGCGGAGTGGATCGCGTTGTCGATGCAGGCGTGGCCCGGGACCCTGCACCCCAGTAGGGCGGAGTTCGCGGCGTTGACGATGGCGTCGACTGCCAGGCGGGTGATGTCCCCGCGCCACAGGGCAAGGCGCGGGTGGATGGGGGAGGCCTCGGCGTCTTCCCACGAGGCGGTTCCCCGCGCCCGTGCCTCCGCGTCGAGGATGGCGCCCTCCACCTCGAGGTACTCCGGGTCGAGGGGGCTGGGTTCACGGGTGTTCATCAGGGCGCGGAGCAGGGCGCGCTGGGCTCCGGGGTCCAGGTCGGCCGGGGGCTCGGTGCCCTGCTCGGAGCAGAGGATCTCGACGGCGCGGCGCACGAGGCGGGAGCGCGCAGCGCTGTCCGCTTTCCCGGTGCCGGTGCCGGTTGCGGGGGTCGTCATGGGCGCGCCCTTTCGTCGGATACGTGTCTCAACGGCGCCCGGGCGCGCAGTATTCCGAGGATCCCGTGTTCCGCTGGTTCCCGGGGCGCGGGGGTGTCCGGGGACCCCAGCCCCGCCAACACGAGCTCCCGGGGCCGGTTCCCGGGGGGTGTCCGGGGACCCCAGCCCCGCCAACACGAACTCCCGGGGCCGGTTCCCAGGGCGCGGGGGTGTCCGGGTGTCGGGGTGTCGGGCGCCGCATTCCACGGGTTCCCGGCACCGCGTTCTCGGAGGCGCCCAGCCGGGGGCGCGGGCGGGCCGCTCGTTCTGTTCCCGGGCGGGTGGTTCTTTCCGCCCCCGGGCGCGGTGCACGTTCTGTCCCACCCGGGGCGGGCCGCCTCGATCGTTTCGGGCGAAGGGCGGTGGGCTGTGTTCTTCCTGAGCGGGGTATAGACGATGTCTATGGCCTCCTGGGGGGAATACCGATGCCGACGCGGGCCCGGCCCCCGGGTCCGGAATGCGGGTGCGGGGTCCGTGGCGCGGGCGGGCCGCTCGTTCTGTCCCCGGGTGGGTGGTTCTTTCTGCCCCCGGGCGTGGTGCGCGTTCTGTCCCACTCGGGTCGGGCCGCCTCGATCGTTTCGGGCGAAGGGCGGTGGGCTGTGTTCTTCCCGGGCGGGGGTATAGACGATGTCTATGGCCTCCTGGGGGGAATACCGGTGCCGACGCGGGCCCGGCCCCCGGGTCCGGAATGCGGGTCCGGGTAGCGGGCGCGGGGATGCCGGGTGTTGGGGTGCTGCCCGCTACTCTGCCCCGAGGCTCCGTGTGACTTCCTCGATGAGCTGGGCCATCGGGCAATCGTCCCGCCAGTACGCCCGGTACCGCATTACGACGGGGTTGCCGTCGGGGCCCACGAGGTCGTGCCCGACCAAGTCCTGGCGCGTCACCTTCGACTCCGGCAGGATCGCGCTGCCCAGGCCCAGGGCCACCCGGTCCTCCAGTTCCCGGTACGAGGCGGCCCGATCGGGGTGCTCCTTGAAGGGGAGCCCCGCGGACCGGAAGAACGCCTCGGTGAAAAGAGAGAGCCCGCACATGGGCGCCATGAGGACGAACGTGCGCGCGGACGCCTCGGCGGCAGTGACGGGCCCGGCGCCCGAATGCGGCTGGCCGGGGGAGTCGACCAGCCGCATCGCCTCCGATCCGATCTCGCGTTTCCGGTAGCGCGTGGCGGGCATCACAGCGGGCACGAGGGCGGCGTCGATGCCCCCGGTTTCGAGTTGGAGCTGCAGATCCAACAGGTCGTACTCGCTCAGCGCCAGGGAATCGGCGCTGAGACGGGGGTGGGCGCGGGCGGCGCGCCGCAGCCCCTCGATGAGGGAGCGCGGGACGAGGGTGGACGCGCCGATCGCCAGGTGGACGGGAGCGGCCTTCCCCTTCCTCGATGCGGCGGCGACCCGGTCGGCAGCGGCGGCAGCGTCCTCGATGAGGCCGATGACGGCCTCCCCGAAGGGAGTCAGGGCTACCCCCTGCGCCGACCTCTCGAACAACGGGTGGCCCATGAAGCCCTCGATCCTGCGCACGGCGGCCGACACGGACGGTTGTGTCAGACCGCACTCCCGGGCCGCCCCCGAGAACGACCCGCAGCGGTGGACGGCGGCCGCGCAGCGCAAGCCCTCCAGTGATAAACGATCATTCATACCAATCAGTATAGGAAGGCGCGGTCGGGGCGCCTAAGACGCCCAGGGCATGCGGTCGTGGAGGTGGGAGGTGCGTCATGCTTTCGTCAAAGGTGTTGATTCTCCTCATGGATTCTAAGTAAGGTGACAAAAACGCAACAAAGTTGTTAAATGTATGAAAGGGTACGGGACCAGGTTCCTGTACCCGCCCCGGAAGGAGTGTCATCGCCATGTCAGACGACACTGAGGCCAAGAGCCCCGTGCTCCCCGGCCAGCGCTCCATGTGGTGGCCGAAGTGGGACTCGTACATCGCTTGGGCGCCCCTCGAAATGGGCTACCGCGCCCTGTGGGGCTGTGCGCAGAGCCTGGAGCCCCAGGAGAGGACGTGGGTGAGGCGCCAGCCCACCATCTTCCAGCGCGGGGCCCTGGTCGAGCGGATCCTGCTGCACGCCCTGTTCGACGAGGCGCGCGCCGACGGCCGCATCACGTCGAAGAGGGGCATCGCGGAAGTCGGGGACGGCGCGCCCATGGCCTCCGCCATGTTCACCGTGCCCGGTTGGCACGCTGCCGCCAGTTACTGCCAAGCGCTGGTGTGCGTCGCCATCAGCGACAAGCGGGTCGGAGTGGACTGCGATGTGCTCGCCGCCGCCGAGCGCATCGCCCTGCTTCCCAGTATCTTCACAGTCGCCGAGCGGATGCACCTCAATGAGCACCCGGGGGACGTCGTCAACCTGTGGACGGCCAAGGAGTCGCTACTGAAACTGAAGCGCGCGCGCATCGACATCGACCCGGCCGATCCTGCCTACGACGTCATCAACCCCCGGGGCGCCCGCATCATCAGCTGGAACCCCACTCCGCGGACTGTCGCCTCTCTCAGTGTCGAGGACGGCGTGGACGAGGCGCCGATCCCCCTGGTCCTGCCCGGGGCGTAGTCCGCGCCGGGGTGCCGCGAAAACGCGGGCGGCCCCGCTGGAACAGCGGGGCCGCCCGGCAGGGCCGGTCCGGGATCACTCGTCGGCGGCGCTGGGGTGCGTCATGTCGGCGGGCACCACCCACGCGTCGAACTGCTCCTCCGTCAGGAAGCCCAGCTCCAGGGCGGACTCGCGCAGCGACAGGCCCTTGTGGTGCGCGTTCTTCGCGATCTTCGAGGCCTTGTCGTAGCCGATGTGGCGGTTCAGCGCCGTCACCTGCATAAGGTTGATATCCAGGTTGTGCTGGATCCTCTCGCGGTTCGGCTCGATCCCGTAGGCGCAGTGCGTGTCGAAGGACACGCAGGCGTCTCCGAGCAGGCGGATCGACTCCAGGACGTTCCACGCCATCACAGGTTTGAACACGTTGAGTTGGAAGTTGCCCTGCGAGCCCGCGAAGCCGACGGTCGCGTCGTTGCCGAACACCTGGGTGGCGACCATGGTCATCGCCTCGCACTGGGTGGGGTTGACCTTGCCGGGCATGATGGAGGAGCCGGGCTCGTTCTCCGGGATCAGCAGTTCGCCGATGCCGTTGCGCGGGCCCGAGGCGTACCAGCGCACGTCGTTCGCGATCTTCATGAGCGCGTCGGCCAGGACGCGCAGCGCACCGGACACCAGGACCAGGGCGTCGTGGGCGCCCAGTGCGGCGAAGAGGTTGTCCGCCTGCTTGAAGGCGATCCCGGTCTCCTCCGAGATCTTCTCGGCCGTTAGCCCGCCGAATTTCGGGTGCGCGTTCAGGCCCGTGCCCACCGCGGTGCCGCCGATGGCCAGTTCGCGGGCGCGCGAGTCCGCGTACTCGATGCCGTCCAGGGCGAAGTCGATCTGCGCGACCCACCCGGAGATGACCTGGCCCAGGCGGATCGGCGTCGCGTCCTGCAGGTGGGTGCGGCCCACCATGATGACGTCCTCGAACTCCTTCGCCTTCCCGTCCAGGGTGTCGCGCAGCTGGCGCACGCGCGGGTACATGTCGTGCAGCTCGGAGACCACGGCGATGTGCATGGCGGTGGGGAAGGTGTCGTTGGAGGACTGGCCGCGGTTCACGTGGTCGTTGGGGTGGACCGGCTTCTTGGAGCCCAGCGCGCCGCCCGCCAATTCGATGGCCCGGTTGGAGATGACCTCGTTGGCGTTCATGTTCGACTGGGTGCCCGAGCCGGTCTGGAAGACGACCAGGGGGAAGTGGTCGTCCAGCTTGCCGGAGATCACCTCGTCGCCCGCGCGGGCGATCAGGTCGGCGATGTCGCGGGGCAGCTCGCCCAGCTCAGCGTTCGCCAGGGCTGCGGACTTCTTGAGGATGCCGAGGGCACGCACCATGGGACGGCCCCACACGAAGGTGTTGCGGCCGATGTCGAAGTTGTGGAGGGACCGTTCGGTCTGCGCTCCCCAGTAGCGGTCGTTGGCGACCTCCACGGTCCCCATGGAATCGGATTCGGTGCGTGTGTTGTCGGCCATATTCGGCTCCTTCGCATCAGGCGATCATAACGGTCCCAGGATACCCGTTTCCCGCAGTCGCCCCGGGGGCCTCCCGTCCTAGCGGCGCTCCCATCCAGCTGGGTGCGCTCCGCGCGGATATGGGGAGCGTATAGCGAGGAGTCGGGTGGGCAGCGCGCCCGCCGCATGCACGACATCGCCGCCGGCGTCCAAGCGACGCTGGCGGCGATGCTATGGGTGGTCGAGCCTGCAGTGCGGTGCAGAGCCCGGTCTGTATCAGTTCACACCCATGAACATGTAGGCGTTCACCACTTTGCCATCAGTGTTGCGGAAAACGGTGTCGACTCCGCGCCCGACGACGTCGCCATTCGGCGCGGTCATCGACCAGCGCAGCAGCAACGCGTCACCGGACTCTGCGCGTTGATCGTAGGAGAAGGTCAGGCCCTTGTTGGCGATGAGGTCGTTGTGGACGCGTTCGATGTGTGCCGCGATATCGGTGGTTCCGGTCAGGGACAGGCCGGGTGAGGAGATGTGCAGTGAGCCCCCGGGGGCCCACACCTGCTCGATGAGGGCAAGGCGCTTGCCTGCGTCAGGTTCGGTCCAAGTGCGCAGGTAAGCGGCATCGAAGTCGGCGTTGGCCTGGATGGAGTCGGTCATGAGCGTCCCTTTCAGAAGGTGATGTTGACAATGTCAATTATAGCCTTGAAGTTGACACAGTCAACATATGGGTAGGCTTGATTCGTGAACCCCCGTGATTCAGTAATGACTCGTGCCGCTATCGTCGACGCGGCCTCGAAGCTGCTCGAGGACAGCGGGCCCGAAGCGGTGACGCTGCGTGCCGTCGGAGAAGCCGCCGGCGTGTCCCGCTCGGCCCCCTACCGTCACTACGCGGACAAGGCAGCGCTCATGCGCGCCCTGGCTGAGCGGGCACTGCGGCAGATCGCGAGACGGATTCGTCATGGCGCGGAGCACCACCAGGGCGAATGGCAACGGCTGCGCGCCGGCTGCCAGGCCTACATCGACTACGCCGTAGAGCGCCCCCATCACTACCAGCTGGTCTTCGGGGACACTCCGATTGCCGAACCGGATCCCGGGTTGGAGGAGGCTGCCGATAACGCCATGGCCGCCGTCGGCGAGCTCGTCGCCCAGGCGCAGGACGCTGGCCTGCTCCGTCCCGGGCCGACTCGTGAGATTGCCACCATCGTCTGGGTCCTGCTCCATGGGTTGGCCGCTCTGCAGATCACTGGTCATCTCCACGAGCCCAGGACCATCGACGGGGATGAGCATCTCGCGGACCTGCTCAACCTGGCTTTGGAACAGCTCCGGCCGTCATGAGCCGCCGTAACGACCCCGTCGGCCGGTAGCGATCCGGGACACGTCCAGGAAGTGAGGAGCCCAGCACTGCGCTCGGGCTCTCGTCGGCCCGCCCTACGCGTCCAGCGGGCACCGGCGCTGCACGGGCGTGCGAAGGCGCGTCTCCTCTTCAGGAGCCCCCGTCCAGCAGCGGGGCCGACGGCTTGCGCAGCCCAGGGTGGACCCACGCCGCCGCGCACGAGGCGCCGACCAGGGCCAGGGCGAGTGCGAACGGGGCCAGCGGCTGCCACCCGTACAGCGCGGTGGCGCTCACCGGCGCGAAGATCCACGTGATCGCGCCCGTCGCGGAAACGAGGCCGGCGACGCCCCCCTGCTCGTCGTCGCGCACCGCCAACGAGGCGCCCGCGGTGAAACCCGTCGACGTCAGTCCCGTCGCCACCCCCATGAAGAGCATCGCAACAGCCAGGGCCACCAGTGCGGACACCGCTGTGAGGACCGCGACGGCGGCGACGCCCACACTGACCCCGGCGCGCAGCAGGCGCCGCGGCGGCCACTGGAGGCGCGGGACGACGAGGAGCTGGGCGGTCATCGCGCCCGCCGCGCTGAGCAGGAGCATGAGCCCTGTGAGTGAGACAGCGCGGTCGGGGGCGGCCCCCACCCGGTCCTGGATGAGGAACCCCATGAGGATCTGGGTGACGCCCGCCGCGAAGTACAGGCCGATCACGCCCAGCACCCACGGCACGATGCGCGGATCCGTCCACGACACCCTCGGCGGCAGGGGACGGGCCGGGCGAGGGGCGCGGGAGGGGAGCGGGACAGCCCGGGCGCCCGCGGAAGGACTCCCGCAGCGGGTGGCGCCTGACTCCGACGGGGCGCCCGCGGAAGGACTCCCGCAGCCGGTGGCGCCTGACTCCGACGGGGCGCCCGGGGACGGCGTCCCCTGGTCCACACCGGCGCCGTCGTGGGGCACGCCCGCCCACGCGATCACCAGGGCGACCACGACGAACCACGGCGTCGCGTGGACGGGGGCGAATATCCACCACGCGCCCAGCAGGCTGGAGACCACAGAGCCGATCATCACCGACATGTTGATCGCGCCCGAGAACGCCGACGCCCCGCGCACACGGGACGCCTCGTCATGCGTGACCTCGGCGACCAGGGCCTGGCCGGTCGGGGGGATCGCCGCGACCGACGCCCCGAAGAAGGGCCCCCGCGCCGCCATGATCGCTCCTGCCGCCCAGGCCGCACCGATGCCGCCCCCCGCGCGCAGCCACACAGCTGTGGAGAACAGGGCGCCCGCGACGAGGGCCAGGAAGAGGGCGCACAGCAGGACGCGCCTGCGGCCCCACGCGATGGAGCGCCGCCCCCAGAACTGGCTGAGCAGCGCCACAGCCAGCGCCGCCAGCGACACGGCCGCCCCCACGATCCACTCCGGCAGGTCCAGCGCCCGCGACAAAGGTGCGATCGACACGTTGAGCATGTTCTGCGCCGTGTACGTGAACAGGGCGACGGCCACCAGGACGCGCAGTGTGGGATCGGCCAGAACGGGCGAGCGCGACCGGGAGGAGGGGTGATCAGGATGGGGCACACCTCATTCTAGGCCCCGCCCCCGCTGCTATCCGTGCTGGTGGGGGGCGCGGGCGTTCCCATCCGCTCCGTGGTGCCAGGGTGCCCCGTAGCCACTCGCGCCCCGAACGGCAGCAGGTGCCGCCTCTCAGACCGTCCCGGCCGCGGCGCGCCGCCCTCCACTGTCCGGCGGGGGAGGGGCCCCCTTACACCGGGGGCGCGGCGCGTGTTAGGGTCGGCCACCGTGAACCCCGTGAAGAGAACGATCCTGCTCGCCCAGGCGGCCTGGGCCGCCAGAACCGTGCGGCTCGCGCCCGAACCCGAGGGGGAGCGCTCCGGCATCGCGCGCGAGCGACTGGGAGCCACCCTGTCCGAGTACCTGCGCCTGGTCGCGGTGGGCGACTCCCTGGTGGCCGGATCGGGCGCCTCCAGCCAGGCCACCGCCCTCACCCCCCGCATCGCCGACCGGGTCGCCGCGGCGACCGGGGCGCCCGTCATCTGGGAGACGCACGCGCGGCTGGGCTCCACGATGCGCAGGGTCCGCCACCGCTTCCTCGACGAGGTCGAGGGGAGGCCGGACATCCTCTTCGTCTGCGCGGGCAGCAACGACATCATGGCGCGGCGCACGCGGGCCGAGTGGGCCGACGACCTCGAGGCGGTGCTCGGCCGGAGCCTGGAGATGGCCGCGCACGTCGTGCTGTGCAGCGCCGGCCAGCCGCACAACTCGCCGCGGCTGCCCGCGATGCTGCGCAGGGAGCTCGCCAAGCGCATCGACGCCCAGACCGCGGACTCGAAGAGCATCTGCGCGCGCCTGGGCGTCGACTACGCGGATGTCGCCCACGCCGACCTGGTCGAGGGGTTCTGGGCCTCCGACGGCTTCCACCCCTCGGAGGCCGGGTACGAGCAGGCCGCGGGCATGGTCGTCGGCGCGATGGGCTTCCTCCCCCGGCTGCGGCGCTGAGCGGCGCGCGCCCTCGTCCCCGCGCCCCGCGCCTATATGTCTGCGCGCCCGCGTCCCGCGCGCCGGGTGGGCGCTTCCGCGCGCTCCCGGGCCCTCACCTCCGGGCGCGGACCCAGGTGGTCACCCTCCAGCGCGAACCGCCCGACGGCTCGCGCCACTGGGCGTCCGACCGCTCCTCATCGCGGTCCCACGCCGACGCGTCGATCCCGGGGGCGTAGACGACGGGGCCGTCGTGGCCGGCGGTGGCGTCGCAGTCGATGTCCGTCACCACCAGCTCATCGACCAGGGGCATCGCCTGCTCGTAAACGCTGGCCCCGCCGATGATCCAGATCGTGGCCGCGCCGCTGGCCTCCGCGTGGGACCGGGCGCGCTCGAGCGCCTCGTCCAGGGAGTGCACCAGGTCCGCGCCGTCGGCGCGGTACTCGCGCGAGCCGGTGATCACGATATTGGCGCGCCCCGGCAGGGGCCCCCCGAGCGCCTCCCAGGAATGGCGGCCCATGATGATCGGGCAGCCCATCGTGGCGGCCTTGAAATGCGCGAAGTCGGCCGGGACGTGCCACAGCATGCCGCCCCCGCTCCCCAGGACGCCGCCCCGGTCCTGCGCCCAAATGGATGCGGTAGTAGTCATACGGCCACCGGCGCCTTGATCGTGGGGTGGTGCTGGTAGCCCTCGACGGACACGTCGTCGAAGGAGTAGTCGAACATCGACGGCGCCTTCGCCAACTCCAGGCGGGGGAAGGGGTAGGGCTCGCGGGACAGCTGCTCGGCCACCTGCTCGGTGTGGTTCGAGTAGATGTGGCAGTCGCCGCCCGTCCAGATGAAGTCGCCGACCTGGAGGCCCGCCTGCTGGGCGAACATGTGGGTGAGCAGAGAGTACGAGGCGATGTTGAAGGGGACGCCCAGGAACAGGTCCGCGCTGCGCTGGTACAGCTGCAGGGAGAGCCGGCCGTGGGCGGCGTAGAGCTGGAAGAAGGCGTGGCAGGGCTCCAGCGCCATCTGCGGCAGGTCGCCGACGTTCCACGCCGACACCACCATGCGCCGGGAGTCCGGGTCCGTGCGGAGCGTCTCCAGGACGTTCGAGATCTGATCGATGCGCGTGCCCCCGCCCGCGTTCCACGAGCGCCACTGCACGCCGTACACCGGGCCGAGCTCGCCGCCCTCGTCGGCCCACTCGTTCCAGATGCGGATCCCGTGCTCCTGCAGCCACCCGACGTTCGAGGACCCCGACAGGAACCACAGCAGCTCCCCGACCACGGACTTGAGGTGGACGCGCTTGGTGGTGATCAGGGGGAATCCCCGCGACAGGTCGTAGCGCAGCTGGGCGCCGAAAACGGAGCGAGTGCCCGTGCCCGTCCGGTCCCCCTTGGCGACCCCTTCCGCCATGACGCGGGCGAGGAGGTCCTCGTACTGGCGGTCGACCACGTCAGTCGATTCTCTCGCTGGTGAACGCGTGGTGGGAGGGCAGGGCGCGGTCGACCACGGAGTGCTCGATCGTGCAGTTGCGCTTGATCGCGGCGTCGGCGCGGCGGATCAGGTCGGCCTGCTCCTGCTCGTCCAGGGCGGACAGGTCCTGCACCAGCTCCACCTCGACGTGGGTGAAACGGTCGGCGTCCTCGTCGTAGTCGGCGGACACGCCCACGAACTGGGCGAAATCGTCGCCGAGGCGGCTGACGAGGCGGGTGTCCGAACTCATCGCGTTGCAGCCCGCGATCGCGAGTTTGAGCAGGTCGCCGGGGGAGAAGCACCCGGGGCCGTGCCCCACGCGGACCTCGGCGCCGTCCTGATTGCGTGCGACGTACTCGCGGACGCCCGTGCGCTCGAGGTAGAGGGACGGCTGGGGTTTCGTTGAATCGCTCATAGGGGGATTCTGCCCTCTCCGCCGCCCCCGGGCAATGCGAACCGCCCACAGCGGCCCGGCGGCGTGACGGGGCCGACCCGGCCCGGCCGCTCGGAGCGCGGCCGGGCCGGTCAGCTCAGCCCTGCTTCGCCGCCCATTCGGCCGCCAGCTGGTGCTCGCGGTCGAAGGCGTGGCCCACGCGGGCCACCGCCTCCTTCTCGACGCGCCCGCCGACCAGCGGGACGTTCACGGTGATCGTGCCGTTGAGCGCGCGGGCGCAGCCGTCGCCGTCGGGCGTCAGCGTGGAGTCGACCGCCGCGGAGACGGGCGCACCGCCGACGGCCACCTCCGTGTGGGCGGTGGCCCCCTCCTCCGTGCGCGTCCACGCCTCGGTGAACGTCAGGGTGATGCCGTTCTTGGTGAAGGGGCGCGCGATAGCCGGGATCAGCTCCGGATTGACCGTGCCCACGTAGGTGATGGTGTCGCCCTCGACGGTGACCTCCGGGTTGGCGGCCATGAAGCGCCCGAAGCGCATGTCGAGGAAGGCGGGGTCGGTGGACATGCGGATGACGGAGTCGACGTCCAGGGGGTAGGTGGCGGATTGAGTGAATTCCATGAGTGCTCTCCTTGTCGGATTACTGGCGTGGCGTGAGCGTGTTGCTCGATTCGAGTCTCGAGTCGCCTCGTTGGTGCCGCGCTGGAACTAGAGTAGAGGACATGAGAAGCCTCATGCAGTTAGCTGAAGAAGCCTCCTCAACGCCGTTGCCCGACAAGGACATCGATTGGCTCCACCTGCTCCTCGCGGATTGGCAGGTGCTGGCCGATTTGGCCGCGGCCGACCTGGTCCTGTGGCTGCCCTCGGACGACGGGCGCTTCATCGCCGCAGCGCACTGCCGTCCCGCGACCTCCACGACCGTCCACGTCGACGACATCATCGGCCTGCACCTGCCCGCCGCGCGGGAGATCGAACTGCGCCGCGCGATGCAGACCGGGCAGGTCATCCGCTCCCAGGCGGCGCGCTGGGCGGGGACGTACTCGATGATGGAGACCTGCGTGCCCGTGTGCCACGACGGGACGATCATCGCGGTCGTCACGCGGGAGGCGAACCTGTCGAGCCCCCGGCTCTCCCTGGGGTTCGAGGGGTGGACCGTGGCCGCCGCCGACACGCTGTGCCAGATGATGGCGCGCGGCGAGTACCCCTACGACTCGACGCCGCAGGTCTCCGCCCACGGCGTGCCCCGCGTCCTCGACGGCGCGCTGCTGCTGGACGCGGAGGGGCGGGTGCAGCAGGCCACCCCGAACGCCGTGTCGTGCCTGCGCCGCCTGGGGATCCGTTCCCACGTGACGGGCAAAGTGCTCGCCCAGGAAGTGACGAACGTCATCGGAGACGACAGCCTCATCGAGGAGTCCATGGCCGTCGTGGTCATGGGCCGCGCGTCGTGGAGGGTGGAGATCACCGCCCGCGCCTCGACGATCACCATGCGCGCGTTGCCGCTGGTCAACGGGCGCAAACGGCTGGGCGCGGTCGTCCTCACGCGCGACGTGTCGGAGATGCACCGGCACCGGCAGGAGCTCATGACGAAGGACGCGACGATCCGTGAGATCCACCACCGTGTGAAGAACAACCTGCAGACGGTGTCGGCGCTACTGCGCCTCCAGTCGCGGCGCTCGCGGGAGGACGGCGTCAAAGCGGCGCTCGCCGAGGCGGAGCGGCGGGTCCAGGCGATCGCGACCGTCCACGCCGCCCTCTCCCACAACGTCAACGAGTCCGTTGACTTCGACGAGGTGGCGCGCACCGTGCTGCGGATGTCGGGGGCGGTGGCGTCCACGGACCACAGTGTCAAGGTGGCCACCAGCGGGAGGTTCGGGGTCATCCAGGCCGATCAGGCCCAGGCCCTGGCCACAGTGCTCAACGAACTGGTCGCCAACTCCGTCGAGCACGGCCTGGCCGACTGCGACGGGCGCATCGAGGTGCGCGCCGAGCGCAGGGGCGACACCATGACGGTCACGGTCGCCGACGACGGCGCGGGCTTCGAGCCGGGGACCCCGATGACCGGCCTGGGCACGCAGATCGTCAAGCAGATGGTGAGCGGGGAGCTCAAAGGCAATATCGAGTGGGCGCTGCGCGAGGGCGGGGGCACGGTCGTCACGATCGTCATGCACCTGGACCGCCCGTGAGGGGCCGCCCGGGCTGACGGCTGTGCCCGGACCGGGCGGGCGCCAGACGATCCCCCGCCCGGAGCGGGCGCCACGGGTTTCC
>NZ_CP017298.1:568401-569188 GCF_001746855.1 Pauljensenia hongkongensis | reverse complement strand
TCCTCCGCCGAGTGCAGCGGTCAGGAGGCCCTGCGGGCGCGCGCGGCGCGGCGGCGCAGGGAACGGCGCTCCTCCTCGCTCATTCCACCCCACACGCCGGAGTCCTGGTTGTTGTCGAGGGCCCACTGGAGGCAGACGGCCTGGACCTCGCAGGTGCGGCACACGGCCTTGGCCTCGGCGGCCTGCGCGATCGCGGGGCCGGTATTCCCGATGGGGAAGAACAACTCGGGGTCGACCGTCAGGCACGCGGCTTTACTGCGCCAATCCATCTCTCAACAGCTCCTCTATCAAGTCTCGTCCCGGAGGGCAAGCTCACCTGTAACATCGCTAGTTTCCGGTACGCGGCGCAACGGCGCAAGAGTTCTGGGGCACACTTTCCGCCAGAGCACTATGGGGGTTCTCACCCAGGCGCTCGTGGGGCCGCTGGAACGGCGGTAATCCGCCGATCATCCGGATGTTTGTCAGGTTACCATCATCGTTAAGCAAACCGCTTGTGGAAGTGAACCCGCAGGCCAGCAGGGAGGCCGGGCGGACCCTGGCGGTCTGGAATAACGCGCGGACGATGTTGTCATTTGGATCCAGCGCGAGCACCCTCGCCCCCGGGCACCGCCCGAGGCGCGCCCACGACGCTTCGGGGACCACGTCGGCGACGACGGGCTCGCCCCAACCGGCCGCCGCGTGGATCGCCCGTGCCGCCTCCAGGCACTCGCCGCCGCCGACCAGCACCCAAGGCAGGGGGCCGCTGGGCCGGTACGGGGCGTAGTCCCCGCCGACGAGCGCGGCGGGC
>NZ_CP017298.1:566359-568351 GCF_001746855.1 Pauljensenia hongkongensis | reverse complement strand
TGCGCACCCGCCACCCCCCGCCTCGGACGCCCCCGCCCGGCGGCTCCCGGGCGTCGAGGGGCACCGAGGCGAGCGCCGCCTCCTGGCCGCCCGCCTCTACCAGGGCCTCGGCGGCCCCCAGGCGCACCACCGACCGGGAGTCGATACCCGCGTGGAGCGCCGCGTCCACGCTCTGGGCGCGGAGCACGCGCGTCGAGAACACCCCCATCGACGCCGAGGGGAGCGTGAAGCGCCCGGGACTGGCGACCACCAGCACCACTCCGGCGGCCAGCGCCCCCCGGAGCACGCCCTTCCACGCCTCGTCGCAGCGCAACTGCCCCATCGCCGAGGACACGGATGTGAGCACTGCGGGCAGGTCGTCGATGGCGAGCACGCAGGGCCCGTGCGCGCACACCCCCTCCAACAGGCGCGCGCACGCCGCGGCGTCCTCGGGGGCGACGCGCGAGACCGCCCACGCCACGGGCTCCTGGGAGCAGTGGTGCACCGGCAGGCCCGCCAAGGAGGCGGCGCGCGCCGCCAGGGAGCGCACCCATGCGGCCGCCAGGCGCGCCTCGGAACGCGGCGCCTGCACCTCGATGGGGCCTCCGTCCCACACGACCGGCGCAGGCCCCGAGGAGTCGACCGAGTCGAAGAGCCCCAGCGCCCTCCGCCCGGGGCAACGGGCGTCGACGTCCTCCCACGTGAGGGAGGCGGGTATGGGCGGTGCCCACAGCGGCGCGCGCCCGCACGACCGGAATCGCCCGTTGATGCGCTCCACCAGAGCCCGCGCGTCCCCGGTGCGGGCGAACTGGAGCGGCCCCCGCCCCGTCACGACCGCCCGCCCCGGGGTGCGGGGGATGCGGGCGGCGGTGTCGTCGCCCAGGACGTCCATCGAGTCCGCTGCGGTCAGGCACCGCAGCGCCACGCGGATGTCGATGTTCGCCCGCATCGACGCCGACACCGCCCCCGCCGGGCGCTGTGTGGCGGCGACGAGGTGGAGGCCCAGGGAACGGCCCTGCGCGGCCAGGCGCATGATGACGCCCATCGTCTCGGGATGGGAGTCCACCAGGACACGGAACTCGTCGATGGCGATCACGATGCGCGCGGGAGGGGGCGCCACCCGGGCGGGGTCGGCGCGGTGGCGCTGCGCCCACTGGCGCAGGTCGGGGACGCCGATGCGGGCCAGCTGGCGCTCGCGGTCGGCCAGCAGCGCCCCTATGCCCCGCAGGGCCCGGGCAGTCGCCCCCGGGTCGATGTCGGTGAGGACGCACTCGGTGTGGGCCAGGCCCGACAGGGGGGCGAAGGTCGCGCCGCCCTTGTAGTCGATGAGGACCAGGCGCACCCGCTCGGGCGGGTGGTGGGAGCACATGGAGAGCAGCCACGTGAGCAGGGCCTCCGACTTGCCCGACCCGGTGCACCCCGCCACCAGGGCGTGCGGGCCGTCGGCCACCAGGTCCAGGACCACCTCCCCGTCCGTCCCGACGCCCACGGGCGCGGCGAGGCCGTCGTCAGTGAGTCCGTCCGAGTCGCCACGTGAGTCCCCGTCCGTGCCGTCGGCGCCGGACGCGGCTTCCCCCAGGGCCTCCCACTCCACCACGTCGGGCAGCGCCGCGCCGTCGTCCGAGGCGGCGACCTGCCACCACCACCTGGGCGACACGGGGGCGGAGCGCGCGGTGAAGACCTGTTCGCACCACGGGGGGAGGTCCTCGAAGGCCCTTCCGACGCCGCAGTGGACGACGGGGGCGTCCTGCGCGCCGGGCGCTCCGGGGGCGGCGCAGTGGGGGCACGCCTCCGAGCGTGTGATGTGGATGACCGCATGGGGCGCCCCCACCGTCCACGTCCCCTGGTCCGTGCACACGCGCGCCCCGCCCGTCTGGGCGGCGATCTGCCCCGCGCACCACAGCGCGCACTCGTGGGCGCCCGGCCCCACGAAGCCGAGGCTGCGGGCCCCGGGCCCCTTCCCCGCCGGGGCGTCCGCCCCGGCCACCGCGATGCGCGCCCCCAGGCGCGTGG
>NZ_CP017298.1:552439-565903 GCF_001746855.1 Pauljensenia hongkongensis | reverse complement strand
CGCCCCGAACCGCGGGCGGACCAGCGGGGGCCGGGCCCCGGGCGCGGGCGTGACGCGCAGGCGGCGCCCCTCGGCCTCCACGTCGGCGTGCTCACGGGACACGTCGGCCGCCCTCAACGGAACGGCGCCGGTGCGCCCCACCACGCCCGAGGCGATGACGACCCCGATGTCGGGTCCGGAAGTGCACGCCAGGTGGCAGGGGGAGCGGAGCGCGTGCCGGGCGTGCGCGGGGTGGGGGCGTTGTCTGGCCATGCGACCAGGGTGGCCCCGCCCCGCACCGCCGCTCCACATGGGACGCCGGGCCTGTGGACGGTGCCAGGGGCGTGCGCGGGTCTGTGGACGACCCGCCGCCGCTCCAGCTGCGCGTGCGGGGTGCGACAATTGCGCCATGAGTGAGCACGAGTCCTTCGACGCAATCCGCAGCCGCTACGACCAGTTGGTCGCCGCCATCGAGGAGGCGCGCCGCGCCTACTACGACCGCGACGCCCCGACCCTGGCGGACGCCGAGTACGACCGCCTCTACCGGGAACTGGAGGACATCGAGCGCGCCCACCCGCAGTTGCGGGGCGCGGACTCGCCGACCCTCAGCGTCGGCGGCAGCGCGGACTCCGCGTTCGCCCCCGTCCGGCACCTGCAGCAGATGACGTCGCTCGACGACGTGTTCTCGCTGGAGGAGCTGGCCGGATGGGAGCAGCGCATGCACGAGGAGACGGGCGAGGCGGAGTTGCCCATGACCGCGGAGGTGAAGGTCGACGGCCTGGCCGTCAACCTGCTCTACGTCGACGGAGCCCTGCGGCGCGCCGCCACCCGCGGCGACGGCCACGTGGGGGAGGACATCACCGCGAACGTCCGCACCATCGCCTCGATCCCCGCCCGCCTCGACACGGCCGCCCCTCCCAGGCGCGTCGAGATCCGCGGGGAGGTGTACTTCCCGGTCGCCGAGTTCGCCTCCTTCAACGAGGCCCGCGTCGCGGCCGGCGAGAGGGCGTTCGTGAACCCCCGCAACGCGGCTGCCGGCTCCCTGCGCCAGAAGGACTCCTCCGAGACCGCCAAGCGGCCCCTGGCGATGGTCGCCCACGGGGTCGGCTTCGTCGAGGCGGGGGGAGCCTTCACCCCGCCCACCACCCAGCACGGCTGGTACCAGCTCCTGCGCGAGTGGGGCATGCCCGTCTCCCCCTACACGCGGCTGCTCACCGGCAGGGGGGCCATCGAGGAGTTCATCGCGGAAACGGGGGAGGCCCGCCACTCCCTCGCCCACGAGATCGACGGCGTCGTCGTCAAGATCGACGACCTGGCGCTCCAGCGCTCCCTGGGCTCCACCTCGCGCGCCCCCCGGTGGGCGGCCGCCTACAAGTTCCCGCCCGAGGAGGTCCACACGCGCCTGCTCGACATCCGGGTCCAGGTGGGCCGCACCGGCCGCGTCACCCCCTACGGCGTCATGGAGTCCGTCCTGGTGGCCGGGTCCAACGTGGCCCGCGCGACCCTGCACAACGCCCAGGAGGTCAAGCGCAAAGGGGTCCTCATCGGCGACCTCGTGGTCCTGCGCAAGGCGGGCGACGTGATCCCCGAGATCGTGGCCCCCGTGGAGGAGGCGCGCAACGGCTCCGAAAGGGAGTTCTCCATGCCCGCCGCGTGCCCGTCGTGCGGCACGGCCCTGGTGGAGGAGAAGGAGGGGGACGTGGACCTGCGCTGCCCGAACAAGGCGGCCTGCCCCGCCCAGATCACCGAGCGCATCGCGCACATCGGCGCCCGCTCCGCCCTCGACATCGAGGGCCTGGGCGACGAGGCGGCCCTGGCCCTCACCCAGCCCGAGAACAACCGCGACCAGGTCGCCGCCGCCCTGGTCGCCGGGCACGCCGTCGTCCTGGAGGACGGCACGCGCCTGGAGCTCGCCGACGCCGAGGACCTGCCCCACGCGGAGCAGCTGGCCACCGCCGACGCGATGCTCCCCGAACCCCAGGCCCCCGTCCTGACCGCCGAGTCCGCGCTCTTCGACCTGAGGGCAGAGGACGTGCGCGACGTCATGGTGTGGCGGCCCACCACCGTCAAGGGGGAGCCCACCGGCGACTGGGCGCAGGTCCGCTACTTCTGGACGAAGGCCCACAGGGCCAAGAAGGTGAAGGGCGAGACCGTCTACGAGCGGGTGGGCACCACGGCCTCGAAGATGCTCACACAGATGCTCGACGAGATGGAGCGCGCCAAGTCCCAGCCCCTCGCCCGCGTGCTCGTCGCCCTGTCCATCCGCCACGTCGGCCCCACGGCGGCGCGCGCCCTCGCGGCCCGCTTCGGCTCCATGGACGCCCTGCGCGCGGCGGACGTGGAGGAGCTGGCGGCCGTCGACGGCGTCGGCGGGGTGATCGCCCAGTCCCTGGCCGACTGGTTCGAGGTCGACTGGCACCGCGAGATCCTGCGGCGCTGGAGCGAGGCGGGCGTGCGCATGGAGGACGAGGCCCCCGAGGAGGTCCCCGCGGTCCTGGAGGGGCTGACCATCGTGGTGTCGGGCGCGATGCCCGGCTACGACAGGGAGGGCGCGAAGGAGGCCATCACCGCCCGCGGCGGCAAGGCCTCGGGATCGGTGTCGAAGAAGACGAGCCTGGTCGTGGCGGGCCCGGGCGCGGGCTCCAAGGCCGCCAAGGCCGAGTCCCTGGGCGTCCCCGTCATCTCCGAGGCCCAGTTCGCCGACCTCCTCGAAGGGGGCCTGGCGGCCGTCGGCCTGTAACGAGACTTGGGCTGGGCGGGCGTGTGACAGTTCACCTGTAAAGAGGCAATCACGCAGGCCTGTTTCGTTCGACACCAGATGAAGGTGCCTCGGTGTACGGTGCTTCCATGGAAAGCAACTCTCTGCTGGCTTCCGCGAGCGATCTGGACGGCTGGGCAGACACCGACGACGCGAAGGGCGCCTTCCCCGAGCTCATGCGTAGACTGCTGGCTCAAACTCCGGGTGTCTCCAACATCAACATCCGCGCGCATGAGGGAACCGCCGCTCCTGGGTGGGATGGCACTGCGACATCGGAGCGTTCTGCGTACCTGCCAGCGGGGGAGCTGCGCTTCGAGTTCGGTACCAACCAAGATTCGAAACGTAAGGCCAACGAGGACTACGAGAAGCGCGCCAAGGAAGTTGCCGGGACAACGGATGAGATCTTCGTATTCGCCACACCCCGAAACTGGGCGGGGGCTGCTGCATGGGCGAAGGAACGCCAGGAAGAAGGGGTATTCGCGTCCGTCGAAGCATTTGACGCACACCGGCTTGAGGGCTGGCTCCAGTCAAAGCCCGCCGTCCACTACTGGATCAGCGAGCGTCTGAAAAAGCCAGTATCGGGTGCTCAAACACTGATGGCATGGTGGGAAAGACTCCGTCGGAACTGTACGATCGAGGTACCCCCGGGGTTCCACGCTGCCGGACGGCATAAGGAAGCCGATAAACTGCTCGACCTCCTTGCAACCAATGACAACGTTTCCTCAATACAATCAGCCTGGCGTGATGACGCGATTGCTTTCTGTTATTCTGTTCTCCTCGACAAGAACACCGATGCCCTCGGGCGGACGATGGTTGTGTCTGACGCCCAGACGTGGCATCAGTTGGCAACTCAAATCTCCACGCTCATTCTTATTCCCATATTCGATAATCCCGACATTGGCTTAGCTTTGGATAACGGCCACGGTGTAATTCACCCAGTCATTGAGATGGGTAGCAGTCGCGATGATAGAGACGTAGTAAGGCTTCCCAAGGTTGACCGGTGGGGCGGTGCTACTTTGCTAACTCAGACTGGATCGGATTTTCTGACGGCAGATAAGCTCACTGCCCTTGCGCGTAGAAGCATGTGTGGCTTCTACCGCAGGATTTCACGCGATAAAAGCAGGCAATATCCCGAGTGGGCGAAGGGCCGAGATGCTGTTCGTTTACTGGCTCCACTGGTCTTGGTCGGCGCGTGGGAAGTCGGTCACCCGGGTGACTTGGATTTGCTTTCTTGGTTCGTCGACCTCGATGGGAACGAGATCAATGCTCGGCTAGTCGAACTGGTCGACAGGTATCCTCTGGATCCGCCCTTTGCCCGATCAGGCGGACAGTGGCGGCTGGTTGACGCGATGGATGCGGCTGCGCTGCTGTTGTCGAAGCTGTCCTCCTCGCATATCGAGCGTTGGGAAAAGCTCGTCAATGATGTCTTGCTCGCGACAGACCCGTCGGAGGGGAAGTCTGCGACTGAAGTGCTTAACGCGCTGATCGATGGTCTGCGGCCGCCTTTCTCGTCGACTCTGACCTATCATGTCGCTAGGGGAATCGCCCTTGCCGCCGCCACGAGCGACAGGAAAGCCGGATTCCTCGCTAATGTCGGCGGGTGTGTCGACCGTATTGTCAAGGGGCTCGTTGGCAAAAGGTTCGAGGACAACGGTGGCTCTGGTTTTGGTAGCCTGTCTCAGAGTCTTCCTTTTCTGGCAGAGGCGTCACCAAGGAGATTCCTCGAGGCTATCGAGCATTGGCTGGAGCAACAAGACGCTGCGGCCCAAAGCGGCCTCACCCAGGCGGATAGTAGTCCAGAGTGCCTGCTGTCGGCGGCGCCCTTTCTCATGCGGGCGCTGCAGTGTCTGACCTGGTCCCCTGATTACTTCGGCAGGGCTGTGCGTGCACTAGTAGGACTGGGTGATCTAACCGTTGTTGAAGCTGATCGACGCGATTACGTCGAGGCTGTGACAGTAGCGGTCGCGGGTTGGTCTCCGTTCGGAGCGGGCGGTTGGCAGGAGAAGACCGAAATCGTGACATGGATGCTTGAGAAGTACTCGAGTTTCGGATGGCCGCTCGTTGAGGGGCTTGTTACTCAGACTATCGGCTTCGTTCATCCACCTAAACCGCTCTACCGGGACTGGGGCGCGGAGAAGAGATCCTTCGTGGCCATCGCACACGCCGACTATCGTCACGTGGTTCTCGGCGCGGCTGTCAGACTAGCGGGCTTCGATGCGGAGCGCTGGCTGCACCTTCTGCGTGCGCTCAAGCGCCTCCCCGTTCAGGATTGGACTGCGTCCATTGTCGCTTTTCGAAAAGTTGCTGATCAAGGACAGTGGAATGGCGATCAGTCACTGGAGGCCTGTTCCCTCCTGCGGTCGATGGTGAACCGCTATCAGTCATCGACTGACGCGCTCAGGGTGTGGAGAGACGAGCAACTGCGCCCGCTCGTCGAGCTATTCGCCCAACTGGAACCCGCAGACGATCCCCGCAGATTCGCCTGGCTTTTCGACTACGAGCGCTACATTATGATTGATGAGCTAACAAGTGAGGATGAAGGCTTCAGTGAAGTTCTGCAGAAGGAACGTGATAGTGCGTTAGCCTCTGTCATCCAAGGGGGCGACGCGCAGATTCGCGCGCTCGTGGAAGCGTCGAAGAATGTTAACTACATCGGAGAGTTCTTGGCGCGCGCGAACCCTGAGCTTGATCCCTGCATCCTGTCGTGGCTGGACGGGGAATCGCAGACGTTGCACAAGGCGGCTTCCGCGTACGTGTGGAGCAGCGCGAAGCAGCGGGGGATGCCCTGGGTGCGGTCGATTCTCGAAAAGGGCTTCCTTAGGGCTGAAGGTCGGAGAAGGCTCGTTGCCTCCCTCCCCTGTGATAAGGCTTTCTGGCGCGGCGTCGAGGATCTCGATGCGGCCCTGTCTCGCACCTACTGGGAGAACGTGAGCGTTTTCCAGATCAAAGAGGAGGACAGGGACGAGGTCTTCGACATTCTTTTGGAATATGGATGCGCTGCCCAGGCAGTCGCTCTCCTATCGAGGATGATCGACGTAGAACAGAAGCCGAAAACCTCGCAGGCGGTGCGAGCGCTTTCTTTGTGGTGCGAGTCAATGGGGCGTGGGGAGAAAACAGTGTCCAGCTATGAGGCCGAAGAATTGCTTACGTGGCTCGAATCCGAGGCCAGAGATCACCCCGACTTGCCGACGCTCGAATTTCGACTCCTCGCCTGCGGCCACGATCTGACGCCCTCGGACGCCCTGTATCGGATCCTGGGGCGTGAGCCTGGTTGCTTTGCCGCTCTCGTGAAAGGTCTGTATGGCTCTCATGAGGGTGACGAGGGGCAGGAAACACGCGCGTATCGATTCGGATGCTGGCAGGTGCTCAACCACTGGCGGTGCCTGCCGGAACTGAGCGACGACGGGACAATTGACGGGGAGCGTCTCACGCGTTGGGTGGAGGAATCTCGAACGCTTCTCGATGTCGACGGACTCGGGGACATCGCAGACACCCAGATCGGTGAGGTCCTCGCCAGTAGCCCCGACGGGAACGACGGGATGTGGCCAGCCGAGGAGGTCCGAGACCTTCTCGAGGATGCTAAGAGCCGCGACCTTGAGCAGGGGATAGCAGTGGGAAGGTACAACCGCCGAGGCGGCACGAGCCGGGGAATCCTTGACGGAGGGGCGCAGGAATGGTGCCTGGCGCTCAGATACCGCGAGCACTCGCGCAAAATGAGTGCGCGCTGGCCGCGCGCCGCCGCCGTCCTCAACAGCCTCGCGGAAGAGTACGAGCTCGAAGCCGAACGGGAGGACGAGAAGGCAGAAGAGCGGGCCGACCAAGACTAGAAAGCGCCGTGGACACGTCAAGACACGACCCAACCCCGGCCTCGTCCCCGAGGTACGGGGGCTTCACACGAGGAATTCGAAGGGGTGCAGCAGGTACTCGCCCACGCGGACCAGCCAGGAGCGGTGCTCCCACTCCTCGATGGTGAGGCGGCGCGCAGTGGTGAGGTCGTTGTCGAAGATCTGCTCCATGCGCGCGGCCAGCTCGCGGGAGTGGAACTGCATGCACACCTCGTAGTTGCCGCGCATGGACAGGTGGTCGATGTTCGCGGTGCCGATCGTGGACCAGTGCCCGTCCACGGTCATCGTCTTGGAGTGGACCATGGCGTGCTGGTAGAGCCAGATCTCCACGCCCTCGCGCAGCAGCTCCCCGTAGTAGGGGCGCGCCACCCAGTCCGCCATGATGTGGTTCGAGTACTCGGGTATGAGGACCCGCACGCGCACTCCGCGCCGTGCGGCCGCGATGAGGGAGGCGAGGATCTCCTTGTCGGGGATGAAGTACGCGGTCGTGATGAGCGCCCGGTCGGTGGCCCGCTCCAACGCGTCGATGTACATGCCGCGGATCGGGTAGAGGAGCCGGTCGGGCAGGTTGAAGGCGGCGGTGACGTCGGCGCTCCACTGGCGCGCCCCGCGGTCGGGCAGGGTCGGCGCGGTGCGGGGCCGGAAGTGGTTCCAGAAGTCGACGAAGCCGTTCTCCAGCTCCCACACCGCGTCGCCCGTCACCCGCACGTGCGTGTCGCGCCACTCGTAGGCGAAGGGGTCGCCGATGTTGTAACCCCCGACGAAGCCGACCTGCCCGTCGACCACCAGGATCTTGCGGTGGTCCTGCCCGGTCTTGCGGATGTTGAGCGTGAAGAACCCGCTGCGCAGCGCCGGGAAGCGCCTCACGTACAGGTGCGGGATGTCGGGGAAGCGGTAGAAACGGGGGTCCTGGTTGAGCACGCCGAAGCCGTCCCACACGCAGAACACGTCGACCCCGCGCCGCGCGGCGGCGAGCAGCGCCTCCTTGAAGCGGGCCCCCCACTCGTCCGAGCGCCAGATGAAGGTCTCGAAGAAAATGTGGTGCTGGGCGCCGTCGATGGCCTCGAGCATGTCGTTGTACAGGGAGGTGCCCTCCGTGTAGGTGCGGGCCGACGTCCCCCCGATCCGGGTGTCGGAGGGCTCCAGGGCGGGGAAGCCGTGGACGCCCCCGGGGATGCGCTGGACCCGCATCCGGTCGATGGCGTGCACGGTGACGACGGCCGCCGCCTGGGCGAGGGCGATCCCCACGCCGACGCGCCGGAGGATCCGCCATGTCTGCTTCGTGAGTTGGCGTCGCTGTGAAAAGCCCATAAGGGTTAGGATGCCACACATGTCACGCATCAGTACTGACGAGGTCGCCCGCGTCGCGGGCCTGGCCCACATCGCATTGACCGAAGAGGAAATCGCGCGTTTCGCGGGCGAGCTCGACGTGATCGCCGACGCCGTGTCGAAGGTGTCCGAGGTCGCCACCCCGGATGTGCCCGCCACCTCGCACCCGATCCCGCTGACGAACGTGTGGCGCGAGGACGAGGCCGGCCCCACGGTGGACCGCGACGAGGTGCTCGCCCAGGCCCCCGCCAGTGAGGAAGGCATGTTCCTGGTCCCGCAGATCCTGGGGGAGGAATGATGAACGATCTTCTGAGGAAGAGCGCCCTCGAGCTGGCGGACATGCTCGCGGCCGGGCGGATCACGTCGGTGGAGCTCACGACGGCGTGCCTGGACCGCATCGAAGCGGTCGACCCGCGGGTCCGCGCCTTCTTGCACGTGGACCGCGAGGGCGCCCTGGCCACCGCGGCGGACGTGGACGCGAGGCGGGCAGCGGGCGAGGACCTGCACCGCCTGGCGGGCGTGCCGATCGCCCTGAAGGACAACCTGGTGACCCGGGGAGTCCCCACGACGTGCGCGTCGCGGATCCTCGGGGACTGGCGCCCGCCCTACGACGCCACGGTCACCCGGAAGATCAAGGAGGCCCGGCTGCCCATCGTCGGCAAGACCAACATGGACGAGTTCGCCATGGGCTCCTCCACCGAGCACTCCGCTTTCGGCGCGACGAGGAACCCGTGGGACCTCGAGCGCATCCCCGGCGGTTCCGGCGGCGGCTCGGCCGCCGCGGTCGCCGCCTACATGGTGCCCCTCGCCCTCGGCTCCGACACGGGCGGCTCGATCCGCCAGCCGGGCTTCGTGACCGGCACGGTCGGCGCCAAGCCCACCTACGGGGCGGTGTCGCGCTACGGGCTGATCGCCATGGCCTCGTCCCTGGACCAGATCGGCCCCGTCACCCGCACGGTCGCCGACGCGGCCGCGCTGACGGAACTGGTCGGCGGATTCGACCCGGCCGACTCCACATCGCTCGACGAGCCCGTCCCGGCCCTGACCGGGGCCGTCCGCTCCGTCGCCGGGCAGGGATCGGTCGAGGGCCTGAAGATCGGGGTCGTCAAGGAACTGAGCGGCGACGGCTACGAGAAGGACGTCATCAACGCCTTCAACGCCACGGTCGAGCAGCTGCGAGGGACTGGGGCCGAGGTCGTCGAGGTCTCCTGCCCCAACCTCGAGTACGCGCTGGCCGCCTACTACCTGATCATGCCCGCCGAGGTCTCCTCCAACCTGGCTCGCTTCGACGGCATGCGCTACGGCATCCGCGTGGAGCCGACCGAGGGGCCCGTGACCGCGGAGCGCGTCATGGCGGCCACCCGCGGGGCGGGCTTCGGCGACGAGGTCAAGCGCCGCATCATCCTGGGCACCCACGTCCTGTCGGCGGGCTACTACGACGCGTACTACGGCAGCGCCCAGAAGGTGCGCACCCTCGTCCAGCGCGACTTCGACGCCGTCTTCGAGCGCGTCGACGTCCTGGTCTCGCCCACGGCGCCGACGACCGCCTTCAAGTTCGGCGAGAAGACGGACGACCCGATGGCCATGTACCTCAACGACGTGGCGACGATCCCCGCGAACCTGGCGGGCATCCCCGCGATGAACGTGCCCAACGGCGTGTCGGGGGAGGGGCTGCCCATCGGCATCCAGGTGCTGGCCCCCGCCCGCGGGGATCTGAAGATGTACGAGGCGGCCTCCCTGATCGAGGCGCTGAGCGAGGACGTCGCGGGCCGTTGCCCCGCGGCCGATTGGGAGGAGAAGTGATGAGCGAGCTCATGGACTACGACGAGGCCGCCTCGCGGTTCGACCCGGTCCTCGGCATCGAGGTGCACGTCGAGCTGGGAACGGCGACCAAGATGTTCGACGCGGCCCCCAACGCCTTCGGCGGCGAGCCGAACACGTTCGTGACCCCAGTGTCGCTGGGGCTGCCCGGATCGCTGCCGGTGGTGAACCGCCGCGCCGTGGAGTACGCGATCAAGATCGGCCTGGCGCTGAACTGCGAGATCGCGCAGTACTGCCGCTTCGCGCGCAAGAACTACTTCTACCCGGACCTCACCAAGGCCTTCCAGACCTCCCAGTCCGACGAGCCCATCGCTCACGATGGCCACGTCGACGTCGAGCTGGAGGACGGCACTATGTTCCGCGTCGACATCGAGCGCGCGCACATGGAGGAGGACGCGGGCAAGAACACGCACATCGGCGGGGCCGACGGGCGCATCCAGGGCGCGGACTACTCGCTGGTGGACTACAACCGCGCCGGCGTCCCCCTGGTCGAGATCGTCACTCGGCCCATTGAGGGCGCGGGGGAGCGCGCCCCCGAGGTGGCGGCCGCCTACGTGCAGGCACTGCGCGACATCTTCCGCGCGCTGGGCGTTTCCGAGGCCCGGATGGAGCGCGGCAACGTGCGCGCCGACATCAACGTGTCGCTGCGCCCCACCCCCGACTCCCCGCTGGGCACCCGCACGGAGACGAAGAACGTGAACTCCTTCCGGGGCATCGCCGCCGCCGTGCGCTACGAGATGCAGCGCCAGGGCGCGATCCTGGCGGGCGGCGGCTCGGTGCTGCAGGAGACCCGGCACTTCCACGAGGAGGACGGCTCCACGTCGTCTGGCCGCGAGAAGTCGGATTCGGAGGACTACAGGTACTTCCCCGAGCCCGACCTGGTGCCGATCCGCCCCGACAGGGCGTGGGTGGAGGAACTGCGGGCCTCCCTGCCGGAGCTGCCCATCGCGAAGCGCCGCCGCCTGCGCGCCGAGTGGGGCTACGCGGACAAGGAGATGCGCGACGTCATCAACGCCGGCGCCCTGGAGCTCATCGAAGCGACCGTCGGCGCCGGGTGCGACCCCGCCTCCGCCCGCAAGTGGTGGATGGGCGAGATCTCGCGCCGCGCCAAGGAGCGCGAGGTGTCCCTGGACGAGGCGGGGGTCAGCCCCGAGCAGGTCGCCGAACTGCAGGGGCTCGTCGATTCGGGGCGGATCAACGACAAGCTCGCGCGCCAGGCCCTTGAGGGCGTCCTGGCGGGCGAGGGCTCGCCGGCGCAGGTCGTCGAGGCCCGGGGCCTTGAGGTGGTCTCCGACGACGGCGCCCTCACCGCGGCCGTCCAGGAGGCCCTGGACGCCAACCCGGACGTCGTTGAGAAGATCAAGGGCGGCAAGGTCAAGGCAGCCGGAGCCCTCGTCGGCGCCGTCATGAAGGCGACGCGCGGACAGGCCGACGCCGCCCGTGTGCGCGAACTCATCATGGAGATGGTGGGCGCCTGACACGTGGTGCCCGCTGGGGCGTCGGCTGGAACGGCGGTCCGGACCCTTGTGCGGTCGGGCCGCCGCTCCCCGTTTTCCGGCGGATCCGCCCCCCGTTCCTTCAAGGTGCCGCACACAAGGGAGGGAATTAGGCAACACGGGACCGCGCACAAGGGCTTGATTCCGCCGTTGTGTGCGGCGGGTGTTGCGTAAATCGGGGTCCTTGTGTGCGTACCCGGGGAGCCGGTAGGTTGCCCTGCGCCGCCACCGGCAACCGCCGCCGCCACTGGCAACCGCCGCCGCCACTGGCAACCGCCGCCGCCACCGGCAACCGCCGCCGGCGCCCGCCTCGTCGGACTGCGGAGTCCACCAGGTGGTCCCCTCGCGCCCGGCGCGCCCAGTTCCATAGGATGAAGAGGATCTGACTGCTGGGCTCCGCCCCCCGAGAGAAGGACTCATATGCGAACGTCCCCGTCGTACACAGCCTCCTACCGCATCGAAGTCGACGAGGCGACCACCACGGCCGTCCAGATCGTCGACACCGTCGCCGCGACCGGAGCGGAGGTGAAGGGCCTCGACGTGGCCGACTCGGACCGCGGGCGCATCGTCATCGACCTCACGTGCGATATGCGCGATTCCGCCCACAGGGCCCAGGTGCGCGACGCGCTGGCGGCCCTGCCCGGCGTGAAGACCGAGTCGGTGGCCGACCAGACCTTCATGAGCCACATCGGCGGGAAGATCGAGATCCACTCGAAGGTTCCGCTGCGCAACCGCGACGACTTGTCGCGCGCCTACACGCCCGGCGTCGCCCGCGTGTGCACGGCCATCCACGACATGCCCCAGAAGGCCCACCTGCTCACCATGAAGGCGAACACAGTCGCCGTGGTGTCGGACGGGACGGCGGTCCTGGGCCTGGGCGACATCGGCCCCGAGGCGGCGCTGCCCGTCATGGAGGGCAAAGCCGTCCTGTTCAAGGAGTTCGGAGGCGTCGACGCCTGGCCGGTGGTCCTGGACACGAAGGACACCGAGGAGATCATCGCGATCGTCAAGGCCATCGCCCCGGGCTACGGCGGCATCAACCTGGAGGACATCTCGGCCCCCCGCTGCTTCGAGATCGAGGAGCGGCTCCGCTCCGAGCTCGACATCCCCGTTTTCCACGACGACCAGCACGGCACGGCCATCGTCGTGCTGGCGGCTCTGCTCAACGCCCTGAAGATCGTGGGCAAGAGGATCGAGGACGTGCGCATCGTCGTGTCGGGCGTCGGCGCCGCGGGCAACGCGATCATCCGCCTCCTGCTGGCGCAGGGCGCCAAGGACATCGTCGGCTACGGGCGCACGGGCGCGTTGGCCGCGGACCAGACCGAGGGCATGCACCCCACGCGCAAGGCCCTGGCGGAGGCCACGAACCCGCGCCTGGTGCACGGCTCCCTCAAGGACGGCCTTGCGGGCGCCGACGTGTTCATCGGCGTGTCCTCGGGGAACATCCTCACCCCGGACGACGTGGCGACCATGGCGGACGACGCCATTGTCTTCGCCTTGGCGAACCCGACTCCCGAGGTCGATCCGATCGGGGCGGCCGCCCACGCCGCGGTCGTGGCGACGGGCCGCTCCGACTACCCGAACCAGATCAACAACGTCCTGGCGTTCCCCGGCCTGTTCCGGGGCCTCCTCGACGCGAAGGTGAAGGAGATCACCACGGAGGTGCTGAGGGTGGCGGCGATCGCCATCGCCTCCGTGATCTCCGAGGACGAGCTCTCGCCGTCGTACATCATCCCCGGCGCCTTCGACAAGAGGGTCGCCCCGGCCGTGTCCCGAGCGGTGCGCAGGGCCGTGCGCGACCTGCCGACTGTTGCGATTCCGGTCCAACCGGATTTGTTGTTGGGTTGAGTGGGGTTGTTCTGCGCGGTGTGTTCGCGAGGTGGGCCCGGTCCACGAGGTGTGGGCCGGGCCCGGCGTTATCGCGGGAATGTCCGCGGGGTGTGAGTCTGACCGCTTCTGTGGGTGTGTTCCCTGGTCGTGGCCTGTTCGTGCGTGGGCGGGAGCGGATCGGGGAGGGGGGAGGGGGTTCGTTAGTGGTTGCGGGGCGCGGCTTGGCGGGGTGTGTGGGTTGGGGGTTTTCGGTGCGGTGCCGGGGAGGGGGACCGGGTGTGATCCGGTTCACCTGGATTGGATTTGACGTGGTGCGTGTGGGTGGGTAGATTATTCACCTGTCGCCGCGGCGTGGTTCGTGGTGGTTGTGCCTGGCCTGTGGTCCTGTCTTGTTGTGGTGGGGCCT
>NZ_CP017298.1:546638-552389 GCF_001746855.1 Pauljensenia hongkongensis | reverse complement strand
CGGGTTTGTGTGGGTGTTGTTTGTGAACTCGATAGTGTGTTTGTTTGTCTACAGTTTGTTTTGTTTTTGTGCCTGTTTTTGTTTTTGAGTTTTTTGGTTGGGGTCGCCCGCTTGTTCCCCTGGTTGTTCCTGGGGGGTGGGTGGGTGGTTCTCTTCCGGGCTTTGTTTTTTGTTCGGAGAGTTTGATCCTGGCTCAGGACGAACGCTGGCGGCGTGCTTAACACATGCAAGTCGAACGCGCCTGTCCTCTGGTTTTCCGGGGGGTGGGTGAGTGGCGAACGGGTGAGTAACACGTGAGTAACCTGCCCCCTTCTTCGGGATAACGGTCTGAAAGGGCTGCTAATACCGGGTATTCACTGGTCTCCGCATGGGGTCTGGTGGAAAGGTTTTTTCTGGTGGGGGATGGGCTCGCGGCCTATCAGCTTGTTGGTGGGGTGATGGCCCACCAAGGCTTTGACGGGTAGCCGGCCTGAGAGGGTGACCGGTCACATTGGGACTGAGATACGGCCCAGACTCCTACGGGAGGCAGCAGTGGGGAATATTGCACAATGGGCGCAAGCCTGATGCAGCGACGCCGCGTGAGGGATGGAGGCCTTCGGGTTGTGAACCTCTTTCGCCCGTGGTCAAGCCGCGACGTGGGTCGTGGTGAGGGTAGTGGGTAAAGAAGCGCCGGCTAACTACGTGCCAGCAGCCGCGGTAATACGTAGGGCGCGAGCGTTGTCCGGAATTATTGGGCGTAAAGGGCTTGTAGGCGGCTGGTCGCGTCTGCCGTGAAATCCTCTGGCTCAACTGGGGGCGTGCGGTGGGTACGGGCTGGCTTGAGTGCGGTAGGGGAGGCTGGAACTCCTGGTGTAGCGGTGGAATGCGCAGATATCAGGAAGAACACCGGTGGCGAAGGCGGGTCTCTGGGCCGTTACTGACGCTGAGGAGCGAAAGCGTGGGGAGCGAACAGGATTAGATACCCTGGTAGTCCACGCTGTAAACGTTGGGCACTAGGTGTGGGGGCCACCCGTGGTTCCCGCGCCGTAGCTAACGCTTTAAGTGCCCCGCCTGGGGAGTACGGCCGCAAGGCTAAAACTCAAAGGAATTGACGGGGGCCCGCACAAGCGGCGGAGCATGCGGATTAATTCGATGCAACGCGAAGAACCTTACCAAGGCTTGACATGCGCCCCGGGCGCGCGGAGACGCGCGCGCATTTGGTTGGGGGTGTGCAGGTGGTGCATGGTTGTCGTCAGCTCGTGTCGTGAGATGTTGGGTTAAGTCCCGCAACGAGCGCAACCCTTGCCCTATGTTGCCAGCGCGTTGTGGCGGGGACTCGTGGGGGACTGCCGGGGTTAACTCGGAGGAAGGTGGGGATGACGTCAAATCATCATGCCCCTTATGTCTTGGGCTTCACGCATGCTACAATGGCCGGTACAGAGGGTTGCGATGCCGTGAGGCGGGGCGAATCCCTTAAAGCCGGTCTCAGTTCGGATTGGGGTCTGCAACTCGACCCCATGAAGGTGGAGTCGCTAGTAATCGCAGATCAGCAACGCTGCGGTGAATACGTTCTCGGGCCTTGTACACACCGCCCGTCACGTCACGAAAGTTGGTAACGCCCGAAGCCCATGGCCCAACCGGCTCTTGCTGGGGGGAGTGGTCGAAGGTGGGATCGGCGATTGGGACGAAGTCGTAACAAGGTAGCCGTACCGGAAGGTGCGGCTGGATCACCTCCTTTCTAGGGAGCCCTGTTGTGGTGCCGCCTGGCCGTTGGTCCTCGTGCTCCGCCTTGTGCGGGGGGTGGGGGCTGGTGGTGGTGCTTGGGGGCGCGTGGGTTCCGCTGGCAGTGTGCTGGTGGGGCGCGTCCTCGTTGTGGGGTTGGGCATGGGGGCTTTGCTGCTGTGGGCGGACGGGCGCGCTGTCGGGTTCACGTCCAACACCCGTGGCCCCCCCTTTGGGGTGCTGCCGCCTCCTCCCTTGGTGGGGGGTCGCGGCCCCCCGTTGGGGGGTGCTGCCGCCTCCTGTTTTGGTGGGGGGTGTGTTGGGTTCGGCCCTTCCGCCGGGATCCTTCCTTCGTTGGGGGTTGTGGTGGTTGTGGTGGGTTGTTTGTGATTTGTATAGTGGTTGCGAGCATCTTTGTTGTCTGCGCGCGTCCCCCCTTCTTGTTTTGTCCTGCGTTCGCCGTGGGGCGTGTGGGGGGGGCGTGTGGCCCGCGGGCCCGCCCTGTGGCGGGCGTGTGGGCGTGTTTTTTGTTGTGTGTGGTTTTGTGGGGCATTCGGTGGATGCCTTGGCACCAAGAGCTGATGAAGGACGTTGCGGCCTGCGATATGCCCCGGGGAGTTGGCGAGCGAGCTTTGATCCGGGGGTGTCCGAATGGGGGAACCCGGCCCGGGTTGTGCTGGGCCACCATCATCTGAACGTGTATAGGGTGGTGGGGGGAACGCGGGGAAGTGAAACATCTCAGTACCCGTAGGAAGAGATATTCCGTGAGTAGTGGCGAGCGAAAGCGGATGATGGCTAAACCTCGTGCGTGTGATAGGCGGCGGCCGTTGCGCGCGGGGTGTTGTGGGGCCGGCCTGTTTCCCCTCTGCCGGGGGGTGGTTCCGTGTTGTCGTGGGAGTCGAACGCCCTGGGATGGGCGACCGTAGTGCGTGATAGTCGTGTAGGCGGTTCCGCGGTGGCGTGGTTCGGGGCTGGTGCCCGAGTAGTGCGGGGCTCGTGGAATCCCGTGTGAATCCGCCAAGACCACTTGGTAAGCCTGAATACTCCTTGGTGACCGATAGCGCATAGTACCGTGAGGGAATGGTGAAAAGTACCCCGGGAGGGGAGTGAAATAGTACCTGAAACCGTGTGCCTTTAAGCCGTCAGGGCCCTGAGGGGTGATGGCGTGCCTTTTGAAGAATGAGCCTGCGAGTTAGTGGCGCGTGGCGTGCTTAACCCGTGTGGGGTATGCGTAGCGAAAGCGAGTCCGAAACATGGCGTTGTGTCGCGCGTCCTAGACCCGAAGCGGGGTGATCTACCCATGGTCAGGTTGAAGCAGGGGTAAGACCTTGTGGAGGACCGAACCCACCAGGGTTGAAAACCTGGGGGATGAACTGTGGGTAGGGGTGAAAGGCCAATCAAACTCCGTGATAGCTGGTTCTCCCCGAAATGCATTTGGGTGCAGCGTCGCGTGTTTCCTGGTGGAGGTAGAGCTACTGGATGGCCGATGGGCCCTGTGGGTTACTGACGTCAGCCAAACTCCGAATGCCATCAGGGTCGAGCGCGGCAGTGAGACCGCGGGGGATAAGCTCCGTGGTCGAGAGGGAAACAGCCCGGACCGCCGGCTAAGGCCCCTAAGCGTGCGCTAAGTGGGAAAGGATGTGGAGTCGCGGTGACAACCAGGAGGTTGGCTTAGAAGCAGCCATCCTTGAAAGAGTGCGTAATAGCTCACTGGTCAAGTGGTTCTGCGCCGACAATGTAGCGGGGCTCAAGCGCACCGCCGAAGCCGTGGCAGCAGCGCTTTTCGCCCTCCTCCCCCCTTTTTGGACGGGGTGGTGGGTGCGCTGCTGGGTAGGGGAGCGTCCTGCGCGGGGCGAAGCCCGGGGGTGACCCCTGGTGGACCGCGTGGGAGTGAGAATGCAGGCATGAGTAACGAATTCTGCGGTGGGAATCCGCAGCGCCGATTGACTAAGGGTTCCAGGGCCAGGTTCATCCGCCCTGGGTTAGTCGGGTCCTAAGGCGAGGCCGACAGGCGTAGTCGATGGTCGACCAGTTGATATTCTGGTACCGCGCGGCGACCGCCAGTGCCGATACCGCTGTGCTAACCGCCCGCACCGCCCCCTCCTGCGCTTTCGGGCGCGGGGGCGGGGGGTGTCGCGGGGCCCCGGTGGTGGAGGCAAGCGTGTTGACAGGGGTGACGCAGGAAGGTAGCCGCAATGCGCCGGTGGTTGTGCGTATTCAAGGCTGTGGCCCGTCCCCCAGGCAAATCCGGGGGGCATGTGGGTGAGGGCTGAGGAGGGACACACGCGTGTGTGGACTTGTGGTGATCCTATGCTGCCGAGAAAAACCCCGACGTGAGGGCGCCGCGCGCCCGTACCCCAAACCGACTCAGGTGGTCAGGTAGAGCATACCGAGGCGTTCGAGTGAATCATGGTTAAGGAACTCGGCAAAATTCCTCCGTAACTTCGGGATAAGGAGGACCCCTTGGCCTGCCCCCGCCGCGCGCGGGGGCGGGGCCGGGGGGTCGCAGAGAATAGGGAGAAGCGACTGTTTATCAAAAACACAGGTGCGTGCGAAGCCGCAAGGCGATGTATACGCACTGACGCCTGCCCGGTGCTGGAAGGTCAAGAGGAGCCCTCAGCCCCCCCAGTGGGGGCGAAGGGGCGAATTCAAGCCCCAGTAAACGGCGGTGGTAACTATAACCATCCTAAGGTAGCGAAATTCCTTGTCGGGTAAGTTCCGACCTGCACGAATGGCGTAACGACTTCTCCGCTGTCTCAACCGTGAACTCGGTGAAATTGCAGTACGAGTAAAGATGCTCGTTTCGCGCAGAAGGACGGAAAGACCCCGGGACCTTTACTATAGCTTGGTATTGGTGTCCGCTTGTGCTTGTGTAGGATAGGTGGGAGACTGTGAAGCGGCCGCGCCAGCGGTGGTGGAGTCGTCGTTGAAATACCATTCTGGTTCAAGCGGGCGCCTGAACCTGGGCCCGTGATCCGGGCCGGGGACAGTGCCTGGTGGGTAGTTTAACTGGGGCGGTTGCCTCCTAAAAGGTAACGGAGGCGCTCAAAGGTCCCCTCAGCCTGGTTGGCAATCAGGTGGCGAGTGCAAGTGCACAAGGGGGCTTGACTGTGAGACCGACGGGTCGAGCAGGTGCGAAAGCAGGAACTAGTGATCCGGCCATGGCACGTGGGTGCGTGGTCGCTCAACGGATAAAAGGTACCCCGGGGATAACAGGCTGATCTTGCCCAAGAGTCCATATCGACGGCATGGTTTGGCACCTCGATGTCGGCTCGTCGCATCCTGGGGCTGGAGTTGGTCCCAAGGGTTGGGCTGTTCGCCCATTAAAGCGGTACGCGAGCTGGGTTCAGAACGTCGTGAGACAGTTCGGTCCCTATCCTCTGCGCGCGCAGGAAACTTGATGGAGGGCCGTCCCCAGTACGAGAGGACCGGGATGGACGAACCTCTGGTGTGCCAGTTGTACCGCCAGGTGCACGGCTGGTTGGCCACGTTCGGAAAGGATAACCGCTGAAAGCATCTAAGCGGGAAGCCCGCTCCGAGATGAGGTTTCCACGCCCCCACACGGGGTGAGAGGCCCCCGCCAGAACAGCGGGTCGATAGGCCAGAGGTGGAAGCGCCGCGAGGCGCTCGCGAGCCGACTGGTACTAATGGGCCGACACCACACCAACCCCCCAACCACCAAACCGGGGGGACAACGACACCACGACAACCCCCGGCCACAAGCCCACAACGGGCCCACCGGACCAACCCGGGGGAGGCGCCGCAACCACTATACGAACCACGACCAACCCACCCCCCACCCAACCCACCACACGGCGGGCCAACAAGAGGGGGGGACGGACGACACAATCTTGTGGTGGTCACAGCACCGGGGAAACGCCCAGCAACATACCGAACCTGGAAGCTAAGCCCGGCCGCGCCAATGGTACTGCACCCCAGGGGGTGCGGGAGAGTAGGAAACCGCCACAACACACCAGAGGGGGGGCCGCGCACACACGTGCGCGGCCCCCCACACACACCCACACCCGCAACCACACGCGAACACGCGCG
>NZ_CP017298.1:538390-546588 GCF_001746855.1 Pauljensenia hongkongensis | reverse complement strand
CCAAACCAGCACGCGCGCGCGACCACGCAACAACGCGGGCACACACCCACGCGACCACGCGGGCACACAACAACGCGAGGACACCAAGACATTCGTCCGCCGTTTCCCCGTTCAATGTGTGGGATGCTTGTTCCTATGGCAGAAGCAGAACCAACCAAACCCCACCACCCGTCGCCGGAGGGGGCGGGCGACATCCTCAACCAGCGCATCGCCGCGCACGACAGGCTCGCCTCCCAATCCCAGGTCGTCCTCCGGCTCGGGCAAATGCTCCTCTCCTTCGGCGCCAGCGCGTACAGGGTGAAGAAGTCGATGGCGGATCTGGCCCGCGCGGTCGGCATTTCCGATCACAGGGCCCAGGTCACCTACACCGAAATCATTGCGACGGCCTACGCCAATGGCACGTTCCGCACCGAGCTGGCCGAGCAACGGCTCATGGGAGTCAACGCCGACAAGATCGACAGGCTCAACAACTACGTGGTGTCCTTGCGGGGTAGGTCCGTGCGCGTTGAGGACGTCTCCGACGAGCTCGACGCTGTCGCGCGGATCCCGGCGCTGTACGACTGGTTCAGTAACGCGCTCGCCTCGGGCCTGGCATGCGCGGCCTTCGCTTTCCTCAACGGCGGGGGATGGGTGGAGTGCTCCGCGGTCGCGGTCGCCTCGTTCTTCGGCCAGGCGCTGAGGCGCCAGATGCTGCACCGCCACATGAACCACTTCGGCGTGTGGATGGCGTGCGGCGCCCTGGCGTCCCTCATCTACATCCTCCTCGTCGCCCCCGCCCAGCACTTCCTCGGCGTCGAGGCCACCCATCAGGCGGGCTTCATATCCGCCCTGCTCTTCCTGGTTCCCGGCTTCCCCCTGGTCACGGGCCTGATCGACCTGGTGCGCCAGGACTTCCAAGGGGGCATAGGCAGGCTCGTCTACGTCTTCATGCTGGTGGCGAGCGCAGGTGTCGCCGTATGGGCCGTCTCGGCGGTCTTCGGCTGGTCTGTCGCTCCGCAGTACACGATCGAGTTGGTTCCGTGGCTCCACTTCCTCCTGCGCTTCCTCACCAGCTTCGTCGCCGCCTACGGCTTCGCGATCCTCTTCAACTCCCCCCATCGGGTGTGCTTCGCCGCCGCGCTCATCGGCGCCGTCATCAACACCGGGCGGATCGCGCTGGTGCTGCTGGCGGGCATGCCCGTGCCAGCGGCCGTGGGACTCGCGGCCCTAGCGGCAGGCCTGCTGGCGGTCGCCGTGGCCAAGCGGACGCGCTTCTCGCGGGTGACGCTGTCGGTGCCCGCCGTCGTCATCATGATCCCCGGAGTCCCCCTTTACAGGGCACTCACCAACCTCAACAACCAGCAGATCGACGACGCGCTCAGCGCCCTGTTCACGGTGCTCTTCACTATTGTCGCCATTGGCATGGGCCTGGCGCTGTCGCGCATGCTCACCGATAAGAACTGGCTCATGGAGAGCCAGGAAAGGGTCCCCAACCTGTGGGACTACGAGAAGGAGGAAGACGCATGAGGTTCACCCTCGAGATGTCCGCCAAGCCACTCGGGCTCTCGTGCTCGTACGACATGACCGCCCAGGAGATCTCCGCAGTCGGGCGCAATATCGCCATCACCGTAGCGGCCATCACCCTGAGCCAGATCGCCGTCGCCCTGATCCTGCGGCGCGTTCGGGCGCGCGGGTCGAGGTGCCGGTGCGAGCCTCCCGAGGAGCGGTCCGTTAACGGCGGCGAGGGGCGCGGGAGCTGACCGCACGCAGTCGTTGCGGTCCCCGCCGTCCACGGAAGCGCCGGGTGCTGCGCGGTGAAGAAGAGCAGGAATAAGGAGCGGGGCCGGTCTGGGGGGACCGGCCCCGCTCTGTGAGTGGAGAGGGGTGGTGTCGGAGGTTTCTCCACTCACCGCAGGACGCGCGGAGTCGGGTGTGCTCTCCGCGTGTCAGAGTCTCAGGCGCCTCCGAGGATCTGCGCTACGACTATCTTACCAACCATCGCCACCGGATACACAAGGGCGTAGCCGAGTGCGACGCGCGGGTCCGCGTTGGTCCTCCCGTTGGCGAAGGCGAGCACGGCGGGCTGCGTCTGGGCGCCGCCGAGCAGGCCAGCCAGCCTGGTCCCGCCCATGCGGAACACCCACCGCATCGTCACGTAGAGGCCGATCGCCATGATGGAGGTCATCATCGCGCCCAGCAGGAAGATCCGGATCCACGCGCCGGACGTGAACGCCTCGAGGATCTGCCCCCCGGCGGTGGCGCCGGCCTGTGCGAGGAAGATCAGCAGGCCGAGCTCGGAGAGCACCTGGCAGGTCGTGAAGGGCAGAGCGGTGGCGATCGGGCCGATGCGCCCGATGCGCCCGAAGATCAATCCGACGATCAGCGTCCCGGCGGCGGAGCCGATGGAGAAGTAGTCGCCGCTGGGGGTCAGGATCGGCAACTCGCCGATGGCGATGCCCAGCGCCATGCCCAGGCCGAAGGCGATCGGGTTGAGGTCCGTCAGGCCCCGGCTCGAATCGCCGAAGAACTTCGTGATGTCGTTCATGCGCGAGGTGGGGGCGACGACGCGCACGCGGTCGCCCTCCTGCAGGACCAGCCCGGGCTCGGCGACCATATCGACGTCGCCGCGGCGCACCCGCGAGATCGTTGCGGAGAACTCCTTCGTCAGCCCCAGGGAGGCGACGGTCCGCCCGGCGACCCGGGGGTTGGAGATGGTCATGCGCCGGAAGTCCAAGTAGGAGCGGTCCTGCATGAGGGAGTGGGACGAGGCGTGCCCGAGTTCGACTGCGGCGCGCGCCACGAGCTCGCGGGGCCCCACGACCGTCACGAGGTCGCCCGGGTCCAGCGTGTCGGACATGGAGGGGCGTGTGATCGGGCCGGTCTCCCCGCGCCGCAGGCGGGAGAAGGTGATCTTCTCGCCGAGCCTCTCGTAGATGTCGCCCACGAAGGGGTGGTCCTCGCGTTCGACGCGGATCGTGCGGTTCGACAGGGGGGAGGGGGCGTCCTTGTCGTTCTTCCCGTACGACAGGGCCGCCATGGAGGCGGCGAGCATCCCGATGACGCCGAAGAGGTAGGCGATGGAGTAGCCGACGGTCGCCATGGGCGCGTTGCCCGAAGCGTCGCCCGCGGCCGCCAGGGCGGGGGTGTTGGTGAGCGCTCCCGCGAAGGTGCCCGCGATGAGGGGGACCTCCATGCCCAGGGCCTTGCCGACGTACAGGCCGCCGATCGCGGCGACCGCGTACAGCGCCACCATCGTGAGGATCGGGCCGATCGCTGTCTTGAGGTTGTGGAAGAAGGAGGCGCCCGAGTTGATCCCGATGGCGAAGGTGAACAGAGTCAGGCCCAGGGTGCCCAGCTGGGGCGTCACGCGGAGCTCGACCCCGTAGGACTGGGCCCACGCCGCGATGACGATGGCGAAGAAGAGCACGGCTGCTGCTCCGAGGCCGATACCCCTGATCTTGATGTGCCCGAAGGCCATGCCGATCCCCACTAGGAGGAACAGGAAGAGCACCGGCTGTTTCGCCAGTATCTCGAATACGGTTTCCAAGGTAGAGAACTCCATCGTTGTCGAGGTTCGAAGACGCGGATCACTCGCTGTTGCGGACCCTACATATGCTAGCCGGGCGCCCGGCGCGGCGCAGGGCCTTTCGCCGGTGCGTGTCAGCGGCCGACGGGCGCCCGGGGTCCGTAGTATGAGACGGACGGGGAAACAGCGGACGCGGAGGCATACCGTTGGGGCGTGCTCAAGATTGACGCGATCGAACTGCCCGCCCTGGTCCTTGTACCCGGGCGTGCGATTCCTGCCGCGTGAAACATGGATGGATCGCACGCCTCGTCCCCCTCGCGCAAGCGCCGGGGATTTTTTCATAGGAACGATCAGATCAGCGACATGAGAGGACCAGCGGTGACGACCACTGCACAACCGATCCCGATGACTGGCGCCGAAGCCATCGTCGCAAGCCTTGAAGCCCTCGGCGTCACCGACGTCTTCGGAATGCCCGGAGGCGCGATCCTGCCGACCTACGACCCGCTCATGAGCTCGAAGCTCAACCACGTCCTCGTCCGCCATGAACAGGGGGCCGGGCACGCCGCCGAGGGGTACGCCCTGGCGACCGGACGGGTCGGGTGCGCCCTGGTGACATCCGGTCCGGGGGCGACCAACACCCTCACCGCCCTGGCGGACGCGCACATGGACTCCGTGCCCATCGTCGTGATCTCCGGCCAGGTCGGGGCCTCCCTGATCGGGACGGACGCCTTCCAGGAGGCGGACGTGGTCGGCGCGTCGATGCCGGTCACCAAGCACTCCTTCCTGGTGACCGACGCCTCGCAGATCCCCGCCCGCATCGCCGAGGCGTTCCACCTGGCCGCAACAGGGCGCCCCGGCCCCGTCCTGGTGGACATCGCGAAGAGCGCCCAGGTGGCCCAGATGGAGTTCTCGTGGCCCCCGGCCCTGGACCTGCCCGGGTACCGGGTCGCCGGCAAACCGAATATGAAACAGGTGCGCGCCGCCGCCCGCGCCATCTGCGACGCGCAGGCGCCCGTGCTCTACGTCGGCGGAGGCGTCGTCCGCTCTGGCTCCAGCGGGCCCCTGGCGCGCCTCGTCGAGGCGTCCGACGCCCCCGTGGTCACGACGCTCACCGCGCGCGGCGCCTTCCCCGACTCCGACCGACACAACCTGGGGATGCCCGGCATGCACGGCACCGTCGCCGCCGTCGGCGCCCTGCAGCGCGCGGACCTCATCGTCGCGCTCGGCACGCGCTTCGACGACCGGGTGACGGGCAAGCTCGACGCCTTCGCGCCCCGGGCGCGCGTGGTCCACATCGACATCGACGCCGCGGAGATCTCGAAGAACCGCCACGCCGACATCCCCATCGTCGCCGACCTGGCCAAGGCCCTGCCGGTGCTCGCCGACGAGGTGGCCCGCGCCTCGTCGGAGGGGAAGTCGGACATCACCGGCTGGTGGCGCTACATCGACCGGCTCCGCAAGCGCTACCCGATCGGGTGGAGCGAGCCCGAGGACGGGCGCATCGCCCCCCAGCGCGTGCTCGCGAGGCTGTCGGCCCTGGCGGGCCCCGACGCGGTCTACGTCACCGGGGTGGGCCAGCACCAGATGTGGGCCGCGCAGTTCATCGCCTACGAGCGCCCCCGCTCCTTCCTGTCCTCCTCCGGCGCGGGCACCATGGGCTACTGCGTGCCCGCCGCGATGGGCGCCCAGGTGGGGGTCCCCGATAGGGTCGTGTGGGCGATCGACGGCGACGGCTCCTTCCAGATGACCAACCAGGAGCTGGCCACCTGCTCGATCAACAACATCCCCATCAAGGTCGCCCTCATCAACAACGGCGTCCTGGGCATGGTGCGGCAGTGGCAGTCCCTGTTCTTCAAGAAGCGCTACTCCAACACGACGCTCAACCCCGCCGACGGCGACCAGATCCCCAACTTCGAGATGCTCGCCACCGCCTACGGAATGGCGGCGCGCACCGTGCGCAGCGCCGACGAGGTCGACGAGGCGATCGAGTGGGCGATGGGCATCAACGACCGCCCCGTCCTCATCGACTTCCGCGTGTCCCCGGACGCGATGGTGTGGCCGATGGTGGCCGCCGGGGTGTCCAACGACGAGATCCGCTACGCCAAGGGCATGGCCCCGAACTGGGAGGTCGAAGACTGATGGCCAACAGGCACACCCTCGCCGTGCTGGTGGAGAACAAGCCCGGCGTCCTCACCCGCGTCGCCGCGCTCTTCGCCCGCCGCGCGTTCAACATCAAATCACTGGCCGTGGGGGAGACGGAGCACCCCGAGATCTCCCGCATGACGATCATCGTGGACGCCGACGAGGCGCCCCTGGAGCAGGTCGTCAAGCAGCTCAACAAGCTGGTCAACGTCCTCAAGGTCGTCGAGATGGAGCCCGAGGAGAGCGTCGAGAGGCGCCTGCTGCTCATGAAGGTGGCCGCGGGCGACGCCACCCGCACGGGCGTGCTGCAGATCGTGGAGCTCTTCCGCGCCCACGTGGTCGACGTCCAGCACGACTCGGTGGTCATCGAGTCGGTCGGGTCCCTGTCGAAACTTGAAGCGCTGCTGGCGGCACTGGAGCCCTTCGGCGTTTCCGAACTCGTCCAGTCGGGCGCCGTGGCGATCGGCCGCGGGTCGCGTTCGATCACGGATCAACTGAAGGAGAAATAACAATGGCAGAAGTCATCTACGACGACGGCGCGGACCTGGGCCTCATCGCGTCGAAGAAGGTCGCCGTCATCGGATACGGATCGCAGGGCCACGCCCACGCGCTCAACCTCAAGGACTCCGGCGTTGACGTCATCGTCGGCCTGCGCCCCGGCTCGTCGTCGTGGGAGAAGGCCGAGGCCGCGGGCCTGGAGGTGGCCGACATCCCCGAGGCGACCGCCGCCGCCGACGTGGTCATGATCCTCACCCCCGACCAGGTGCAGCGCTTCGTGTACGCCGAGCAGATCGCCCCCAACCTCAAAGAGGGCGCCGCGCTGTTCTTCTCCCATGGCTTCAACATCCGCTACGGGTACATCGATCCGGGCGAGGGGCACGACGTGTGCATGGTGGCCCCCAAGGGCCCGGGCCACACCGTGCGCCGCCAGTACCTGGACGGCCGCGGCGTCCCCGCCATCGTCGCCGTCGAGCAGGACGCCTCCGGCGAGGCGTGGGCGCTCGCACTGTCCTACGCCAAGGGCATCGGCGCGACCCGCGCGGGCGTCATCAAGACGACCTTCACCGAGGAGACCGAGACGGACCTCTTCGGCGAGCAGGCGGTCCTGTGCGGCGGCGTCTCCCACCTCATCCAGTACGGCTTCGAGACGCTGGTCGAGGCCGGCTACCAGCCCGAGATCGCCTACTTCGAGGTCTGCCACGAGATGAAGCTCATCGTGGACCTCATCAACGAGGGCGGCATCACCAAGCAGCGCTGGTCGTGCTCCGACACTGCCGAGTACGGCGACTACGTCTCCGGCCCCCGTGTTATCGGCCCCGACGTGAAGGAGGCCATGAAGGGCGTCCTGGCCGACATCCAGGACGGGACCTTCGCGAAGCGCTTCATCGCCGACCAGGACAACGGCGGCCTGGAGTTCAAGGCGCTGCGCGCCGAGGAGGAGGCCCACCCGATCGAGAAGACCGGCCGCGAGCTGCGCGCCAAGTTCGGCTGGTCGCAGGTGGACGCCGACTACACCGAGGGCTCCGCGGCCCGCTGAGACAGCGCCGCCGGAGTGCGCCGGCCCCCGCCTCGTCCTATGCGGCGACGAGGCGGGGGCCGGTTCCGCGCAGCGGGAGGCGTTCCACGCGGCGGGGCAGTGGTGGGGGGCCGAGCGACGGGGCTTCGAACGCGCCTGGGAAGGGGCGTTCCCGCGCGGCGGGGCAGCGGGGCGCGCTGGCGCTGCGCGCGGCGCATTCGTGCCAGGGGCGCGCCCGCGCATGGCGGGCAGTGGCACGCGCCCTCCGTCCGCGTGCGGAGCACTCCCCTTGGGGGCGTGGATCGTGCGACACTTGGGGGATGGGAGACACCAGAGTGGGTGAGGGGCCGCCAGCGCCGGCGCGCCGCCTGAGGATCCTCTTCGTCATCAACAACCTCTACACGACGGGCAACGGGCTGGCCGCCTCGGCGAGGCGCACGATCGCCCTGCTGCGCGACGCCGGGCACGACGTGCGCGTGCTCAGCTCCGGCAGCGCCGACGAGTGCCGCCGGGCGGGTCTGCCCGCCCCCGACTACCCGCTCCCGGCGGCCCGCGTGCCCCTGGTCCACAGGATCATCCGCTCCCAGGGCTACGCCTTCGCGCACGCCGAGCGAAAGGCGGTCCGCGCGGGCGTCCAGTGGGCGGACGTCGTGCACCTGGAGGAGCCCTTCGGACTGCAGGCCCGGGCCGCGGCCGCCGCGCGGGCCGCCGGGACCCCCTGCCTGGGGACCTACCACATCCACCCCGAGAACATCACCGCGACCATCGGGCTCGCCGACTTGCGCCCCCTCAACGAGGCGGTCCTGGCCTCATGGGTCCGGCGCGTCTACCGCCACTGCGCCGTCGTGCAGTGCCCGTCGGAGAACGTCCGGGAGCGCCTCGCCCCGCTCGGCATCGGCGCGCGCCTGGTCACCATATCGAATGGCGTTCCCGCGCCCGCCCCTGCCGTGGCCGCGGCGCGGACGGCAGCGGACGCGGACTCGGGCGCCCCGCCCCCGCCCACCGGCACGGGCACCGCGGAGCCCGCAGAAGGGG
>NZ_CP017298.1:537493-538340 GCF_001746855.1 Pauljensenia hongkongensis | reverse complement strand
CGGCACGGGCACCGCGGAGCCCGCAGAAGGGGCGCCTCCCGCAGGCGCGGGCGCGCCTCCCTCCGAGGACTCCCCTCCGGACGGGACCGCGCGCCCCGGCGCCGGCGGAACCCGGTACCGGGTGCTCGTCGTCGGCAGGTTCTCGAGGGAGAAGGACCAGGGCACCGTCCTGCGGGCGATGCGGCACAGCGCCAACGCCCACCGCATCGACCTGGTCTTCGCGGGACGCGGGCCCACGGGCGCCCGCCTACGGCGGGACGCAGCGCGCCTCGTCAGGAGCGGGGTGCTCACCCGGCCCCCGCGGTTCGCCTTCCTCGACGCCGACGGTCTGGCGGCCCAGGCCCGTGCGGCGGACCTCTACGTCCACTCCGCCACCATCGAGGTCGAGGGCCTGTCGTGCCTGGAGATCCTGCGCCACGGGGTCGTCCCGGTGATCGCCCGCTCGCCGCACTCGGCGACGGCGCAATTCGCCAGGGATCCCCGCTGCCTCTACCGGGCCGGGGACGCGCGCGGGCTCGCCCGCGCCATCGACTACTGGCTGGAAGACGACGCCCGCCGCCGGGCCAGCGCCTCCCGGTACAGGGGCGTCGGCGCCCAGTACGACATCCGCCGCTGCGTGGGGGCGCTCATCGACGAGTACGCCGCCATCGCATAGGGCGCGTCCCAAAAGAGTGCGGGCGCGGGGCAGACGCGGATCCCCTGGCCCAGCCGTTCCTCTCCCCGCGGCCCTGGCCCTCGTCTCCCTCGGTGTCGCACACAAGGGAGGGAATTAGGAAACACGGGGCCGCACACAAGGGCTTGATCCCGCCCTTGTGTACGGCGCGTGTTGCGTAAATAAGGGTCCTTG
>NZ_CP017298.1:532433-537443 GCF_001746855.1 Pauljensenia hongkongensis | reverse complement strand
CACACAAGGGAGGGAATTAGGAAACACGGGGCCGCACACAAGGGCTTGATCCCGCCCTTGTGTACGGCGCGTGTTGCGTAAATAAGGGTCCTTGTGTGCGTAGCCGGGGGAGGGACGCACAATCCGGGGGGATCGGCCCGCGGCCCCTCCCAGGCGCGCCGGGTGAGCGCGCGGCTTCCCAATGCGCGGACACCATCCGCCCGCAGCCGGGAGGGAACGGGAAGATAGCACCATGACAACGCTGAACATCGCAGTAATCCCCGGCGACGGAATCGGCCAGGAGGTCGTGCCCGAGGCGCTCAAGGCGCTCGCGCGGGCGCTGGAGGGGACGGGCACTGACATCGCCACCACCCACTTCGACCTGGGGGCCAGGCGCTGGCACCGCACCGGGGAGACGCTCACGGAGGCCGACCTCGCCCGGATCAAGGCCCACGACGCCATCCTGCTAGGGGCGGTTGGGGACCCCTCCGTGCCCTCGGGCGTCCTGGAGCGCGGCCTGCTGCTCAGGCTCCGATTCGCGTTGGACCACTACGTCAACCTGCGCCCCTCGAAGTACTACGACGGGGTCCCCACGCCCCTGGCCGATCCCGGCGACATCGACTTCGTCGTCGTGAGGGAGGGCACGGAGGGCCTCTACGCGGGCAACGGCGGGGCCCTGCGCGTGGGGACGCCCCACGAGATCGCCACGGAGGTCTCGGTCAACACCGCGTACGGTGTTGAAAGGGTGGTCCGCTACGCCTTCGCCCTGGCCCGGAAGCGCCGCAAGAGGCTCACCCTGGTCCACAAGCACAACGTCCTGGTCAACGCCGGCCACCTGTGGCGGCGCATTGTGGAGTCAGTCGGCCGCGAGTACCCCGATGTGGAAACCGGCTACTGCCACATCGACGCCGCGACGATCCACATGGTGACCGACCCGGGGCGCTTCGACGTCATCGTCACCGACAACCTCTTCGGGGACATCCTCACCGACGAGGCGGGAGCCGTCACCGGCGGCATAGGCCTGTCCGCCTCGGGCAACCTCAACCCCAGCGGCGAGTTCCCCTCGATGTTCGAGCCCGTCCACGGCTCCGCACCCGATATCGCCGGTCAGGGGAAAGCGGACCCGACGGCGGCCATCGCCTCGGTGGCGCTCATGCTGGACTTCCTGGGGCACGGCGGGCCGGCCGGGCGCGTCGAGGCGGCGATCGCCCGCGACATGGCCGCGCGGGCGGAGGCGAACCGCGCGGGGGAGCCGCTGGCGCGCACCACCGAGCAGACCGGCGACGCGATCACCGCGCTCATCTGAGGGGACTGCCGCGCCGTGCGCTCAAGCGCTGCGGATCCCGGCCAGGGGCCCGGAGGGGCGCCCCCGTGCCCGCGCTTGCGGCGGTGAGGCGGGCGGACTGGGCGAAGCGCCCGGAGGGGCGCCCCTGCGGCCAGGCAGCACGGGGCGCACAGGTCCGCGCGGTGGCGCGGCACCGATTGGAGCTCCGCCCGCCGGGCGCCGTCACTGGACCCCGATGACCGCCCCGAAGGCTGCCACCGAGCCCCAGCGGGTGATATCGGTGAGCGCCGTGTTGACCCCCACGGCCCGCACAGGGGCCGAGTCGGAGGCCAGCAGGGACACGTCCGCGGCCACCAGGTCCACCGCCAGGTCGGCGGGCGAGGACGAGGGCAGGGAGCAGCGCACAGTCCGCGCGTCGGCCACGCCGGCCGACAGCGCCTGGTCGGCGCGCACCATGAGTTCCTCGGCGCGCTCGTCGGCATCGGCCAGCGGCTCGCCCGAGACACGGTTGCGCGGCAGCATCTGGGCGACGCAGTCCCACGAGGCGACCGCGGCGGACAGCGCGGGCGACGAGGCCAGGCCCTGGTCCGCCCGGCCGAACGGCAGGGCGGGCAGTGGAGAGGTGCGGAAGTCCTGGACGCCCCAGGTCTGCACCCCCGCCCCGCTGAGTCCGTTGAGCCGCTGGTTGGCCGACTCCGCCCGCGCGGCCCCGGTGGTCACCGAGATCCCGTAGACGGAGGCCAGGGACTGGGCGCTGCGGTAGCGCCCCAGGGCGATCGCCGCCAGGGTGCGCGCGTCATCGCCCGACTCTGTGGTCGTCGGATCCGCAGCGGCAGCCAAGTCGCGCTCGGCGGTGGCCGCCAACCACGCCACGAAGCCCTCGACGTCCACGGGGGCGTCGGAGACGGGCGCGGGCTCCTCTGCGCCCTCGGGGGGCCGCCCTCCCCACGGATCCCACAGTCCGCCCAGTGCCGTGAGCCTGGTGGAGGACTCGTCGGCCAACGAGCCCAGCGCCTGCTGGCAGGAGGCGCACGCCACGGCGGCCGTGGAAAGGGCCCGGGCGCGCAGCTCCGCCGCCGCCTCGGTGCGCGCCGACAAGTCCCGGACCTGGGCGAACCCGGACAACTGCGGCAGGGACGAGGAGGAGCATCCGGACACGACGGCGGCCACGACGGCGCACGCAGCGCCCGCTCGGGCGAGCGCGCCGCGCCTCGGCGCTCCGGCGGGCGCGGGGCGGGTGGTTTCGGAAATCAAAACAGGCACGGTGGAATCATCCCACACCCCGGGTAGGATATAGACCCAAGTCGGCGCGCCGGTCCTGGCGCGTCCCACACAGCGGAAAGCGGGGAGCAATGGCACATCCAGCACGAGACGCGCGACTCGAGGAACTCCTGGGTCCGGTCGTCGCGCGCGAGGACCTGGAACTCGACACGGTCGTGCGCACCCGCTCCGGGGGCACCCCCTTGGTGCGGGTCACGGTCGACACCCCGCTGGTCGAGGGCGCCGGTGAGCAGGCGAGAGTGGACTCGGACACCCTCGCCGCGGTCTCGCGCGCCGTGTCGGCCGCCCTCGACCGGGCGGACCCCATCGATGGCGAGTACCTGCTGGAGGTGTCCACCCCCGGTGCTGAGCGCGAGCTCACCGAACCCCGCCACTGGAAACGCCAGGTCGGCCTGCCCGTGCGGGTCAAGCTCCGTGACGGCGGGCACGTGAGCGGGCGTGTCCGCGCTGCGGACGACGTGTCGGCCACACTGGAAACCGACGGGGGAACGACTACCATCGAGTACGCAAACATGAAGAAGGCGCGGGCCCGCGTCGAACTCGGTTCAAAGGATTGAGGCGGACATGGAAATCGACATGACGGCACTGCGCATGGTGGAGACCGAGAAGGGCGTTTCCCTGGACACCCTGGTCGACGCCATCGAGGAGGCCCTGCTCAAGGCCTACCACAACATCCCGGGCGCGATCAGCGAGGCCCGCATCGAGATCGACAAGAAGACCGGGCGCGTCACGGTCATGGCCGTCGACGAGGACGAGGACGGCAACCCCATCGGGGAGTTCGACGACACGCCGAAGAATTTCGGGCGCATCGCCCAGGCCACCGCCCGCTCGGTCATCATGGCCAGGCTCCGCGACGCCGACGACCAGCGCGTCTTCGGCGACTTCGCCGGGCGGGAGGGCCAGATCATCACCGGCACCGTCCAGCAGAGCAGGGACGGCCACCTCACGCGGGTCCAGATCAGCGACGACTTCGAGGCCGTCCTGCCCGACTCGGAGAAGGTCCCGGGTGAGGCATACCGCCACGGCGACCGCATCCGCGCCTTCGTGGTCGGCGTCGAGCGCACCGAGCGCGGCCCCCGCGTCACCCTGTCGCGCACGCACCCCGGCCTGGTCGAGTGCCTCTTCGAGCGCGAGGTCCCCGAGATCCAGCAGGGGCTGGTGAGGATCAGGGCGATCGCCCGCGAGGCGGGGCACCGCACGAAGATCGCCGTGGCGGCCACCCGCGAGGGCATCAACGCCAAGGGCGCGTGCATCGGCCCCGTGGGCGCCCGCGTCCGCGCGGTGATGACCGAGCTCGGCGGCGAGAAGATCGACATCGTCGACTACTCGGACGACCCCGCGCGCTTCGTCGCCAACGCCCTCTCGCCCGCGCGCGTGACCCGCGTCGTCGTCCACTCCGTCGACAACCGCACCGCGACGGCGATCGTCCCCGATTTCCAGCTCTCCCTCGCCATCGGCAAGGAGGGGCAGAACGCCCGCCTGGCCGCCAGGCTCACCAACTTCCACATCGACATCCACTCGGACACGGAAACGGGGGACGAGGCGACCGCCTCGCGCGTGTCCACGCCGGATTCCGTGACCAGTCGCTCATAGGAGTTGGCCAGGGGCCGCGCCGCGCGTGGATTAAACTAGGTAACCGTGTCGCAACCATCCGCACCGGGGGGCGCCGCCTCTGGCGGCCCCGTCCGGACGTGCATCGGCTGCGGCGAGCGCGGCGCGCGAGCGGACCTCGTCCGCGTGGTCGTGCCCCCAGGAGGCCCCGCGACAGTGGACCTCCGACGTGATCAGCCCGGCAGGGGCGCGTGGATCCACCCCGATCCCGCGTGCGTCCAGGCGGCCCGCGGACGCCGGGCGTTGGAGCGCGTCATGCGCGCGCGGACCGGCACCGGCTCCTCAGTGTGGGCGCAACTGGAGGCGATCGCGAGTCAAGCGGCGAACGCCGACGATCGAGAAACGGAAGCGGGTTGGAAGCTGATGGGCACCCGATGAGTACCCAGCGATGAGCTGCCAGCAAGACGAATAACGCGCCTCCTGCCCGGAGGCGCTTCCGGACAGGAGAAATGTGGCAAAGTTGCGTGTCCACGAGCTCGCCAAGGAGCTCGGAATCACGAGCAAGGAATTGATGGGGCGCCTGAAGGAAGCGGGTGAGTTCGTCAAGTCCTCCTCGTCGTCCCTGGAACCGCCCGTCGTGCGGTCCATGCGCGAGAAGTTCGCGGCCGCGAAGCCGAAGGCCGACGCGAAGCCCGCGCCGAAGAAGCCCGCCGCCCCCAAGGGCGGTGCGAAGGGCAGGGAGACGGCGAAGGCGAAGCCCGCGCCGAAGAAGCCCGCCGCCCCCAAGGGCGGTGCGAAGCCCGCCGCCCCCAAACCCGCCGCCGCGCCCAAGGCGCCCGTGGCCCCGAAGCCGTCCGCCGCGAAAGCCCCCAAGCCCGGTGCCGCGCCCAAGGCCCCCGCTCCGGCGCCGGGCA
>NZ_CP017298.1:528996-531907 GCF_001746855.1 Pauljensenia hongkongensis | reverse complement strand
GGCGCGACCCCGGGCGCCTTCGGACGCGGGGGAGGGCGCAACCAGCGCGGGCGCAAGTCCAAGCGCGCGAAACGCCAAGAGTACGAGCAGCAGAACGCGCCCGTCATCGGCGGCGTCTCCATCCCGCGCGGCGGCGGCGCCCAGATCCGCATCCGGCAGGGCGCCTCGCTGGCGGACCTGGCCGAGAAGATCAACGTCAACCCAGCTGCCCTGGTCACCGTCCTCTTCGCCCTCGGCGAGATGGCGACTGCCACGCAGTCCCTGGACCAGGACACCTTCGAGGCCCTGGGCGCCGAGCTCGGCTACGACGTCAAGGTCGTCTCCCCGGAGGACGAGGACCGCGAGCTGCTGGAGTCCTTCGACATCGACCTGGAGGCCGAGGAGCTCGAGGACCTGGAGAACATGGCCCCGCGCCCGCCGGTCGTCACCGTGATGGGACACGTGGACCACGGCAAGACGAAGCTGCTGGACGCCATCCGCCACACCGACGTCGTCGACACCGAGTTCGGCGGCATCACCCAGCACATCGGGGCCTACCAGGTGAAGGTCGACCACGAGGGCCGCAAGCGCCCCATCACCTTCATCGACACCCCCGGCCACGAGGCGTTCACCGCCATGCGCGCCCGCGGCGCGCAGGTCACCGACATCGCGATCCTGGTGGTCGCGGCAGATGACGGCGTCATGCCGCAGACGGTCGAGGCCATCAACCACGCGCAGGCGGCCGACGTGCCGATCGTCGTGGCGGTCAACAAGATCGACAAGGACGGGGCGAATCCCGACAAGATCCGCTCCCAGCTCACCGAGTACGGCCTGGTCGCCGAGGAGTACGGCGGCGACGTCATGTTCGTCGACATCTCCGCCAAGCAGCGCAAGGGCATCCACGAGCTGCTGGAGGCCGTGCTGCTGACGGCGGACGCGGCCCTGACCCTGGAGGCGAACCCGACGACCGACGCCCGCGGCGTGGCCATCGAGGCGAACCTGGACAAGGGCCGCGGCGCGGTCGCCACCATGCTCGTGCAGCGTGGTACCCTGCGCGTCGGCGACTCCCTGGTGGTCGGCTCCTCCCACGGGCGCGTGCGCGCGATGTTCGACGACACGGGCAAGGACGTGTCCGAGGCTGGCCCGTCCACCCCGGTCGCCGTGCTCGGCCTGACCTCCGTGCCCCGGGCGGGCGACTCCTTCCTGGTGGCGCCCGACGACCGCACTGCCCGCCAGATCGCCGACAAGCGGGAGGCCGCCGAGCGCCAGGCGCTGCTGGCCAAGCGCCGCAAGCGCGTGTCCCTGGAGGACTTCGACAAGGTCCTGGCCGAGGGCGAGGTCGACACCCTCAACCTGGTCATCAAGGGTGACGTGTCCGGCGCGGTCGAGGCCCTGGAGGACTCGCTGCTGCGCATCGACGTGGGCGACGAGGTCGCACTGCGGATCATCCACCGCGGCGTCGGCGCGATCACGCAGAACGACGTCAACCTGGCGACGGTCGACAACGCCGTCATCATCGGCTTCAACGTCCGGCCCGCCGAGCGGGTGGCCGAGCTGGCCGATGCCGAGGGCGTCGAGATCAAGTACTACAACGTCATCTACTCGGCGATCGACGACATCGAGGCCGCCCTCAAGGGCATGCTCAAGCCGGTCTACGAGGAGGTGGCGCTGGGGAGCGCCGAGATCCGCCAGGTGTTCCGCTCCGGCAAGTTCGGCAACATCGCCGGCTCCATCGTCCGCTCCGGCACGATCCGGCGGGGCGCCAAGGCCCGCCTGGTGCGCGACGGCGTCGTGGTGGCCGACAACCTGGAGATCGCGTCCCTGCGGCGCGAGAAGGACGACGTCACCGAGGTCCGCGAGGGCTACGAGTGCGGTATCACCCTGGGTTACAAGGACATCGCCGAGGGCGATGTCATCGAGACCTGGGAGATGCGCGAGAAGGCCCGCGACTGAGGCAGCGGGTGCGGGGGCGGGGCCGGTCACGGCCCCCGCCCCCGCGTTCCTGGCCTCCATCTCGTACCATTGGGCGAGGAGTCGGCGCGCACGCGGGCGCGCGCCAATGATGCGGAGGTTCCCATGGCAGACGAAGCGCGCGTGCGCAAAGTGCAAGAACGCGTCCAGCAGACGGTCGCGTCCATGATCGGACGGCGTGTCAAGGACCCCCGGCTGGAGTTCGTGACGATCACGGACGCCCGCGTCACCGGGGACCTGCAGCACGCGTCGGTGTTCTACACCGTTTACGGCGACGACGCGGCCAGGGCGGGGGCCGCCCGCGCCTTCGAGTCGGCGCGCGGCCTCTTCCGCTCCCAGGTGGGGAAGGTCCTCGGCCTGCGCCTGACCCCCACCCTGGAGTTCATCCCCGACGCGCTGCCCGAGTCGGCCGCCGCCCTCGAGGACGCCCTCGCGGCGGCCAAGGCGAAGGACGCGACGATCGCCGAGCGCGCCCAGGGCGCCTCCTACGCCGGGGAGGCGGACCCCTACCGCCACGACGACGAGGACGGGGAAGACCCCCGCGGGGAGGACTGAGCGCGGCGATGGCCCGCAGACCCGACAACCCCCGCCCCGGCCTCGTCGTCATCGACAAGCCGCAGGGGATCACCAGCCACGACGCCGTCTCGCGCGTGCGCCGCACCGCCCGCACCCGGAAGGCGGGCCACGCGGGCACCCTCGACCCGATGGCCACGGGCGTCCTCGTCGTGGGCATCGGGAAGGCGACGAAACTGCTCACCTGGGTGAGCGGGGACACGAAGTCCTACGAGGCGACGATCCGCTTCGGGGCCTCCACCCGCACCGACGACGCCGAGGGCGAGACCACCAGCGCCCCCGGGTGCTCCCACCTGGACGCCACTGCCCTCGGCGCCGCCTTCGAACGGCTGCGCGGGGACATCATGCAGGTGCCCTCGGCGGTGTCCGCGATCAAAGTCGGCGGCCG
>NZ_CP017298.1:516079-528946 GCF_001746855.1 Pauljensenia hongkongensis | reverse complement strand
CCCGTCGTCGACGTGGACGTCGTGGTCGAGTGCTCCTCGGGCACCTACATCAGGGCCCTGGCCCGCGACGCGGGGACCGCCCTGGGCTGCGGCGCGCACCTGGTGCGCCTGCGCCGCACCCGGGTGGGGCGGTTCGGGATCGGGGACGCGCTCACACTCGAGCAGTTCGACGCGGGGGCCTGCGGCGACCCCGAGCGGCCCACCGTGCCCCTGATCCCCCTGGGCGAGGCGGCCCGGGCGATGTTCCCGGTGATCGGCCTCGACGCGCGCGAGGCGGCGGCGTTCGCGCACGGGCAGGCGCCGGCGCGCGCAGCGCTCCCGGACGGCGAGGGGCCGTTGGCCGCAGCCGCTCCCGACGGGCGGGTCGTGGGCCTGGTGGGGCGCAGTGGCGACCGGTTGAGGGCGCTGGCCGTGTTCGCGGGACCGGGGGCAGAAGGAACAGCGGAAGAAGGGGCAGCGCAATGAGAATCTGGCACTCGCTCGCCGAGATCCCGGGCGCGCAGCGCTCAGTCGTGACCATCGGGAACTTCGACGGCATGCACAACGGGCACAAGAAAGTCGTCTCCACCTGCGTCGAGCGCGCCCGCAGGCGCGGCGTCGACGCCGTCGCCATCACCTTCGACCCGCACCCGCTGCAGGTCCACAAGCCCGAGGCCGGGGTCCAGCTCATCTCGCCCCTGCGCGACCGCCTCGACGCGATGGCCGCCGCCGGACTGGACGCGGTGCTCGTGGCCCACTACGACGTGAACCTCTACTCCATGGAGCCCGACGAGTTCATCCAGGAGTACGTCGTCGACCGCATGGGCGCCGTCGAGGTGGTGGTCGGCGAGGACTTCCGCTTCGGGCGGGCGAACGCCGGGACCATCGACACCCTGCGGGACCTGGGGCGCGGCCTCGGCTTCGACGTGGTCATGGTGACGGACATCGAGGCCCCCGAGGGGCGGCGGTGGTCCTCGTCGTGGGTGCGCTCCCTGCTGGCCGAGGGCGATGTCGCCGGAGCCGCGCGGGTGCTGGGGCACTTGCACCGCATACGCGGCACCGTGGAGCACGGCTTCAAACGGGGGCGGGCGCTGGGCTTCCCCACCGCGAACCTGGCCAGTGGGATCGAGGGCGTCGTCCCGGGCGACGGGGTGTACGCGGGCTGGCTGGTGCGCAACGTCCCGGGCACGCTGAGCGCCGAGTTCCTGCCCGCCGCCATCTCCGTGGGGACCAACCCGCAATTCGGCGCGACGGAACGCACGGTCGAGGCGCACGTCCTCGGAAGAAGTGATCTCAACCTCTACGGGGAGCGGATCGCCGTCACCTTCGTGTCGCGGATCCGCCCGATGCTCGCGTTCTCCTCGCTGGAGGAGCTGCTCGCCCAAATGGACGATGACCTGCGGCAAACGGCGTCGGTCCTGGGCATCGGCCCCGCCGGGCGCGTTGATCCCGACTCGGTCACGGCGCTCTAGTAGAATGCTGATGTCCCTGTGCGCCCGATGGTGTCCTTCGTCGCAGCCGCGTGGTCGCAATAGTCACACGTGCTACTCTTATTGAGCCGTCGATCGGCCGCGGACCGTCAGCCGCGGGAAATAGCCCCGCCGCCCCGTGCAACGAATTGAGGAGAAGCCTGTGCCGCTGAGCAAGGACGTCAAGGACCAGATCGTCGCCGAGTACGCCACCCACGAGGGCGACACCGGCTCCCCCGAGGTGCAGATCGCACTGCTCACCCAGCGGATCAAGGACCTCACCGAGCACTTCAAGACCCACAAGCACGACCACCACTCCCGCCGCGGCCTGCTGCTGCTGGTCGGGCGCCGCCGTCGCCTGCTGGGCTACTTGGCCGACATCGACATCGAGCGCTACCGCTCGCTCATCGAGCGCCTCGGCCTGCGCCGCTGACCCGCTCCGGCCCGGCTCCCCAAGGAGTCGGGCCGCTTTCTCGTGCCGGGCCGTGCCCGGCGATCCCGCGCCCGATCGAAGGGCGCACGCCAACCCGCGCGCAAGCTGACGGTTTTCGACAGTGGCTCACGGAACCCCCCGGTGGCTCCGTGGGCTTCGATCGAAGGCCGAAGTGGAGCGCGACACCAACGAACCAAGGAGAAACGCCCCATGATGGAAGGCTCTGACATCGTCGCAGCCGAAGCTGTCATCGACAACGGCCGCTTCGGCAAGCGCACCATCCGATTCGAGACGGGCCGCCTCGCCCGGCAGGCCGCAGGCTCCGCGCTGGCCTACCTCGACGACGCCACCACCGTCCTGTCGGCCACGACGGTCGGCAAGAACCCCAAGGACCAGTTCGACTTCTTCCCCCTCACGGTCGACGTCGAGGAGCGGGCCTACGCCGCCGGGCGCATCCCCGGCTCCTTCTTCCGCCGCGAGGGCCGCCCGGGCACCGAGGCCATCCTGGCCGCCCGCCTCATCGACCGCCCCCTGCGCCCCGGCTTCGTCAAGGGCCTGCGCAACGAGGTCCAGGTCGTCGAGACCGTGCTCACCATCGACCCGGACGACGCCTACGACGTCCTGGCCATCAACGCCGCCTCCATGTCCACCCAGATCGCGGGCCTGCCCTTCACAGGCCCCATCGGCGGCACCCGCCTGGCCCTCGTCGACGGCCAGTGGGTCGCCTTCCCGCGCTGGAGCGAGCTGGAGCGCTCCGTCTTCAACATCGTCGTCGCCGGGCGCATCGTCACCAAGGACGACGGCTCCGAGGACGTCGCCATCATGATGGTCGAGGCCGGCGGCGGCAAGAACGAGTGGGAGCTCATCCAGGCGGGGGCCACCGCCCCCACCGAGGAGGTCGTCGCCGACGGCCTCGAGGCCGCCAAGCCCTTCATCAAGGCCCTGTGCCGGGCCCAGCTCGAGGTCGCCGCGAAGGCCTCGAAGGAGACCGCCGAGTTCCCGCTGTTCCTGGACTACACCGACGAGGAGTACTCCGCCGTCGAGGAGTGCGTGGGCGGCAAACTGGCCGAGGCCCTGCTCACCGAGGGCAAGCTCGCCCGCGACGGCGCCGTCGACGCCGTCAAGGAGGAGATGCTGGCCGCGCTCGCGGATCGCTTCCCCGAGGGCGAGAAGAACCTCAAGGCCGCGTTCCGCTCCCTGGAGAAGGCCACGATCCGCGCGCGCACCCTGCGCGACGAGATCCGCATGGACGGGCGCACCCCCCGCCAGATCCGCTCCCTGTCCGCCGAGGTCGAGGTGCTGCCGCGCGTGCACGGCTCCGCGCTCTTCCAGCGCGGCGAGACCCAGATCCTGGGCGTGACGACCCTGGCGATGCTGCGCATGGAGCAGCAGATCGACAACCTGTCGCCCGTCAACTCCAAGCGCTACATGCACCAGTACAACTTCGCGCCCTTCTCCACCGGCGAGGTGGGCCGCGTCGGCTCGCCCAAGCGCCGCGAGATCGGCCACGGCGACCTGGCCGAGCGCGCCCTCGTCCCCGTCCTGCCCACGCGCGAGGAGTTCCCCTACGCCATCCGCCAGGTCTCCGAGACGATGGGCTCCAACGGCTCCTCGTCGATGGGCTCGGTGTGCGCCTCCACCCTGTCCCTGCTGCAGGCGGGCGTCCCCCTGCGCGCCCCGGTCGCGGGCATCGCGATGGGCCTGATGACCGGCGAGGTCGACGGCCAGCCCAAGGCGGTCACCCTCACCGACATCCTGGGCGCCGAGGACGGATTCGGCGACATGGACTTCAAGGTCGCCGGCACCCGCGACTTCATCACCGCCCTGCAGCTGGACACCAAGCTGGACGGCATCGACTCCCAGCTGCTGCGCGCCGCCCTGGGCCAGGCCCGCGACGCGCGCCTGGCGATCCTCGACCTCATCAACCAGGCCATCGACGGCCCCGACGAGATGAGCCCCAACGCGCCGCGCATCATCACCGTGAAGGTCCCCGTCGACAAGATCGGCGAGGTCATCGGCCCCAAGGGCAAGATGATCAACCAGATCCAGGACGACACGGGCGCCGACATCACCATCGAGGACGACGGCACCGTGTACATCGCCTCCTCCGACGGCGCCTCCGCGGAGGCCGCGCGCACCACGATCAACCAGATCGCGAACCCGCAGATGCCCGAGGTCGGCGAGCGCTTCGTCGGCACCGTCGTCAAGACCACGTCCTTCGGGGCCTTCGTGTCGCTGACCCCCGGCAAGGACGGCCTGCTGCACATCTCGCAGGTCCGCCGCCTCGTCGGCGGCAAGCGCATCGAATCGGTCGATGACGTCCTGCAGGTCGGCCAGCAGGTCGAGGTCGAGATCAACGAGATCGGCGACCGCGGCAAGCTCAGCCTCCACGCCGTCATCGACGGCGAGGCGGGCGACCTGGAGGCCCCCGCCGAGTCCGAGCGGCGCGAGCGCGCTGAGAGGCGCGACCGCTCCGAGCGGCGCGAGCGCCGCCCCCGCACTCGCACCCGCCGCCGCCGCGAGGACGAGTCCGAGGCCACCCGCGAGGAGGGCGCATCCGACGAGTGAGCGGGCGCAACGCCACGCTTTGAGGGGTGTGGGGTGGACGCCGGTCCGCCCCACACCCCGTTCCCCTTGGGCCTCCCGGCGAGGCCGTCGACCGACTAGGAGTCCCATGCCCCCCATCGCCCTTCCGCTCACTCCGGACGCCGCGTCCCTGTCCTTCGACGACGGCGACACCCGGATCCACCGGTCGATCGGGAGCACCGGCGTCAGGGTCCTCACGCAGCGGGTCCCGGCCGCCCAGTCGGTGAGCGCGTCCCTGTGGGTGCCCGTCGGCTCGCGCGACGAGGAGCCCGCCCGCGCCGGGTCCACGCATTTCCTCGAGCACCTGCTCTTCAAGGGCACGGCCCGGCGCTCGGCGCTCGACATCGCGGTCGCCTTCGACTCGGTCGGCGGGGAGTCCAACGCCGAGACCGGGCGCGAGCACACGGCGTACTGGGCGCGCGTGCGCGACGCCGACCTGGGCACGGCGATCGACGTCCTCGTCGATATGGTGACGGGCTCCGTTCTGGATCCCGCGGACTTCGACACGGAGCGGGGCGTCATCCTCGACGAGCTGGCGATGGGGGACGACAACCCCGTGGAGGTCGTCCACGACGCCTTCCAACTGGCGGTCCACGGCGACACGCCCATCGGCAGGCCGGTCGGCGGGACCGCCGACGCCATCCGTGCGGTCGGGCGCGACGACGTGTGGGAGCACTACCAGTCGAACTACGGTTGCCCCTCGCTGATCGTCGTGGCGTCCGGCAACGTCGACCACGACGAGCTCGTGGAGCGCGTCGACGGGGCACTGGCCGCCTCGCAGTGGTCGACCGCGCCCCGCCCCCCGCGCCCCAGGCGCCCCACCGCCGCCCCCGAGGGGGCGGGCAGCGCGGGGGAGGGCGTCGTCGAGCGCCGCCGGGACGTGGGCCAGGCGCACGTGGTCCTGGGGTGCGAGGGCCTGCGGGCCACCGACGAGGAGACGCCCGTCATGCACGTCCTGCTGTCCGTGCTGGGCGGGTCGATGTCCTCGCGCCTCTTCCAGGAGATCCGCGAGAAACGGGGCCTCGCCTACACGACCTACGCCTTCGCCTCCCCCTACTCCGACACGGGCTCCTTCGGCATGTACGCGGGCACCAGCCCCGGCTCGGTCCCCGAAGTGGAGGCCATCATGCGCGCCCAACTGGAGGACCTCGCCACCCAGGGCCCCTCCGACGAGGAGATGGCCCGGGTGCGCGGGCAGGTCCGCGGGGGACTGGTACTGGGCCTGGAGGACAACTGGTCCCGGATGATGCGCCTGGGGCGCTCGGAGATCATGGGGCGCTACCGCGTCGTCGAGGAGACGCTGCGCGACATAGAATCCGTGGACGCCCAGCAGGTGCGCTCCCTGGCCTCCCGCTTGGCGGCGCGCCTGAGGGCGCGGGCCGTCGTGCTCCCGCGCCAGTGGGAGCCCGCCACCACCCACACCCACTAGAAGGAGAACATTATGAAACGCGTTGCTGTGATCGGAGCCTCCGGGCGCATGGGGACCGCGGTGGTCGAGGCCGTCGGGGCCTGCGCGGACATGGAGGTCGTGGCGCGCCTCGACGCGGGCGACGCCATCTCGCGCGAGTCCCTGGGAGGGGCTGAGGTGGCCGTCGAGTTCACGTCCCCCGCCTCGTCGGAGGCCAATGTCCACGCGCTGCTGGACGCGGGCGTGGACGCCGTGGTGGGCACCACCGGCTGGGACGACGACGCCTACGCGCGGGTGCGCGCCCACGCCGAGGATGCCGGGCGCTCGGTCCTCATCGCCCCGAACTTCGCGATCGGAGCCGTCCTGGCGATGCGCTTCGCCCAGATCGCGGCGCCCTTCTTCGAGTCCGCCGAGGTCGTGGAGATGCACCACCCGGACAAGGTGGACGCCCCCTCGGGGACCGCAATCGCGACGGCCCGCGGCATCGCGCGAGCCCGTGGGGCCGCCGGCCTCGGGGACGTGCCCGACGCCACCGAGTCCGACCCGCACGGCGCGCGCGGGGCCAGGATCGACGGCGTTCCCGTCCACGCGGTGCGCCTGCGCGGGCTGACGGCCTCCGAGGAAGTGCTGCTGGGCAACCCCGGGGAGCAGCTGGTGATCCGCACCGACTCCTTCGACCGCGTCTCCTTCATGCCCGGCGTGCTGCTCGCGGTGCGGAGGGTCTCCTCCAGGCCCGGCCTCACCGTGGGCATCGAATCGGTGATGGGCCTGTGAGCCGGGGGAGCGGGGGCCCGCGCCGGAGCGGGGGGCCCCGCTCCCATCCCGACACTTCCGTCCGCCCCGCCGTGCCCGGGGACGAGCGCGCCATCGCCGCCCTCCAGTGGGGGGCGTGGCGGGCCCTCCTCACAGGGGAGGAGCTCGCGGCGCAGGGGCTGAGCGAGGAGCGGCTGCGGGCCGGGTGGGAGGCCGCCCTGTCCTCCCCGCGCCCCGCTTCCGCCGCGCTCGTGGTGGCCCTCCACGGCAACAGCGTCGTCGGATTCGCCCTGGCCGGCCCGGACGACGAGGCGGGCGCTGATCGGGGTCAGTCGGGCGCTGCTGGTGGCCCGCCGGGCGCTGTTCGGGGTCAGTCGGGCGCTGCTGGTGGTCCGCCGGGCGCTGTCCGGGGTCAAGCGGGCGCTGCTGGTGGTCCGCCGGGCGCGGCGCCGGTTCAGACGGGCGGGGTCCCCGCGGCAGTGCCCACTCAGATCTACGAGCTCGTCGTGGAACCGCGTTTCTGCCGTTCGGGCCACGGATCGCGCATGCTGGCCGCAGTCGCCGACCTCGTCGGCGGGGCGATGCGGGTGTGGATCGACGCCCGCGACGAGGCCCGCCAGCGCTTCTTCTCCTCAGCGGGTTTCGCACCCGCCGGGGCAGGACGCACCATCGGCGACGGGCACACGCAGCACCTGTGGTGGGCGCGAGCAGAGTAGGCCCGGGTGCCCATACCCGGCATCCGGGGTGGGGCAATCGTGCGTTGGGGAAGGCAACGGGGGTCAGCAGTGCGGCATTGGGGTAGGCAACAGGGTGGGCAATGCGGCATTGGGGTAGGCAACGGCGCATTGGGGTAGGCAACGGGGGCCAGCAGTGCGGCATTGGGGTAGGCAACGGCGCATTGGGGTAGGGCGCGTGCCCGCATCGGGGTAGGCAACGGTGCATTGGGGTAGGCAACAGGGTGGGCAATGCGGCATCGGGGTAGGCAACGGTGCATTGGGGTAGGCAAATTGCCTGCTCCAATGGGTGGTTTCCTGCCCCAATGAGGCTTTCCTGCCCCCGATGCGTCAACTTGGCCCGGGAGGGACGCCCGTGGCGGCGCTGACGGGGTCCTCGTATGAAAGAGCGTGCCGGGCCGCCCGCGTCGCCAGCCTGACCGGGAGGCGTTGAAGGGGGCCTCGTATGAGGGAGCGCGCCGGGGGGCGTGCAGTTGGCCCGGTTCTCACAGTGGTACCGCGACTACGCAGCGACACCACGCTCTGCGAGTGTTATGGCGCTCGCAAGGCGGCGGTGCTCCTGTAAAATGTGATATCGCTTGCAGAAGTGCCCGTGCGTCGTCATGAAACGGGCCGCTTCCAAGATGTGACTCGACGAGGCCCGCCCGGCTCGGTGCTTGCGCCGTCCGTCCGCGGAGCGCGGCGGGACCGCCTGGCCCGTCCGCAGGGCATGGCAGGACCTTTCGGCCCCGTCGGCCCCCGACCATGAGACCCGGCCCCGGCGCTTGCCCCGACCGCAGGGCGCAGTGGGACCGCCCGCCCCCGTTCACCGTCCCGGCCCCGTCCGCAGGGCATGGCAGGACCTTCCGGCCCCGTCGGCCCCCGCCCCCGTTCACCGTCCCGGCCGCGACCGCAGGGCGCAGTGGGACCGCCCCGCCCCGGCCTCGTCCGCCGATCCGGGGCCCTGCGGGCGTTCCGAGGCGCGGAAGTCCCAGACGCGCGCCCCCGGGTAAAGGTATGGTCAAGGGTATGACGATGATTCCCCCAAGGCTCTTCGGCTCGCTCGCCACCGCGATGGTGACCCCCATGAAGGCGGACGGCTCCCTCGACTGCGAATCCGCTGCGCGTTTGGCTAGGGCGCTGGTCGACGACGGCTGCGACACCATACTGCTCTCCGGCACCACCGGGGAGTCCCCCACGACCCACCAGCCCGAGAAGAACGACCTCACCGACGCGGTGCGCGAGGCGGTGGGCGACCGCGCTTTCATCCTGTGCGGGGCCTGCTCCAACGACACCGCCCACGCGGTGCGCATCGCCGAGGGCGCCCAGGAGCACGGGGCCGATGGGCTGCTGGTCGTCTCCCCCTACTACAACAGGCCCTCCCAGGAGGGGCTGCGAGCCCATGTCCTGGAAGTCGCCAACGCCACCGATCTGCCGGTCATGCTCTACGACATCCCCGGCCGCACCGGAATCGCCTTCTCCGACGGCACCCTGGACGCCCTGGCCTCCCACCCGCGGATCAAGGGCGTCAAAGACGCCACCGGGGACGTTGAGACGGGCGTGGACCGCATGCACCGCACCGGCCTGGAGTACTACTCGGGCGACGACGCCCTCAACTTCGCGTGGATGACCGGGGGCGCATCCGGGTTCGTGTCCGTGGTCTCCCACGTGGCGGCCGCGCAGTACCGCCGCATGATCGAGTTGCTCGACTCCGACCAGGTGTGGGAGGCGCGCGAGCTGTCCTACCGGCTGCGCCCCCTCGTGCGCGCGATCATGGGCAGCGGCCAGGGGGCCGTCATGGCGAAGTACGCGCTGTGGCTCCAGGGCGTCATCGACGCGCCCGCTGTGCGCCTCCCGCTGGTCGGCGTCTCCGACTCCGAGGTCGAGGCCCTTCGGGCGGCACTGGTCGCCCAGGGCGCGCTCTAGACACGAATGTGAGGGTTTCGACCCCGGTGAACGAGTCCCCGCGCGATAAAGGCGCCCCCAGGCATGGCAGACTTGAACGTATGAATCCCCTGTACGAGAACCTCAGCGAACCCGCGCCCCTGGAGAAGGGGGCGCTGCGCGTCATCCCGCTGGGCGGCCTCGGCGAGGTGGGGCGCAACATGAACGTCCTCGAGTTCGAAGGCAAACTCCTGGTCGTCGACTGCGGTGTCCTCTTCCCGGAGGAGACCCAGCCCGGCGTGGACCTGATCCTGCCCGACTTCTCGTGGATCGAGGAGCGGATGGACGACGTCGTCGGCCTGGTCCTCACCCACGGCCACGAGGACCACATCGGTGCTGTGCCGTACCTGCTCAAGCTGCGGGGCGACATCCCGATCTACGGCTCCGACCTGACCCTGGCGTTCGTGGCCCCCAAGCTGCGCGAGCACCGTCTGAGCGACCCCGGCCTGAACGTCGTCGCGGAAGGCGACCGTCTGGCAGTGGGCCCCTTCGACCTGGAGTTCGTCTCCGTCACCCACTCCATCCCCGACGCCCTCGCAGTGTTCGTGCGCACCAGCGCCGCGAAGATCCTCATCACCGGCGACTTCAAGATGGACCAGCTGCCCCTGGACCGCCGCCTGACGGACCTGCGCGCCTTCGCGCGGATGGGCGAGGAGGGCGTGGACCTGTTCATGGTGGACTCCACGAACGCCCTGGTCCCCGGTTTCATCACGCCCGAGCGCGAGATCGGCCCCGTCCTGGACCAGGTGTTCGGCGAGGCCACCGGGCAGATCGTCGTCGCGTCCTTCGCCTCCCACGTCCACCGCGTCCAGCAGGTCATCAATGCCGCCCACCACCACGGGCGCCGCGTGGCGCTGGTGGGCCGGTCCATGGAGCGCAATATGCGCATCGCGGAGGAGAAGGGCCACCTGGCCATCCCCGAGGGCGTGGTCGTCGACCTCAAGGAGATCGACCAGCTGCCCCCCTCCCAACGCGTGTACATGGCGACCGGTTCCCAGGGCGAGCCCATGGCGGCCCTGTCGCGCATGTCGGTCGGCTCCCACAAGACGGTCACAATCGGAGCGGGGGACATGGTGGTCCTGGCGTCCTCGCTGATCCCCGGGAACGAGAACTCCGTGTACCGGGTCATCAACGACCTCACGCGCCTGGGCGCCCGGGTCGTGTCGAAGGAGAACGCGAAGGTCCACGTCTCCGGACACGCCAGCGCGGGCGAGCTCATCTACTGCTACAACATCATCCAGCCCAAGAACGTCATGCCGATCCACGGCGAGGTGCGCCACCTGGTGGGCAACGGGCAGCTCGCGGTGAAGACGGGCATCAGCCCCGAGTCCGTGGTCCTGGCGGAGGACGGGGTCACCGTCGACGTCAAGGACGGCACCGCCCGCGTGTCCGGCGTGGTGCCCTGCGAGTACGTCTACGTGGACGGGCGCTCCATCGGCGAGATCTCCGAGGACGAGCTCGAGACCCGGCGCACCCTGGGCGCGGAGGGCTTCATCTCGATCTTCGCTGTCGTCGAGCACGATTCGGGAACGGTCCTGGCCGGGCCGACCATCCGCGCCATCGGGATGGCCGAGGACGACTCCGTGTTCGACGAGATCCTGCCCGACGTCGCCTCGGCGCTCAAGGACGCGGCCGCCCCGGGCGGGCAGGACCCCTACGTCCTGCAGCAGGCCATGCGGCGCGTGATCGGCCGCTGGGTCGCGCGGCGCCTGCGCAGGCGGCCTATGATCGTCCCAGTGGTGACCGAGCAGTAGCGGCGCCCCCGCGCACCGGCGCGGGGCGGGTCGCCGGACGGATTCCAATACGAGGGGGCATGAGTGGCTGGACGTTTCATCTCGACTCATTCCGTGGCTCTTGTGCTGCCGATGCACATCGCGTACATGCCCGGCAGGGGCGGCTCCGTCCACGCCGACGCCGCGAGCTCGCGCCCGGGCGGCGGCTTCACGACGCTGAGCGCGGCGGCGGCGATGGGCGTCCCCGCCGCGATGGCCTCCCCCCTGGGGACGGGCCCCAACTCGTTCACGGTCCGCCAGCAGCTGGTCGAGGCGGGCGTCTCCGTCCTCACGCCGGAACTGGTCGGGGACATCGGCGTGGTCATCCAGTTGATCGTCGAGGATGGATCGATGACCTCGGTGGTGACCGCGGGCGTCGAGTCCGAGCCCTCCCGCGCGGTCCTCGACCGGATCATCCTCCAGCCCGGGGACACGATCCACGTCGCCGCCTCTGACCTCACGAACCCGCACTCGGCGAAGGTGCTCTCCGAATGGGGCTCGGAGCTGCCCGAGTCGGTGACCCTGGTCGTGTCGATCTCCCCGGCGGTCGAGCAGGTCCCCGTCGAGGCGTGGCGGAACCTGTTGGGCCGGGCGGACATCGTCACCATGAACGTGCGCGAGGCGACGACCCTGACATCGATCCTGGCCGGCTACCGCGGAGGGACGACCATCCGGGACCTCATGCGGCCCGGGGCCGCCACGGTGCGCCGCCTCGGGTCCATGGGGTGCGAACTCCAGGAGGCCCGTGACGCCCCCTTCGTCCACATCCCCGCCTTCCAGACGACGACCGCCGACACCGCCGGCGTGGGGGACACCCACATCGCGGAGATGTGCGCGGGGCTCCTGATGGGCTACGAGCTCGCTGACGCCTGCCTCATGGCGAACGCCGGGGCGGCGATCACCCTCTCCCATCCGTCCGCGCTGCCCGTCCCCACACTCCAGCAGGTCGAGGCGGTGCTGGAGAGCGGCGTCGTCTCGACCGTCGTCCCGTTGCGCCCCTGAGGGCCGCGCGCGCTGGAAGGAACCGGGTTTTCGGCGCGCCTACAAGGTTTTCCCGTCGTGTGAGAGTAGCGTCAGAGCATCATGGCCAACCAGTCGAACCGTTCCGCGTCCCCCAAGAAGAAGCCCGCCAGGCCCCGTTCCCCGAAGGGCGCGCAGCCGGCCCCCGCCTCGTCGGCCAGCACCGCGCCGGGCCTGCTAGCCCGCGTGTTCTCGGCGATCGGGCGCGGGGCCGTGCGGTGCGCCGCCGCGTGGAGGGCGACGGACGCCCAGCTCAAGCGCGACGCCCTGGCCTTCGTGCTGGTCGCCATCGCGATCGTCGTCGCCCTGCGCGAGTGGTTCCAGATCTCCGGCGAGGCCGGCGACTTCATCCACCACAGCGCCGCCGGGCTGGTCGGCATCTTCTCCGTGGTGCTCCCCCTGGTCCTCGTGGCCTTCTCCGTGGAGCTCGTGCGCGCCCGCTCGGGCAAGTCCGCCGTCCCCCACCACGTCGCCGGGGGAGTGGGCGTGGCCTTCTCCCTGACGGGCCTGGTGCATGTCTCGCGCGGCAATCCCTCCATCGATCCCTTCGCGGCCGTGGAGCAGGCGGGCGGCATCACCGGGTGGTTCATCGCGCGCCCCCTGTCGCTGCTGCTGTCCGTGTGGGGCGCCGCCGCGATCCTGGTCCTCCTGCTCCTCTACTCGGTCCTGCTGGCCACGCGCACCCGGGTCGCCGAGGTGCCCGCGCGCCTGCGGGAGGCGCGCGCCGCGCTGGCCCGCAAGCACGGGGCGGACCCCGCTCCCGGAGCCCCGGGTGACGGCTCCCAAGGCG
>NZ_CP017298.1:489708-514805 GCF_001746855.1 Pauljensenia hongkongensis | reverse complement strand
CCGCTCCCGCAGCCGCGGGGCCCGCTCCGGGGGCCGTCGCCGAGTCCGGGGCGCAGGGAGGGCGCTGCGCGGATGAAACGCCTGGTGGCGCTGGGAACGGCGGCAGTGGGGGGCCGGCGGGCGGCGCGGCCGATTCGCCCAAGAGGGGCACGGACCCCTACGCTGGAACCAGCTTCGGCGGTTCGGCGCCCGATTGGGTCGATGAGGAACCGGCCGGGGACGAGGACGCTTGGCAGCTCACAGGACGCTGAGCACAGTGGAAAGAGGCGACGTGAACGACAACGTATCGCGGGTGCAGACCCGGCGGGTCTCGAATCTGAACGTGGCGAACGCGCTCACGGTGACGAGGATCGTCCTCGTGCCCGTTTTCATCTACCTGGCCCTGAGGCCGTCGTACCTGGAGCGGCTGCTCGCCTTCGTGGTCTTCGCCATCGCGGCCATCACCGACAAGCTCGACGGCCACTTGGCGCGCAGCCGTGGGCTCATCACGGACTTCGGCCGCATCGTGGATCCCATCGCCGACAAGGCCCTCACCCTGTCGGCGTTCGCCCTGCTGTCGTGGCAGGCCGTGCTGCCGTGGTGGGTGACGATCATCATCGCCGTGCGCGAGCTCGGCATCACGTGGCTGCGCGCGGCGTTCCTGCGCCGGGGCGTCGTGGTCGCCGCGGCCTACGCGGGCAAGGTCAAGACGCTGCTGCAGATCCTGGCGCTGGGCACGCTGCTGATCCCGTGGGACTACCTGCCGGCGCTCGACCCCGCGTACACCTGGTTGGCGGAGGCGCTGGTCAGCCTCGGCCTGGTGCTCACCGGGGCGGCTCTGGCCGTCACGGTCTACTCGGGCATCATGTACATCGTCGACGGCATGCGGATCAGCAAGGAGCTGGATACCCAGGCCGACGGCGCCGACCAAGCGCCCGGCGAAGAGGAGGGCGCCTCCGATGAGGACGGCGGCCCGTCCGAGCAGGACGAGGACGGCCATTCCGGGCAGGGCGCCGCGCACGGGGTAGCGTCCTAGAATTGAGTCCAGGTGGCGCAACTTACAGACGAGGGGCGCCGGGGCGCGGAATGCGCGCACGATCGGGGGCGTTGCACCAATATGAGCATTAGCAGAAGCCATCCGGACCGCCGTCGCAGCGGTCCGATGCGCGGTACGGACATGCGATCGGTTCCAATGAGCCGCTACAGTAAAGGTATGGAAAAGAAACCGCGCGAAACCGCACTGCTGCGCACGGAACTCGGAGACGTCCTGCGCGACATCCGCCAGCGCCAGGGCCGGACCCTGCGCGAGGTCTCCTCGGAGGCCCAGGTGTCGCTGGGGTACCTGTCCGAGGTGGAGCGCGGCCAGAAGGAGGCCTCCTCCGAGCTGCTCGACGCCATTTCCCACGCCCTGGGGGTGCCCCTGTGGTTCGTGCTGCACGAGGTCTCCGACCGGATGGCGGTCGTCGATGGCGCAGTCGTGCCCGATGCGGTTCCCGACGACATCATGCCAGTCGCGTTGATCTCCTGAACGTGAAGCACTCGGAGTTCTACGAAGCGGTCGAGGCCACCTTCGGGTCGGCGCTCGGCCGCTCCTATGTCACGGATCTCCACCTGGCGGAACTCGGCGCCACGGCGGCCGAGGCGCTCGGCGCGGGCGCCGACCCCGACAGCGTGTGGGAGGCCCTCACCCGGGAGACCGGCCGCGAGGACGCGCGCTGGATCCACCGCACCGATCCCGTCCGACGACGCGGGGACGCTGGCCGGTAGGCGCGGCGTGTCGCCGCGCGATCGAACATGTGTTCCATATAGTCTATCCACCGGTGGCTCCGGAGCCCGCGCCGCGTCCACAGGCGGTCCGCGGGCGTTCCGCAGACGCGTATGGCCGCGCGTATCGTCATTACGCCACCCCGGAGAGGGGAGGCGTCATCGGCTGGATGGACAACGGGTCGGAGAGGCCCACGGAGAAAGGAACGCCCATGGCTGCCCGCAAGAGCACGGCATCGCGCACGGTGGAGAACGACCGCAACAAGGCCCTCCAGGTCGCGCTGTCCCAGATCGACAAGCAGTTCGGGAAGGGGTCGGTCATGCGCCTGGGCGACGACTCCCGCCCGCCCGTCCAGGTGATCCCCACGGGCTCCCTGGCCCTCGACGTGGCCCTGGGCATCGGCGGCCTGCCGCGGGGCAGGGTCATCGAGATCTACGGGCCCGAGTCCTCGGGCAAGACCACGGTCGCCCTGCACGCCGTGGCGAACGCGCAGAAGGCGGGCGGGAACGCGGCCTTCATCGACGCCGAGCACGCCCTCGACCCGGTCTACGCCCGGGCCCTGGGGGTGGACACCGATTCGCTGCTGGTCTCCCAGCCCGACACCGGCGAGCAGGCCCTGGAGATCGCCGACATGCTGATCCGCTCGGGCGGCATCGACATCATCGTCATCGACTCCGTCGCCGCGCTGGTGCCCAAGGCCGAGATCGAGGGCGAGATGGGCGACTCCCACGTGGGCCTGCAGGCGCGCCTCATGAGCCAGGCCCTGCGCAAGATCACCGGCGCCTTGTCCGCGACGGGGACGACCGCGATCTTCATCAACCAGCTCCGCGAGAAGATCGGCGTGTTCTTCGGCTCCCCGGAGACGACCACGGGCGGCAAGGCGCTGAAGTTCTACGCCTCGGTGCGCATCGACGTGCGCCGCATCGAGACCCTGAAGGAGGCGGGCGCCCCCGTGGGCAACCGAACCCGCGCCAAGGTCGTGAAGAACAAGATGGCGCCCCCCTTCAAGCAGGCCGAGTTCGACATCGTCTACGGCAAGGGGATCTCCCGCGAGGGCTCGATCATCGACATGGGCGTCGACACCGGCATCGTGCGCAAGTCCGGCTCCTGGTTCACCTACGGCGACGACCAGTTGGGCCAGGGCAAGGAGAACGTCCGCCAGTTCCTCGCCGACAACCCGGCGCTGGCGGGGGAGATCGAGCAGAAGATCCTCGTCGCCCTGGGCATCGCCGAGGCCCCGCCCGAGGAGGCGTCCCAAGCGCCGTCCGTCGATCCCGACGAGGACGCGGGCTTCTGAGCCATGGCACCACACCAGGACCAGGACGGGGCCCCCGGTGCCCCGGAGCGCACGGGGCAGGGGGAGGCGCGCGAAAGGCGGCCCTCGCCGGCCGAGCGGGCCCGCCTTATGCGCGAGCGCAATGCCGCCCTCGAGGGGCCCAGGGCCGTCGAGGCGGCGCGCGAGGTCGCCCTGCGCCAGCTCGACACGCGGGCGCGGTCACGGCGCGAACTGCTCGACGCCATCGCGTCGCGGGGCTTCGACGACGGGGTCGGCCAGGAGGTCGTGTCCCGGCTGGAGGCGGTGGGCCTCGTGGACGACCGGGCGTTCGCCCGGGCCCTGGTGCGCGAGCGCTTCGCGGCGCGGGGCAGGACCGGGCCCGCTCTGGTCGCGGAACTGCGGCGCAAAGGGCTGGACGGGGACTCGATCGACGAGGCGATGTCCTCCATCAGCGGGGACGACGAGTACGACAGGGCGCGGCGGCTGGTGGAGGGCAGGGCGCCTTCGGTGCGCGGCGTGCCCCGCCGGGCCGCCTACCGCCGACTGGCGGGCATGCTCGCGCGCAAGGGCTACGGCCCGGACGTGTCCGACCGCGCCGTGCGCGAGGCGCTGGACGCCCTGGGCAGCGCGGACGGGGAGGAAGAGCACTGGCAGGACGGGGAAGCGGGGTGGGGCGCGTGAGGACCGAGGGGGTCGCCGCCCTCGTCGGGGAACTCGCCGCCCGGGGATTGAGCATCGCCACCGCCGAATCGCTCACCGGGGGCGCCCTGGTGGCGCGCTTGGTCGACATACCCGGGGCCTCCAGGGTCGTGCGCGGGGGAGTGTGCACCTACGCCACGGACACGAAGGCCTCCGTCCTGTCGGTGAGCAGGGAGCGCCTGGAGCTCACCGGCCCCGTCGACGCGGAGGTCGCAAAGCAGATGGCGTCCGGCGCGCGCGCACTCTTCGGAGCCGACATCGCCCTGTCCACGACGGGCGTCGCCGGCCCGGGCAGCGCCGACGGGCACGAGGCGGGAACCGTCCACGTCGCGTGCGCGGCGCCCGGGGGCGCGCTGCACCGCCTCGTCCACATACCCGGCGACCGGGGCGCCGTGCGCGCGGGAGCCGTGGACGCCGCCCTGGCGCTGCTGCGCGAGGCACTGGACGGGGGGCTCCTTTGACAAAGGGGGGCGTTTGACAAAGGGGGCGTTCCCATATTCGCCTCCCCGGACGCCGCTGTGGCGCGCTGGGCCCGCGCCACTGCGGCGCCGAGCGGGGCGGCGGAGCGGAGCGCGCCAATGCCTGTAGACTCCAGGCGATGAACGCGCACAACCCTCCCGCCCCTCCCCGCACCTACGCGGTGCGCACGCTGGGCTGCCAGATGAACGAACACGACTCCGAGCGTATGGCGGGCCTGCTGGAGCAGGCCGGACTGCTGCCCGTCGACCAGGTGCCCGAGGCGGCGGCCAGGGCCACCGACGCAGGGGACATGGGCGCCGACGTGGTCGTCATCAACACGTGCTCGGTCCGGGAGAACGCCGCGACCCGGCTCTTCGGCAACCTCGGCCAACTGGCGGCGGTCAAACGCGGGCGCCCCGGGATGCAGATCGCGGTCGGCGGGTGCCTGGCCCAGCAGATGCGCGAGGGCATCGTCGAAAGGGCGCCGTGGGTCGACGCCGTGTTCGGCACCCACAACATCGACGTGCTGCCCGCGCTACTGCGCCGCGCCGAGCACAACAGGGCCGCGGCCGTCGAGATCGAGGAGTCCCTCAAAGTGTTCCCCTCGACGCTGCCCACACGCAGGGAGAGCGTGTACGCGGCGTGGGTGTCCATCTCCGTGGGCTGCAACAACACGTGCACCTTCTGCATAGTCCCCCGCCTGCGCGGCAAGGAGCGCGATCGCCGCCCCGGCGAGATCCTGGCGGAGGTCGAGGCGGTCGCCTCGCAGGGGGCCATCGAAGTGACCCTGCTGGGCCAGAACGTCAACTCCTACGGCGTGGGCTTCGGCGAGCGCCGGGCCTTCGCGGATCTGCTGCGCGCTGTGGGCGGGGTCGAGGGCATCGAACGGGTGCGCTTCACGTCCCCGCATCCAGCGGCCTTCACCGACGATGTGATCGACGCCATGGCGACGACGCCCACGGTCATGCCGAGCCTGCACATGCCCCTGCAGTCGGGGTCGGACAGGGTGCTGCGTCAAATGCGGCGCTCGTACAGGCGCGAGCGGTTCATGGGGATCCTCGAGCGGGTGCGCGCCGCGGTCCCCGCGGCGGCGATCACCACGGACATCATCGTCGGCTTCCCCGGCGAGACGGAGGAGGACTTCGCCCAGACCCTGCAGGTCGTCGAGGAGGCGCGTTTCGCCTCGGCGTTCACTTTCCTCTACTCGCCCAGGCCGGGAACGCCCGCCGCTGACCGCGAGGACCAGGTCCCCGCCGACGTGGCGCTCGAGCGGTACAAGCGCCTCGTCGCGCTGCAGGAGCGCATCTGCGCCGAGGACAACGCCGCCCTGGTGGGCAACGGGGTGGAGGTGCTCGTCTCGGAGGGCGACGGGCGCAAGGACGGCGCCACCCGCCGCATCACCGGGCGGGCCCGCGACAACAGGTTGGTCCACGTCGGGCTGCCCGCCTCCCTGTCCGGCGCCGACAGGCCCCGCCCCGGCGACATGGTCCGGGCGAGCGTCACCCACGGCGCCCCCCACCACCTGATCGCCGACTCGGGCCTCGAGGGAGGGCTCTTCGAGGTCCGCCGCACCCGCGCCGGCGACGCCTGGCAGGCGGGCCGGGACGCGGCAGGGCCAGGAACCGGGGTCGCCCTCGGCATGCCCACCGTCCGCGCCGCCGGCTGAGGGGCCGCGCCGCCGACTGAGGGGCCGCGCCGCCGACTGAGGGGCCGCGCCGCCGGGTGCCAGCATAAGGCGTGCCTCAGCGCCAGGGCCGGGCCCCAGGCCGACTTCCCCCGGGTTGTGCGCCCCTCCCCCCAGGGGTACACACACAAGGACCCCGATTTACGCAACACGCGCCGCACACAAGGGCGGAATCAAGCCCTTGTGTGCGGCGCTGTGTTTCCTAATTCCGTCCCTTGTGTGCGACATCTAGAAGGAGCGAAGGGGGCGGGCCCGCGGGGAACGGCGGCTCCGCGCCCGCGCCCCTTGTAGGCGCACCCCACGGGAACACGAAAGCGCTGTGACTGGAGCCGCAATGTTGTAGCGTTGTCCTATGGCGGTCATCACGGAGACGTGGTGGTCGGCATGCGGGACTGCTCCCGGGAGCACGGATCGCACAGAGCCCCCTTAACAGCGATCCGCGGCTTGGAGCGCGGCGACGCGGCACAGCCGTGCCCCGTGCGACGCAGGCGGAACAACCGGGAGCAGTCCGCCTCTACGCCCCGTCCTCGGGGGCTGGCGCAGTCGACGCGGCCCCCTCCTCGTCGGCAGTCGGAACCGGTGCGGGCTCCGCGCCGTCCCCAAAGGCAGCCGGGTCCGCCTCGGACCCGGCCCCTTCCTGGTCGGAAGCGGGAACGGACTCGGACCCCTCATCGGAGGGGGCGCCCGTCCCATCCCCTCCGGCTTGGGCGAGTTCGCGCGCCAACGACAGGCCGACGACGACTCCGCGGCGGATCATCGCGTGGATCTGACGGTCCGACATGCCCTCGCCGACGAAGAAGCGGCTGGCCGCGACCAGCAGCGGCTGCCCCGCCTCGGGGACCGGGAACACCGTGGGCTGCAGGTGGGCGGCGTTCCAGTCGTTGGCGATGCTGTCGAGGTCGGCCAGCTCCGCCCCCTGCACCAGGAGGCGCAGCTCGACCTGGGCCCACGGGCAGTCCGCGGGCTCGCGGTGGATCTGGAAGTTCCCCTCCTCCACCTGCGTTGCTGCGGCGAACTCGGAAATGGCGACCGGCAGGCCGTCGCCCTCCAGGACGGCGGCGATGCGCTCGATGGTCACGGGCTGGACCTCGGTGCCCCACTTGAGCGCGAACTCGTCGGGAGACGGGCCGCCCTCGTCCGGGCCGTCCTGCCCGCCAGCCCCGGGGGAGTCGGCCGGCTCGTCGCCGTCGAGGGCGACGGACTTCCACTCAGGCATGATCGGCCTCCTTGGCCCACTGGTCGGGGAACGCTATGTCGAGTTGGTTCATCATCGCGATGGTCGCCATGAGGAACTGGGAGACCTCGGCGTTGAGCTGCGCGTCGGACGCTCCGGCCACCCAGTTGAACGTGTGCTGCATGTGCACAGTGATCGTCCCCTGCTCCGTCGGGGTGCTCACCACTTTGGGCAGGTAAGTCGAGGCGTTGAGGTTGCGCACCGCCTCCGCCACCTGGTCGGCGTGCGCCGCGTCGAAAGAGCGGGGGTAGTCGGCGACCCCCTGGCCGGGGTTGTCCTGGGGGACGGCGATCCGCACGGTGCGGGAGGGCAGGATCACGGCGACCTGCTGCTCCGCGACGAAGGGGATGAGGCCCGTCGCGGCCACGGCGTCGCACACGCGCGGCAGCGTGACGGGGGGAGTGTCTTGTGTACTCATGCGCCCAGCCTATCGGCACGCGGGCGCCCGGCGGTAGCACGTGCCCATACACTGGAGCCATGGACCAGCCCGATCCGCGCCCCAGCGACCTCGTCATCGCCGTCGTCGGCCCCACCGCCTCGGGCAAGTCCGACGTGGCGCTCTCCGTCGCGCAGCGCGCCCCCGCGCGCCTCGGAGCCCGTGGAACGGGGGAACTGGTCTCCGCGGACGCGCTGCAGCTCTACCGGGGCATGGACATCGGCACCGCGAAGACTCCCGTGGAGGAGCGCCGCGGCATCGCCCACCACCAGATCGACGTGCTCGAGGTGCGCGACGAGGCGTCCGTGGCCGCCTACCAGCGCCACGCCCGCGCCGACGTGGAGGGGATCCACGCGCGCGGGGGAGTGGCGGTCGTCGCGGGCGGGTCGGGGCTCTACCAGCGCGCCCTGCTGGACGTCATCGACTTCCCGGGCACGGACCCGCGGGTGCGGGCCCGCCTGGAGGCCGAGGCGGAGGGGCCCCTGGGCGCGCGCGGGCTCCACGAGCGGCTCGCCCGCCTCGACCCCGACTCGGCGAGGCGCATCGACCCCCGCAACGCGCGCCGCATCATCCGTGCCCTGGAGGTCATCGAGGTGACCGGGCGCCCCTACTCCGCGCACATGCCGCGCCACGAGTTCCACCGCCCTGCCGTCATGGTGGCGCTGCGCCGCGACTGGGAGGAGCTGGACCGGCGCATCGCGGCCCGCACGCGCGCCATGTTCGACGCGGGCCTGGTCGAGGAGGTGCGCGCCCTCGAGGGGGCGGGGCTGCGCGGGGCGAGGACCGCTTCCCGGGCCACCGGGTACGCGCAGGCGCTGGCCGTCATCGACGGGCTCATGGGGGTCGACGAGGCCATCGACTCGGTCGCCCTGGCCACCCGGCAGCTGGCCCGCCGCCAGGTCAAGTGGTTGCGACCCGATCCGCGCGTCGTGTGGCTGGACGCTGCGGGGGACGCGGAGGACGTGGCGTCCCACGTCCTCGACATCGCCGAGGCGCGGGCCGCCGGTGGGGTAGCGTTGCACCATGCGTGACTTCCCCCTGCCGCGCCGCGCCCGCCTGGCCAAGGCCCACGGGTGCGGGAACTCCTTCGTGGTCGCCACCGACGCCGACGACTCCCACGACCCCAGCGCCGAGGAGGTCCGGGCGCTGTGCTCCCAGGCCTTCGGCATCGGCGCCGACGGCTTCATCCGGTGCGTGCGCTCCGGCGGCGCCTGGTTCATGGACTACCGCAACGCCGACGGGTCGAAGGCAGAGATGTGCGGCAACGGCGTGCGCGTGTTCGTCGACCACCTGCGCCGCGAGGGCCTGGTCCGCCTGGCGCCCGGCGAGTCCTTGGAAGTCCTCACGCGCGGCGGCACGCGGACGGTGGAGCTGGTCGCCGAGGCCGGGGGCGGTGCTGCGGAGGGCTGCGGTGAGGGCGGCGGTGCTGCGGGTTGTGGCGCTGCGGAAGACGGTGCCCAGTACAGGGTGGACATGGGGCCCGCCTCCAGTCCGGCGCGCGAGACCGTCAAGGTCTCCGTTCCAGGAATCCCGGGCGTTCTGAGCGGCATCTGGGTGGACATGCCCAACCCCCACACGGTGGTGGCCGTGGACTCCCTGGCCGCTTTGGAGGGCGCGCAGCTGCCCGCGGTGGATGCGGCGCGCGTCGCCCCGCAGATGCGCCCCGCCTACGAGCCGGAGCCCCGCGAAGGGACCAACCTGGAACTCGTCGTCGACCTCACGCGCGAAGGCGATGAGGTGGGGCACCTGCGGATGCGCGTCCTGGAGCGGGGCGTGGGTGAGACCATGGCCTGCGGCACCGGCTGCTGCGCGGCGGCGGTCGCGACGGCGCTGCGCCGGGGGCCGGGCGCCCCCGCCTCGTGGATCGTCGACGTGCCCGGGGGCAGGGTGCGCGTCGATATCGACGGAGTCATCGACTGGGACGGGCCCGGGCTCACCGGGGCCCCCGTGTTCCTCACAGGGCCCGCCACGCGCGTGGCCGAAATCGTCATCCCGTAGGGCCGTCGCCCCTCCGGGCGTGCCGTCGCGTCAGGGGCAGCATGGATGGTCCCGCAGCCCAACGAGGGCCATCCTCCACGCCCCACCAGGGGCAGTGGCAGGAGGACCTGGGGCGGCGCCGCCGGTTCTGCAGGGCCCGCTGCCTCTCTGAGCAGGCCAATGCGTTGTCAGTGCCGTAGGGCTGTTGCCCTCCGGGCGGGCACATGAATCCGGGGTTGCGTCACCGGTTCCGCGAGATCGTTGCCAGGTGGGTGCCCAGGTCCTATTCGGGCGCCCCTGGCGGAGCGCTTCCCGCACACAACGGCGGTGTTCACGCAATACGCGGGCGTGCACAAGGGCGTGATTCCGCCGTTGTGTGCGCCTCGGTGTTGCGTAAATCAGGTCCTTGTGTGCGTTTCTGGCAGATTGAGCGGAAGCCAGGCGGGCTCGGCGGTCAACAGGTGCAAGTACATGCGGAGGGCAGAAATAGGGCTATATGGTAAGTAATATGGTGGTGTACGCAACAACTCTGTGGGTGTTGGCGTCGGCTTTTCGTTGGGAAGTGGTTGGAAAGCGGCAGACTGGGAGCTGATTCGGGCGTCGGTGGCGACCCTTGTGTTCCCAACGGAAAGTCCTCTAAAATCGACCTGTGCTCGCTGGTCGAAGGGCTCCCTGTTCGGCCACTGGCGATCCGGTGTGGCGTTTGTGCAGGTCATCTGCCGTTCGACACGCCGAGGGGGTCAGGGAGCACTCAGCACCATCAGGTGCATTGAGACCCCTTGGTCTCGACAGTGACGGGGAACTGTGTCATGTTGTCAGGGAGCACCCAGCACCATCAGGTGCATTGAGACGCGATGGTAAAAGTGGTTTTCTTCTCGCGCTTCTCGGTCAGGGAGCACCCAGCACCATCAGGTGCATTGAGACCCGCGAGGACACGGGGTATGAGGACTGGGACATTGTCGGTCAGGGAGCACCCAGCACCATCAGGTGCATTGAGACTGAGGTAAATCCGGCCGCCCGAGGACAGCCAGACATCAGGTCAGGGAGCGCCCAGCACCATCAGGTGCATTGAGACAGGGCGACCATCTGAGCATCAATGACTTCCTGAAGCTTGTCAGGGAGCGCCCAGCACCATCAGGTGCATTGAGACCAGCGGGGGTTGTGGAGGAGGGCGATGGGGGTGGGGGTGAGTCAGGGAGCACCCAGCACCATCAGGTGCATTGAGACCGATACTCAGCAAGCGCGGCATCAACCTCCTCCGGGGTCTTGTCAGGGGGCACCCAGCACCATCAGGTGCATTGAGACCAGGTTGAGGAGCATGGTCTTGAAGCTGGTGCCGGCGTCGGGTCAGGGAGCACCCAGCACCATCAGGTGCATTGAGACACCGGACCGGTCGCGAGTACGACCTGGACCTTGACGTCAGGGAGCGCCCAGCACCATCAGGTGCATTGAGACACGACCCCCAGGCCCACCACGGCCACGACCAGGAGTCAGGAAGTACCCAGCACCATCAGGTGCATTAAGGTGCTTTTCTGGGTGTGGGTGTCGGCTTTGGGCCTGTCAGTGGGCGCTTGGGGGTGGTGCGTGCTCCGGGATTGGGCGCCCGGAACGGCGGATGCTCCGGGCGGCTCTCGGACCCCAGTCCCACCCGCGGCGGATGGGGTGGTTATGCACAGATCATGGTGGGGGTCTGGCGTTGGGGGTGTGTGGGGCGTTACTATCGTGGGTGAGTGAAGCGGGCCACTGTGGTGGTTCGGGGTTCGTCACGAGGATGTGGTGTTGGTGGGAGTGTTCCCTGGTGCGGGGCGTTGCCCTGGTGGGCGTGGGCGGTCGTGCGGCGTGTGGTGGCTTGTGATGGCGCTGTGCGTGGCGGGGGTGTCGGGGTGTTCGGGCGGGGGTGGTGCGGGTGCTGGGGGGCCGGTGATGAGTGGGGATTATTACGTGCAGTCGGATGGGTCGTTGCGGCGGCCTGGTGGTGTGGGGGAGTTCCCGGTGCCCGATCCTCTGGTTGGGGAGTACTCGGACGCGGGGGCGGAGGCGATGGCGTCGTATTACTTCGAGACGGTGGCGTACGCGTGGAACGTGGGGGATCCGCGCGCGTTCACGGACATGGTGGCCGCCGGTTGCCAGGCGTGCGCGAACATGGCCAACGACATCACCTCCGTGTACGCCAACGGCGGGTGGGCCGCCAAAGCGAGGGCCTCGGACTTCCAGGCCGCCGCAGTCGGGCGCGTGACCGACGAGCAGGCGCACGGGGATGAGACGTACGCGGTGGACGTGTCGTTCAATGAGCGCACGCCGGACGTGTACACGAATGGGAGTCTGGTGCCCGGGGCTGAGCGCGTGCGCGCCGCGCGGGTGCTTGTGGCCTGGGACGGCTACTTCTGGCGCGTCGTGGAAGTCGAGGACCAACCGCAGGAGGAATCATGACCATCAGAGGCGATAAGCCGTTGTCCGCTGGCAGCGGCCCGGATCCGGAGTCCGCGCGCAGGTTGGCTGACGAGGAGGGTGCCGCCGATGCGGTTGCCGGCCCTTCCGCGTCCGGCAGTGCGGGCGCAGCGGTTTCTTCTGGCGGGGCGTTAGACGGCGGAGCGGTTGGTGATCCGCCCGACGGTGGGCTTGGCCGCGGCACCGCTTCCAGTCCCACCGGGCCGGACGACGGCCCGCGCGCTGACGGCCCCTCTGTCGGTGGCCGGTTGGCCGACGATCCGGTCGGCGAGCTGCCCGCTGATAGTCCTGCCGATGGCCTGCCCGACGACGGCCCCGTCGACGATCCGCCCACTGATGATCCTGTCGATGACTTGCCCGACGACGGCCCCGTCGACGATCCGCCCACTGATGATCCTGTCGATGACTTGCCCGACGACGGCCCCACCGACGATCCGGCCGACGACGGGCCCGCCGTTGATGGTGGTGGGATGTCGCCTGTGGTGCGCGAGTATGTGGAGGGGTTGCGTCGTGAGGCGTTGGCGCGGGATGCGGAGTTGCGGGCGCGGGGGATCGACCCGTACAAGGGGACTCCCGTGGACGAGGAGCCGCGTCGGCGGTTGGGCACGCGTGCCCTGGTGGTGCTGGCCGTTCTGGTGGTCGCAGTGGTGTCGGTGGGGGCGTATGTGGTGTTCTTGCGGGGGGAGCCGGATTACGGGATGAGCCACGGCTACCAGGTCCAGTCCGACGGGAGTCTCAAGCGCCCGCCCGTCACCGACAAGGCGCCGGAGCAGCCCAAGGAGATGAACAAAGGGGACGAGGCAGGAGCGGCGGCCGCAGCCCGTTATTACCTGAACGCCAGTTCTTACGCGTGGAACACTGGTGACACAAATCCGCTCAAATCGATAAGCGACGAGGAATGTGCGTTCTGTCGGGATCAGAGATCTAAGATTGAGGAGTTTTACGCTCACGGCTATTGGGCGGCGGGAGCGCACAGTAGCATAACGAACACTCAGGCTATTGAGCGGGAAGACTCCAACTATGAGGGAGACGTGTACCTCGTTCAATTTCGAATTGATGAGCGCCTTGCCGAAGGGTATACGAGTAAGGGGTTCCAAGAAAGTCAGAGCCGGGATACGGTAATTATTTTCCGTGTCGGATGGGACGGCTCAAACTGGCGCGTTTTAGAAGGAAGGGCCGCAAATGCTGAAGATGCGATGTAAGCGCCGCACTCGTGCGCTTGGCTGTGTCTCAACCTCTGTGCTCACCATTGTCATGATGATGCCAGCCGCATATGCGGATAGCGATCCCGAGTACTCGGTGACGGGCTACAGCGACACGCAGAACAACCCAGGTATTGAGTTCAGGTCCACCCAGAGGTCGACTGTGGATTACTCCAGTCGTCCGCCGTCGTCGGTTGGGGGTGGTTCTGGCAGTGGTTCTGCTGGTGGGGGTGTTCCGGCGGTTCCGGCGGTGTCCGGTGGGTCTGGCGTGTCTGGCAGTGGTTCTTCTTCTGGGCGTGCGGCGGGGGGTCCGTTGGAGATGGTGTGCACGGGTGAGCGTGAGGGGATCCCGGGGTCTGCGGCGCGGCCGGGGGATGCGGGCGCTGTCTCGTCGCACTGCCAGTACGTTGCTGGCACCGCCCCCACCACACCCGAGACTGCGGACGAGGAGCCCGCAGACGACGGCAGCGGGGGTGAGGGGGAGCCCCCGTCCACGGAGACGATCGTGCGCACCGCGCTGGCGCGGGTGCCGGTGTCGGGCGCGGGCCTGTCGTGGCAGCCCCGCAAGAAGTCGTACACGAACGCAGGGGTGCCCACCATCGTGTACGCCGCCACCCCTTCTCAAACCCACACCACGGCCCTGTTCGGACACGAAGTGTCGATCACCCTGGCCGCGTCGCAGTACTCGTACGACTTCGGGGACGGCACACCCCCTCTGGTGACCTCCCGGGCGGGGGAGCCATGGAGGAGGGGCAACAAGGAAGCACGCCTGACCCACCACTACGAACAGGTCACCCGCGGGGGCGAGAGGCGGACCATCACGCTGACGACCACGTGGGACGCCACCACCACCAACCCCTTCACCGGCCAGACCCTCACCCTCCCATCGATCATCACCACCACCGAGCAGTCCACCCCCTTCCCCGTCTCCCACCTGCGCATCGACCTGACCGACACCGCCGACGAACAAGACGGCCACTAACCCCACAACCCCACCCGAGCACTGCACGGCGGGCCCGACCGGCCAGACCGGCCCCACGGATCCGACCGGCCCCGTCCGGCGCGGATCCCGGCAGCCCCACCCACCGGACGGACAAGGAAAGGAAGAGAACCCGACCCACCGGGCCCAGCAGGACCCCGGCGAACCACGCGAAGAGAGGGAGGAGACCCGGCCCACAACCCCAACCCGCGAGCCCATCCCCAGGGCGTTTCCTTTCCCCCGACCCGCGTGTTCCCGGGCCGCGGGGTATAGACAACGCCTATGGCCCCACCGGGCGAACACACAGCCCGCCGACCGCCGGGCTGGACGCGAAGAGGAGGGAACCCGACTCAGAACTCTTACCCAGCCCCACGAACCCACCCGCCCGGCCGGGCCCGAGTGTTCCCGGGCCGCAGGGGTATAGACAATGTCTATGACCCCACCGGACGAACACACAGCCCGACGACCGCCGGGCTGGACGCGAAGAAGAGGGAACCCGACTCAGAACTCTTACCCAGCCCCCGCGAGCCCGCCCGCTCTTCGCTCGCCCCGTGCGGGCGCTGCCCGCCAACGGCCCCCGCCAACGATTCCGGAAACCGGCGGCGGCCCCTGCAACGTATGTGCTGCGGCTCCCGCAACCTGCGCGCGGTGGCCTCGGGAACCCCCAGCCCTACAACCCGTGCGCGGCGGCCCCGGGAACCCGGGGCCCGCAACCCGGCGCTCGCCCCAGGAACTCAGGCGGTGACCTCGATAATGCGGTACCCCTTCTTCGACGCGTACCTCCGCGCCGCCATCCCCTGGGACACCAGCCACGCCACCAGCGAGTCCGCCCCGAGGTTGCGCTGGACCACCAGGTACGCGGCGCCCCCCGGAGCCAACAGGGACAGCCAGTCCGAGAGCATCCGGCGCATCGCCTCCTTACCGACGCGTACCGGCGGGTTCGACCATATGGCGTCGAAGCGCACGCCCTCGGAACGGGCCCGCTCCAGCGCCTCGCCCGCGTTCATGGCGCTCACGTTGGCCGCGCCATTGGCCTCGGCGTTGCGCTCCGTCAGGTCCAGGGCCCGCGTGTTCACATCGACCGCCCACACGGTGGCCCCCGGCGACTCCAGGCCCATGACCACGGCGAGCGGCCCCCACCCGCACCCCAGGTCGAGCAGGGTGCCGCGCCCGGGCAGCTCGGGCGCCTCGGCCAGCAGCTGGCGGGTGCCCAGGTCCAGGCGGGAGGAGGAGAACACCTTCGGGGACACGCGCATCGTGAGCTCGTGGCCGCGCGCGGACACCCTCAACTGGCGCGCCTCCGCGTCCGAAGCGGGGGCCTGGTCGGTGAAGTACTGTTCGTTCACAGAGGAAAGCCTACCCGCCCGCCCCCGCGCGCACGCGCACCCGCGGACGGCGTGCGACACTGGAGGCCCCACCACGACCGGAGGACGCCACATGACCCCCACCCAGTCGGGCGACGACGAGGCCCGCGACGCCCGCATCGACGAGGTCGTGGCGCGCATCCTCTCGCGCCAGGCCCAAGCGCTGTCGTCCACGGCCGGGCAGGACCGCTCCGGCGACGCGGGCGCCATGGAGCGCGAGGCGCGCGCCGCCACCCGCCGCGTCGACACCTCCGCCTCGGACCGGGCGGACATCTCCGAAGTCGAGTACCGCCAGGTGCGCCTCGAGCGCGTCGTCCTGGTGGGCCTGCGCACCACGCAGAGCGAAGAGGAGGCGGAGAACTCGCTGCGCGAACTCGCCGCACTGGCCGAGACCGCCGGATCCCGGGTCATGGACGGCGTCATCCAGCGGCGCTCCCTGCCCGACCCCGCGACCTACCTGGGGTCCGGGAAGGCCAAGGAACTCGCCGACATCGTGCGCGCCCACGAGGCGGACACCGTCATCGTCGACGAGGAGCTCGCTCCCTCCCAGAGGCGAGGCCTCGAGGACGTCGTCGACGCCAAAGTGGTGGACCGCACCGCACTGATCCTCGACATCTTCGCCCAGCACGCCAAGTCCCGGGAGGGCAAGGCCCAGGTCGAGCTCGCCCAACTGGAGTACCTGCTCCCGCGCCTGCGCGGATGGGGCGAATCCATGTCGCGCCAAGCGGGCGGGCGCGTCGCCGGGGGCGCCGGCATCGGCTCCAGGGGGCCCGGCGAGACGAAGATCGAACTGGACCGGCGCCGCATCCGCGCCCGCATGGCGAAACTCAAAGCCGAGATCGCCCGGATGGAACCCGCCAGGCGCACCCAGCGGGGTGCCCGCAGGCGCGGCGGAGTGCCCTCCGTGGCGATCGCCGGGTACACGAACGCGGGCAAGTCGACGCTGCTCAACCGCCTCACCGACGCCGGGGTCCTCGTCGAGGACGCGCTCTTCGCCACCCTGGATCCCACGGTGCGCCGGGCCCGCACAGCCGACGGGCGCGAGTACACGCTGACCGACACCGTCGGCTTCGTGCGCAACCTGCCGACCCAGCTGGTCGAGGCGTTCCGCTCGACCCTGGAGGAGGTGGGGGCGGCTGACGTCCTCCTCCACGTCGTCGACGCCGCCCACCCCGACCCCGTCTCCCAGGTCGAGGCCGTGCGCGCCGTGCTCTCGGGGATCGAGGGCGCGGACCGCGTCCCCGAACTCATCGCCCTCAACAAGGCCGACCTGGCCACGCCCGAGCAGCTCGCCGTCCTGCGCACCGCCTTCCCCGGCTCCGTGGCGCTGTCGGCCAAGACCGGGTACGGAGTCGGGACGCTGAGGGCCGCCCTGGAGGACCTGCTGCCCAGGCCCAGCGTGCTCATCGACGCGGTCATCCCCTACTCCGCGGGCTCCCTGGTCCACCGCGTCCACGAGGAGGGCGAGGTCGAGCGCGAGGAGTACGCGGCCGAGGGCACGCGCCTCGTCGCCCGCGTCGACGAGGCGCTGGCGGCGGCGGTCCGCGCGGCCACGGCGCCCCGCGCCGATGAGTGAGGACCTCGTCGGGGCCTTGGGCGGGGTCCTCGACGACGTGGTGGCCGCGATGGGGGGGACCCCGCGCGAAGGGCAGGCCTCCATGGCGGCCGAGGCGGCGATGGCCATCGAGGAGCGGCGCCACCTCATGGTCCAGGCGGGCACGGGGACCGGGAAGTCGATCGGCTACCTCACGCCCCTGCTCACCCACTGCGCTCTGAACGGGGTGCGCGGCCTCGTCTCGACCGCGACCCTGGCCCTGCAGCGCCAGATCCTCGTCAAGGACGCGCCCGCCGTCGTGGACGCCGTGGCGGCGCGCACGGGCGTGCGCCTGGATGTGCGGGTCCTCAAGGGGTGGAGCAACTACGTGTGCCTGCACCGCCTGCAGGGCGGGCACCCCGCGGAGGGAACCCTCTTCGAGGACCGCGACCCGGGGGCCGGCACCGAGCCCACGGGGGAGCTGGGGCGCCAGATCGTGCGCCTGCGCGAGTGGGCGCGCGCCTCGGACACGGGGGACCGCGACGACTTGGAGCCCGGCGTGCCGGACCGCGTGTGGCACTACGCCTCCGTGGCGAAACCCGAGTGCCTGGGCAGGCACTGCCCCCTGGTCGACGACTGCTTCGCCCAGCGCGCCAGGGACGCGGCCGCCGAGGCGGACGTGGTCATCACCAACCACTCCCTTTTCGGCATCAACGCCACCGAGGGCAGCTCCCTGTTCGGCGAGATCGACGCGGTCGTCGTCGACGAAGCGCACGAACTGGCGGACCGCGTGCGCTCCCAGGCCGCCCGCGACATCACGCCCGCCAGGGTCGCGCGCGCCGCCCGCTCCCTGCGCTCCGCCCTGTCCCTGGACGTGTCGGACCTGGAGGAGGCGGGCAGCGGCCTGGGCGCGGCGCTGGCGCCACTGCCCGACGGGCTCCTGGAGAAGCGGCCCGCGGCCCTGGTCGACGCCATGGCCGTGCTCGATGACGCCGTGCGCCGCGCCCAGCAGGAGGTGGGGGAGGCCGAGGCGGACCAGGCCGCCAAGCTCCTGGCGCGCGGCGCCGTGGAGGAGCTGGCGGGCGCCCTCGACGAGTGGGGGAGGGACCCCGACCACTCCATCGCCTACGTCTCGCGCACCGAACCGGGGGCCGAGCGCCTCACGGTGGGCCCCCTCGACGTGGCCGGGCCGCTCGGCGCCGTCGGCTTCGGCGAGCGCCCTGCGATCCTCACCTCGGCCACCCTGGCGCTGGGCGGCTCCTTCGACTTCATGGCCGCCGAGTGCGGGCTCGCCCTGTCGCCCGCGCCCTGGCACGGCATCGACGTCGGCTCGCCCTTCGACCCGGCGGCCCAGGCGATCCGCTACGTGGCGCGCCGACTCCCCGTGCCCGGCAGGGACGGGCCGCCCCCCGCGGTGCTCGACGAGCTCGTCGAGCTGGCCCAGGCGTCGGGGGGCGGCGTCCTCGCGCTCTTCGCCTCGCGGCGCGGGGCGCAGGCGGGGGCCGAGGCGCTGCGCGGGCGCACGGACTTCGAGGTCCTCGTGCAGGGCGAGGGCACGCTGTCGGCCCTGATCGACCGATTCAGGGACGAGCGGGACTCGTGCCTGGTGGGAACGCTCTCCCTGTGGCAGGGCGTGGACGTGGTCGGGCCGTCGTGCCGCCTGGTCGTCATCGACAAGATCCCCTTCCCGCGCCCCGACGACCCCGTCACGAAGGCGCGCTGCATGGACGTGGAGCGCAGGGGAGGCAGCGGCTTCCGCGCCGTGTCCCTCACGCACGCCGCCCTGCTCATGGCGCAGGGCGCGGGGCGGCTGCTGCGCTCGGACACGGACAGGGGCGTCGTCGCCGTCCTCGACCCGAGGCTGGGGACGAAGCCCTACGGGCGTTTCATCCTGGCGTCCATGCCCCCGATGTGGCCGACGGAGGACCCGCAGGTGGTGCGCGGCGCGCTGCGCAGGCTCAATGCGCGAAAGTAGTGAACATCTCCCCCGGGGAACGGGATAATCTGCAAAAATGAGAGGGAAGCCTCACCTCGAAGGAGCCATTGTGGAATCCAAAGCACAGACCCTCTACCCGTCCAAGTCCTCCGGGCGCCCGTCGAAGATCGCCATCATCGGCGCGGGAGCGGTCGGCACGGCCGTCGCCTACGCGTGCGCGATGCGCGGAGACGCGCGGTCGATCGTCCTCCAGGACATCAACAAGCCCAAAGTCGAGGCTGAGGCGCTCGACATCGCCCACGGCATCCAGTTCACGCCCTGCGGCTCCGTCGAGGGCTCCGACGACGTGGAGATCGTCCGCGGCGCGGACCTCATCATCGTCACCGCCGGGGCAAAGCAGCAGCCCGGACAGTCCCGCCTGGAGCTGGCCGGATCGACGGTCAACCTCATGAAGAAGATCGTCCCGAACCTGGTGGGAGTCGCCCCCGACGCCCGCTTCATGTTCATCACGAACCCCGTCGACGTGGTCACCTACGTCGCCCTCAAGCTCACGGGCCTGCCCCGCAACCAGGTGTTCGGCTCCGGCACCGTGCTGGACACGTCGCGCCTGCGCTACCTGGTCTCGCGCGAGACCGGCGTCGCCACGCAGAACATCCACGCCTACGTCGCAGGCGAGCACGGGGACTCCGAGGTGGCCCTGTGGTCCAGCGCCGAGATCGGCAACGTGCCGCTGTCCCAGTGGGGGCCGACCCTGAGCGGGCGCGTCTTCGACGCCGAGCTGCGCAAGTCCATCGCGACCGACGTCGTCCAGAGCGCCTACAAGATCATCGAGGGCAAGGGCGCGACCAACTACGCGATCGGCCTGTCCGCGTCGAACATCGCGGGCGCCGTCCTGCGCGATGAGCAGCGCGTCCTCACCGTCTCCACGCTCCTGGAGGACTGGGAGGGCATCTCCGACGTGTGCATGGCCGCCCCCACCCTGGTGGGCCGTGACGGCGCGGGCCGCGTCCTCAACCCGCCGCTCACCCTCAACGAGCGCGACGGCCTCACTGCCTCTGCTGAGCGCCTGCGCAAGGTCGCCCGGGACCTCGGTTTCTGACGGCCCGAGGGCAGCGCGCCCGTCGATCGCCGTTCGTCGTCCCCACCCGCGATGCGGGTGGGGACGACGGCTCTCCGGGCCGGGACTCGGGCGCAGGGCCCGGTCGTCGGCCGGTTGGATGGGCGCGGGTGCCCAATGCTCTGCTGGCGGTTCCCGGCGGTGGGCGCTGAAGTCGGCGGATGCCCTGCCCGACTGGGGCGCGTGCTGAGGGACGGTGGGTGGCGTTCTCCGCTTGATGGTGTTGTGCGTCTCTTTCTTTTGGGTGTGGGTGGGGTTAGTGTGGGGGAGCGCTTTCGTCTGGTTGAGAGAGTTGGTGAGTTGTTGTGGTGCGTCCGGTTGATTGGTCTGTGGTGGGGTTCGAGTCGGATCCGGTTCCTGGGGATCCTGTGGTGGTGCGGCAAGGGGGGAACGACTACGTGGGGGTCGCCGACGCTATCCGGAGGTGCGCGGATTCTTTGCGGGCTTTGGATGCGGGGGGTTCGCGGGGGTCTGAGTCGGTGGAGGCCCTGTTGGAGGCCCGTGATGACATCTTGTCGAAGGTGGAGGTGGCTGAGGGGCGTTACCGTTCGGCGGGTCAGGCTCTGGTGGAATACGCGGGGGCGTTGGAGCGGGCGCAGACGGATTCGTTGAACGCGCTGGTGGCGGCGAAGTCGGCCCAGCAGGACGTGGACGAGGCGGTGGCCCGGGCCGGGAGGATGCGCGAGAGCGCGGGGGAGTACCCCGAGCAGGGGGATGGGGCTGATGACCGGGCGCGTTATGAGCGGGCCGCCGCTGCGGCGGATGGTGATGCGGAGGTGGCGCGGGGGCGGGTGCGGGCCCAGCGGCAGGTGATCCTGAACGCGATGGGCGAGCGCGACGCCGCGGCGGTCAAGGCGATGAACGCCATTGACGGGGCCGGTGATGACGGGTTGGGGGACTCGTGGTGGGACGACTGGGGATCCAAGGTCGCCTCGTGGGTGGCTGCGGTCTGCGACATGATCAGTGCGATCACGGGGGTTTTGGGGTTGTTGGTGTGCTGGATCCCGGTGATCGGGCAGGCCCTGGCGGGCGTGCTGTTCGCGATCTCGGCGATCGCAGGCGTGGTGGCGGCCATTGGGCATGCGCTGCGGTGGTGGTACGGAGAGGAGAGCCTGGTCGCGGCCCTTGTGTCCGTTGTTTTCGCCGTCCTGGGGGGCCTTGGGCTGGCTGGCATGAGGGGCACGATGGCGGGTGTGCGCTCCTCTTTCGCGAATCTTTGCGCCCTTGGTGAGAAGGGGCATGAGGGGTTGGTCGGTGGGATCAAGGCCCTTGGGGGCTTGCGGGGCATGGCGGCGGGGTACGGCCACAACCTGTGGATGAGCATCAAGAACGGCTGGAAGTACCTCAAGAACTTCTTCTCCAAACGCACACCAGTGCGCTTCCGGGACGGACCGGACATCCCGAGGCCGAAACCTACCCCGAACGATGATATAAAGGACGCGTTTGTGCGTGGGCCTGATGGGGAAAGACTGGCCCCTACGGATTGGACGCTTCCCGGCAATACGGACAACCTTGCGCTGCATCCGGATCATATCGTCCCCTATAAGCGTATTCAACGGATGGAGGGGTTCGACAGGCTCACCGAGGCGCAACGGGATCAGGTTGTGAACTGGTCGGAGAACTTCCATGCGATCAGTGCGCGCGCCAACCAGTCCCGCCAGAACAAGTCCTTTGTTCAATGGGAAGGGTTCCTAGGGGAAAAGGGGAAGCGGGGGCCTTCGGGGTTCGTTTATCCGGTGGAGCCCCTGGTGCGCACGGAGATGTCGCGGATCGAGCGGCTGATGGAGGAGCGCATCCAGTACATGATCGATCAGATGCTGCCGCCCAAGCCCCCTGCGGGGGGCGGTTGGCCGTACGTCCCGTTCTTCCCCGGCAGGTGAGCGCTGCGGTGCGTGTGGTTGTGGAAAGGATGTGAACAAGTGGGTGTGTTCTCGTGGTTGAGGCGTCGTCGGCTTCCCCCTCCGGGGCGTGAGCGCGTGGCGCGGTATGTGGATGAGCGGGGGCCTGTGGTGTTCGTCGAGGGGGCTGTGCCCGGTGGTGCCGTGGTCCCCGAGTCCTGGCGGGCCCTGCCGTCCTTGTCGCCTGCTGAGCGGGTGGGGTTGATGGTGTCGGTGATGGGCGAGACTGTGGGGGAGCACTTGCCCCGGACTCTGCGGGGTTTGCGGGAGCGGTGTGTGGACGCGGAGCTGGCGGTCCACGGCGGCGAGTACTTCGTGGTCTACACCTTCTTCAATGCGGACGGCAAGGAGGTCAGTTACGTGGGGGGCAATCCGTTGCGGCCCTCGTGGCCCGCACCCGGCGAGGACGGGTACGCGGACAATGTACGGCGTGTGTGGGAGAGTGTGCCCGAGTCGGTGCGGGCCTTCTACGAGCGCACCCACGACGGGTTCGGCATGTTCCCCGATACGGACAGACTGTATAGACTCGAGCACGTCCGTCCTGTCTACGGTGTCCTCGATGTGGGTTATGAGGAGCCGGAGGTGGCCGAGCGGGCGCGGCACTGCTACATGTTCTACGAGGACGCCTCGGGCACCCCTTTCACGCTCGACATCCTCGCCGACCGGGTCGAGCGGGCCGGGGACTTGTGGTGGATCGATTCGAAGCGCGAGTACCACGTGGACTTCTGGGGCGTACTCGACCAGCTCCTCGAAGCGGTGATCGTACCCCTGGAGGACCGCGGCCCCCGCAGGGACAGGTGAGCGCGGTGCACACGACGACCACGGGGCTCCAACGCATCACGGGAGGCACCTGATGGCCTTGTTCTCACGTTTGAGGAGGCGGTCGTTGACGAGGGTGGAGCGGTTGAACCGTGCGATGTCGGGTGGTGGGGAGGTGCGTTTCGTGGAAGAGTCGCCTCCCGTGGACGCGCCCTTGCCGGAGGAGTGGCGGGCGTTGCCCGCTTTGTCGCCTGCTGAGCGGGTGGGGGTGATGGCGGACCGGATGGACCGTTTTGTGGGGGATGTGCTGCCCGAGACTGGGGCCTTCTTCAGGCGGTGCGGGAGGGATGCGGAGTTGGCGTTGTGGGGGGAGCGGTACATCGTGGTGTACACGCTCGTGAACTCCACCGGCACCACCCTCGACTATTACGGGGGCAACCCCTTCCAGCCCACGTGGCCGGGCGAGGGCGAGCCCAGGAGGATCGGGCCCTCCCACCAATGGGCGTCCTACGACTTCAACGTCCATGCGGTGTGGGACCGGGTCCCGGCCAAGCTACGCTCCTTCTACGAGGACGTCCACGACGGCCTATCCTGGTGCAACTGGGGACCCGATGACATCTTCGAGCTGAGGGCCGTCAACGAGTTCAGCTCGGGGGTATTCCCCGACTTCGACATGCTGGACAACGACGCCCTGTGCGAGCGGGCCAAGGGCTGCTACGTCTTCTTCGAGCACACGTCCGGGTCCTTGCTCACCCTGGACGTGGTCGGAGAGTCGCCCGGGCGCGCCGATTACTGGAGCAGCGGCGGGGCCTTCGAGTTCGGCATTGACTTCTGGAAGGCCCTGGACGAGTTCTACACCGGGCCAATGGACCCCGAGTACTACGCCGCCCTGGAGGATGCCCGATGAGCACACACCACCCCCGCGGAAGAGGAGACCGCTGATGGCATTGACGCCGTCGCGCAGGAGGCGCGAGCGCGCCGAGCGGGCGCAGTTGGAGGATTTGAACCGCCTGATGTCCTACGGGGGCGCGGTGGGTTTCGTCGAGGGCCCGCCCGACCCCGATTCGGTGTGCCCGGCGTGGGAGCACTACGGTCTCTACGATCCGAAGATGTATGGCTGGAGTTATGTCAGGGAGATGGGGATCTCCACGGGCGGGGCGTTGTGGCGCACCGTCGGCCTTTTGGGCCGGTGCGGGCGCAGTATGCGTGTGGCCAAGTGGGGGGACCGGTATGTGGTGGTGTACCAGCTTGTGAACTCTGCGGGGGAGACGGTGTACTACTTCGGGGGTGATCCCATGCGTCCGTCGTGGCCGATGAGCGGCGAGGAGGGGTACGGGAGGAGTGTGCGGGCCGTGTGGTCCCGCGCCGTGGAGGTGTGGCCCTTGTACAGCCATTTCCACGACGGTTTCCTCTCGTGCGCGCAGCCGTCCACGGGCGTCTACCAGGTGGGGGACATCAACGAGTTCTCCACAGGGGAGTACGCGGACCTTGGACTGGACGACGAGGGGCTGCGGGACCGCGCCAGGGGCTGCTACCCGTTCTACCGCAGCCCCGGCGGAGACATCGTCACCCTCGACATCACCGGCCAGTGCCCCGGACGCGCCGACCTATGGCACCCCCGGGCGGACCCAGAGTGCGGCATCGACTTCTGGGACACCATCGACACCCTCCTCACCACCGCCATCGACCCCGAATAGTATGAAGCAGGGGCGGAGCAGTGAGCGAGGGGGACCGTGGTGTCGAATGTTGTGCGCTTTGACGTTTATGGTTCTCGTCCGGTGACGGCCGCTGATGTGGAGGCGGCGTTCGGGGGCGGCGCGAGTGTGGTGCCACGGCTGGGGAGTTCTTTCCGGGTGCGTGTGGGGGAGTGCGTGTTCGAGTTGCGGGGCTATCCTTCCATCGATGATGGGGCCTTCGTCCGCTGGTTGGCGGTCAGGCGCGGGCGCGCGGGGTTCGCGGCGTTGCACGGCGCCGAGGTCGATGGCGCGTACCTGGACTCGGACCGCTATGGCGGCCTGGGTGAGAGGGTGAGGGCGGGGTTCGCCGCGCTCGCTGAGCGGGTCGACGGGGTTGTGGTCGTTTTGGACGAGGGGGCGGGCGAGTACGCGGATCCTGTCAGCGGGGAGGTGTACACGTTCGCGCAGGCCGGGCCCCCAGCCGAGGGCGGGCGGGCGGCTTTGGCGCTGTCGTGGTTCGGGATCGTGGGGACGCGGGAATCCGATCCGGTGCTGTCGTGGATTGACGTGTGCCGTCAGCGGTGGCCCGCGCTTTCCCCCTCGGTCTACAGGGACGAGGTCCGCCGGCCGCTCACCGACGGCCTCATTGACGCGCTTTCCCGCCCCGGGAACCAA
>NZ_CP017298.1:478935-489542 GCF_001746855.1 Pauljensenia hongkongensis | reverse complement strand
TTGCCGCGCAAGCGGCTCTTCGGGCGCGGCTGGGAGCCCGCCCGCACCCGGCCCCAATGGGGCAGGGGCTGAGCTTGGCGTGTTGCGCGTCCGGCCGGTCCGCGGGTGTGTGCGTTGTTCTGGTGTTCGTTTACGAGTGAGGAGTGGGGGGCTGGGTTTGTCCTGGGTCATGGAGTACAACATCATTGCTGGTGGGCCGGTTGGCGCCGCTGATGTGGAGGCCGTGTTCGGGCGGTGGGGGCGGGTGTGCGCGTTGGGCGGGGGCGCGGTGGATGTGGTGATCGGGGATTGCGGGTTCGTCATCGCCCCGGAGGCGTCGTCGTCGGTCAATCCCGCTTTCGTCAGGTGGGTGGCCCACGCGCGTGGTTTCGGCGGCTCGGCCCGCGTCTACAGCACGGAGATCGACGAGTCCTATTTGGAGTCGGAGGGGGAGGAGACCGAGGTCAGCCGCCAGGTGGAGGCGGGCTTGGCCCGGCTCGCCGAACGCGTGGGCGGGGCGTACGCCCCCTTCTTCCAGGGGGACGCGATCAGCTACACCGACCCCGTCGGCGGAGAGTACGACTTCGCGGGGGGCCCGAGCCAGTGGGACAGGAAGCGGAAGCCGGGTTCTCCCGCCCTCCACTTGTCGTGGTACGGGCGCCCGGGCCCGGCGGCGGCGCCGCTGGAGCAGTGGGCGGCGGCGCTGGAGCGGCATCTGCCCCAGTGCTGCCCCCTGCGGCGCCCCGGTGTGGAGCCCGTCGTCGGGGGCGGTGCGCTCTGTCTGCGCTACGGGCCGCCGTGGGGGGATGTCGTGCTCCACGAGCCCGGGGCTGGTGCCGTTTCGGACGGCGCGGCGGGGGGTGGGGACTGCGGGCGCCCGGGCTTGTACACTCTGTCGTGCACGGTCCCCGTCAGCGCCTTCGAGAGGGACGATAGGCCGTGCTTGGACGAGTTGCGCGAGTTCGTGGCGCTGGCGGCCGAGGACCTGGGGGCGGAGGTCGCCACGTGCGAGCTCGTCTACGGGTACGACTGCGGGTCGGGGGTCGCGCGTCCGACCCGCAAGGCCAGTGCGAAGCGGGTGGTCGTGGTGGACGAGGCGGGCCGCCTCCTGGGGCTGCCCGCCGTAACACCGTGGTGGGCGTGGCTGGGCCCCGCCTACTCCGGCCTCCTGGCCGAATGGTTCCAAGCGAAGGCGAAGAACGGCGCATCGTGCCTCATCAAGTACCCGGGTTTCCGGGGGATCCTCATCAGCGCCAACGGGAAGGCGTGGCGTTACGAGCGCCCCAACTGCTACGACTGGATCCCCAAAGAGTACATGCCCCGCAAGCGCCGCTTCAGCAAAGCATGGGAACCCGCCCCCCGCATACCCCACTGGGACGGAGAATGACCCGAACCCGCTGAGACGCCGAGGGCGGGCAGGTGAGCGCAGTGCGCGCGACGGCCCCGGTGGCTCACAACGAGCGGATGACCGTGACGACCTTGCCGAGCACTGTGGCGCCGTCACCGGGGATGGGCGCGTAGTCCTCGTTGTGCGGCAACAGCCACACGTGCCCCCCCGAGCGGCTGAACTCCTTGACGGTGGCCTCCCCGTCGATCATGGCCGCGACGAAGTCGCCGGACTGGGCGTCGGCCTGGGCGCGGACGACCACGTAGTCGCCGTCGAGGATGCCCGCGTCCACCATGGACTGGCCCGACACCTCCAGCATGAACAGGTCCCCGCGGCCCGTGAGGCGCGTGGGCAGGGCGAAGACGTCCTCCACGTACTGCTCGGCGGTGATGGGGGAGCCCGCCGCGATCCGCCCGACCAGTGGCACCGCGCCGGAGTCGGAGTCGGCGTGCCCGACGGGGACCTCGACGGTGACCACTCCGGCGCCCGTGGGCGGGTTGCCGACTCCCAGGACCGCCCTGGCCCGGTCGGTGAGGTCGAGCGCGCGCGGCAGGCCCGCGTGGCGCTCCAAGTACCCCCCGGCCTCGAGGGAGTCGAGGTGGTGCTTGATCGTGGAGGGCGAGGCGAGCCCGACGCGGAGTGCGATCTCGCGCACAGAGGGCGGGAAGCCGTCCCGCGTGAGCTTGTCGTTGATGACGCGCAGGATCTCGGCCTGCCGGTGGCTGAGCTCGTTGGCGGGCACCGCTGGCTCCTCTCGCTGGGGCGCGACGCAGATGCGTGTGCCATGGCGTGGACTAGTCACCATCAAGGATAGGTGAACAACCGGCCAGGATGAAACACGTGTTCGAGCGGGTCGCGCCATTCGCGTCCCCGTCGTGGTATCGTACAGATGTTCGACGAACAGATGTTCGATGGTGTGAATTGGAGGAAGACCATGAGTGCCCAGACCATGATCATGGCGGCACCTGCCCCCGGCGCGCCCGTGGGCGGCGGGGCGAGGGTGATCGACATCCGCAGCGCTCCTTCTGCGCGCCGCAGGCTCGTGGCGGCGGGGCTGGGGGATCCGGCGGCGCGCCGCGCTCCCGCACGTCCCAGGAGCGCCCGCCCCGCCCTCACTCTCCGCTCCTTCGTGGTCGGCTCCCTGGCCACGGTCGCACTGCTGCTGGGCAGCGCGGGGCTCGGGGCGCTCATGCGGCCCGCCGCCTATGACGGCCCGACCTACACGCACGCCGTGACGGCGGGGGAGTCCGTGTGGTCGCTGGCGCAGTCCGTCCGCACCTCCCGCCCCCTCGACGAGGTCGTCGCCGACATCGAGCGGCTCAACGGCGTCGACGGCGCCCTGCGGGTCGGGCAGGTGGTGGTGCTCCCGGCCCGCTGAGGGGGTCAGGCCCGGTGCTGTGGTGGCGCTGGTCTGCTGAGGACGAGGGGCCGCGGATCCCGTGCCGACGCCGATCGGTGTTCCGCAGTCGGCGCCCTTGGGCGAGAACGGGTGCCCGTCGGGCGGGACCGGGGGGCGGCACCGCGCCACCGTGTTGCGCCTGTGGCGCCCGTGGGGATGGACCGTGTAGCGTTGGAGTGTGCACTGCCCTTTCTGTCATAACGCGGACTCGCGAGTGGTCGATACGCGCATCGCGGACGACGGCGCCTCCATCCGCCGCCGCAGGGAGTGCGGTGCCTGCAAGAAGCGCTTCACCACGCTGGAGACCTCGTCGTTCCAAGTCGTCAAGCGCTCAGGGGTGGTCGAGCCCTTCTCCAGGAACAAAGTCGTCTCGGGCGTGAAGAAGGCGTGCCAGGGAAGGCCGGTCACCGACGACCAGTTGGCGCTGCTCGCCCAGCAGGTGGAGGAGAACCTGCGCCAGACCGGGGTCTCCAACGTCTCCACCAACGAGGTCGGCAAAGCGATCCTGCCATTCCTGCGGGACCTCGACGTCGTCGCCTACCTGCGTTTCGCCTCCGTGTACCAGGCCTTCGACACCCTCGACGATTTCGCGGCGGCCATCGAGGAGTTGCGCGAGCGGCAGGCGGGCACCGCGCCCAAACCGCGCCGCCCCCGTGGGCGCAAGCAGAAGAAGGAGCCCGAGCAGGGGCCCACGCTCCTCGACAGTTAAGGCCGCCCGGCGGACACTGGCCCCGGTCGCCGACGTGGGCCCTGTCGATCCGCTGCTGGCGCGCCCACCCGGGGTCCACGAGGCACGCGCCCCGCTGAGGGGCCCTGGGCGGGGCCGACCGCGCGCCGTGCCGCTGCGCCCGGGACTCAATCCCGCTGCTGGCCCCGCTGCTGGCGGTCCTCCGGCGAGGTGATCCTGCGCAGTGCGTCAGTGGCGCCCCGCGCGGCCCCGCGCGCGGCTTCCCCGACGGCGTCGCGGGCCCCCTCCACAGCGCCCCGGGCGCCCTCAACGGCCCCCTTGGCCGCTTGGATCGCACCGCCCGTCATCCCGGTGATCTGCTCGCGCACCTTCTTTCGCATGACCTTGCCCAGCTGGGAGCGGGGCAACTCGCTCATGACGACCAGCTGGCGGGGCAGCGCGTAGTGCGCGATGGACTTCTCCGCCCACTCGCGGATGTCGGCCAGTGTCGCGGAGGCCCCCGCCTCGAGGACGATGGCGGCCACCACGTCCTCGCCCGACGAGGACGAGGGGATGCCGACGATGGCGACATCGCGCACGCCCGGCATCGTGCGCACGGCCTCTTCGACCTGGGAGGGGTAGACGTTGAAGCCCGAGGAGTTGATCATCTCCTTGCGCCGGTCCGCCATGTAGATGAAGCCGTCTCGCAGGCGCACCAGGTCCCCGGTGCGCAGCCAGCCGTCCACGAAGCACGCCTCCGTCTCCTCCGGCTGGTTCCAGTACCCGGGGAACACCTGCGGGCCGCGTGCCAGCAGTTCCCCGACCTCGCCGTCCGCGACATCGCGGGACGGGTCCTCGGGGTCGACGATGCGGACCTCGGTGGAGGGGTAGGCGATTCCGAGGGCGCCCCTGGCCCGGGTCGAGGCCAACGGCGAGCCGAGGATGATGGGGGAGGCCTCGGTCATCCCGTAGCCCTCGATCATGAGGCCGCCGGTCGCCTCCTCCCACGCGTCGGCGAGCTCGCGGGACAGGGGCATGGCGCCCGACAGGGAGAAGTGGATGGAGGAGAGGTCGGACCCCATCTGCTTGGCGGTCGCCAGCAACCGCTGGTACATGGGCGGGACCCCCAGGAAGAAGGTGCACGGCAGGCGCTTCTGGGAGGTGAGGATCATCGCCTGGTCGAACTTGGGGAACATCGCGATGGTGGCGCCCATGCGCAGGCCGGCCAGGAAGCCGATCGTGAAGCCGAAGGCGTGGAACAGAGGCAGGACGCAGTAGAACACCTCCGCGCCCTCGTGGAGGACGGGGACCCAGTCTATGGACTGCTCGACGTTGGCGATGAGGTTGCGGTGGGTGAGCGCGGCCGCCTTCGGGACGCCGGTGGTCCCCCCGGTGTGGATGAGGAGCGCGATGTCGCCCGACGCTGCGGGGCACGCGCCCTGCCACGCCTCGGCGCGCGCGACCTCCTGGTCCCAGCGGCGCGCCCAGGCGGGCACGCGGGCCGCCAACTGCTCGCGGCGCTCCCGGGCGGCGCGCAGCGGCAGGCGCACCAGGAACTGCGAGGCGCGGGGGAGGGCGCGGATGAGGTCCATCGCGAACACGGTGTGCCCCGGATCCAGGAAGGACAGCTTCTCCAGGGACTTCGTCCACGCGATGGTGGTGCGGGCGCCGTGGGCCTCGTACTCGCCGCGCAGCTCCGCGGCGGGCGCCAAGGGGTTGTGCTCGACGACGACGGCTCCCAGGGCCATGGCGCCGAGGACGGCCACGGCGTGCTGCGGGCAGTTCGGCATGACGAGGGCGACGCGGTCGCCGGGGCGGACCCCGGCCGCCGCGAGCGCGCCCGCGGCCTTGCGCATCTGGACGACCAGTTCGGCGTAGGTCATCTGGCGGGAGAAGAAGTCGATCGCCGCCCGCTGCGGGTAGCGGCCCGCGACCTCCTCCACCATCGCGGGGATGGTCGTCTCGGGGACCTCGATGGTCGCGGCTACGCCGGGGGCGTAGAGCGAGCGCAGCTGGGTGGTCAGATCCATCGTGCCTCCTCGGTCGCGGTCGGTGCCTACGTTACCGTAGGTTCGCTCCGATCACGCCAGCAACCGCGCACAGTCGCGCACATCACTAACCGCCCCGGCGCGCCGTGCGTCTCCGCCCGCCCTGGCCGCCCCGGTGCGCGCCGACCGTCTCCGCCCGCCCGGGCTCTCAGCGCAGGGGCGTCACGATGAGGCGGATCGTCGAGTCCAGGGCCTCCAGGCGCGCCAGGGCAGCCCCGTCCAGGGGCGAGGACACGTCGGTGAGGACGTAGCCGGTCGCCCCGGAGGTCGACAGGATCTGCCCGTCCACGTTGGCCCCGGCGTCGGCGAGGACCTGGTTGACGCGCGCCAGGACCCCCGGGACGTTGGCGTGGATGAGTCGGATGCGGCTGAGGGAGGCGGGGCCGGCCCCGAGTGAGAGGTTGGGCAGGTTCACGCTCATGTCCGTGGAGCCGTTGGCCTCGTAGTCGCTGATCTTGGCGGCCACGAAGCGCCCGATGTCGTACTGCGCCTCCTCGGTGGACCCCCCGATGTGGGGGGTGAGGATGACGTTGTCGAGCAGGGCAAGGTCGGAGGTGAAGGGGTCGCCGTTCTTCTTCGGCTCGTGGGGGAACACGTCGAGGGCGGCTCCCGCCAGGTGCCCCGAGCACAGCGCCTCGTGGAGCGCGTCGACGTCGACGATGAAGCCCCGCGACAGGTTGAGGAACAGCGCCCCGGTCTTCATCATCGCGAACTCGCGCCGCCCGATGAGATCCGTGTTCGCCTCCTGCCCGTCGACGTGGATGGAGACGACGTCCGCCTCGCGCAGCACCGACTCCATGGTGGGCATCTGGGTGGCGTTGCCCAGGGCGAGCCGCTCTGCGGAGTCGTAGAAGATGACGTTCATCCCCATCGCCTCGGCCAGCACGGACAACTGGGTGCCGATGTTGCCGTAGCCGATGATCCCCAGGGTGTGCCCGCGCACCTCGTGCGCGCCGTCGGCGCTCTTGTCCCACACGCCCCGGTGCAGGCGGGAGTTCTGGACCGTGACGCGGCGGGACAGGTCGATGATCTCGCCGATGGCCAGCTCCACCACGGAGCGCGTGTTCGAGTAGGGGGCGTTGAACACGCCGATCCCCAGGCGCGTCGCTGCCTCCAGATCCACCTGGTTCGTGCCGATGCAGAACGCCCCGATGGCCCTCAGCCCCGGGCGGGCGGCGAGAACGCGGGCGCCGACATGGGTCTTCGAGCGGATCCCCAGGTAGTCGATGCTGTCGAGGGCGCCGATGAGCTCGTCCTCGTCGAGCGCGCCCGCGTGGCGCACGACCTCGATGCCGTGGGCGGCGAAGACCGAGTCTGCGACGGGGTGGGGGTTCTCAAGGAGCAGTGCGCGAGTCATGGGTCCATCCTGGCAGAGCGGCGCGGCGTTCGCGAAACCCGTCCGCAGCGGGTCCGCGCTCCGGGGCGGGACGAGGCGGGGGCCGGGGACGGGGAACAGGTGCGGTCCGACCTATCGGCAGTGGCGTGGACGAAGCGGGTGCGCTCCGCTCTGCGGCGCGGCCGCCTTGGGGGTCAGGCCCACTCCTCCATGCCCGCGGGCAGGGGGCGCGAGTGGACGACCCGCACGTCGTGGGTGGCGCGCGTGAGGGCGACGAAAAGGTCCCCGACGCCGTCGGCCAGGATCTCGCAGGGCTCGACGAGGACCACGGAGTCGAACTCGAGCCCCTTGGCCGCCCCGGCCGACAGCACGCCCACCCGGTCCTGAAGGGCCGAGTCGCCATCGGCGTCCGCGCCCCACGCCCTGGCGCGCCGGGCGCCTACGATGACGGCGATACGGCCCGCCCCCGGGCCGTCGGAGGCGTCGAGGCGCGAAGCCGCCCGTCGGACGGCGCCCTGCGAGACACCCCACAGGGGATCGCGCTCGCGGGGCGGCAGCGGGCCCTCGGACGCCCCGGCGGCGTCGACGCGCTCCACCGAGTAGCAGTCGGGCACGTCGCGCACCGCGCGCATCGGGTACATGACCGGTGAGCCCGCGCGCGCCACGACCGCCTGGGCGAGCTCCGTGAGGGCCCGGGGCGTGCGGTAGGACACTGTGAGCACGTACTCCTTCTCCAGGGCGCGCGCCGCCGGCCCCAGTGCCTTCTCCCACGACGCGGGCCTGCGCGCCCCGCGCCCCTGGTCGAGGTCGCCCACCACGGTGAACGAGCGCGACGGGCAGCGGCGCAGCAGCGCGCGCCACTCCATCGCCGTGAGCTCCTGCGCCTCGTCGACCACGACGTGGCCGTACGCCCACGTGCGGTCGTTCGCAGCGCGCTCGGCCAGGGGCGCCCACCCCTCCTGCGCGGAGGCGGACTCGGCGAGCATCTGGGCGGTGACGATGCCCCCGCCCAGGCCCTGGGACTCGATGGCGGCCTGGGCGCGGGCGACATCGGCGGCGCCGTCCTGGCGTGCGCGCGCCGCCCCCGGATCGGGCATGGGCCCCAGCAGCTCCTCCAGCTCGTCGATCAGGGCCACGTCCGACACCGTCCACGCCCGGCAGCGCGGGCGCGCGAGGGCCCGCAGTTCGTCGGGGCGCAGGGGCGACCCCGCGCGCCTGTTCGCCTCGGCGAGCACCTCGGGCCTGGCGTACAGGCGCCCGAGCAGGGTCGTCGCGGACGTCGGCATCCACGCCAGGTTGATCGCCCTGCGCGCATCGACGGAGTCGCGGATCTCGGCCAGCCACGCGCTCTTCTCGTCCTTGCCGACGCGACCCTCGGAGTCCGCGCCGCCCGCTTCCTTGGCGAGGCGCACCGCGAGCACGTCCATGAGTTCGCGCGCGAAGCCCTCGCGCGCCACGTTGTGGGGGCGGCCGGAGCGCTTCGCGTGGCGCTTGGCGCGATCGACGTCGGAGCGGCGCAGAACGACCCGGCGGTTCCACACGCGCAGCTCCTGGTCGCGCTCCGGCAGCCGCGCCAGGCGCCGGACCGCCTCCCGCAGGATCCCCGCCCAGGCGGGCAGGCCCTTGAGGCGGGCGAGGGCGGGGTCCTCCACCGCCGTGGCGCTCACGCCCGGCACCAGCGACCCCATGGTCCTGGACACGACCCCCGTCTCGCCCAGGGAGGGGAGAACGGCCTCGATGTAGCGCAGGAATATGCGGGACGGGCCCACCAGGAGCACGCCGGAGCGCTCCAACCGCTCGCGCTGGGCGTAGAGCAGGTAGGCGACGCGGTGCAGGGCGACGGCCGTCTTGCCCGTGCCGGGCCCTCCCTGGACCACCACCAGGCCCCGGTGGGGCGAGCGGATGATCTCGTCCTGCTCGGCCTGTATGGTCGCCACGATGTCGCTCATCCTGCCCTCGCGCGCCGCGTTGAGCGCGCTCATCAGGGCACCCTCGCCCGCGAGCTCCAAGTCCTGGCCGTGGGGGTCGGAGGCGTCCAGCAGCTCGTCCTCCAGCGCCGTCACCGTGCGCTGGCGCGTCGTGATGTGGCGGCGGCGCACCACACCGCCCGGCTCCACGGGCGTCGCCTGGTAGAAGGGCTGCGCCGCGGGGGCCCGCCAGTCGATGAGCAGGGGCGATCCGTCGTCGGTGGACATGGAGATCCGCCCCACGTGGCGGACCGTGCGGTCTTTCATGTCGAGGCGCCCGAAGACGAGGCGCTCCTCCACGCCCTCCAGGCGCGCCGCCATGCCGCCCAGGTGCTGGGACAGGGCCTCGCGCTCCGTCCACGCCTGCGCGTTGCCCGCGCCGTGGGCGGAGTGGGCCCTCGCCTGGCGCTCGCGGTACGCGGCGCGCAGGGCGTCGAGGCGCCGGTACGCGCCGTCCACGAAGTCCTGCTCGGGCAGGGGGGAGCGCACGCGCGGCGCGTCGGCGGTCTGCGTGTGCAAGGCGTCCTCCTGCCAGTCGATCCCGGGCCCCCCATTGTCTCGCATTTTCCTCCGATCCGCTGCCGCCTGCGCGATCCCGGGGCCCGACTACGCCACCAGCTCAAAACCGGACACCGGGTGACGCGGGCGCCCCCATACGGGTAGCGTTGACAGTGAAGAAGTGACGGAAGAACTGGTAGTGGAGGCACGATGGATCTGACAGCGCACGATCTCTACGCCGACGGCCCTGCCGTGGGGGCGAAAGCCAGGATCCTCCTCATCCACTTCGACGGGGCGATCGACGCCGGGGGAGCGGGCCGCATGGCGGTCGCCCAGATGCTGCGCTCGCTCCACAACGAGAGGGTCGCCACCTTCGACCCCGACGCCCTCATCGACTACCGCTCCCACCGCCCGGTCACCACCGTGGAGAACTGGGTGTCCACGCAAGTGCGGGTCCCCGAGATCGTGCTCGACTTGGTCGAGGACGACATGGGCCACCCCATCCTGGTGCTCCACGGCGCCGAGCCGGACGCGCGCTGGGAGTCCTTCGCGCGCGCCGTGGGGCACATAGCCGAGAGGTCCGGGGTGGAGATCACGTTCTCGCTGCACGGGGTCCCCTCCGGGGTCCCCCACACGCGCCCCACCCCCGTCCACGTGCAGGCGACCGACTCGTCCCTGCTGCCCGACCAGACGCAGATGGCGAACTACATGCAGTTCCCCTCGCCGCTGTCGACCTTCATCCAGGTGCGCCTCGCCCAGCGCGGCATCGGCGGCATCGCCCTGCTCGGCGCGGTCCCGTACTACATGTCCGACACCGGCTACCCGGCGGCCGCCAGCGCCCTGCTGCGCTCCCTGTCGAAGTTCGCGGACCTGTCCCTGCCCGTCGGCGACCTGGAGCAGGGCGCCGCCCAGGACCAGGAGGCCATCGAGAAACTGGTCGAGGACAACCCGGAGATCTCCCACACCGTGGGCGCGCTGGAGGAGCACTACGACGCATGGAGCGGCCAGGGAGGGGCGATCCCCCTCAGCTCCCTGGGCAAGCGCGCCACCGCGACGGCCGCGGAGGACGCCAAGTCCGCCAAGGACATCGGCGATGTCATCGAGGCCTACCTGGCGCAGGTGACCCGCGCGAAGGACGTGGCCGTCGGCGAGGGAGCCCCCCATGCCCGCGGTGCGGCGGCCGCGTCCGCAACGGAGGAGTCCGCGCGCCCCGACACCCTCGAGGACGTCCTGGCCCGGGTGGAGGCCCGCCGCAGGGGCGAGAACGGCGGCGGGACGCGCGCCCCCAGGCACCGGGCCTGACGGCGGACCGACGGGGCTGAGGGG
>NZ_CP017298.1:463549-478812 GCF_001746855.1 Pauljensenia hongkongensis | reverse complement strand
CGACCGCGCGCCCGTCCCCCACCCGGATCCGCACCCGGGGGGAGCGGGGGATGGGGAAGTGCTCGCGGACCCGCTCCGCCAGGAGCGCGTCCACCTCGACGCACACCTGCCGGGAGCCCGGGCGCGCGGCCTCCCAGGCGCAGGCGAGCGCGCACGCCGCTCCTCCCAGGTGGAGGGCGCGCACGGGCCCGGGCGGGGGCAGGGCCGCCCCGAGCGCGCAGGACATGTGCTGCATGTACTCGAACTCCAGGTACGACGGGTCCGAGGCGTCAACGGCCGACGACTCCACGCCGTCCAGCAGCAGGGTCGCCCGCGGGCCGTCCCACCGGATCTCGGCGTGCCCCAGGTCCGTCGGGAAAAACACCGTTGAAGTCGAAGAAGCGCGAGCCATGGGACACACTGTAACCGCACCCCGGACGAGGAGGAACCATGTCGAACGCCCCACGCGACACGCGAGGCGCCCGCTGGTGGGGCGACGACGACTCGGCCGCGCCGATACTCCACGTGGACATGGACTCGTTCTTCGCCCAGGTCGAGCTGCGGGAGAACCCGTCGCTGGCGGGCGCGCCGCTCATCGTGGGCGGGCACGGCAACAGGGGAGTGGTCACCAGCGCCACCTACGGGGCGCGGGCGCGGGGCGTGCGCGCCGGAATGCCCATCGGCCGCGCCCGGGCGCTGTGCCCCGCGGCGAACGTCGTGCCCGGCAGGCACGGCCTCTACCGGCGCTACTCCCAGGCGGTCATGGGGGTGCTCTCCTCCATCACCCCCGTCGTCGAGCAGGTCAGCATCGACGAGGCCTTCCTCGACGTGTCGGGGGCGCGCCGCCGCCTCGGACCGCCCGTCGCGATCGCCCAGAGGATCCGCGCCGAGATCCGCGGGCGCGTCGGCCTTCCCGCCTCGGTGGGGATCGCCGCCACCAAATCCGTGGCGAAGATCGCCTCGTCGAACGCCAAGCCCGACGGCCTGCTGCTCGTCCCCGAGGCGGCGACCGTGGACTTCCTGCGCGGCCTGCCCGTCGGCGCGCTGTGGGGAGTCGGCGGCAAGACCGGAGCCGTCCTCCAACGCGAGGGCATCGACACCGTCGGCCAGCTGGCGGACCTGCCGCTCGCCAGGCTGGCGCGCCTCGTGGGGACCGCGTCCGCCCACCACCTCCACGACCTCGCATGGGGCATCGACACCAGGCGCGTGGGGGGCGGCGGGGAGGAGAAATCCGTGTCCACCGAGCGAACCTTCGACGACAACGTCCACGACCGCGTAGGCATCGAACGGTTCATCGTCGCCGCCTCCCACGACTGCGCGAGGCGCTTGCGCGCCGCCGACATGGTCGGGTGGGGGGTCGCGATCAAAATGCGGGACGGGGCGTTCCACACCATCACCCGTTCCACCGCCCTGGCCGCGCCCACGGACGTGGGGCGCGAGATCGCCCAGGCGGCCGGCGCCCTGTTCGCGCGGCTCCCCATCCCCTCGGGCGGAGTGCGCCTGTTCGGAGTGCGCGTCGACAGGCTCCAGGCCAGGTCGTCGGGGGTGGCCACCCCCCTCGACGGGGACGACAGGCCGGCCAAGAGCGAGCGCGCGATGGACAGGATCCGTGAGAAATACGGGGACGCCAGCCTCAGGCCCGCCACCTTGTTGGAATCCACGGGCCAGACGGGGTCGTCCCCAGGGGCGGAAACGCATTAAGCTAGAACCACCAGACGCGCAAGAGAAGGTGAGTCCCATGGCTCTGACAGACTACGAGAAGAAAGTCCTCGAGCAGATGGAAGCCGAGCTCGCCGCGGAGAGCCCGGGGCTCGCCAAGCAGATGAGCGCGCCGGCCCCGCAGGAGCGCGGCCCTCTGGCGCCCAGGCGGATCGCCGCGGGGGGAACGGTTCTGGTCATAGGGCTGCTCGTCCTCATCGGGGCCGTCTCACTGGGCTACTCGGCCGCCTCGCTGGCCCTCGGCGTCGTCGGATTCGCCTTGATGACGACGGGGATCCTCTACGCCCTGTCCCGTCCGAAGGGCACGGGCCCCGCCCGCCAGGCGAAGACTCCCAAGCGCGAGGAGAAGCGGGGCTGGGACTCCTTCATCGAGGACCAGGAGCGGCGCTGGGACGACCGCCGCGACAACGACTGACACTGCGACCGGCTTCCAGCCCGCGCCGCTGCGGGGTGGGGGCCATTGACACTGCGACCGGCTTCCAACCCGCGCCGCTACGGGGTGGGGGCCATGGCCCTGGGCTCGGCGCGCAGGGCGTTGCAGCCATCCGCGCGTCGCGGAGCGGGGGCGCTGTGGTCGTGCGCTCCCGGGAGGGTGAGGGAGGCGCCATGTAGGCCGAGGCGTGTCCGCATTGGGGTGGACAACGGGTCATTGGGGTGGGCAGCAGGTCATTGGGGTAGCCAATTCGCCTACCCCGATGGGTGGTTTCCTGCTCCGATGCGGATCGCCTGCTCCGATGCGAATCGCTGCGCCCGGGAAGGCAGCGCCGGAGGCCAGTCGGCATGTCGACGGCCCACCGCACTCAGCCACGGGGGCGGCGCGAGGGGGCGCTCTCCACCCCTTCCCCAACCTTCCTCCACCGGGGCCTAGCGGCGTGGGGGCGGCGGTTCGGGCGCAGGGGATCGGCTGGCGGCTGAGGCGGCCCACATAGGGGCGGCGCGAGGGGGCGCCCTCCACCTCCCTCCAATGGGTCCAGTCGTTGGGGCTCGCACGATGTTGTGTTGGGTGGTCTTGGTCCTTGTGCGCGCAACCGGGGGTTGCGCGCAAAGGAGGGGCGCCCAGCGCCACTGTGCCCGCTGTGGTCGGGGCGGCTTTGCAGCGCTTAGGTGTTGTGGGCCGTGTGCTCTGGTTCCGGTTCTTCGCGCGCGTGGTTGTGGGGAGGGGCTGTGTGTGTGGTGCGTTGTAGGTGTTTGTGCGGTTTCTCGCTCCGCGCTGCGGGATCCGCCCGCGGTTGTGGCACTTAGTGCGCCGTGTTGCGGGATCCGTCCGCGGTTGCGGCACTTAGTGCGTCACTGCGCCACTTAGCCTGCCGTTGCACCACTTAGGCCCGGGCGGGCCCTGGTTCTCCCGGCATGTCGGGGGCCTAAGTGGTGCGGGCAGTGCCTAAGTGGTGCAGGTGCAGGTGCAGGTGCAGGGCGTGTTGTGCGAGTCGTTCGAGCCGGTGGCCGGTGGCCGGTGCCGGTGATGCGGGTGGTGGCTTGTTGGTGCGGGCGGCGGGAGCCCGGTGGCGCTCGGGGTGGTTGGAACAGCGTTCGGCGGCGCTGCGGTAGCGGTGGGCGATGGGGCAGGAGGCTGGCGTGCGCCGGGTGGGGCTTTCGGCCCGCCGCGCACGCGGGCCCCTGCAAGTGGACACGTCCACGGACGCCCCCCGCCCGGGTCCACCGGCGGCTTCGGCTACGGCGACCAGCTCGGGCCCTGCGCGTTGCCGCACCCCGAAGCGCCCAACAGTGCGCAGCCCCGGCACCAGGGCCCGTAGCGCGAGGGGGCGCCCTCCACCCTCCTCCCCACCTTCCTCCACCGCTTGCCCCACTTCCCTCCCCATCCCCGTTGCCGCGGCCGCAGGACCGCCCAGGATCGTTGGAATCCCGACGGAATGGGGCCGTCACCTCTGGGGGCGGCGGGATTCGCGCGACGCGCCGGGAGGAAAAGTGTGTGATAACTTTCCCCACTTTGCTCCACCAAGAATTTTCCTTGGAAATACGCGTGTTTCTAAAGTGAAATATGGTGACACGCCCGTGACCTCGCCGTAACATTTGCTGGTGGTGGGGTAAAGTGGGGGAAAGTTCCGAAGAGGGGAGGGGGTGGCATGTTCCTCGGTACGTACGAGCCCAAGCTCGACGACAAGGGGCGCATGTTCCTCCCAGCTCGTTTCCGCGAGGACATGGAGGGCGGCATCGTCCTCACCCGCGGACAGGAGCACTGCGTGTACGCGTTCCCCGCTGCGGAATTCGAGAACATGACCGCTGAGCTGCGCCGCGCGCCCCTGTCGTCGAAACAGGCGCGCGACTGGATCCGCGTCATGCTCTCGGGCGCGTACAAGGAGGTTCCAGACAAGCAGGGGCGGATCTCCGTCCCGGCCGACCTGCGTAAATACGCGGGCCTGGACCGCGAGCTCACCGTCATCGGTGCGGGCTCGAGGGCCGAGATCTGGAACTCCTCAGCCTGGCGCGAGTACCTCGCCGTCCAGGAGGAGGTCTTCTCCAGTACTGCGGAAGAGGTTATTCCCGGGATGTTCTAACCCGTGCGTCCAGGTCTCCGCCCGCTGCTCCGACATCACTTCCCCGGTGGCGGAAAGCGGTAGGGGACCTGGGTGGACGGGCTGTGTACAAGGCCGCCAAGGAGGCGCACATGGACGAGGCACAGGGTGCATCGCACGCTTCGTCGCGCCACACGGAGCACTCCTACAACATTTGTAACACCCGTAACGCGGCGGAGCTCCACACCCCGGTCCTCCTCGACGAGTGCCTCGACATGCTGGCCCCCGCGATCGAGGGCCCCGGTTCAGTGCTCATCGACGCGACCCTGGGGATGGGGGGCCACACCGAGGGCGCGCTGCGGCGCTTCCCCGGCCTCGTCGTCATCGGCATCGACCGCGACCCCGAGGCCGTCGCCCTCGCCAGCAAACGCCTGGAGGGGTTCGGCCCCCGCTTCCTCGCCGTGCGCGCCACCTACGACTCCATCGGCCAGGTGGTCGCCGACCACGCTCCGCGGGGGGAGGCCGACGGAGTGCTCATGGACCTCGGCGTCTCCTCCCTCCAGCTCGACGACGCGGAACGGGGCTTCTCCTACTCCCAGGACGCGCCGCTCGACATGCGCATGGACCCCACGCGTGGGGTGAGCGCCGCCGAGTTGCTGGCCACCGCCCCCCAGGAGGAGATCACCCGGATCCTCAGGGCCTACGGGGAGGAGCGCTTCGCCCCGCGCATCGCCAGGCTCGTCGTCGCCAGGCGCGGCGCCCAGCCCCTGACGCGCACCGGCCAACTGGTCGACATCGTCCGCGAGGCCATCCCGGCCCCCGCCAGGCGCACGGGCGGGAACCCCGCCAAACGCACCTTCCAGGCGCTGCGCGTTGCCGTCAACGACGAGCTCGCCATCCTCGAGCGGGCGCTGCCCGCCGCGCTGGCGTCCCTGCGCGTGGGAGGGCGCCTGGTCGTCGAATCCTACCAGAGCCTGGAGGACCGGATCGTGAAGAACGTGCTGCGGGGCGGATCGACCGTCTCCGCTCCCCCCGGACTGCCCGTCGTCCCCGACGAGGCGCGCCCCAGGCTGGCGCTCCTCACCCGCGGGGCCGGCCGGGCGCCCGCAAGCGAACAAGAGAAGAACCCCCGTTCGGCCTCCGTGCGCCTGCGCGGAGCCGAGCTCATCCGACCGTGGAAGGAACACCAATGAGCGCAGCAACCGCAACCACTCGCCCGGCGCCCCGCCCCGAGCTCCGCCGCGACGAGGCCAGGGAACTGCGCATCGTCGAGGGCAAGCGCCCCCGCCGCTCCGTGCTCATGGGCACCATCGCGGTCGTCGCCGTGGCCATCGCCGCAGTGGTCGTCTCGATGATCCTCAACACGCGCATGGCGCAGACCGCCTTCGAGATCCGCGAGCAGCAGCTCCAGCTCAACGAGCTCGAAGCGCAGTCGTGGGCGCTGCGGGCGCAGCTCGACGAGGCCGCCTCGCCCAGCGCGCTGGAGGCGGCGGCGAGGGCCAATGGCATGGTCCCCGCAGGTCCCACTGGGTTCATCACCCTGGGAACGGGTACTGTCGAAGGCGGTAAGCCCGCCCAGTGAGTAAGGAGGTCCGGGTGTCCCTGACCTACAGCAGATCCCGGGGGATCCTCTACACCATCGTCGTCTTCCTGGTCGCGTGCTCGATGCGCCTCGTCTACCTGCAGATCATCGCCGGGCCGACGCTGGCGGCGGAGGGCCAGTCCATCAGGACGCACTCCAGCGAGGTCGCCGCCAAACGCGGCTCCATCACCGACGCGACGGGAGTGGTCCTGGCAGACTCGATCCTCACCTACGACATCGCGGTGAACCAGATCAACATCCGCGCCTACGTCCACGAGGACGACAACGGCGACGAGGTGGGCCGGGGCCCCGCCGAGGCCGCCCGCCAGCTGGCTCCCCTGCTCGGCATGGACGAGGCCGAGCTCGGGGGCCGGCTGCTGGGCGACTCCACCTACGTCTACCTCAAGCGCAACGTCGACGCGGTCACCTACCGGCAGATCCGGGCCCTGGACATCCATGGCATCGAATGGGAGGCCGTGTACCAGCGCTCCTACCCCAACGGGAACGTGGCGGCGCCACTCATCGGCACGGTCAACGCCGAGGGGCAGGGGTCGTCGGGGCTGGAGTCGCGGTTCGACGACCTCCTCACCGGCAGGCCGGGCGAGGAGGCGTTCGAGACCGCGCCCAACGGGGCGATCATGCCGGGAGGCAAGCGGACCACCGTCGAGCCCGTCAACGGGGGGAGCCTGCAGACGACGATCCACGCGGACCTGCAGCACCAGATCCAGGACATGCTGGACGCCCGTGTCAGCCGCCACCAGGCCGAGTGGGGGACCGTCGTCATCGAGGACATATCCACGGGGCAGATCCTGGTGATGGCGGACTCGGACTCCACCCCGCCGGACAACGCCAAGCCCCAGCCGGTCGCCGGCGTGCAGTACGCCTTCGAGCCCGGCTCGGTGGGCAAGCTCGCCACCATCGCCGCGGGACTGGACTTCGGGACCATCACGCCCACGAGCGTCTTCGACGTGCCCTACTCCCTGGACTACGCCGACGCGGGCGGGCCCATCACCGACTACCACCAGCACGGCACCGAGGCGCTCACCGCCACCGGGATCCTGGCGGAGTCGTCCAACACGGGCACCGTCCTGATCGGCGAGACCCTCTCCGACGCCCAGCGCCGCGACATGATGGAGCGGATGGGCTTCGGCGCGGGCACCGGGATCGAGCTGGCGGGAGAGTCCCCCGGGCTGGTGGGCGAGCAGTGGCAGGGGCGCGACCACTACGTGACGATGTTCGGGCAGGCCTACATGGTCACGGCCCTGCAGGAGGTGTCGATGCTGGCCGCCATCGGCAACGGCGGGACGCGCCTGAGCCCGCACCTGGTCAAGTCGTGGACGAACGCCGACGGCACGGTGGAGGCCCCCGAGGCCGATGAGCCCGTCCAGGTCATGGGGGCCTCCACGGCGGCCCAGCTCCTGTCCATGATGGAGTCGGTCGTCGAGGACAAGAACGGCACAGGGGCGGCCGCGAAGGTCGAGGGCTACCGCCTCGGTGTGAAGACCGGCACGGCCGACATCGTGGTCAACGGCCAGGAGGGCATCGTCTCAACGACTGCGGGCATCATCCCCGCCGACGCCCCCCGCCTGGCGATCTCCGTGGTGCTCTACAATCCGAAGGTGGACGTCATCTCCTCGGACTCGTCGGCGCCGCTCTTCGGCGATGTCGCGCGCACCGCGGTGAACAACCTGGGCATCCCGGCCTCGTCGACCCCGGCGGAGCTGTACCCCTCGAAACCCCAGTGACGTCGATTCCAAGGCTTGGAGGAAACACATGCAGCGCAGCGCAACGTGGATCGCGGAAGCGACCCGGGGCGTCGTCCACGGGCCGGACGTCTCCGCCAACGGCCCCGTCGTCACCGATTCGCGCGAAGCGGCCCCCGGCGGGGTCTACGTGGCGCGCAGGGGGGAGAACGCCGACGGCCACGACTACGTGGCGTCCGCCGCCCGCGCCGGCGCCGTGTGCGCCCTGGTCGAGCGCGTCGTCGACCTGTCCGATTGCCCGCCGATCACCCAGGTCGTGGTCGGGGACGCCACCGGGGCCCTGGGGGACCTGGCGCGCGCCCACCTGGAGGCGCTCCGCGCGGGGGGCGCCATCGACGTCGTGGCCGTCACCGGGTCGGTCGGGAAGACCACCACGAAGGACCTGCTCCTGCAGGTGCTCTCCGCCGACGCCCCCACCGTCGCCCCCAGGCTCTCCTTCAACAACGAGGTCGGCCTGCCCCTGACCGTGCTCACCGCCGACGAGTCCACCCGCCACCTCGTGCTGGAGATGGGCGCGTCGGGCCCCGGGCACATCGCCTACCTCACCCGCATCGCGCCCCCCGATGTCGCCATCGAGCTCGTCGTCGGCCACGCGCACATGGGCGGGTTCGGATCCGTGGCCGGGGTCGCCGAGGCGAAGGCCGAGCTCATCGAAGGGTCCCGCCAGGGCGCCACAGCCGTCCTCAACGCGGACGACCCCAACGTCGCCGCCATGGCCCCGCGGGCCAAGGGCCCCGTTGTGCGCTTCTCGCCCAGCGGCGTCGGCGCCGACGTGGTCGCCGAGGACGTGCGCGTGGACGCCGCCGGCCGGGCCTCCTTCACCCTGGCAGCCCCCGAGGGCAGGGAGCCCGTCTCCCTGTCCCTCGTCGGCGCCCACCACGTGGCCAACGCGCTGGCAGCGGCCGCCGGGGCGCGCGCGCTCGGCCTGGGCCTGCCCCTCATCGCGCGGGCCCTCAGCGGGGCGCGGGCGCTGAGCCCCCACCGCATGGACGTGCGCGGCCTGCGTATCGGCGCGGTCCCCCTGACCCTCATCGACGACTCCTACAACGCGAACATCGACTCGATGCGGGCGGCCGTCGCCGCGCTGGAGGCCATCGGGAAGGGGCGGCGCACCATCGCCGTCCTGTCCGAGATGCTCGAGCTCGGCGAGGACAGCCCCGCCACCCACCGCGCCGTCGGCGCGATGCTCTCCGGGGCGGGGGTCGACGCCCTCATCGGCTTGGGCCGCGACGCGCACTACTACAGCGAGGGCGCCGCGTCCGTGCCCGACCGCGTCCTCGTCGAGGATCCGGGCGCCGCGCTGGCGGCCGTCCTCGACCGGCTCACCGACGACTGCGTCGTCCTGGTGAAGGGCTCTTACAACTCGTATTCATGGCAGGTGGCCGACGGCCTCCTGGAGGAGGCGACCACCCGATGATCGGTCTGATTGCGGCGTTCGTTATCGCGATGGCCATCTCCATCAGCGGAACGCCCCTGCTCATCCGCTACCTCATCACCCACCAGTACGGCCAGTTCATCCGCCAGGACGGCCCGACCCAGCACCTCACCAAGAGGGGCACGCCCACCATGGGCGGCCTGGTCATCATCATCGCGGCGGTGGTCGCCTGGCTGGCAGGCTCCTTGATCACCGGGGTGGGCCCGTCGTGGTCCGGAGTGCTCCTGGTCTTCCTCTTCGTGGGCCTGGGCGCCATCGGCCTGCTCGACGACGGCATCAAGATCATGCGCCAGCGCTCGCTCGGCCTGCACCCCAGCGGAAAGATAGCCGGCCAGGTGGCAGTCGCCTCCCTCTTCGCCATCGGCACCCTGGTCGGCCCCAACGCCTACGGGCAGGTGCCCGGCACCCTGTCGATCTCCGTGGCCCGCCCCACCGCCCTGACCCTGGGCTTCGCCGGCTTCGCCCTCGGAGTGGTCCTCTACCTGCTGTGGACCAACCTCATCGTCGCCGCGTGGTCGAACGCGACGAACCTGACGGACGGCCTCGACGGCCTGGCCACCGGCGCCTCGATCTTCGTCTTCGGCGCCTACACGTTCATCACCTACTTCCAGCGCATCCAGGACTGCACGGGCGGGACCGTGAACGTCACCAACTGCTACACGACCCGCGACCCCCTGGATCTGGCGATCTTCTGCGCCGCCCTCATCGGGGCGCTGGCCGGGTTCCTGTGGTGGAACGCCTCCCCCGCCCAGATCTTCATGGGCGACACGGGCGCCCTGGCACTGGGGGGAGCGGTGGCCGGACTGTCGGTCCTCACCCAGACCCAGCTCCTCGCCGTGGTCATCGGCGGGCTCTTCGTCCTGGTCGTGCTCTCCGACGTCATCCAGATCGGCGTGTTCAAGGCCACAGGCAAGCGGGTCTTCCGCATGGCGCCCCTGCACCACCACTTCGAGCTCAAGGGCTGGAAGGAGGTCACGATCGTGATCCGCTTCTGGCTGATAGCCGCGCTCTTCGCCGTGGCGGGGGCGGGCGCCTTCTACGCGGAGTGGGTGTCCGCCCGATGAGCGCCCTGCCGGCCCCCGCCTCGCCGATCGCGGTCGTCGGATGGGGGCGCAGCGGGCAGGGAGCCGCCGGGGCCCTCGCCTCGCGCGGATTCGACGTGCGCGCCTTCGACGCCAAGGACGGCGGCACCCTCCACTTCGACGAGGCGGCGGGCGTCCCCCTGTCCGTCGAGGCGGACGCCGGGCAGCTGGCCGACCTTGTCGTGGGCATGCGGCCCGCCGTCGTCGTCGTGTCCCCGGGCGTCCCCCCGCGCTCGCCAGTGTTCGCCCGCGCCAGGGCGGCCGGGATCGAGGTGTGGGGCGAGGTGGAGCTCGCCTGGCGCCTCCAGGAGGCGGGCCCCCGCGCCGGGCGCCCGTGGCTGTGCGTGACGGGCACGAACGGGAAGACCACCACGGTGGGGATGCTGGGCGAGATCCTGCGGGCGAGCGGGGCCGACGCCGCCGAGGTGGGCAACATCGGCACCCCGATCACACGCGCCATCGACTCCGCCGCCGAGGTCTTCGCCGTCGAGCTGTCGAGCTTCCAACTGCACACGGCCCACTCGGTGTCCCCCCTGGCCTCGATCTGCCTGAACGTGGATGCTGACCACCTGGACTGGCACGGCAGCGCGGAGGCGTACGCGGTCGACAAGGCCCGCGTCTACCAGAACACGGTCCGCGCCTGCGTCTACCCCGCCTCGGATCGGCGCGTGGAGGCAATGGTTGAGAACGCGGACGTCGTCGAGGGGGCGCGCGCTATCGGCCTGGCTCTCGGAGCCCCCTTGGTCTCGCAACTCGGCATCGTCGAGGGCCTGCTGGTGGATCGCGCCTTCGTCGAGGACCGGGCCCACCACGCGCTCGCCCTGGCGCACGTGTCGGATCTGTCTGCCGCCTACGGGCCCCACCCCTCGGCGGCGGCGCTGTCGGACGCGCTCGCCGCGGCCGCGCTGGCGCGCGCGTACGGGGTCGAGGCGGAGGCCGTCGAGGAGGGGCTGCGCTCCTTCCGCCCCGCCGGGCACCGCCGTGCGGTCATCGGCCACGCGGCGGACCTGACGTGGATCGACGACTCGAAGGCGACGAACGCGCACGCTGCCCGCGCCTCGCTGGCGGGCCTGCCCCCGCGCTCCGCGGTGTGGATCGTGGGCGGGGACGCCAAGGGCCAGGACTTCCACGACCTCATCAGGGCCGTCGAGCCGGTGCTGCGCGGCGTCGTCGTGATCGGCCGGGACCGCTCCGCGCTGGCCGCGGCCCTGGACGAGTGCGCCCCCGGGGTGCCGCGCGTGGAGGTCGACGGCCACGAGGACTGGATGTTCTCCGTGGTCAACGAGGCCGTCGCCCTGTCCGTCCCGGGCAACACAGTGGTCCTGGCGCCCGCCTGCGCCTCGTGGGACCAGTTCCACGACTACGCGCGCAGGGGCGAGGCCTTCGCCGACGCCGTCCGGCGCCTGGCCGCGCAGTGGGGCGGGCGCCCATGAGCGCGCGCGGCGCCCAGCGGGGGACGGGGGCCGAACGCCGCTGGCGGATCGGCGCCCGGGAACTGCCGCGCATCCGCTTCGGCTCCGGCCAGGTCCACGAGGACAACCCCGCGGTCACCTACTACCTCATCGTGCTCCCCACCCTGGTCCTCGTGTTCCTCGGCATGGTGATGGGCTTCTCCGCGCAGACGGTCACGAACATCGCCCGGGGCAACAACCCCTACTTGGAGTACGTCAAGCCCGCGATCATCATCGTGGTGGCCGTGATCGTCGCCATGGCGGCCTCGCGGGTGCCCCGCAACTGGTGGTACGTGGCCGCGATCCCCATGTTCGCCGTGTCCGTCGTGTTCCAGGCGCTCGTCCTCAGCCCCTTGGGCATGGCCCAGGGCGGCAACGCCAACTGGGTGCGCCTGCCCGGCGGTTTCACGGCGCAGCCCTCCGAGCTGCTCAAACTCGCGCTCATCATCCTGCTCGCCCAACTGCTCGAACGCCATCAGGGACGGCTCGGCGACCTCAGGACGATGGCGAAGTGCGCGGCCGTGCCGATGCTGATCGCCCTGGGCGCCGTCATGCTCGGGCGCGACATGGGCACCGCCATGGTCGTGTTCGCGGCTGCGGTCGGCGCGCTCTTCATCGCGGGGCTGCCCAAGAAGTGGTTCGCGGTCCTCGGGGCCCTGGCGGGCGCGGCCGCCGTCTGGCTGGTCATGTCGAACCCCACGCGCATCCGCAGGATCCTGGCGGTCCTGCCCGGAACGGCGGGCGAGAGGGACCTGTCGGCGCCCGAGCAGATCGACCACTCCCTGTGGGCGCTGGGCTCGGGCGGGCTCACGGGCCTGGGGGTGGGCGCGTCGCGTGAGAAGTGGAACTACCTGCAGGCCGCGCACACGGACTTCATCCTGGCGATCATCGGCGAGGAGCTGGGACTGGGCGGGACGCTGCTGGTCCTGGTGTGCGTCGGCGCCCTGGTGACGGGCATGATGCGCGTGTGCCGCAACGCCCAGGACCCGTTCGTCGCCGTGGCCGCCGGCGGCACGGCCACGTGGATCGGCGCCCAAACGGTCATCAACGTCCTGTCCGTGACGGGCATGGGGCCCGTCATCGGCGTTCCGCTGCCCCTGGTGTCCTACGGCGGGTCCTCGTTCCTGTTCACCGCGCTCGCCGTCGGCGTCGTCGCCTCCTTCGCGCGCGCGGGGGCCGGGATGTCCATGGTGGGGCGGCCGGACGAGGCGTCGGCCGGGAGGGACCCCCGGGTGGCGCCGAAGAAGCGCTCGGCCCGATAGACTGGGGCCCGATCGTTAGGAGTTCACGTGGTCAAGGTTGTCATGGCCGGTGGCGGGACTGCGGGGCACGTCAACCCGCTGCTCGCCACGGCGGCGCAGTTGCGGGATCTGGGGTGCGAGGTGTCCGTCCTGGGCACCGCGCAGGGCCTCGAGGCGGATCTGGTGCCCGCGGCGGGCTTCCCCCTGGTCGAGATCCCGAGGGTCCCCCTGCCCCGGCGCCCCTCGCTGGAGTTCTTCTCGCTGCCGTCGAGGTGGCGCTCCGCCCGCCGCCTGTGCGAGGAGGCCCTGGAGGGGGCGGACGCGCTGGTGGGGTTCGGCGGCTACGTGTCGACTCCGGCCTACTCGGCGGCGCACAGAACGGGCGTGCCAGTGGTCGTCCACGAGCAGAACGCCAGACCGGGGATAGCGAACAAGGTCGGGGCGCGGCGCGCCCGGGTGGTCGCCCTCACCTTCGACTCGTCGCCGCTGAGGGCGAAGCGGGGGCGGACCGTCACGACGGGCCTGCCGCTGCGGGCCGCCATCGCCTCCCTGGCGCAGCGGCGCCGCGACGAGGAGGGGGCCAGGCGCTCCCGCGAGGAGGCGGCCTCGCGCCTCGGCATCGACCCGGGCGCCCACACGCTCCTGGTCACAGGGGGGTCACTGGGGGCGCTCCACATCAACGAGCAGATGACGGCGGCGGCCGCCGCACTGCCCGACGGCGCCCAGGTGGTCCACCTGACGGGGCGGGGGAAGGACGCCCCCGTCCGCGAGGCGGTCCGCGCCGCGGGCGTGGGGGAGCGCTGGCTGGTCATCGACTACCTGTCCCAGATGGAGGACGCCCTGGCCGTCGCCGACCTGGTGGTGTGCCGCTCCGGCGCGGGGACCGTGGCGGAGATGGAGGCCCTGGGGCTGCCGTGCGTGTACGTGCCGCTGCCGATCGGCAACGGCGAGCAGAGGCTCAACGCCGCGGACCACGTGGCGGCGGGCGGCGCGCAGCTGTTCGCCGACAAGGACTTCACAGCCGATGTCGTGCGGAACACGGTCTTCCCGCTGCTCGGCTCGGCACGGCTGGACGGCATGGCCAGCGCCTCGCGCCAACTGGGGCGCGCGGGCGCCGCTGCCGAGCTGGCCGGGATCGTCATCGACGTGGCGCGGGGCGAGAGCTGATGAGCGGCCTCGACATCGCCGGCCGCTACCACTTCATCGGGATCGGAGGGGCGGGCATGAGCGTCGTCGCCGAGCTCCTCGCCTCGCGCGGCGCCCGCGTGTCCGGGTCGGACCGGGCGGACTCCCCGGTCCTCGAGCGGCTCAGGGGCCTGGGGATCACCGTCTTCGCGGGGCACGACCCCGCGCACGTGCCAGCGGACGCCGTCGTCGTCGTGTCCACGGCGATCCGCGAGTCGAACCCGGAGCTGGCGGCGGCCCGCGGGCGCGGCCAGAGGGTCGTCCACCGCTCCGAGGCGCTGGCCCTGGCGGCCACCGGCATGCGCTTCGTGGGGGTCGCCGGCGCCCACGGGAAGACCACCACCTCGGGCATGCTCGCAGTCGCCCTGCGCAGCGTCGGCGCGGACCCGTCCGTCGCTGTGGGCGGCGTGGTCCCGCAGTTCGGCTCCGGCGCCCACCTGGGCGCGGGGGACGTGTTCGTCGCCGAGGCCGACGAGTCGGACGGCTCCTTCCTCAACTACTCGCCGTCGGTGGAGGTCGTGACGAACGTGGAGCCCGACCACCTGGACCGCTACGGCAGCCGCGAGGCTTTCGAGGCGGTCTTCGCCGAGTTCGCCTCCCGCCTGGTCCCGGGCGGGGCGCTGGTCGCCTGCGCGGAGGACCCGGGCGCCTCCCGCCTGGCCTCCCACGCGCGGGAGCGGGGCATCACCACCATCACCTACGGGCGGCCGGGGCGTTGCGCCCAACGGCCCGACGCCGCCATCGAGGACGTGGACTCCACCGCGTCGGGATCGACGGCGCGGGTGGAGTGGGACGGCCAGGCGGCCGTGCTCCGGCTCGCGGTCGCGGGCGAGCACAACGTGCTCAACGCCACGGCCGCCCTCCTGGCGGGGGCGGCGCTCGGATTGGGCCTGCCCGAGATGGCCGCCGGCCTCGCCTCCTTCACCGGGACGGCCCGGCGCTTCGAGGAGCGCGGCCGGGTGGGCTCGCGCAGGCTCTTCGACGACTACGCCCACCACCCGACCGAGGTGGCGGCCGCGCTGCGCCAGGCGCGCGTCGTCGCGGGGGCAGGCGGCGTCACCGTCGTGTTCCAGCCGCACCTGTACTCGCGCACCCGTATCTTCGCGGCGCGTTTCGCCGAGGCGCTCGCAGCCGCCGACCACGTGGTCGTCACGGACGTCTACGCGGCGCGCGAGGACCCCGAGCCGGGCGTCGACTCGACGCTGATCACGTCGGCCCTGCCCGGCTCCCTCCACGTGCCCGACATGCACGAGGCCGCCCGGACCGGGGCGGGCCTGGTCGACGAGGGGGGGATCCTCATCACGATGGGCGCCGGGTCCATCACCTCGTGCGGGGCCGATGTCCTGGAGTTC
>NZ_CP017298.1:451959-463497 GCF_001746855.1 Pauljensenia hongkongensis | reverse complement strand
GCCCGCGGGGAGCGCCACCGACATCGACGAGCGTCGGCGCGAGCGGGCGCGCGCGAAACGGAGGCTGGCCCTCACGCGCACGGCCTCGGTCCTGGGCGCCCTCGCCGCCGTGGCGCTCGTGGTGTGGGGGGTTTTCTTCTCCCCGCTCTTCGCCCTTTCGGCGTCCAGCGTGCGCGTGAGCGGCGTGGAGGGGACGTCCGTGGACGCGGCGCGCATCGCCTCGGCCGTCGCCGCTTTCGAGGGCACGCCGATCACCCGCCTGGACACGGGGAGCGTGCGCGAGGCCGTCATGGCGGATGTGGCCGTCAAGGACGCCGTCGTCTCGCGCAGGTGGCCGAGCGGGCTGATGATCGAGATCACCGCGCGCCGGGGCGCCATGTACGAGGCCGGGGGATCCGGCTACGCGCTGGTGGACTCCGAGGGCGTCGCCTTCGCCACGGCCGACGCCCCGCCCGCGGGGCTGCCCCTGGTGTCGCTGCCGGAGGGGGACCGCCAGCAGGCGGCCGCGGACGTCCTGGAGGCGTGGGACGCGCTGGACGGGGGAGTCCGCCAGGAGGTGGAGTCCCTGGCCTCGGACGGCGCCCAGGTGACGATCGCCCTGCGGGGCTCCAGGACTGTGAAGTGGGGCACCAGGGGGCAGGCGGTCCCCAAGGCCCAGGTGCTGGCGGCTCTGCTGGCGCAGAGGTCGGCCTCGACCTACGATGTGTCGGTCCCGGCGCGGCCGGTGACCAGTTAACACGCGGGTCGGCCGCGTGTTGTCTTGAAGACGGGGGCACGGGGCTCTACCGTCTTCCCGACATACAGCACGTACAACATCAACCTTCCACTAGAGGTTGAAGGTTTGATGCAAGGGAGACATCCATGGCTTCGCCGCAAAACCACCTGGCAGTGATCAAAGTCGTTGGCGTCGGCGGCGGTGGCGTCAACGCCGTCAACCGCATGATCGAGGTCGGGCTCAAGGGCGTGGAGTTCATCGCCGTGAACACCGACGCCCAGGCGCTGCTCATGTCCGACGCCGAGACGAAGCTCGACATCGGCAGGGAGCTCACCCACGGCCTCGGCGCGGGCGCGGATCCGTCGGTCGGGCGCAAGGCCGCCGAGGACCACGTCGAGGAGATCACGGCTGCCCTCGACGGCGCGGACATGGTTTTCGTCACGGCGGGCGAGGGCGGCGGGACGGGCACCGGCGCGGCCCCCGTGGTCGCCAAGATCGCCCGACAGGGCGGGGCCCTCACCGTCGGCGTCGTCACGCGGCCCTTCTCCTTCGAGGGGAACCGCCGCGCGGCCCAGGCCGAGACCGGCGTGGAGACCCTGCGCGGCGAGGTCGACACCCTCATCGTCATCCCGAACGACAGGCTGTTGGAGATCTCGGAGCTCAACATCTCCGTGCTCGACGCCTTCAAGGCCGCCGACCAGGTGCTGCTGTCCGGCGTGCAGGGGATCACCGAGCTCATCACGACCCCCGGCCTCATCAACGTCGACTTCAACGATGTGAAGTCCGTCATGAAGGACGCCGGCAGCGCCCTCATGGGCATCGGCGCTGCCACCGGCGAGGACCGCGCCACCCGGGCGGTCGAGACCGCGATCTCCTCGCCGCTGCTGGAGGCCTCCATCGACGGCGCCCACGGCGTGCTCATGTTCTTCCAGGGCGGCTCCGACCTCGGACTGCGCGAGATCTACGACTCCTCGCAGCTGGTCCGGGAGGCGGCGCACCCCGAGGCGAACATCATCTTCGGCAACGTCATCGACGACTCCCTCGGCGACGAGATCCGTGTCACCGTCATCGCCGCGGGCTTCGACGACGTCGTGGCGCCCCCCGTCTCGCACACCGCGACCATCCCGGCGGTCCCCGCGATCCAGAAGGCCCCGGGGGTGTCCTCCCTGCGCCCGGCCCCCGCCTCCGACGGGGGCCGCGAGTCCGGCACCCTGGGCGACATCCCCGCAGTCAACCTGCGCCGCAACGCCCAGCACCGCGCTGAGACCCCGGCTGTGCGCTCCGCGCCGACGACCAGGCCGGTCCCGGTCGAGGTCCCGGCCGTCGCCGAGTACGCCGAGGAGCCCTCCGAACCGGCGTCCTTCGAGGTCCCCCGGGTGTTCGAGGATCCGGCGGAGAAGGAGCTCGACATCCCGGACTTCCTGCGCTGATGCGCTCCCTGGCCCCCCTCGGCGGTGCCCGGGTCTTCCTCACCGAGGCGGACCCGGGCACCGGCCCGCTCGTCGGCAACGTCTCATTGGGCGTCGGCGACGACCCGGAGGCCGTCCACGCGCGCCGCCGCTACCTGTCCGCGCGCCTGGGCGCTCCGATCGTGTGGATGGACCAAACCCATTCGAGCGACGTGGCCGTGGTCGGCCTGGGGGAGATGGGGCCGATCATGCGCGCCGGAGGCGCCTACGCCCCCCTGGACAGCCGCTGCGAGGGCGAGTACGGGCCCGTTCCGGCCGACGGGGTCGTCATCGACGCCCGGGGGTGGGAGGGCGCGCCCGCGCTGGCCGTCATGACCGCGGACTGCCTGCCCGTCGTCCTGTCCGCAGACGGGGGCCGCGTCCTCGCGGCGGTGCACGCCGGGCGCAGGGGGTTCCTGTCCGGCATCCTCGTCGCGGCGGTCCGCGCTATGAGCGGCTTGTGCGCCGAGGCCCCCGCCGCCCTCATCGGCCCCGCCATCTGCGGGCAGTGCTACGAGGTCCCCGGATCCATGCGCGACGAGGCGGAGGCGGAGGCGGAGGGCATCGGCTCGCGGACCCGGTGGGGGAGCGCCGGCCTCGACCTGCCGGGGGCGGCGCGCCGCCAGCTCGAGGCCATGGGGTGCCGGGTCGCGGTCGATCCCCGTTGCACCCTGGAGGACGCCTCGCTATTCTCCTTCCGGCGCGACAGCGCCTGCGGGCGCCAGGCGCTGGTGGTCGCCGCCGCCTGAGTGTGGCGACATGCCGCCCGGGCTGCGCGGACTCGGGCCGACCTGGCATTAGTTTGTGCATATGCGATCGGCGAAGGAGGAATAATGAGCGAATCGTTCGGTGCGCGAGCGCGCAAGTTCATGGGGTGGTACTCGCCCGATGCCGAGGACGACGAATTCGATGACTACGACGACATGGAAGAGGTTGCCCCCGTGGCCGACATCACACCAGCGACCCGTCCTTCCCTGGCGCCGGTCCGCCGTCCCGAGCCCATCCCCTCCGAGGAGCTCTCGCGCATCCTCCCCGTGCACGCCACCGCGTTCTCCGACGCCCGCGTCATCGGCGAGGCCTTCCGCGAGGGCACGCCCGTCATCCTCGACCTCACAGACGTGAGCTACGAGGAGGCCCGCCGCCTCGTCGACTTCGCCGCGGGCCTGACCTTCGGACTGCGCGGGGTGCTCGAGAGCGTCACCGACCGCGTCTTCCTGCTGTCCCCGAAGAACGTCGAGATCCCGGGCGAGGCCATGGGCGCGCGCCGTGGCGCCCTGTACAACCAGGGCTGAGGCCGACGGTGTCCGTAGCCGTCGCGTGGGCCGCGCACTCCGTCTACGTGATCGCGAACCTCTACCTCCTCGTGCTCCTGGTCAGAGTGGGCCTGGACTGGGCGAGGTTCTTCGCCCGCTCGTGGCGCCCCTCGGGGGCGGCGCTGGTCCTGGCGAACGCGGTCTACACGCTCACCGATCCGCCGCTGCGCTTCCTGCGGCGCTTCATCCCGCCCCTGCGGTTGGGCTCGGGGATGAGCGTGGACATCGGGTTCGTCGTCCTGTGGGCCGTGATCATCGTCATCCAGCGGTTCGCGGCCGCCTTCGCCGTCGTCGCGCTATGACGGGCCCTTCCGCAGCGGCGGCCGGACTGGAACACCGCGCCACGGGGGTGATGTGTGTTGCTAGTGTGACGATTTCGGATATTATTCACGTGATGTGTAAGCGGGCGGCCCCCATTCGGTCGTCCAGGAGCGCTGCAGTAAGAACCGCGGTGCCACCAACCCATACGACCGAAAGGCGATGAAATGGCCCTGCTCACCACTGAGGACGTCCTCAACAAGAAGTTCCAGTACGTCAAGTTCCGCGAGGGCTACGACCAGGTCGAGGTCGACGAGTTCCTCGACGAGGTCGTCTCCACGATCTACGCGCTCCAGATGGAGAACCAGGACCTCAAGGAGAAGCTCGAGGCCGCCGAGCGGCGCGTCGCCGAGCTCAGCGACGGCGAGTTCAAGGCCCCCGCGCAGTCCGCCGCCCCCGCGGTTCCCGAGCCCGCCGCCGTCCTGGCGGCCGGCGCCCCGGACGCCGAGTCCGCCACCTCGATGCTCGCCCTGGCCCAGCGCGTCCACGACGAGTACGTGCGCGACGGCGAGGAGCAGTCCGCCAAGATCATCGCCGACGCCAATGCCAAGCGCGACGAGATCATCGCCGACGCCCAGAAGCAGCACGAGACCATCCTCACCCAGCTGGACCAGGAGCGGGAGCTGCTGGAGAACAAGATCAACGGCCTGCGGACCTTCGAGTCCGAGTACCGCTCCAACCTGCGCGGACACCTCGAGTCGCTGCTCGCCGAGGTCGGCTCGGACGGCGACAACTGAACCCGGCCCGCTCCCCGCTGGCGGTGGCGCACGCGCGGCGCCGCCAGCGGTTACACTGAGCCCCATGCCCTCACGCGCCCCCAACCGCAACGCGGTGTGCCTGGCGGTCCTGTTGCTCGCCGTCGCCGCCGACCAGATCACCAAGTGGTGGGCGCGATCCGCCTTGGCCGACGGGCGCTCCATCGCCCTCGTCGGCCGGTTCCTGCGCCTCGAGCTCGTGCGCAACCCCGGCGCGGCGTTCTCCGTCGGATCAGGGCGGACGTGGATGTTCACCGTCCTCGCGGTCGTGATCCTGGGCGCGATGGCCTGGCTCTACCGGCGCTCCGCCGACACCGCCACGCGCGCGTCCATCGCCCTGCTGGCGGGCGGCGCCGTCGGCAACCTCATCGACCGCCTCTTCCAACCCCCTTCCTTCGGACAGGGCCACGTCATCGACTTCATCGGCTACGGCGACTGGTTCGTCGGCAATGTGGCCGACATCTGGATCGTGGTGGCAGCCGCCGCCTTGGTCCTCTCCCTGGCGCGCGAGGGCGGCGGAGGCGCCGCCGCCCATGCGGGGAAGGACTCCGGGGGCGGCGCGGCGGAGCAGGCCGACGGCTCCACGGAGCGCGGGGGCGCCCCGGAGGCGCCCCCTGCGGCAACGGCGGGCGGCGCCGATGGGTGAGGGCCGCCTGCTCCCCGTGCCCGACGCCCTCGTCGGGGAGCGCGTGGACGCCGCCCTGTCGCGCATGCTCGGGATGAGCCGCTCGAAATGCGCTGACCTGGCGGCCCAGGGCGCGGTGACCCTCAACGGGCGGACCGCCGGCAAGTCCGACCGCCTGGGCGCCGCCGACATCATCGGGATCGACATGCCCGACCCGGCCGTCAAGGCGGTCCCCGTGACCGGGATGGACATCCTCTACGACGACGAGGACATCGTCGTCGTCGACAAGCCCGTCGGGGTCGCGGCGCACACGGGCCCCGGGTGGGAGGGCCCGACGGTCCTGGGCAACCTCGCCGCCGCGGGCTACCGCATCACCACCCACGGCCCGCCCGAGCGCCAGGGCATCGTCCACCGCCTCGACGTGGGCACCTCCGGGGCCATGATGGTCGCCAAATCCGAACTCGCGTACTCCGTCATGAAGCGGGCCTTCAAGGAGCGCACGGTCACGAAGGTCTACCACGCGGTGGTCGCCGGGCACCTGGACCCGGCCTCGGGCACCATCGACGCGCCCATCGGCCGCCACCCCTCGCGGGAGTGGCGCATGGCGGTCATCGACGGCGGGAAGCGCGCCATCACCCATTACGACACCCTGGAGATGATGGCGGGCGCGTGCCTGGCCGAGATCCACCTGGAGACCGGGCGCACCCACCAGATCCGCGTCCACATGGCGGCCGTGGGGCACCCCTGCGTGGGCGACGCCTTCTACGGCGCGGACCCGGGCCAGGCCGAGCGGCTGGGCCTGGTCCGCCAGTGGCTCCACGCCGTCGAACTCTCCTTCGCCCACCCGCGTACGGGAGCGCCGACGACGGTGCGCAGCCCCTACCCGTCCGACCTCGCCGCCGCCCTCGAGGTCCTGCGCCACCCCTGAGGGCCCGGTGGGCGCGTCCGGGCCGGCGCGCGCGGCCGGTGGCCCGCGCCTGCGGCACGTAGAATCGGACCATGGCGTCTGACCCCTTCGTGCACCTCCACAACCACTCCGAGTACTCCATGCTGGACGGAGCGGCGAAAACGCAGGCGATGGCCCAGGAGGCTGCCCGCCTCGGCCAGCCCGCCATCGGCCTGACCGACCACGGGTACCTCTTCGGGGCCTACGACTTCTACACGAACTGCGTGTCCGCGGGTGTCAAGCCCATTATCGGCCTCGAGGCCTACGTCACCCCCGGGACATCGCGCTTCGACCGCCACAAGGTCACATGGGGCGAGCCGTGGCAGCGCTCCGACGACGTCAGCGCCGGCGGCTCGTACAACCACCTCACCCTGATCGCCTACAGCACCCAGGGCATGCACAACCTGTTCCGCCTGGGGTCCTACGCCTCGACCGACGGCCAGTTCGGCAAATGGCCCAGGGCCGACAAAGAGCTGCTCGCCAAGTTCCACGAGGGGCTCATCGTCTTCACCGGCTGCCCCTCGGGCGCGGTCCAGACCCGCCTGCGCCTGGGGCAGTGGGACGAGGCCGTGGCAGAGGCCGCCGAACTGCGCGACATCTTCGGTCCCGAGAACTTCTACGTCGAGGTCATGGACCACGGCATCGACATCGAGAGGCGCGTCCACTCCCAGGTCCTCGAGATCGCGCGCCTGATGAACGCGCCCCTGGTGGCCACCAACGACTCCCACTACGTGAAGAAGGAGGACCGCAAGATCCAGGACGCCCTCCTGTGCATCAACTCGGGGGCGCGCATCAACGACCCCGACCGCTTCAAGTTCGACGGCGACGGCTACTTCATCCGCTCCTCCCAGGAGATGCGCGAGCTGTGGAGGGAGCTGCCCGGCGCCTGCGACGCCACCCTGGAGATCGCCGAGCGCTGCGACGTCCGCTTCACCACCACGAAGGAGGGCGCCAACTACATGCCCGACTTCCCCGTCCCCGAGGGCGAGGACAAGACCTCCTGGTTCGTCAAGGAGGTCGAGCGGGGGCTCAACGACCGCTTCCCGGGCGGCATCCCCGACGACGTGCGCGAACAGGCGCAGTACGAGGAGGACGTCATCATCTCGATGGGCTTCCCCGGCTACTTCCTCACTGTCGCCGACTACATCAACTGGGCCAAGTCCCAGGGGATCCGCGTGGGGCCGGGGCGCGGCTCGGGCGCGGGCTCGATGGTCGCCTACGCGATGAAGATCACAGAGCTGAACCCCTTGGAGCACGGGCTGATCTTCGAGCGCTTCCTCAACCCGGAGCGCATCTCGATGCCCGACTTCGACGTCGACTTCGACGAGCGCCGGCGCGACGAGGTGATCGCTTACGTCAAGCGCAAGTACGGCGAGGACCGCATCAGCCAGGTCGTCACCTACGGGACGATCAAGACCAAGCAGGCCCTCAAGGACTCGGCGCGCATCCTGGGCAAGGACTTCAAGATGGGCGAGCAGCTCACCAAGGCGCTGCCCCCCGCCATCATGGGCAAGGACATCTCCGTGGCGGGGATCTTCGACCAGGGCGACAAGCGCTACGGGGAGGCCGCCGAGTTCCGCAAGTTCTACGAGGACAACCCCGACACCCACGAGGTCGTCCAGTACGCCCTCGGCCTGGAGGGGCTCACCAGGCAGTGGGGCGTGCACGCCTGCGCGGTGATCATGAGCTCCCACACCCTCACCGACATCATCCCCATTATGAAGCGCCCCCAGGACGGGGCCATCATCACCCAGTTCGACTACCCGACGTGCGAGACGCTGGGCCTGCTGAAGATGGACTTCCTGGGCCTGCGCAACCTCACGGTCGTGTCCGACGCGCTGGAGAACATCGCGATCAACGGGAAGGAGGACCCCGACCTCGACCACATCCGCTTCGACGACGCGAAGACCTACGAGCTGCTGGGCCGGGGCGACACCCTGGGGGTCTTCCAGCTCGACGGCGGCGGCATGCGCGACCTGCTCAAGCTCATGAAGCCCGACAACTTCGAGGACATCTCCGCCGTGGGCGCCCTGTACCGCCCCGGCCCCATGGGCGCGAACTCGCACACGAACTACGCGCTGCGCAAGAACGGGCGCCAGGAGATCACGCCCATCCACCCGGAGCTGGCCGAGCCGCTCGAGGAGATCCTGGGGACGACCTTCGGTTTGATCGTCTACCAGGAGCAGGTCATGCAGATCGCCCAGAAACTGGCGGGCTACACCCTGGGGCAGGCCGACATCCTCCGCAAGGCGATGGGCAAGAAGAAGAAGGAGGTCCTGGACCAGCAGTTCAAGGGCTTCCGCCAGGGGATGGTCGACAACGGCTACTCGGAGGAGTCCATCAAGGCCCTGTGGGACGTGGTCGTCCCCTTCTCCGCCTACGCGTTCAACAAGGCGCACTCCGCCGCCTACGGCCTCGTGTCGTACTGGACGGCCTTCCTCAAGGCGAACTACCCGACCGAGTACATGGCCGCCCTGCTGACCTCGACGAAGGACAACAAGGACCGCCGCGCCCTGTACCTGGCCGAGTGCCGCCACATGGACATCACCGTGCTGCCCCCCGACGTGAACGCCTCGATGGGCAACTTCGCCCCTGACGGGGAGGCCATCCGTTTCGGACTCAGCGCCGTCCAGAACGTCGGCGGCCCCGTGGTCGAGGCGATTGTGGGCGCCCGCGAGGAGAAAGGGCGCTTCGCCTCCTTCCAGGACTTCCTGGACAAGGTCCCGCAGGTCGTGTGCAACAAGCGGACCATCCAGTCCCTGATCCGGGCGGGTGCTTTCGACTCGATGGGGCACACGCGCAGGGCGCTGCTGGCGCGCTGCGACGAGGCCGTGGACGCGGTCATCGACGTCAAGCGCAACGAGGCGATCGGCCAGTTCGACCTGTTCGGCGGGCTCGACGACGGCGCGGGCGGCTCCTCGCTGGCGATCGACATCCCCGACCTGCCCGAGTTCGACCGGAAGCAGAAACTGGCCGCCGAGCGCGAGATGCTGGGGCTGTACGTCTCGGACCACCCGCTGCGGGGCCTGGAGGGGGCGCTCGCCCGCCACCAGGACTACGAGATCGCGCAGGTGGTGGGCTCGGAGGGGGCCATGGCCGACCGCGTCGTCAAGATCGCGGGCCTCGTGTCGGGCGTGACGACGAAGGTGACGAAGCAGGGGAACGCGTGGGCGATCGCCACCATCGAGGATCTTTCGGGTTCGGTGGAGGTCCTCTTCTTCCCCCGCGCCTACGAGTCGATCTCCACCTACCTCGCCCAGGACGCGATCGTCGGCATCGAGGGCAAGGTCAATGTGCGCGACGAGGGGATGGCGGTCTACGGGCAGTCGATGACACTGCTCGACCTGTCGAGCGAGTCGGACGCGCCGCTGGACCTGCGCCTGCCCGCATCGCGGTGCACGGCCAAGCTGCTGACGGACCTCAAGGGCGTGCTCGAGTCCTACCCGGGCGCCTCGCCGGTGCGCCTCCACGTGAGGGAGCCCGGGCGCGAGACCGTGGTCGAACTGGATCCCCGCTACCGCGTGGCGCAGACGAACGCGTTCTTCAGCCACATCAAGGCGGTCGTCGGCGCGGGCGGGGTCATCGGGCGCTGAGGGGGGCGCTCTCTAGTCGGCGGAGCCGACGCGGGCGGCGCAGACCCCCCAGGGGGCGTCGACCTCGACGAGGTCGCCGGGGGAGAGGCGCCGGCCCCGGCGGACCTCCGTGGCCCCGTTGACGCGCACATCGCCTCCCTGGACGAGTCCGCGGGCCTGCGCGCCGTCCTCTGCCAGGGCGGCGAGCTTGAGGAACTGGCCCAGGCGGATCTGCCCGCGTACGGGGATCTCCGGCGTGTCCGTCACAGTGTCTCCTTTTCAGCGGTGGCACCATTGTTGCATTTCGCGCGCCGATGCGTCACAAGTATCCTGGACCCAACGATTACTGAGGAGGAGCCGTGGGCGTCCACGACGACGACATCGATGCCGAATTCGCGAGCCTGGTGGCCCGGATGGGGGACCCCGCCGAGGCGGGGGGCCCGCCAGGACCCGCCCGCGGCCCCGACGACACGCCGGTCGACGAGTCATTGCACCTGGACGGGGGGAGGCTGTCGGTCGCGCTGGTCCTGGCCCCCATCGCCCACCCCGAGGTGCTGCACTCGCTGCTGGCGCTGTCGGACGTGCGCGAGTCGGTGGTGCGGCTCAAACCGTGGACCGCCGTGTGGCTGCGCGTGGAGACGACGCCCACCGACGAGGAGGAGCTGGACGTGCTGCTGACGGGCACCCGCCCGATGCCGGACGCCGTCGACCGCGTCGCCCGCGCCGTGTCGGGCCTGTCGAAGTACGGGGCCGTCGCCCTCATGTCCTGGCTGGTCGAGGGGGACGGCGTGGAGCCCGGAGTGTCCGGGCGTATCTCGGCCCAGCGCTACGTGGCGGGCGAACCGGAGGAGACGATCCCCGCTGGGCTGCTCATGGGGTCGATGCCGCAGGCCACCGAGGATCTGCTGCTCGGCCGGACGACCCCCGCCGACTACCCGGACTCGGTGAGCGCCGAGGGGGCGCGCAGGGGCGGGGGCCCCTTCGGATGGTTCAAGAGGAAGAAGTGAGCGCGCGCGGATTCACCGTCCTGCCCGCCGTGGACGTCACAGGCGGCGCGGCGGTGCGCCTGAGCCGCGGCGTGGTCGACTCAGGCGCCTCCTGGGGGCCCCCGGCCCAGGTCGTGCGCGCGTTCGCCGGGGCGGGGGCCGCGTGGGTGCACCTGGTCGACCTCGACCGCGCCTACGGGCGCGGAGACAACGACTCCGTCATCCGCGAGACGATCAGGGGCGCCGGAGTGGAAGTCGAGCTGTCGGGGGGAGTGCGCGACGCCCAGTCGCTGCGCAACGCGCTGGAGATGGGCCCCGCGCGCGTCAACATCGCCACCCAGGCGCTGGCGGACATGGACTTCGTGTGCGGCGCGGTGCGCGACCTCGGCCCGCGCGCGGCGGTCTGCCTCGACGTCGAGGGCGAGCGCCTCAGGGCCCGCGGCGGCGGGCGCGGCGGGGGGCTGTGGGAGGCCATCGACGCCCTCAACCGCGCCGGTGCGCGCCTGCTCGTCGTCACCGACGTCCACAGGGACGGCATGATGGCCGGGTCCAACATCGAGTTGCTCCAGCGCGTCAGCGGAGCCACGGACGCGGGGATCCTCGCCTCGGGGGGCGTGGACTCCCTCGACGACCTGCGCGCCCTGGCGGCCGTCGACGGAGTCGAGGGCGCCATCGTCGGCAAAGCCCTCTACGAGGGCGCCTTCACCCTGGAAGAAGCGCTCGAGGCCGTGCGGGAGGCACGGCAATGAGCGGGGGAACGGGGCGGGCCGAGCCGGGGCCCAGCGATGAGCAGAGGGCCCGCCTGGCCGCCAGGCTGGCGATGCCCGCCCGCGACCGGTCCGACGCGGGCCAGGCCATGG
>NZ_CP017298.1:443592-451909 GCF_001746855.1 Pauljensenia hongkongensis | reverse complement strand
TGGCGATGCCCGCCCGCGACCGGTCCGACGCGGGCCAGGCCATGGAAAGGACCTCGGCCGCCCTGGCGCTCGGGGAGGGCGCGGACAACGGCGCCGCGCGGCTGGAGGCACTGGCCGCTGCCCTGGCGGACGAGCGCGTCGTCGTCCCCGTCGCCGTCGAGCCCGGCCCGGGCACGGACGGCCACCACGCGGAAGGCCGGAACAGCGCTCTGACCGGCCCCGTCGCGTTCGAGCGGGCGCCCACTCCGGCGGGCCCCGCCATCGCCGTGTACTCCAGCGCCGCCGCCCTTTCCGCCCACAGGCCCGGGGCGCGGCCGATGGGCATGGATTTCCGCACCGTCGCCCTGGCCGCCCTGGTCGAGACCGGCGGGCGCGCCGTCATGGACCCCGGAGGCGCCTCCGTGCTCCTGCCCAGGCCGGCGGTGGCCGCCCTCGCCCAGGGGGACCAGTGGCTTCCGCCCTGGCGGGACGGGGCACTGCGCGCCCTCCTCCTCGAGCGCGCGCGCCGCGCCTGCCCGCGTGTGGCCGACGTGCGCCTCTCCTACGCGGGGGAGGGGGCCACCCGGGTCACCGCCGTGATCGACGCCTGCGGGGGCGGACCGGACCTGCGGGGGGCAGTGGGGGAGGCCCTCGCCGAGATCGGCAGGACCCCGCGCCTCGTCGCCGCCGCCGATAGGGTGGAGCTGGTGCCCGTGATCGCGGAGCCCCACCAGTAGGAGCGCCCCGCCGCCGCGGGCGCCGACGACCACACAGGAGCTGGCATGGACTGGACCACGACGCGCAGATCCTCCCACGTCGGCTACGTCGTCCAGGCGATCGTCAACAACCTCGCGCCGCTGCTCTTCGTCGTCTTCTCCTCGCGCTACGGCATCGGCCTGGCCCAGCTGGGGGCGCTCGCCTCGTTGAACTTCGGCGTGCAGCTGGCCACGGACATGGTGGCGGCCGCGGTCGTGGACCGCGTCGGGTACAGGATCCCGATGGTCGCGGCCCACGTCCTGAGCGCGGCCGGCCTGGTCGCGCTGGGCGTCCTCCCACTGCTCGCCGCCCACACCTTCGCCGCCCTGTGCGCCGCGGTCGTCGTCTACGCGGTCGGCGGGGGACTGCTCGAGGTGGTCGTCAGCCCCGTCGTCGAGCACATCCCCGACGACTCGCGCCCCAAGGCCGCGGGAATGGCCCTGCTCCACTCCTTCTACTGCTGGGGGCAGCTGGGGGTCGTCCTGGTCACCACCGGGGCGCTGGCGGTGGTGGGGGAGCAGTGGTGGCCGGCGCTGCCCATCGCCTGGGCGTGCGTGCCGGTCGCCAACGGGATCGTTCTGGCGCGCGCGCCCATGCCGGAGACGGTGCCCGGGGCGCACCGCACGCCGCTGCGCGAGCTGGGGCGCTCCGGCGCGTTCCTGCTCGCCCTGGCGCTCATGGCGACGGGCGGGGCCGCCGAGCTCACGATGAGCCAGTGGTCGTCCTTCTTCGCCCAGCAGGGCGCGGGGGTGGCCAAGCAGGTCGGCGACGTCTTCGGCCCGGGGCTCTTCGCCCTCCTCATGGGCGCGGCCCGCGCCTGGCACGCCACCGCCGGGGCGCGCTTCGACCTGCGCCGCCTGCTGATGGCGTCGGGGACGGGCGCGTGCGCGTGCTACCTCCTGGCGGCTCTGGCCCCCTGGGCGTGGCTGTCCCTGCTGGGCTGCGCGGGCACGGGCCTTTTCGTCGCCCTCATGTGGCCGGGCGCCTTCTCCTTGACGGCGGCCCGTTTCCCCGCCGGGGGCGCGGCGATGTTCGCGCTCCTCGCCCTCGGCGGGGACCTGGGGGCAGCGGTGGGGCCCAGCGCGGCCTCCCTGGTGGCGTCCGCCTCGTCGGCGCTGGGCGCTCCCGCGGCGCTGCTGTCCCTGCCCGGGGGCGGTCTGCGGACGGGACTGCTCGTCTGCGCCCTGGTCCCCGCGCTATTCGCGATGGGCGTCGCCCGATGGGAAGACTAGTATGTTTGCCATAGTGTCGTATATAATTGACATACTGGAAGGGGGTGCGATGGCGAAGAACCTGCGGATGAAGGCCGCGAGAGCGGGTCGCGGCCTGAGCCAGGCCAGTCTGGCCGAACAAGTCGGCGTCACACGCCAGACCATCAGCGCCGTTGAATCCGGTGACTACAACCCGACGATCGCGCTGTGCGTCCGGATATGCCGGGCGCTCGGCGTGACCCTCGATGATCTTTTCTGGGAGTGATGACGATGTCGATTATGGCAGTGGGGGACAATGGGTACGACGAGCGTCAGGTCCTGCTGCGCGGCAAGATCTCCAACGCCTGCCTGGCCGGGGTCCTGGCGACCGTCCTCGTCAATGGCGCGGTCAACGACGCCTTCGGGCCGTGGGGCCCGGCGCTGCTCCAAGCGTCCGTCGTGGCGTCCGTGTGGATGACGGTCTTCGTCGTGTGGGCGATGGGCACAGGCGCGTACTTTGGCAGCGGCGGGCCGGCCTCCCGGGCGCGGTTCGGGTACCTCCTGGCGGCGGTCGGCGCGGTGGTCGCCGCCGTGCAGGGCTGGAGGCTGTGGGGGTCGCCGGAGTTCCTGGAGCGCGCCCCGACGATGCCCGTGTGCGCCTTCCTGGTCGTCGTCGGCGTCGTGACATTCATCGCCGAGCGTCGCGAGGCGCGCGGACAGGCGGATGCCAGGGGCGCCGAGGACGTGTGACCAAGGGCATCGGCACTGCGGTTTCGCCCCGGAGCGCCCTTTTTGCTATCCTTGGATCTGACCGTCCGGGTTCACGCCCGGAATGCAAGCGGAGGAATCCCACCTGGATCCCCGCCCGGCGCCCCGGATGAGGGGACCGCCGGGACACGGCCCACGGGGCCGGTGAGGGGATCGGGTTCGACGGCGGGCCCCGGCGCGCCATCGGTAGTGGGTACCTCCGTGCGCGCAGCGTAACGGAGGTTCTTCGTTATGCGAAACAATCCGTGGAAGGAGCCACCCATCAGCGAGACTCGCATCAACGAGCGAATCCGAGTCCCCGAGGTCCGCCTCGTGGGGCCCGGCGGGGAACAGGTCGGCGTCGTCCGAGTGGAGGACGCCCTGCGCCTGGCCGAGGAGGCCGGGCTCGACCTCGTTGAGGTTGCGCCGAACGCCAAGCCGCCCGTCGCAAAACTCATGGACTACGGCAAGTACAAGTACGAAGCCGCCCAGAAGGCTCGCGATGCCCGCCGCAACCAGGCGAACACGCAGCTGAAGGAGATCCGTTTCCGACTCAAGATCGACGACCACGACTTCGCGGTCAAGAAGGGGCACGTCGAGCGCTTCCTCTCCGCCGGCGACAAGGTCAAAGTCATGATCATGTTCCGCGGACGGGAGCAGTCCCGCCCCGAGGCCGGGGTCCGCCTGCTGCGGCGCCTGGCCGACGAGATCGGGGATCTGGCGACCGTCGAGTCGATGCCGCGCCAGGACGGGCGCAATATGACGATGGTCCTGGCCCCCACCAAGCGCAAGGCCGAGGCCTTGAACGAGCAGCGCAAGCGCCGCGAGGCCGAGCGCGCCGAGCGCCGCGGCAAGCGGGCGGAGCGCGCCAGCAAGGACCAGGCCCGCGCCGCCTCCTTCCGCGCTGAGGACAAGGACTGATAGGCGACGCCCGTCGCCTCATTCACGAAGGAACGAACAATGCCGAAGAACAAGACTCATTCCGGTGCCAAGAAGCGCTTCCGCACCACCGGCTCGGGCAAGATCATGCGCGAGCAGGCCGGCGCCCGCCACCTGCTGGAGCACAAGTCCAGCCGCAAGACCCGCCGTCTGGCCACCGACCAGGTCCTCGAGACCGCTGACGTCAAGCGCGTCAAGCGGCTGCTGGGCAAGTGAAGCGGCAGAGTAAGGAGTAGAAGAAATGGCACGTGTCAAGCGTTCTGTCAACGCGAAGAAGAAGCGCCGCACCGTCCTCGAGCAGGCCTCCGGCTACCGCGGCCAGCGCTCGCGCATGTACCGCAAGGCCAAGGAGCAGGTGACCCACTCCTTCGTCTACGCCTACCGCGACCGCAAGGCCCGCAAGGGCGACTTCCGGCGCCTGTGGATCCAGCGCATCAACGCCGCCTCCCGCGCCGAGGGCCTCACCTACAACCGCTTCATCCAGGGCCTGAACCTGGCCGGCGTCGAGGTCGACCGCCGTATGCTGGCCGAGCTCGCCGTCAACGAGCCGGCCGCGTTCACGGCGCTCGTCAAGGTCGCCAAGGAAGCCCTGCCGGCCGACGTCAACGCCCCCAGGGCCTGACGCAGGTGCCCCCCTCCTCCGGGTGCCCGCCAGTGCTCGACAATCCACGCTCCGACAGGGTGCGCAGGGTTGCCGGCCTGAGCGGGCGCTCGGCGCGCTCGCGCGCGTCGGCGGTCCTGGTCGAGGGGCCCCAGGCGGTGCGCGAGCTCCTGGTCCACCGCCCCGCCTCCGTCCGCGACGTCTACATCAGCGCGGCGGCCCGCCTCGCCCACCCCGGTATCGCGGGAGCAGCCCGCAGCGCCACGCGGTGGGTCCACACCGTGACCGACGAGGTCGCCGCCGCCCTCAGCGCCGACTGCCAGGGGGTGTGCGCCGTCGCCTCGGCCGACGCCATCGTGCGGGAGTGGCCCGCGGACGGGGGCTTTTACGTCATCATCGCCCAGGGGCGCGACCCCGGGAACGTGGGCACCATCATCCGCACCGCCGACGCCATGGGCGCCCGGGCAGTGCTCACCGTGGCGGGCACGGCGGACGTCACCAGTCCGAAGGTGGTCCGCGCCAGCGCCGGCTCGGTCTTCCACCTGCCCGTCATTCCCCATCCGGCCTTCGGGGCCGCCGTCGACGCCCTCCACGCCCGCGGTGCGCGGGTGCTGGGCACATCGGGGGGCCCGCGCGCCGTGCCCCTGCCGGCGGTCGAGGAGGAAGGCGCCCTCGCCGGGCCCCACGCCTGGGCGCTCGGCAACGAGGCGCGCGGCCTGGACGCCGACGAGGTGGCCGCCTGCGACCTCCTGGTCGCGATCCCGATGACCGGGCTGGCCGAGTCCCTCAACGTCGCCTCCGCGGCGGCGGTCTGCCTCTACGCCTCCCAGCGCGCCCGGGGCACGGGGCGCCCGGACGGCGCGGTCGACGGGCGCGGAGGGGCGCGCGCCGGTACGGTGGTGCGATGGCACGACTGAGGGACATGGACGAGTCCCAGCTCATCAGGGCGTTCCGCGCCCTGCTGCCCGTCGGCGGGCGCACTCTGGTCGGCATTGGCGACGACTGCGCCCAGATCGCCGCCCCGGAGGGCTCCTTCCTGGTGACGACCGACGTGATCGTGGAGGACCACCACTTCCACTCCTGGTGGTCGACGCCCTACCAGATCGGCGCGCGCGCAGCCGCGCAGAACCTCTCCGACATCGCCGGAATAGGCGGCCGGGCCTCGGCGCTGGTGGTGTCCGTGTCCGTGTCGAGGGACGCCGACGCCGACTGGCTCCTCGATGTGGTGCGGGGCCTGGGGGACCGGGCCCGCGAGGCGGGGGCGGGCGTGGTCGGCGGCGACCTGTCCGGCGGCGACCGCCTCGTCCTGTCGGTCACCGCCTTCGGGTACTGCCAGGGCCGTCCCGTCCTGCGCGACGGCGCGCGCCCCGGCGACACCGTGGGCGTGGCGGGGACGCTCGGATGGTCCTACGCCGGGCTGGACCTGCTGCGCGGGGGAGTGGTCCGCCCGGGGCGGGAGCCCGAGGCCCTGGCGCCTTTCGTGCGGACGTACTGCGCGCCGCGCCCGCCCCTCGAAGCGGGGCCGGCCGCCGCCAGTGCAGGCGCGAGCGCGATGATGGACCTGTCCGACGGGCTCGCCATGGACGGCGGGCGCATGGCCCGCGCCTCCGGGGTCGTCATCGAACTGGACCGGCGCGCTCTGGGGCGCGAGGCGGAAGCCCTGGTCGGCGCCGCCGCGGCGTGCGGCAAGGACCCCCTCGACTGGGTGGTCGGCGGGGGCGAGGACCAGGGGATCCTCGCGGCCTTCCCCCCTGGGACCGCTCTGCCCGACGGCTTCCGCGCCGTGGGCGCCGCCCGGGCGCCCCGGGGCGGCGAGGAGCCGCACATCCAACTCGACGGCGCGGAGGTGTTCGGGCCGTGGGACCATTTCGCGGGCTCCGGCGCGGACGAGTCTGACCAGATACCAGGAATCGGTTGACGATTCGGTCGATGTACTGACACAGTGGGAACATCCATAACGCAGATTCAAGGAGATCTTCATGAGTGACCCGCAGAATCCGCCCCAGGCGCCGTACCCCGGCGGACAGGGCGGCCAGGCCGGTGGGTACGGGCCCGCCCCGCAGCAGCCCTACGCGCAGGCGGGCGCCGCCCAGTCGGCGCAGGGACAGGCGTATCCGGGACAGGGGCAGCCCTACCCGGGCCAGCAGCAGGCCCAGGGGCCCTACGGCGCCGCGCCCCAGCAGCCCCAGCGCGCCCAGACCCCGGTCGGGCACCAGATGCAGACCCTGTTCTCCCCGGCGGGCCTGACCACGCTCTGCCTCGAGCTGGCCGTCGTCTTCGGCGTGGGGCTGGCCGCGTCGCTGATCGGCTACATCTCCTTGGCCAGTATCGTCTCCGGCGGGTCCTTCATGCTCATCCCGGTGGGGATCGGCGCCTTCACCGGGGCCGGGTGGTCCGTTTCGACCACCTTCCTCGGCGCGAGCTACGGCATGATGGCGATCGCGGTTCCCTGGACGGTCATCGTCGTCGAGGCGGTCGCCCTTCGCTTCGTGCTGAACAAGAGGGTGTGGGAGGACGGCACCATCCGCGAGTCAGTGCCCACAGGGGTGCGCAGCCTCGTCGAGGGACTCCTCGTCGCACTGGTGATGACGCTGCTCACAGCTTTCTTCTCCGCGGGCGACGGCTCGGGTGGCCTGCGCGCCACCTCCTTCTTCACATTCCTGGTCGTCCTCCTGGTCGTCGGCCTGTCGAGCTTCACCGCCCGCCAGAAGGCCGCCCAGGTCAGCATCCTCCCTAAGGCGCTCGCCCCGATGCTCGTCGAGGTCCGCGCGGCCGCCCGGGTGTTCCTGCCCGTCTTCGGCGCCCTCACCCTGGTGGTCATCCTGATCAACGCGATCAGCAGCCAGCGGTTCGCAATGGTGCCCCTGCTCCTGCTGCTGCTCCCCAACTTGGTGATCGCCGTCATCGGCCTCGCCTTCTTCGGCGGTTTCGCGTTATCAGGCAGCGTCGGGGGTTTCGGTGCGGGCGGCGCCGCGATGGCCTGGGACATCGGGAACGGCTGGGGATCGCTGATCATCCTGGTCGGCGTCCTCACCATCGTCGCGGCCTCCCTGTCCGTCGGCGTCCAGCGCCAGCGCACCTCTGCCCCCGTGTGGAGCCGCACATGGCAGCTGCCTGTGGCGGTGCTGGTCATCATGCTCGTCGGCCTGCTGCTCTTCAACATCAATGCCACTGGGACTGCTGGCGGCGCTACGGGCATGGCGGGGTGGAGCCCCCTCGTCATCGCCCTCGCGGCAGGCGTAGTGTCCGTTCTGGCCGAGGTCACGCCGAAGCAGTTCGGCACCAGCTCGCCCGGCCTGCTCAGTCTGTGCGCCGGCCGACAGGCGGCCGCCGCGTGGTTGGCGAGCCCGGAGGCCTACGTGGCGCCCGCTGCCAACCAGTACGCGCAGCCCGGCCAGCAGCAGTACGGCCAGCCCGGCCAGTACCCGCAGGGCGGGCAGCCCCAGCAGTACGCGCAGCCCGGCCAGCAGCAGTACGGCCAGCCCGGCCAGTACCCGCAGCAGGGCCAGTACCCCCAGGGCGGGCAGCCCCAGCAGTACGCGCAGCCCGGCCAGTACGCGCAGCAGGACCAGGCCCCACAGGGCGGGCAGCAGTACGGCCAGCCGGGCCAGTACCCGCAGGGCGGGCAGCAGCAGTACCCCCAGCAGGGGCAGTACCCCGCGGGCGGGCAGCCTGCCCAGTACCCGCAGGGCGGGCAGCCCCAGCAGTACGCGCAGCCCGGCCAGTACCCCCAGGGCGGTGGGGCCTCCCGAGTCGAATCGCAGCTGGAGGGCTCCTCCGCGGACGTCGCGCCGACCGCCGACATCGCGCAGGTGGGGATGCCCCCCGAGTCCCAGGTGCCGCCGACGGCTCCGACGCCGGAAGTCCCGCAGCAGCAGTACTACCAGGCCTCTCAGGGCTACGGCGCGGATCCGGCCCAGGCGCAGATGCCGCCGGCCCCCGGGTCCGGTGAGAACACGGACGGCCAGCAGCGATGACCACTCCGATCAACCCTGGAGGCGGTCAGGGCTTCACTCCGATCGGCCGCCCCGCGCAAGCGGGGCAGCCGACGGGGCGGCCCATGGCCCCGCAGCGCGGCTACGGCCCGCAGGGCCAGTCTGCGCCG
>NZ_CP017298.1:441149-443542 GCF_001746855.1 Pauljensenia hongkongensis | reverse complement strand
CTGCCCCAGAGCGGTGGTGGGGCGCAGGGCCAGCCGTCCGCTCCGCCCCGCCCCGGCGGCATGTCGCCCCTGGTGCCCGCCCAGGCGGACAAGCCGGCCGATCCGGCAGCGAGGAAGAAGCTGCGGCGCGTCATCGTGGCGCTCTGCGCCCTCGTTGTCGTCGTGATCGCCGGCGTGGTGGCGCTGGCTGTCCTCAACGGCCAGCGCAGCCCCGAGGCGCGCACACGGCAGTACCTGCAGCTGCTCGCCGATGGGAAGGCCGAGGCCGCCACGGCGATGGTGGACCCGGGCATCGCCAACGAGGAGCGCGTCTTCATGACCGACGCGGTCATGCAGGCGGCGTCAGCGCGCATCGAGATCACAGAGGTCAAGGAGTCGCAGGAGAGCTCCAAGAACAAGGGCGACGTGCGCTACGTGACGGCGACCCTGTCCCTGGACGGGCAGCGTTTCACCCACGACTTCGCCCTCACCCAGGGGAAGAAGGAGTTCGGCGTTCTGGACAACTGGCAGATCACGGAGGCCTTCATGCTGAAGGTCGAGGTGAAGGCCAAGGGGATCCCCGCCGTCAGCATCGGGGACGCCACGAAGACGCTGGCCAAGGACGACAACTCCATCACCGTCTACCCCGGTGTCTACACGGTGTCCGCGGCGAACACGGGGGAGTACGTGACGGCGCCCCCAGTCACCGTGAGCGCCGCGGACGACTTCAGCTCCCGCACCATCACCTTCGAGGCCACTTACTCCGACGCCCTCAAGGCCGCGGCTCTGGACGCCGCCGTTGCGAAGACGAAGTCCTGCGGTTCGGTTGAGAACGCAGGGAATCTGGATGAGGACTGCCCTAACTCGGTCCGGTCCAAGACCCTCACGGTCTTGAACGTGAAGGAGGTTCCGACTCAAATCGTGGGTGATAAGTACCGACAGGGTTCGTTCGCTGCGGAGTACGCGGTCATCACGAAGCAGGAGGGCTCCGGATTATTCAAAGAGAGCGCTCCACGTGATCAGAAATACACCGTGCGCCTTGAAGTCCGGGTTGATGAGAACAACACCATCAGGATGGGCGCGGACGGGAAACCGCAGTTCACTTTCAGTTGGAGTGAATACTGATCCTTCCCTCCCGAGCTCTTGGATGAGTGGCGGCCAGTCTGCAACGACTGGCCGCCACTTCTATCCCCGGCGGTTCGGTTGTCCGGGCGGTGCGCCGCGCTGGCAGGCCGAAGGCCCTCGTCCGCGGACCCTGCGGGTGCCCGGTGGCGCCCGCCTCCACATCCTCGAAGGCCAGGGATCATCCTCTTGGCGGTCTTCCAACGCGCGCCGATCGGCCCGGCGGCTGGAAGGAGGGCCGGGTCGAGGTCCTCCACAGCACGCTCGAGCTATTCCTGATCGGCCGGCGGCCCGGGGCGGGTGCCTTGCGGGCGTTTCCGCTGCCTGCGCCTGCGCCGCTGTGTGCGGCACCGGTGCGGGCATGGTCGGATTCGTGGGCGCTTTCCCCACCGAAGCGCTGTCCGCGACGGCTTCGGTGTTGAAGTGAGCCGTCTTCCAGGTGGTAATCTCAACGATGATGGATATCATAATGTGGTTGAATTGTTGATTACCAGGGAGAAGTAACACGCCCATGACCGGTCGAGCGAAGAGCGCTGGGGCACGGCGCCCCGGCCGCCCGAAAGCGGGCAGCGAGGACAAGAGAGCACGCATCCTCTCCGAAGCGATGGCACTGTTCGCCACGCGGGGATACGCGGGCACCTCGCTGGCGGACATCGCCGGAGCCTCGGACATCTCCAAGGCCGGCCTGCTCCACCACTTCTCCTCGAAGGACCACCTCCTGGCGGAAGTGCTGGCCGAGCGCGACCGGCACTCGATGCGGCACCTGCCCACCCAGCGCGAGTCGGTGGCGGACACCTTGGACACCTGGCTCGCGATCCTGGGGGAGAACGCGGAGGACCCGGAGGGGGTGGCGCTCTACACCGCGATGTCCGGCGCCGTCATCGACCGCCAGCACCGGGCGCACGCCTGGTTCTCCGACCACCTGGACTTCGCGATCTCTTTCCTGCAGGACGCTCTGGAAGCGGGCAAGGCCACGGGGGAGGTGCGCTCCGAGGCGCCGTCGGGGCTGATCGCCCGCCACCTGGTCGCCCTTTCGGACGGGATGCAGCTCCAGTGGCTCTGCGACCGCGCAGACGGCGTCGAGGACGCGGACATGACGGCCGTCGTGTCCTACGCGGTGGGCGAGGTCAAACGGCGCTGGCTCGTGGGGGGCCCCGGGGGCGCCTGAGGCCCCCGGCCGTTCCGCCTCTGCGCGTGCGCGCCCGCCCTTGCGCTCCGGGGCCGGAGGCGCGGATCGACGGCCAGGGGGGTATCGGGGGCCGCCCGCCCTCGCACTCCAGGGCCGGAGGGGG
>NZ_CP017298.1:436489-441036 GCF_001746855.1 Pauljensenia hongkongensis | reverse complement strand
CCGGGCATGGCCGCCGAGGCGGCGAGGCCCGCGAGCGCGTAGGCCGCGATGGGGACCCACAGGGCGGTCGTGATGGCGTCGCGCGCCTCGGCCGCGTCCTGGAGGACTCCGAAGAAGACCGTTCCGGCGAGGGCGACTCCGAGGACCATTCCGACCTGGCTGAAGGTGGTCAGGGTTCCCGACGCCGCACCCGCGTCCTGGGTGGGCACCGACTCGAGGGCGATGGTCGTGAGCGGCATGATGAGGGTCATCATCCCGGCGCCCGTCAGCGCCAGCGGGGCGGTGAGGTCCCAGCCCGTCAGGGACGGCCCATTGGCCGAGATCGTCCACAGGACCCAGGTCAGCGCGCCCGCTTGCACCATGCCTCCGGCCAGCACGGCCCACTTCCCCATCCGCTTCGTCGCGAGGATCGCCAGTGGCGTGGCCACCATGGAGCCCAGTGCGAAGGGCAGGAGCGTGAGCCCTGCCGCCAAAGCTGAGAAACCGAGTGCGCTTTGCACGTAGTACAGCAGGACGAGCACGTAACCGCCGTTGCCGATCGACGAGAGCACCTGCACCAGCTGCCCGCTCGCGAAGCCCCGGTCGCGGAACAGGGGCAGCGGCAGCAGGGGGGAGCCGTGGGCCTTGAGCGTGCGCCTCTGCTGCCACGCGAACGCGCCTACGGCGAAGGGGGCCGCCGCCAGCATGGCCCAGATCCACCACGCCCACCCCGCGGCGCGGCCGTCGGTGAGCGGGAAGACCACCAGGAAGACCCCGAGGCCCCCCAGCAGAGCCCCGGCCGGATCGGGTTTGAGGGGGTGCTCCGAGCGGCTCCTGGGCACGAGCGCGAGCGCCGCGGCGACGATGACGACTCCGACCGGCACGTTCACGAGGAAGACGCTGCGCCATCCCATGCCGAAGAGGTCGATCGTGACGAGCCAGCCGCCCAGGACCAGCCCGCCGACGGCCCCCAGCGAGCTCAGTGCTCCGATGAGGCCCAGGACGGGGGCGCGCTCCTCCGGCGCGTACATCACCTGCACGCTGGAAAGCACTTGGGGCATCATGATCCCGGCGAACCCGCCCTGGAGCACCCGGGCGGCGACCAGCAGCTCGCCCGACTGCGACAGCGCCGCGCCGAGGGAGGCGGCGGTGAATCCCACCATCCCGATCACGAAGATGCGCCTGTGCCCGAAGACGTCGCCCAGTCGGCCGCCCGTGATGAGCAGTGTCGCGAAGGCGATGATGTAACCGGCCAGGGTCCACTCCAGTTGCTCCGGCGTCGCGCCCAGGTCCTTGCCGATCGTGGGCAGTGCGACATTGGTGATCGTTGAGTCCATCAGATCCATGAACGTCGCCACCATGAGCACGGCGGTGGCGGCGGTGCGCGATCGCGTGGCGCCCCGGTCCTTGGATCTTTCCTCGTTCTTCATACTCGTGTCCTCTCACGGCTCCCGGATGTGTACGGTGTACACCCTTATGGTGAGTACACTGTACGCTGGTATCCTGATCGGAGCAATCCGATCCCCGTTGAGCGGCGAGGAGGGAACATGGCGCGCACGGACCGGGGCGCCCCGCCCAAGTGGGTGCAGTGGCTGTGGGAAGTCGATGTCCCCGGAGCGGAGGCGGGGCGGGGGACGGGCAAGGGGCTGGACATCGGCAAGATCGTCCGCGCGGGCGTCGCGCTAGCGGACGACGAGGGCCTGGAAGGGGTGTCGGTGCGCAAACTCGCGCAGCGCCTCGGTGTGAGCACGATGGCGGCGTACCGGCACATCGGTTCCCGCGACGAGGTCGTCGCCGCGATGGTCGACGTCGCCTTCGGTCCGCCGCCGGCCCTCCCGGGTCCCCCTGAGGGCTGGGAGGACGGGCTGCGGTGCTGGGCCCTCGCCGTCCACGCCCGCTACGTCGCCCATCCGTGGCTCCTGGACGCCCCGGTCGACGGCATGCCGACCGGCCCGCACCGTCTGCGGTGGATGGAGGCGGTCCTCCAGGTGCTCGCCGTTGCGGGACTCGGTCTGCAGGAGCGGCTCAACGCCGCGCTGCTCGTCGACGGGCACGTGCGCACCGTCGCCGCGCTCAAGCGCTCCCTGGCGTCCGCGGCGCACGGGGTCGGCCGCGGCCCCTCGCGGAAGTGGCTCCTGGCCCGCCTCGAAGCCGAGGGCATGGCCTCCATGGCGCGCGTGCTCGAGGCGGGGGCCCTCGACGACGGGCAGGGGTACGAGCTCGACTACGGCCTCGACCGGATCATCGCCGGCATCGGGGCCGGCAGCCGCCCGGGCGCGAGCCGGTCCTAGGCGCAGGAGGGCGTGACGGCCCACTCGCACAACACGTCCTGCGCCTGCGCCACTTGGGCATTGCCCGCACCACTTAGGCCGCCGACACGCCGGGGGAGCCAGGGCCCGCTCGGGTCCAAGTGGTGCAGTGGCGCGCTAAGTGGCGCAACGGCGCGCCGGGGCGGGGAGTGCCGCTCACCTCAGGCGGGGGAACTCCTCCAGGGAGAAGACTGACTCCACGGGCACCTCGAAGTAGCGGGCGATGCGCAGGGCCAAGTGGAGCGAGGGCGCGTACTCGCCGCGCTCGAGGTAGCCCACCGTCTGGTAGTGGACGCCGAGCGCCTCGGCGAGTTCTCGGCGGCTCACCCGCCGGTCGGCGCGCAGGACCGCGATCCGGTTGTGGACGACGTCGTCGGACACGGTCACAGGCCTGTCTGGGAGCGGATAGCGGACTGCACGCGCGCCAGGCTGCCGATCGTCTCCTTGCGGAAGCTGCGCCGCACGACGAAGGAAGCGCCAGCGAAACCGAGGACGGTCCACGCCGCCAGGACCGCGAGAGCGAGCACCGGGCAGAAGGAGGCGCCCACCTCCCACGACGGGTCGCCCACCAGCGCCCACCTGGTCAGGTGCCCCGACCAGTACGTGGGCAGCGCCACTTGGACGGCCTGCACCCAGGAGGGGAGCCGGTCCATGGGCATGAAGAAGCCGCTCGTGCCGATGAGGGCGAGGACGGGCAGGAAGGAGAGCATGAAACTGTAAACGCCCCGGGCGAGGGCTCCGGCGAAGAACCCCAACGGGGCTGTGGCGACTGCGGACAGCATGATGAGGGGCAGGCAGGTCAGCACCTGGGGGGCGCTCAGGGGAAGGTCGGCGAACACGGCCCCGCCGAGCAGGACCGCGGCCTGGAATGCGATGGTCTGGGTGATCGCCGACATCGTCTTGCCGATCGTCCATGCCAGGGGGCCGTGCGGCAGGATGCGCACCCGCAGCAGTGCGCCGCCGATTCGGTCGGTGTAGGCCTCGCCCGCGATCTGCAAGGTGATGAAGCAGCTGACTGTGCCGATGCTGCTGGCCAGGAACATCGGGCCGAAGGCGACGTGGGCTCCGGCGGCCGCCTCGGTGCTCCTGCCGATCAGCACGATGGCGCTCACCGATATCAACAGCGCGGCGCATGTTCCGGCGAGGCTCGCTCGCAGGTCCGCGGACGCCTGCCGGGAGGCGGCGCGCAGGACGGCCTGGATGGTGCGGATGCTCATGGGCGGGGCTCCTTGTTGACGAGGGAGAGGTAGGTCTCCTCCAGGGTGGGACGGGTGATGGTCAATCCGGTGATGGCGTCGAGGTCGAGCCCCCTGACGAAGCGCTCGGGGGAGTGCGTGGTGTGGACGTGGCGGGCGCCGTCCTCGATCCAGGTGATCTCGCTGCCGCGGTCGAGGAGCTCGCGCAGCGCGGTGACCGTTCCGTCGGCGATGATGCGCCCCTCGTTCATGATGAGCACGCGCGAGGCCAGGCGCTCGGCCTCGGACAGGTCGTGGGTGGTCATGACGATGGTCGCGTCTTCGTCGACCCGGGCGAGGATGAGGTCGTGCAGGCGCGCTTTGGAGACCGGGTCCAGGCCGGTGGTCGGCTCGTCCAGGATCAGGAGCTCGGGCGAGGCGAGGAGTGCGGCCGCGAAATCGATGGTGCGCCGCTGGCCGCCGGACAGGCGCGACAGGCGCGAGTCCGCCTTGTCCGACAGGCCGACGGCGTCGAGGACCTCGGCGACGGTGCTCACCCGCTCCGCCGCCGTCAACTGGACCGAGCGTATCCACTCCAACTGGTCCTTCACCCGCCATTTCGCGTGGTCGGTCCAGCTCTGCTGCACCAGTCCGACCTTCGCCCAGAAGCCTGCGCCCGCCTGGCGGGGGTCGGTGCCGAAGACGCGCACCCTCCCGTTCGTCGGGGCCAGGGAGCCCAGGAGGTTCTCCACCAGGGTCGTTTTGCCCACGCCGTTGGGGCCGAGGAGGCAGACGACCTCGCCCGCCCCGATGCGGATGTCGAGGCCCCGCAGGACCGGGGCCTCCCCGTAGGAGAACTCGAGGCTCTCCGTTGTGATGACTGGGGCCATCGCGAACCCTCCTGAGTAGAAGCGCAACTGAATGTAGTAGGAATGCTACATCATGTTGCTGATCTTCGTTAAATCGGAAAACTTCTCGGGTGGATGAGGCCGACTGCCGGCCCGCGCAGTGGCGCCGGGCGCCCGTGGAGCGGGCGGGAGCGGGCGCCGCTCGGAACGGCCCCTGATCGCGCGGGGGCGGGCCG
>NZ_CP017298.1:433963-435367 GCF_001746855.1 Pauljensenia hongkongensis | reverse complement strand
GGCCGTGCGCCAGGGGGTGGGCCACGTCGGCGTGCTCCTGGGGGGCGTCTTCGCCTCGTGGGGGGCGGTCCTGGCCGACGAGGCGCGGCCCACGCCCCTGGTCGTGCGGCGGATGCTCTGCGCCCGCCCCGCCCCCGGATGCCGCATCGACGCCAGCCCCGCCGTGGAGGAGGTGCTCGCCGGGGCGCGCGCCGAGCTGGCGGCCCTCGGCGACACCCTCCCCGACGTGGCCGATATCATATCCTTGTGCTCCTCCCAGGCGCAGATCGGACTCGTCGAGGCCACGAGCGAGCAGACCGGCCGCATCGACGCAGGCGCCGCCGTCCTCGCCCTCCTCCTCGCCTGCCTGGACTCCGCGACCCGCGCCGACCCCGCGATCCTCGAGTCCTACGCGGTCATGCTCGCCGACCTGGCCGCCCTGGGCGGCGGCAGGGCCCCCTCGCCCGCGCCCCCGCTCGCCGGGCGCCGCTTCACCGTGGACATCGTCATGCAGGGGGAGGACAAGGACCGCGCCGCCCTGGCGTCCCGCCTCGGCGCCCTCGGCGCACGCCTGTCCACCGTGGGCCACACGGACCTCTTCGGGCTGGGCGAGTGGCGCTTCCACGTCGACACCTCCGCGCCGCTGGCCGCCCTGCCGCGCACCGGGCGCACCCTGCGCTTCCAAGTCCGCGACGCGCGCCCCGACGAGATGATCGGCATCGACGAGCTCGCCGACGAGGGGATCACCCACAGGGGCGTGCGCCTCCTCGAAAGGCGGCCCGTGCGCCGCGTCGAGCGCGCCACCGTCATCGCCTGCACACGCGCCCCCGGCCTCGTCGAGGAGCTCGCGCGGGCCGGGGCCGTCGTCTTCCTCGACCCCGCGCCCGAGGACGCCCCCGGCCTGGCCGTGGCCGCCGCCTCCTCCTCCACCGGAGTCGCGCTCATCGCCCCCTGCGACGAGGCGTCCGCCGCCCTGGCCGCCCGGGCCGCCTCCCTGCTCCCCGCCGGCCCCGCGCAAGCGCCCTCCGTCCTGAGCGCGCCCACCAGCGACGACCTGGGGGTCCTGGCCGTCGCGCGGGCCTGCGCGCCCCTGTTCGTCCCCCAGCCCGGAGGGGCGGCGGCGGGCCCCGCCATGGCCTCGATCCTGCGCGACCAGGCGCGCGGCGCACTTGCCCGCGCCACCACCTGCGCCCTGCCGCCCGCGTGGGAGCACTCCGACCTCGACGCCGCCCTGGCCGAGCTCGAGCGGATCGGCCCCACGCGGGTGCGCCTGCTGCTCGGCTCCGGCGACGACGGGCCCTACCTGGTCGCCTCCCTGCGCCAGCTCCTGTCCGCCAAGGACGCTGCCCGCGCCGTGGACCTGGAGACCTGGGACGGCGGGCAAACCGGCCCCACCCTGCTCCAGGGCGTCGCCTGATGGGCGGC
>NZ_CP017298.1:433187-433913 GCF_001746855.1 Pauljensenia hongkongensis | reverse complement strand
CCCACGGCTCGTGGCCGTGGGCGTTGTCCGGTCCGCCCTGGATCCGGGCGGTTGTAGTCCTTCAGATCGCGCGGACGACCCGGTCGGACTTCAGGCACTTGGTGCAGACGTTGAGGCGCTTGGGCGTCCCATCGACCAGGGCGCGCACGCGCTGGATGTTCGGATTCCACCGGCGGTTGGTGCGAACGTGCGAGTGCGACACGCTCTTGCCGAAGCCGGGTCCCTTACCGCACACGTCACAAACGGCAGCCACGATGATCTCCTCGGTTCTCCATCTCGGTTCAGTCCTCCGCGCTGATCGCGGAGCCCTGGCGGTGTTCCCACCGCGGGCAACCATGACAGAATAGCGGAAAGGGCCCACGGCGTCCAAGTCTCGCGGCGCCCGGCGGGTGTCGCCTCGCCCACAGCGGCGGACCCCCATCAGCGCGGCGGGCCGCCCGCCGCAGTGCCGTGCGGCACAATGGGCGCAGAACGGAACGGAGGCGGAACATGGAGCCACAGGCATCGGTCCTCGCGGCCGCGATGGCGTCGGCGGCGGAGGAGGCCCGGCGCCTCGCCCCCTTCCTCAACGACCTCGACGGCTGGGACGGCTCCGACTGCGACACGGGCTCGAACGCCGCGGCCACCCTGGCCGCCATGGCCCGCGCCCTGGCCGCCCTGGACCCGGGCGCCCCCTTGTCCACGGCCGTCGAGGCGTGCGCGCGCACGGCCGTGCGCCAGGGGGTG
>NZ_CP017298.1:430808-431562 GCF_001746855.1 Pauljensenia hongkongensis | reverse complement strand
CGGCGTGCGCGACGGCCTCGAGGGCGCGCTGCCCTTCGCGCTCACCGGCTCCCAGCGCGCCGCGATCGGGGCCATCGACGCCGACCTGGCGCGCCCCTCGCCGATGCAGCGCCTCCTGCAGGGCGACGTCGGCTCCGGCAAGACCGTCGTCGCCCTGGCGGCGCTGGCGCGCGTGGTCGACAACGGGCGCCAGGGGGCGCTCGTCGCGCCCACGGAGGTCCTCGCCGAACAGCACTTCGCCTCGATCACCGCCCTGCTGGGGCCCCTGGGCGGCGCGGTGGGGGTCCGCCTGCTGACCGGCTCCACGCCGGAGGCGGCGCGCAGGGCCGTCCTGGAGGAGATGGCCTCGCCCGGGCCCCTCATCGTCGTGGGGACGCACGCCCTCCTGCAGGACTCCGTCGGCTTCGCCGACCTGGCGCTGGCGGTCATCGACGAGCAGCACCGCTTCGGCGTCGCCCAGCGCGCGGCGCTGCGGGCGGCCCGCGCCGACGGGCGCCTGGTCCACGAGCTCGTCATGACGGCCACCCCCATCCCCCGCACCATCGCGATGACCGTGTTCGGGGATTTGGACGAGACCCGCATGGAGGGGCTGCCCGCGGGCCGCGCGCCCGTGGCCACCCACCTCGTCGACGCCTCCAACGGCCCGTGGATCGAGCGCCTGTGGCGGCGCGCCCGCGAGGAGGTCGACTCCGGAGGGCGCGTCTACGTCGTGTGCCCCCGCATCGACGAGGACGACGCGGTGGCGGACGCCGAC
>NZ_CP017298.1:419484-430758 GCF_001746855.1 Pauljensenia hongkongensis | reverse complement strand
GGGCGAGCTCACGGGCCGCACCCCCGGGGCGCGGAAGGCCGCGGTCATGGCGGACTTCGCCTCCGGCGTCACACCCGTCCTGGTCGCCACCACGGTCGTGGAAGTCGGCGTGGACGTGCCCGAGGCGACGCTCATGGTCATCATCGACGCCCAGCAGTTCGGGCTCTCCACGCTCCACCAGTTGCGCGGCCGAGTGGGCCGGTCCTCCCGCGAGTCGCTGTGCGTGGCCGTGCACCGCCACGGCCCCACCGAAGCGGGGGAGCGGCGCCTGCGGGCCTTCGCCTCGACGACCGACGGCTTCGAGCTGGCCGAGGCGGACCTGCGCCTGCGCAAGGAGGGCGACGTGCTCGGCGCGGGCCAGTCCGGCACCGCCACCCACCTCGAGCACCTCTCCGTCAGGCGCGACGGCGCGATCATCCGCGATGCCCGCGCCGCCGCCGAGCGCCTCATCGACCAGGACCCCTCCCTGGCGGCCCATCCCCAGGTCCTGGCCGCTCTGCGCGAGCAGGCCCCCCGGGACCTCACCTGGATCCACCGCTCCTGAGCGGGCGGCGGGGCGCCCAGGGGGCGCGCCACCGGCCCCGCGGCCGCAGCGGTTAGGCTTGGGGCATGACTCGGATCGTCGCGGGCAGCGCCAAGGGGCGCGTCCTCGCAGTGCCCGCCAAAGGGACGCGGCCAACCTCGGAGCGGGTGCGCGAGGCCCTCTTCTCGCGGCTCGACCACTGGGGCGCCCTCGAGGGCGCCCACGTGCTCGACCTCTACGCCGGCACCGGCGCCCTCGCCCTTGAGGCGCTGTCGCGGGGCGCGGCCAGCGCCGACCTGGTCGAGAAGTCCGCCGCAGCGGCCCGCCTGGCCGCGCGCAACGCCTCCGCCTGCTCCCTGCCCGCCAGGGTCCACACCGCCGACGCCCGCGCCTACCTGGGCGCGAGGAGTGGCCCCGAGCTGGGCGGGGAGGCGGGCCTCGTCCTCATCGACCCGCCCTACAGCGCCCCCGAGTCCGAGGTGGCCGCGGTCCTCGCGCTCCTGGGGCCGTGGATCGCCCCGGACTGCGTCGTCGTCGTCGAGCGCCCCAAGCGGGCCCCCGCGCCCGCCCTCCCGTCCTTCCTGGTGCTCGAGGACACCCGCGCGTGGGGGGAGACGGCCGCCCACTTCGCCGCCCCGCCCGCCCCCGGCGGCCCCGACGAAGGGGGGAGCCGATGATCCGCGCGCTCTTCCCCGGCTCCTTCGACCCCTTCACCATCGGCCACCTCGACATCGCCGAGCGCGCGGCCGCCCAAGTGGGCGAGCTCGTGGTCGGCGTGGGCGCGAACCCCGCGAAGAACCCCATGTTCACCGTCGAACAGAGGGTGGCGATGGCCTCGGCCGCCCTGGCGCACCTGGGCAACGTCCGCGTCGCCGCCCTGCAGGGCGCCACGATGGACGCCGCGCGCGGCCTGGGCGCCGCACTGATCGTCAAAGGCGTCCGCGGGGCCGACGACGCCGCCCACGAGGCCGTGCAGGCGGCGTTCAACCTGGAGGCCGGGGGGATCGACACGTGGTGGATCCCCACGCGCCCCGCCCTGTCGCACGTCTCGTCGAGCGCCGTGCGCGAGCTGTTCCGCCTGGGAAAGGACGCCCACCGGTATGTTCCTCCCGCGATCAGCCGTTTCATGACAGACAATAGAGGCGGAAGCTGAGGCACCACGGAGGTAAACATGTCGCAGGACCACGACGCGAACGCCAACGAGCAGGGCTGGGACGGGCAGAGCGTCTACGGGCCCTCCACCGTCATCGCCGCCCTCGACCAGATCGAGGACCTCGTCGAATCCGCGCGGTCGATCCCCCTGTCCGCCTCCATCATGGTGAACAAGGCGGAGATCCTCGACCTGCTCGACCAGGCGCGCGAGGCCCTGCCCGAGGACCTGGTCGCCGCCGACGCCGTGGTCGCCGACGCCGACGCCGTCCTGGTGCGCGCCGACTCGGCCGCCGAGCAGGCGATCGCCGAGGCCAACACGCGCGCCTCGTCCACCCTGGAGGCCGCCAACACGAAGGCCGACCAGATCGTCAGCGCCGCCCGCGAGGAGGCCGAGCGGACCACGAGCCGCGCCGACGCCGAGGCCGAGGCGACCCTCGCACAGGCGCGCGCCGACGCCGAGGCCGCCCTGGCCGACGCCCAGGCCCAGGCCGACCGCCTCGTGTCCACGGAGAACATCGTACGCATGGCGGAGGACCGCGCGCGCGAGATCGTCGCCGACGCCCGCCGCGAGGAGGCGAACCTGCGCGAGGGGGCCGACGACTACGTCGCCCAGTCGCTGGGGGAGCTCGCCGGGCTGATCTCCGACCTGCAGCGGCGCACCGACGCTGGCCGCCGCACCATCGCCGAGCGGCGCGGCGTGGACGTGACGGATGTGGAACTCCATGACTGACTCCCCCCTGGTCCTGTCCCTGGCCGACCTTCCCCGGGCGGCGGGCTCGGTCCGCGACCGCAGCGTCGAATGGGCCGCGCCCGCCGACCTGGGGACCCCGTCGATGGGCGTCGAGGAGGGGACGCCCATCCCCGTCGGCGTCGAGCTCACATCCATCGACGACGGCGTGCTGGTGCGCCTGACCACAGCCGTGGACCTGGTCGGCGAGTGCGTGCGGTGCCTGGATCCGGTGCGCGTCCACCACGACGTGTCCAGCGCCGAGGTGTACGTCGAGCCCGGGAGCGCTGCCGCGGCGGAGGCGGACGGCGGGCCCGGCGCGGACGCCCTCAACGAGATCGGGCCGCGCGACACCATCGACATCGAGCCCCAGTTGCGCGACGCCATCGTCACCCTGGTCGACGCGCGGCCCCTGTGCCGTCCCGACTGCCCCGGCCTGTGCGACGTGTGCGGCCGCAAGTGGGACGAGCTGCCCCCGGACCACTCCCACTTCCAGGTCGATCCGCGCCTGGCGCCCCTGGCCGCGCTGCTCGGGGACGAGGACGGGCAGCGGTGATGGCCCGCGCGAAACGGCTCCCGGTCCCGCCCCGCACGGACACCTCCTCGCTCGTGGAGGCGTGGGGCGCCCCCATCGACGGCGCCCTGCTGTCCCTGGCCCTGGTCCACCGCTCCTACGCGAACGAGGCGGGGGGCATCGCCAACAACGAGCGCCTGGAGTTCCTGGGCGATTCCGTCCTCTCCGTCGTCATCGCCGAGAGGCTGTTCCACGACTACCCGGACGTGGCCGAGTCCGACCTGTCGCGCATGCGCGCCGCCACCGTCTCGCAGGCGCCGCTGGCCGCCGCTGCCCGCAGGATCGGCCTGGGCGACTACGTGTACCTGGGCAAGGGCGAGTCCCTGCACGGGGGCCGCGACAAGGACTCCATCCTCTCCGACACCTTCGAGGCCCTCATCGGCGCGACCTACCTCACCCACGGCCTCCAGGCCGCGCGCCGGGTGGTCCTGGAGCGCCTGAGCTTCCTGCTGGAGGACGCCCAGGAGCGCGGGCACCACCAGGACTGGAAGACGCTGCTGGTCGAGTACTCCCAGGAGCACGGCCTGGGGGAGGTGTCCTACGAGGTCGAGGGGGAGGGGCCCGACCACCGGCGGGTCTTCACCGCGCGCGCCTTCATCGCCGGGATCGACGGCCCGGTGGGCAGCGGGCGCGCCACGTCGAAGAAGCACGCGGAGAACGCCGCGGCGCAAAACGCGATGGGCGCGCTCGACCCCCAGTGACCGCCGCCGGGAACGACGGGCGCCGACCGGATAGGATTGGCCCGTGAGTGACATATCCGCAACCCGGACCCGTGTGATGATCGTCGACGACCATGAGATCGTCCGCCGCGGCATCGCCGAGATCGTCGACCGCGCCGACGGCCTGGAGGTGGTCGCCGAGGCCGGGTCGGTGCAGGACGCGCTGCGCCGCGCCGAGCTGGTGCGCCCCGACGTGATCCTGGTGGACCTGCAGCTTCCCGACGGCACGGGGATCGACATCATGGACTCCCTGGGCAGGACGCACCCCGAGGTCCTCCCGATCGTGCTGACCTCCTTCGACGACGACGAGGCGCTGGCCGAGTCCCTGGACAAGGGGGCGCGCGCCTACGTCCTCAAGACCGTGCGCGGAGCGGAGATCACGGATGTCATCAAGGCGGTCGCGGACGGGCGGGTCCTGCTGGACGAGCGCACCCTCACGCGCCGCCGCACCGACCACGAGGATCCCACCGCCGATCTGACGCCGTCGGAGCGCAAGGTGCTCGATTTGATCGGCGACGGCCTGTCGAACCGGGAGATCGGGGAGAAGCTGGGCGTGGCCGAGAAGACCGTGAAGAACCACATCACCTCCCTGCTGTCGAAGATGGGGCTCCAGAGGCGCACCCAGGTGGCGGCGTGGGTGGCCGGGCAGCGCGCGGCCGCGTGGAGGAACTAGGGCCGCGTCTCCACGATCCCCGTCGGAGCCTGCCAGCCGGTCCGTCGGCGGGCCGAAGGCCCCGTAGGCGCGCACGCCCGCCTCCGGCCCGATCGCCCGCCGCTGCCCCAGCATCGCCCACTGCGGATGCAGCTCCGGCTACCGGCTCGAACGACTCGCGCAACACGCCCTGAGCCTGCGCCCGCACCACTTGGACACTGCCCGCACCACTTGGGCATTGCCCGCACCACTTAGGCCGCCGACACGCCGGGGGAGCCGGGGCCCGCTCGGGCCCAAGTGGTGCAGTGGCGCGCTAAGTGGCGCAACGGCGGGCCAAGTGGTGCAGCGGCGCAACGGCGGGCGGATCCCGCAGCGCGGTGCAGGAAGCCGCGCAAATAGCCGACTGGGCCGTTCTCCCGCGCTTTTTCCCGCCACGCCGTGCGGAGCCCCGCCGAGATGCCGCCCGGCCGAGAAATCGTCTGCCGAATCGCTAACGCGCGCAACCATTATGGTGTAACGTCTGTGTGTCCTCGTTGTTGAGGAACGGACGAGGTCGTCCGTCACATGATGAAAGGAACAACGTGAAACTCACGCGCACCCTTGTGGGGGCGTCTGTGGCCGCCGCCCTGTCGCTGACAGGCCTCGGGCACGCTGCTTTCGCAGACCCCCCATCCACCCCCGATCCCAGTGCGCAGTCCGCCGCCACCGCGGCCGGGACGGCGACCGGGATCCCCCTCGCCGTGCCGCTCAGCGCGACCCAGAAGGTCGCCGACTGGCAGAGTCTCCAATTCGGCCTGTTCATGCACTGGGGCGTCTACTCCACCTACGAGGGCATGTACCAGGGCCGGCCCCAGCGCATGGGCTACCCCGAGCAGATCAAAGCCTGGGAGAAGATCCCCGACAGCGACTACAAGGCGCAGGCCGCGACGATGACGGCCGACAAGTGGGACGCCGCCAACGTGTGCCAGACCGCCAAGAACACGGGCATGAAGTACGTGATGATCACGACGAAGCACCACGACGGCTTCGCCATGTGGGACACGAAGACCACGGACTACAACGTCGTCAAGGCGACGGCCTTCGGACGCGACCCGATGAAGGAGCTGTCCGAGGAGTGCGGGAAGATCGGCATCAAACTGGCCTTCTACTACTCGATCATCGACTGGTCGCACCAGGAGCCCGAGCCCTACGCGAACCGCAACAAGATCGACGACTTCATGATGACCAGCGTCATCAAGCCCCAGCTCACCGAGCTCCTCACCGACTACGGCCCCATCGCCGAGCTCTGGTTCGACATGGGCGACCCCACCGCTGAGCAGTCCCAGCAGATGGCGGCCTGGGTCCACGAGCTGCAGCCCGCCACGATGGTGAACTCCCGCGTGTGGAACAACGCCGGCGATTTCGAGGTCGGCGGCGACAACCAGGTGGGCACGTCCTTCAAGATGGAGCCGTGGGAGTCGATCCTGTCGATCTTCCCGCAGTGCTGGAGCTACTGCACGCCCTCGTTCCGCGCGAACCGCTCCGAGGAGAACCTGCCGGTCCTCATCAACCGGACGGTGGACAACCTCGTGAACTCCGTGGCCTCCAACGGCCAATTCGACTTCAACGTCGGCCCCAAGGGCGACGGCTCCTTCGACCCCTTCGACCAGAAGGTCCTCGACGGCGTCGGCCAGTGGATGGGCCGCCACCCCGACGCGATCACCGGGGCGCGCCCCACGTGGCTCCCCACCGCGGACTGGGGGCGCACCACGACGAAGGGCAACGACCTGTTCATGTTCCCCGCCTCGTGGGAGGACGGCAAGACCCTGACGCTGACGGGCGTCGGCTCGACGGTCGCCTCGGTGGGCGTCGACGGCACCGGCGCCGGGCTGTCCTACACCCAGGAGGGCTCCACCGTGAAGGTGACGCTCAGTGGCGCCAGTCCCGACGAGGTCCAGCCCGTCGTCAAGGTCTCCTTCGCCAGCGCGCCCCAGTACGCGCCCGAACACACCCTGTCCCCGGCCGGCGGTGAGTCCGCACTGGACAAGACCGGCCTCTACCTGCGCCGCGGCCCCCAGGGGGGCGCCGCGGCAGTGGACACCTACGTCAGCGAGAAGGAGGGCAAGTCCTACGAGGAGGTCACCCTCTCCTTCCAGGGCGAGCTCGACGCGGAGACGACCTACAAAGTCGCCTACGGGGACAAGTCCATCGAGGCGACCGGTGCGCAACTGCTCGCAGGGCCCGTCGGGGAGGGGTGGAAACTGCCCGCGGGCGCGGTCGTGCCCGTGAGGCTGGCGCTCGCCCGCCCCTCGTACTACGGGGACTCGATGTCCTTGAGGGGCCCGCTGTCCGTGACGCTCACCGCCTCGGAGAAGCCCCTGGAGGGATCGGCGCCGGTCTTCACGAAGCACCCGCAGTCGGTGGAAGCGCGCGACGGCGAGCGCGTCGCCCTGACGGCGGTCGCGGCCTCGCGCCCCGCAGCCACCTACCAGTGGTACCGCCGCGCGCCGGGCGCCTCCGAGGCGAGCGCGGTCGACGGGGCCACGGGATCCGTCCACTCCTTCACTGCCACGATGGACGACAACGGCGCCGCCTACTACGCCGTGGCGACGAACCCGACCGGATCGGCCACCTCGAACGAGGCCGTGCTGACCGTGTCGGCGCGCCCCGACAACCTCGCCCTCAACAAGCCCGCCACCCAGAGCTCCACGGGGTGGGGCGGCGAGGCGTCCCGTGCCGTGGACGGCAACACCGACGGCGTGTGGGACAACGGCTCGCTGTCGCACACAGGCAAGGAGGACAACCCCTGGTGGCAGGTCGATCTCGGCAGCGCCCAGCCCATCGGCCAGGTGAAGGTCTGGAACCGCTCCGCCGACGACAAGTGCGGCGCGGACAGCTGTGACAAGCGCCTCCACGACTTCTGGGTGTTCGCATCCAAGAAGCCGCTCGAGCCCGGGGCGACCCCCGATTCGATCGCCTCCGACCCCGACGCCCGCGTCGTGCGCGTCGAGGGGGTGGGCGGTTACCCGAGCGCCGTGGACTTCGAGGGCTTCGAGGCGCAGTACATCCGCGTGACCCAGCCCGGGACCAACGTGGAGTTCGCGCTCGCGGAGGTGGAGGTGTCGCCCGTCAAGGCCGTCGCCCCCACGGTCGATGCGATCACCGTGGCCTCGACGCCCGAGGGCGCGGTCCAATCATCGGGCGACGGGGCCTTCAGGACGGCCACCGCGCCGAAGTCCACGCTCGTGTCGCTGTCCGCGAAGACCACGGGCACTCCGGAACCGGGTCTGAAGTGGCAGTTCCGCTCCAATGACAGCGAGGAGTGGGGCGATATCGAGGACGAGACCGGCGACGAGCTGACTGTGCTCGCCGACGAGGAGTCGGTCGGCCAGTACCGGCTGTGCGCCGAGAACACGGCCGGGTCCGCGTGCTCGGGCATCGTGCAGCTCGTCCTGGCAGCCGATCCGGCCCCCGATCCCACTCCGGATCCGACCCCCGACCCCGGGCCGGCCCCCGATCCCACTCCGGATCCGACCCCCGACCCCGGACCGGCCCCCGATCCCACTCCGGATCCTGGGCCGTCCCCGGATCCCACTCCGGATCCGGCCCCGGATCCCGGAGTGGACTGGAGCAAGGGCCACTGGAGGAGCGACGGCACCGGCTGGTGGTGGGCGATGCCCGACGGGTCCTACCCGAAGGACACGGCACTCACCATCGACGGCAGCGTGTACCGGTTCGGGCCCGACGGCTACATGCGCACGGGCTGGGTGAACGAGGGCGGCAGCTGGTACTTCCACGCCCCCTCCGGCGCCCAGGCGCGCGGATGGGTGCATGACCGGGGCTCGTGGTACTACATGGGCGACGACGGCGCGATGGCCACGGGCTGGGTCGCCTCCGGTGGCGCCTGGTACTACCTCACGGCATCCGGCGCGATGAAGACCGGGTGGCTCAACGACGGCGGGAACTGGTACTACCTGACCCCCGGCGGCGCGATGGCCACGGGCTGGCTCGACGACGGCGGAACCTGGTACTACCTCACGGCATCGGGCACCATGGTCACGGGCTGGGTCAATGACGGCGGAACCTGGTACTACCTCACCGGATCCGGCGCCATGGCCACGGGATGGCTGCAGATCGGCGGCCGCTGGCACAACTTCGCCCCCAACGGGGCGTGGATCGGCTAGCGACCACTCGTCAGCGGTGCGGGGCGCCCCCCAGGGGCGCCCCGCACCCTTGCGCGCCGGAACGGGGAGGGCGCGGCGGGCGGAGCCGCGCGGGTAGCGGGCGCCGGCGCCCTCACTGGCGCTGGGCCAGTGGCGCCCTCCAGGTGATCGCCGTGCCGCGCCCGCCGATACCGGCTCCCGTGGAGAAGGAGCCGCGGTGGCGCCGCGCCCTTTCCCCCATGTTCGCCAGACCGGAGCTGCGGGTGCGGTCCGGGTCGATGCCCTGGCCGTCGTCGGCGATGGACACGGTGACCGAGCCCCCGCACGCGCGCCCGGACACGTCGACGCTGACCGCAGCGGCCGTGGCCTTCGCGTGGCGGGCTATGTTGGACAGGCCCTCGCGCACGACGGCGACGACGTCGTCGCCGAGGTGGGCGTCCACCCGCCCGTCGAAGTCCTCGATGAGGGCGAGCTCCTGGTCCTCGTCCTCGTTGATCGCGACGGAGTCGAGGGTGATGAGCAGGGAGGGGGCGAAACCGAGGGCCGCGCGCGTCAGCGACGACTCGCGCCGGATGCGCTCCACGAGGCCGACGGCCTGGTCCCTTTCCCGCAGGTTGTGCACGATCGCGCGGATCTGGCGCACGGCCTCGTCGATGGAGGCCAGTGACTGGTCGAGGACGTTCGTGATCGCCGCCGGGTCCGCGGCGCCCGAGGCGACCGCCTGCTTCGCGGCGTCCAGGCGCATTCCGGTGGCGAAGAGCTGCTGGATCGCGAAGTCGTGGAGGTCCCGCCCGATGCGGTCGCGCTCGTCCAGGAGCGCGGCGACGTCCTCGGCGTGGCGCGCGGAGGCGAGTTCGAGGGCGAGCGTGGCCTGCGAGGCCAGGGACTCGGCGAGGGAGAGCTCGGACGAGTCGAACTCGGGCGCGCCGATCTGGCGCAGCAGGATGAGGACCCCCGAGGAGACCCCCCGCGAGCGCAGGGGGGCGTAGAGCGCGGGCCCGAAGGCCGCGAGCTGGGGCAGGCGCATCGTCTGGGCGCGCGCCATGGAGTCCACGATCATCCCGGTGCCCTCGTTGAGGACGCTCATGGCGCGGCCGTTGGGCGGGAACACGAGCCCGAGCAGGTTGTCGGCGTTCTTCCCGTCGGTGATCTCGGCCGCCCAGGTGTCCCCGACGGAGGGGAGCATGATGATGGCGGTGTCGGCGCGCGACACGTTGCGCACGGTGCGGGCGATGAGCTCGAGCGCCTCCTCCTCGTCGGCCCCCTCCAGCATGGTGGTCGTCAGGGACTGGGAGGCGCTGATCCACCTCTCGGTGCGCCTGGCGTCGGCGTAGAGGTGGGCGTTCTCGACGGCGATGCCCGCGGCGGGGGCCAGGGCAGTGAGGACGGCGGCGTCGGAGGCGACGAACCCCCCGGGCTTGCCCGTCAGGTAGAGGCGCCCGTAGACCTGCTCGTCCACCAGCACGGACACGCCCAGGAAGGGCGCGGTGTCCGTGGGCAGGGGGAAGTCGTCGAAGTCCTCGGGGGAGTTGACCAGCAGGTGGGAGTGCGGGGGGATGGCGCGCACGAGGCCCTCGGGCACGGAGGGGGAGGGGCCGTGGTCGTGGTGCTCGAGCTTGAGGGTGGTCGCCCCCCATGTGTCGAGGACGGCGAGGGCCCCGTGCGGGCACGCCGTGAGCATGCAGGCCTGGGTGACGAAGCTCTGCAGCGCGTCGCGCAGGTCGAGGCTCCTGGTGAGGTCCAGGGCGGCGCGCAGCAGCCGCATGTCGGTGCGGTCGGGGCTCATGCTTCCTCCTGCCCGGCCGCCCACGCCAAGTCGGGGCGGCGCGCGATGATCTCAGAATAGGGCGCGTTGTCGACGACCCGCGCGGCGGGGCCGGGACCGGGGCCCAGGACCAGCACCGAGTCGGCGCGCGCGGCCCCGGCGAGGCGGTGGGTGACCAGCAGCGTCCCGCGCCCCGCGCCCTGGTCGAACAGGGTGCCCACGAGAGCGTCCGCCGTGGCGGGGTCGAGGTGCTCGCTGGCCTCGTCGACCAGCATGAGGGGGGCGGGCGAGGCGAGGGCGCGCGCCATGAGCAGTCGCCGCCGTTCCCCGCCCGACACCGTGGTGGCGCCGGAGCCGATGCGCGTGTCCACGCCGTCGGGCAGGGCTGCGACCCAGTCGCCCAGGCCGACGGCCCGCAGCAGGCGGAGGGCCCCTTCGGGTTCGAGGGCGGGGTTCGCGGCCCTGAGGTTCTCCAGGACCGTGGTGGCGAAGACGTGGGCGTCCTCGGCGGTGGCGCACACGTTGCGGGTGACGTCGGAGCGGGGGGAGGACCAGGCGTCGGCGCCGTTGATCCGCACGGTGCCGGCCTTGGGCTCGAGCATCCCCGCCAGGGTCATGAGCAGCGTGGTCTTGCCGATGCCGGAGGGGCCGACCACCGCCAGGGTCCTCCCGGGGCGCAGGGCGAGGGAGATGCCCTCGGCCACGACGGGGCCGCCGGGCCATCCGACTGCGAGGTCCCGCGCCTCCAGGACGGGGCCCTCGGGGCCGGGTCCGGGCACCCGCGTGGTCGGGGCGGGGGCCCGGGGCCCCAGGACCTCGCAGATCCTCTGGGCGGCTCCGGCGCTGCGCACCAGTTGGGCCGCGGCGGGCGCCAGTTCGGCGACCCCTTCGAAGGAGGACAGGGGTGTGAGGACCAGGACCGCCAGCATGACGGCGGGCAGGTGGCCGGACGCGGTCTGGGCGGTGCCGATGAGGGCCGCGCCGACGACCGCGGCGCCGATGGCGAGGACGTCAACGGCG
>NZ_CP017298.1:417437-418822 GCF_001746855.1 Pauljensenia hongkongensis | reverse complement strand
CGCCGCCCGCGTTCTCCAGCAGGGTGCCGGGCACCAGCGCCGGGGACTGGGGGACCCACGCGATCGAGTCCCACCACGAGGCGGGGTCCGCGTCGGCCAGGTCCACGGGGCCCCCGGGCGCGTCGACGACGATGCGCCCGCGCGCGGGGACGAGCTCGGCCAGCAGGCAGGCGACCGCCGTGGACTTGCCGGCCCCGGACGGGCCGACCAGGGCCGTCACTGCCCCCGGCTCGATCGTGGCCGTCAACGAGGCGGGCGCCCAGACGCCGCGCGCCTCGACGCTGACGCCCTCGAAACGGATCGGGTGCGCCCCGGCCGGAGGAGCGGCGCGGGTGCCTCGCGGGCGCGGCGGCTGGGCCTCGATGACGGCGAAGGCGGCCTCCGCGGCTGCCACGCCGTTCGCGGAGGCGTGGAACTGCGCCCCCACTTGGCGCAGGGGCTCGAAGACCTCGGGCGCCAGCATGATGACCGCCAGCCCCCTGAACAGGTCGATGCCGCCGTAGACGAGGCGCATGCCCACCTCCACGGCGACCAGCGCCACGGACAGGGTGGTGAGGAACTCCAGGACTGCCCCGGACAGGAACGCGACGCGCAGGGTCCCCATGGTGGCCTCCGTGTTGGACGCCCCGAGGCGGCGCAGGTGCTCGCGGGGGGAGTCCTGGCGCCCGAGCCCCCTGAGGGTGGGCAGGCCGGCCATGAGGTCGAGCAGCTGGGCTCCCAGGCGCTTCATCGACTCGAGCTTGTCGCGCGACGCGGACTGCGTGAACCGCCCGATGAGGACCATGAACACGGGGATCAGCGGGACGACCACGACGGCGATGAGCGCGGACCACGCGTCCAGGACGAGCATGGTCGCCAGGGCCGCGGGGGTGACGGTCACGACGAGGAACAACTGGGGGAGGAACTTCACGAAGTAGGGGACCAGGTCGTCGAGGCCGCGGGTGAGAAGGGTGGTGGTCTGCGAGGAGCGGGTGGCCCTCCACCGGGGGCCGAGCTCGAGGGCGGCGTCCAGGACGCGCGCCCTCAGCTGCCGTATGGCGCGGGCGGCGGCGCGGTGGCCAGTGGCCTCCCGCAACCAGACAACCCCGGCGCGGGCGGCGGCCACGGCGGCGACTCCGACCAGGGGCCACACCGCGCCGGAGGGCCCGGACCGCCCCGCGATGACCGGGGACACGGCCGCTGAGACCAGCAGCGCCTGCGCGATGACCAGCAGCGCGGTCAGGGTCCCCAGCGCGACGGCGAGCGCGATGTGGGGGCGCACCGAGCGCGCGTAGCGCAGCAGCCTGGGGTCGAGGGGGCGCACAGTCGTTGAACTCCTCATCTGCGTCGTGGGGGCCGTGGCCCCGCAGGGGTGCGAGGCGGCCGCCCCGCCCGTCGGCGCGGGG
>NZ_CP017298.1:414307-417212 GCF_001746855.1 Pauljensenia hongkongensis | reverse complement strand
CCACCAGGAAGTTCCCGCCCAGGCGGATCCTCCCCAAGGGCAGGCCCGTCCTCGTACTGACGTCGTCCGGCCCCACGCGCGCGCGGAACACCCAGTACGACCATGCCACGTAAGCGGCCACCACGGGCACCAGGCACGCGGCGACGACCGCCATCACGGTCAGCGTCGCCTGCGTGGACGACGCCTGGTCGATGGTGAGCGAGTACGCGGGATTGATCGACGACTTCTGCACGGCGGGCGCCATGGCGGCGAACACCCACGCCACCGTGGCGGCGATGGCCGTGCACGACGCCGCGAAGGAGCGCCTCTCGTGGCGCAGCGTCTGCTGGCTGAGGACCGTGGAGACGATGACCGCCAGGGCGGCGACCACCAGCGGCAGCCATGCGAGCACGTTCGTCGTGAACGCGAACTGCCCCCACATCATCCACACGACCGCCAGGGCGGTCGCCCCGATGGTGGCGGGAGCGGCGATGGCGTTGGCGCGCTCGCGCACCTCGCCCTCGGTCTTCAGGGCCAGGAACTGGGCGCCGTGCGCCAGGCACACGGACACCAGGACCGCGCCGCCCAGGACGGTGTACGGCGTGAGCAGCGAGAAGAACCCGCCGGTGAGCTGGTGGGTGGCGGTGGCCAGCGACGAGGCGACGGCCGTGGGATCCACGACCATCCCGGAGCGCTGGTCGACGACCTCGATCATCATGCCCTGCACGAAGTTCGCGAAGGCGACGCCCAGCAGCAGGGGCACCAGCCACGCCGAGGCCGTGTGGATCCAGTCCCAGGTGCGCCGCCACTTCTCGGCGGCGATCTTCGAGCGCCACTCCAGGGCCACGACGCGCACGATGAGGCACACGAGGACGAGGAAGAGGGCCAGGTACATGCCGGAGAACATCGTGGCGTACCACTCCGGGAAGGCGGCGAAGGTGGCGCCGCCGGCGGTGAGCAGCCACACCTCGTTCCCATCCCAGTGGGGGCCGATCGTGCGCACGGTCTGGGTGCGCTCGCGGTCGTCCTTGGCCACCAGGGGCAGCAGCATGCCGACGCCGAAATCGAAGCCCTCGAGGACGAGGTAGACCGTCCACAGGACGGCGATGAGGATGAACCACAGGATTGACAGTGTCATGGGGTGCTCCTTAGCCCTCAGTACCCGAAGGCGAGGTCGTCTGCGGATTCGGCGCTGGCGGCCGCGGCCCTGGCGGGCGCCGTGCGGATGCCCTCCAGGGCGTACCGCTTCATGAGGAGGTACCAGATGAACCCGAGCACGCCGTAGAGGACGGTGAAGAGGATGAGGGTGGTGAGCATCTGCCACGCGGGGACGTTGGGGGAGACGCCCATCTGGGTCATGAGCGCGACCGAGCCGAGCGGGGATCCGCTGGAAAGGGCGCCCAGGTTGGGGGCCACCACCCACGGCTGGCGGCCCATCTCGGTGAAGATCCAGCCGAAGGACGCGGCGGCGAAGGGCATGGGGATGTTGGCCAGGGCCAGCTGCGAGAGCCGTAGCGAGCCGGGCGCCCGCCCCCGCCTCGTCGCCCACAGCCCCCACGCCGCCAGTGCGAAGGAGGCCGCTCCCAGTCCGATCATGAGGCGGAAGGACCAGAACACCGCCATCTGCGGGGGCCGGAAGTCGTAGGCGGAGGCGTCCCCGTACTTCGCCGTGAAGTCGGGGTCGGCGTTGAGCAGGGCGACCATGCGGTCCTGGATGTCGGCGACGCCCTCGGAGGCGGCGGTGAAGGAGTTGTGCGACATGAAGGAGGCGACCCCGGGGACGCGGATGATCTGGAGGGGCTGGGAGTCGTCGCCCAGGGGGCACGAGCCGAACTGCGCGATGGTGAAGGCCGCGCCCTCCGTGTCGACGCAGATGCCCTCCGCGGCGGCCATCTTCATGGGCTGGACCTCGACCATCTCCTGGCCCTGGATGTGGCCGGAGGCGGCGGTGCCCAGGCCGCCGATGAGGACTGCGACCAGGCCGAAGCGGGCGATGGGACGCCAGACGCCGCGCGCGTGGTCGGCGGCCTGCTGGGAGCCCTCGCGCGCGGAGCGCACCATCCACCAGATGGAGATGCCCGCGACGAAGGAGCCGGCGACCAGCCACGCGGAGGTGATGACGTGGGCGAACTCGCTGAGGTAGACGCCCGAGGTGATGAGCTCGAGGAACCCTGAGACGCCGTCGAGCTCGGCGCGCCCGGTCGCCGGGTTGAAGCGGGCTCCGACGGGGTGCTGCATCCACGCGTTGGCTGCCAGGATCCAGGCCGCGGAGAACATCGTCCCCAGGGCGACGCACCAAATGGACGCCAGGTGGGCGCGCTTGGACAGGCGGCCCCATCCGAAGATCCACAGGCCGAGGAAGGTGGATTCCAGGAAGAACGCGAGGAGGGCCTCGACCGCCAGTGGGGCGCCGAAGATGTCGCCGACGAAACGGGAGTACTCCGACCAGTTCATCCCGAACTGGAACTCCTGGACGATGCCGGTGGCGACTCCGAGGGCGAAGTTGATGAGGAGGAGCTTGCCGAAGAAGCGGGTTGCGCTGAGCCAGTGCTCCTTGCCGGTGCGGTGCCAGATGGTCTGCATGATGGCGACCAGCAGGGACAGGCCGATGGTCAGGGGGACCAGGACGAAGTGGTAGACGGTGGTGATGGCGAACTGCCAGCGCCCGATCGTGACCGCATCTAACGCCGTTTGCGCGAGGGTCATGTGTGCCTTCTTACATGTGGGTGAGTGGGGATGGGCCGCGCCGATAGTCTGGGACCTTCGTCACGGGTTCGTAGATAATGTAGCGCAAACGACGAGTGCGCGCGTGCAGATGGCGGACGGGGTGGGGTTTCCCGCACTACCGCCTAGTCCCTGAGTTCTCCGCGCGCGCCCGCGCGGAGGCTTGGCTACGCGGGCCCGGTGCGCTCGGACATCGAGTTTT
>NZ_CP017298.1:411234-413425 GCF_001746855.1 Pauljensenia hongkongensis | reverse complement strand
GGCTTGACTCCTGTGAGACAATGGTTGCGGATGGGCGTTGTGGGCGTGCCCCCACAACGAGTGCCGACGCGGCGCGCACGCGCGCCTCCGGCCGTGCCGCGTTCGCGGCCCACTAGGTTTCCGCCCCCAGCGGGCGATTGAGGAAGGACGGATCCTGGCACGGGGGACCGCCCACAATTGGAGAACCGTGACCCCCGAACTTGATTCCCCCGCGCCCGTCGCGACGGCGGCATCCCTGCTCTTCCAGGCGCCCGTCTTCCAGGAGCCCGCGGGAGCGGGCGGCCCCGACGAGGCCCCCTCGCGCCGCAGCGCGGACGCAGGCGACGAGCCCAAGGAGGCCTCCCCCCGCAGGAGGCGCTCCAGCCGGACCGCCCCCGAGGACGGCGCAGGAGCGGACGCCAAGGGCGTTCCCGACGACGACGGGGCGGCCGGGGCGCCGCCCAAGAAGCGCCGGACCCGCAAGAGGTCCTCCGCGGAGGCCCCGTCCGCCGATGGGGAGGGCACGGGCCCGCAGGAGGACGGCGAGGCGCCCGCCCCCAAGCGCCGCAGGCGCGCGAAGAAGGAGGATTCCGCCGCCGATCCCCAGGAGCAGGACGCCCACGAGGCGGAAGGGGAGGGCGGCCGCAGGCGCCGCCGTCGGCGCCCCCGCTCCTCCGACGAGGCGGAAGCCGGCGGCGACCTGACCGACCAGGTGAAGGCCCTCAAGGGCTCGACGCGCCTGGAGGCGAAGAAGCAGCGGCGCAGGGAGGGGCGCCGGGAGGGCCGCAGGCGCCACTCGATCACCGAGTCGGAGTTCCTCGCCCGCCGCGAGTCGGTCAAGCGCACCATGGTCATCCGCGACCACGAGGGCCTCGACCAGATCGCCATCCTCGAGGACGACCTCCTCGTCGAGCACTACGTCGCGCGCCGCACCTCCAAATCGGCCGTCGGCAACATCTACCTGGGGCGCGTCCAGAACGTCCTGCCCTCGATGGAGGCCGCGTTCGTCGACATCGGGCGCGGGCGCAACGCCGTCCTGTACGCCGGCGAGGTCAACTGGGACGCCGTCGGCCTCGACGGGAAGCCGCGGCGCATCGAGTCGGCCCTCAAGTCCGGCGACTCCGTGCTCGTGCAGGTCACGAAGGACCCCATCGGGCACAAGGGGGCGCGCCTGACCAGCCAGATCACACTGGCCGGCCGCTACCTGGTGCTCATCCCCAACGGCTCGATGATGGGGATCTCGCGCAAGCTGCCCGACAAGGAGCGCGCCCGCCTCAAGAAGATCCTCAAGCAGGTCGTCCCCTCCGGTTCGGGCGTCATCGTGCGCACCGCCGCCGAGGGCGCCTCCGAGGAGCAGATCCGCGCGGACGTGGCCCGACTGACGAAGCAGTGGGAGGACGTGCGCGCCAAGCAGAAGTCCACCCGCAGCGCGCCCGCCCTGATGCGCGGGGAGCCCGAGCTCGCCGTGCGGGTCGTGCGCGACATCTTCAACGAGGACTTCACGAGCCTGGTCATCCAGGGCCGGGGGACCTACGCCACCGTCAAGGAGTACGTCGACGAGCTCAGCCCCGAGCTGTCGGACCGCGTGGAGCAATGGGTGGGCGCGGACGACGTCTTCCACGCCCACCGCATCGACGAGCAACTGGCCAAGGGCATGGACCGCAAGGTCTGGCTGCCCAGCGGAGGGACCCTCATCATCGACCGCACCGAGGCGATGACGGTCATCGACGTCAACACCGGCAAGTACATCGGCGCCGGGGGGACGCTGGAGGAGACGGTCACCCGCAACAACCTCGAGGCCGCGGAGGAGATCGTCCGGCAGCTGCGCCTGCGCGACATCGGCGGGATCGTCATCATCGACTTCGTGGACATGGTGCTGGAGTCGAACCGGGACCTGGTGCTGCGCCGCCTCGTCGAGTGCCTGGGGCGCGACCGCACCCGGCACCAGGTCACGGAGATCACTTCGCTGGGCCTGGTCCAGATGACGCGCAAGCGCGTGGGGGAGGGGCTCGTCGAGGCGTTCTCCACCCAGTGCGGCGCCTGCGAGGGCCGTGGCTTCATCGTCCACTCCCACCCCGTCGAGCACCCGGGCGCCTCCGACAAGAACGGCAAGGGCTCCAAGCGCTCCAAGAAGAGCGCCGAGGGGCGCCGGGCCGGTGGCGAGCAGGCCGCCGACCACGGGCGCGCCAAGGAGGCGCTGAGCGCCATCGCC
>NZ_CP017298.1:372758-410770 GCF_001746855.1 Pauljensenia hongkongensis | reverse complement strand
GACGCGGGATGACGGCCGCGCCCCGCGCCGCTCCGGGCGCGGGGCGCGGGGCCGGGCGGGGTGTGGAACAGCACAGCGGGACGCTGCGCCCGCGGGTCGCGCCAGGTTGCTATCGGGCAACGATTTCCGCTAGATTTGATCGTCGGCGCAACAAGCGCCAACGGGACGCGGATCCGGCTCCTCGGAGCCGCGGGCGTTTCCGTTCCGAGAACGAGAAGAGATGAGCTCCAACGTGGTCTACGCGATCGTCAAGGCTGGCGGCCGGCAGGAAAAGGTGTCCGTCGGTGACGTCGTCGTCGTCGACAAATTGGCAGAGGGGATCGGCTCCAGCGTGTCGCTCAAGCCGCTGATGCTGGTGGATGGCGACGCCATCACCGTCGACGCGGCCAAGCTGGGCGGGGTCACCGTCAAGGCCGAGGTCGTCGACTCGGCGAAGGGCCCGAAGATTTCGATCATCAAGTACAAGAACAAGACGGGCTACCGCAAGCGTCAGGGCCACCGCCAGAAGATGTCGGTCGTCAAGATCACCGAGATCGCCTGACCCCCGGATCAATCGAGCAGAAAGCAGTTCCTGATGGCACACAAGAAGGGCCTCGGCTCCTCGCGCAACGGCCGTGATTCGAACGCTCAGCGACTGGGCGTCAAGCGCTTCGGCGGCCAGCGCGTCAACGCCGGCGAGATCCTGGTCCGCCAGCGCGGCACCCACTTCCACCCCGGTGACGGCGTCGGGCGCGGCAAGGACGACACCCTGTTCGCCCTGCGCGCGGGAGAGGTGGAGTTCGGGCGCAAGCGCGACCGCCGAGTCGTTTCCGTGGTCGAGTCCGCCTCCGCCTGAGACCGACCGCGCGACGAGGGCGTCCGGCAGTGCCGGGCGCCCTTTCCCCACATCCACGACCCCGCAGGAGGGACCATGGCAGACTTCGTCGACCGCGTGACACTGCACGCGGCGGGCGGCAACGGGGGCAACGGCGTCGCCTCCATCAAACGGGAGAAGTTCAAGCCGCTGGCGGGACCCGACGGCGGGGACGGCGGGGACGGCGGCTCCGTGGTCCTCGAGGTCTCCGACCAGGAGACGACGCTGCTCACCTACCACCGCTCGCCCCACCAGAGGGCCCAGAACGGCACGCAGGGGATGGGCGACTTCCGCCAGGGCAAGAACGGCGCCGACATCGTCCTGCCCGTCCCCGACGGGACGGTCGTCAAATCCACGTCGGGGGAGCTGCTGGCCGACCTGACGGGGGCGGGCGCGCGCTTCGTCGTCGCCCAGGGCGGCAGGGGCGGCCTGGGGAACGCGGCCCTGGCCTCGAAGGCCCGCAAGGCCCCGGGGTTCGCGCTGCTGGGCGAGCCCGGAGAGGAGCGCGACGTCGTCCTCGAACTCAAGTCGGTGGCCGACGCGGCCCTCGTGGGCTTCCCGTCGTCGGGCAAGTCGTCGCTGATCGCGGCGATGAGCTCCGCGCGCCCCAAGATCGCGGACTACCCCTTCACGACCCTGGTCCCCAACCTGGGCGTCGTGGCGGCCGGGGACGTGCGCTACACGATGGCCGACGTGCCGGGCCTGATCCCCGGCGCGTCCGCGGGCAAGGGCCTGGGCCTGGACTTCCTGCGCCACATCGAGCGCTGCGCGGTCATCGTCCACGTGCTCGACACCGCCGTCTACGAGGCCGAGCGCACGCCCGTCGACGACCTGCGCACCATCGAGGCCGAGCTGGGCGCCTACCAGGGCGACCTGGGCGGGCTGGAGGGCCACGTCCCGCTCATGGAGCGCCCCCGCGTCATCGTGCTCAACAAAGTGGACGTGCCCGACGGGCGGGACCTGGCCGAGATCGTCCGCCCCGAACTGGAGGCGACCGGGTGGCCCGTGTTCGAGGTCTCCGCCGTCTCCCACGAGGGGCTTCGGGCGCTTTCCTTCGCGCTGGCGGGGATCGTGGAGCGCGAGCGCGCCCGGCGCCCCGCCCTCGAGGCCGCGCGGCCCGTGATCCGGCCCCGAGCAGTCGGCCAGCGCACCGCCGTCAGCGTGCGCCGCACCCGCAAGGACGGCGAGGAGATCTTCCAGGTCAGGGGCGACAAGCCGGAGCGCTGGGTGCGCCAGACCGACTTCGCCAACGACGAGGCGGTGGGCTACTTGGCGGACCGCCTCGCCGCGGCGGGCGTCGAGGACGAACTCGTCAAAGCCGGGGCCGTCGCCGGGGACGCCGTCGTCATCGGGGAGCTGGACGGCGGCGTGGTCTTCGACTGGGAGCCGACGCTGACGACCGGCCCGGAGCTGCTGGGCTCGCGGGGGACGGACTCGCGCATCGACCAGTCGGCCCGCCGCACCAACAAGGAAAGGCGCCAGGCCTACCACCAGGCCATGGACGCCAAGGCGGCCGCCCGCGAGGAGCTGTGGACCGAGCGCGCCGCGGGCCACTGGACGGACGCCGCCGACGGGGGAGGGGACAGGTGAGGGCGCTCTCCGAGGCGCGCCGGGTCGTCGTCAAGATCGGCTCGTCGTCGCTCACGCGCCCCGACGGGGGCCTCGACCTCAACCGCATCGACGCCGTCGCCCGCGTCGTGGCCCGCTGGCGCAGGGGCGGCAGGCAGGCCGTGATCGTCTCCTCGGGCGCCGTCGCGGCCGGACTGGACCCCCTGGGCTTCGCCTCCAAGCCCTCCGACCTCGCCTCCGTCCAGGCGGCCGCGGCCATGGGGCAGGGCCTCCTCGTGGCGAGGTGGACGGCGGCGTTCCACACCCACCACGTCGACGCCGCCCAGGTCCTGCTCACCACCGAGGACGTCATGGCCAGGGACCACTACACCAACGCCACCGCCGCGCTGGGGCGCCTGCTGTCCCTGGGCGTCGTCCCCATCGTGAACGAGAACGACGCGGTGACCACCCGGGAACTGCGCTTCGGCGACAACGACCGCGTGGCCGCGATCATCGCGCAGATGGTCCAGGCGGACGCGCTCGTCCTGCTCACCGACGTCGACGGCCTGTACACGGCCCCTCCCTCGCGCCCGGGCGCGCGCCTCATCGAGCGCGTGGACTCCACGGACGACCTCATGAGCGTCCTGGTGACCGGGGCAGGGTCGAAGGTCGGCACCGGGGGGATGGCGTCGAAGGTCCAGGCCGCCACGATGGCCTCCGCCTCGGGCATCGGCGTCCTGCTGGCCAACGCCGACAAGGTCGAGGAGGCGCTGTCGGGGAAGGGCACTGGCACGTGGTTCGCCCCCACTCACGAGCGGCCCGCCTCGCGGCGCCTGTGGATTGCCCACGCCGCCCCCTCGCGCGGAGAGCTCGTCGTCGACGCCGGCGCCGCCCGCGCCATCACTGTCGGCAAGAAGTCCCTGCTGGCCGCCGGGGTCGTCTCCGTGGCCGGCCACTTCGACGCGGGCGATGTCGTCGACATCGCCTCGCCGACCGGTCTGGTGGCCCGCGGCATCGTGTCCTACGACGCGGATTCGCTGGCCGCGATCGCGGGGCGCAGCGCACCGGAGCTGGAGGGGACCGGGTGGGAGCACGTGCGCCCCGTCGTGCACCGCGACGACCTGGCCCCGCTGCTGTGACGCGGCGGGCGCGAAGTGTGCCATGATTGGCGGATGGATGAGAATGTGGACATCGGGTCGGTGACGTCGGCGGCGCGCAGCGCGTCGCGCGTCCTGGCGGGCGCGTCACCCGCGCGCAAGAACGCCGCGCTGGAGGCGATCGCCTCGGCGCTCGTGGAGCGGGCCGGGGAGATCCTGGCGGGCAACGCCAGCGACATGGAGCGCGGGCGCGCCAACGGCATGGCGGAGGGCCTGCTCGACCGCCTCGAGCTCACGTCCGAGCGCCTGGGGGCCATAGCGGCCTCCGTGCGCGAGGTCGCGGCGCTGCCCGACCCCGTTGGCGAGGTCGTGCGCGGCACGACGAACGAACTGGGCCTGAGGATCACCCAGGTCCGCGTCCCCATGGGCGTCGTCGGCATGATCTACGAGGCGCGCCCCAATGTGACGGTGGACGCCGCGGTCCTGGCCCTCAAGGCGGGCAGCGCCGTCGTCCTGCGCGGGGGGAGCGCCGCCGAGGCGTCCAACGCCGCGCTCGTCGGCGCCATGCGGGGCGCCCTGGAGTCGGTGGGGCTGCCCGCCGACCTCGTCCAGACGGTCGACCCGTGGGGCAGGGCTGGCGCCAACGCCATGATGGTGGCGCGCGGTGGCATCGACGTGCTCATCCCCAGGGGAGGGGCGGGCCTGATCAACGCGGTCGTCTCCCACTCGACGGTGCCCGTCATCGAGACTGGGACCGGCAACTGCCACGTGTACGTGGACGCGGGCGCCGACGAGGAGGCAGCGCTGCGCATCGTCATGAACGCGAAGATCCAGCGCGTGGGCGTGTGCAACGCCGCGGAGACGCTGCTGGTCCACCGCGACGCCGCGCCCACCTTCCTGCCGGCGGTCCTGCGCGAGCTCACGGGCGCGGGCGTGCTCGTGCACGGCGACCCCGCGGCGCTGGAGTGCGCGGCCGGGGCGGGCGTGGACCCGGCGATGCTGCGGGAGGCCACCGAGGAGGACTGGGCCACCGAGTACCTCGCGATGGAACTGGCCGTGAGGGTCGTGGACTCCATCGAGGAGGCCATCGACCACATCCGCGCCTACTCCAGCGGGCACACCGAGGCGATCTGCACGCCGTCGCTCGCCTCGGCGAACGCGTTCCGCGCGGGCGTGGACTCCGCCGCCATCGCCGTGAACGCCTCGACGCGCTTCACGGACGGCGGCCAGCTGGGACTGGGGGCCGAAGTGGGGATCTCCACCCAGAAACTGCACGCGCGGGGCCCCATGGGGCTGGCGGAGCTGACGACCACGAAGTGGATCATCGAGGGCGACGGGACGATCCGCCCGTGAGCGGGACCGAGACGGCCTCCGACGGGGCGGCCGCCCCGCGGACCCCGGCCAGCCGCAGGCGGGCCATCGGCATCATGGGCGGCACCTTCGACCCGATCCACCACGGGCACCTGGTCGCCGCCTCCGAGGTGATGGACGCCTTCGACCTGGACCAGGTCGTCTTCGTCCCCGCCTCGATGCAGCCCTTCAAGGAGGGCAGGCGCGTGACCCCCGCGGAGCACCGCTACCTCATGACGGTGATCGCCACCGCCTCGAACCCGCGTTTCGCGGTGTCCCGCGTGGACATCGACCGCGGGGGCACGACCTACACGGTCGACACCCTGGCGGACCTGCGCGCGCAGTACCCGGACGCGGATTTCGCCTTCATCACCGGGGCGGACGCCCTGGCGCACATCGCGCAGTGGAAGGACTCGGACGCGCTCTTCGAGCAGGCGCACTTCGTGGGCGTGACCAGGCCGGGGCACGTCCTGGCCGACCAGGGGCTGCCCGGGAGCGCGGTGTCACTGGTGGAGGTGCCCGCGATGGCGATATCGTCGACGGACTGCCGCGCCCGCGTCGCCCAGGGCAAGCCCGTGTGGTACCTGGTGCCCGACGGGGTCGTCCAGTACATCAGCAAACACGGCCTGTACAGGCCCGGAGCCCCCGTGGAGGACCATGTCCATGTCCCTTCCCGCCCAGACCACTGACCTGGCCGCCCTGGTCGCGGCCGCCGCCCATGAGCGCGGGGGCGCGGACCCCGTGCTCGTCGACGTCCGCTCCCGCATGGACCTGGCCGACGCCTTCGTCGTGGTGTCGGCGCCGACGCCGCGCCAGGTGAGCGCGGTCGCGGAGGAGGTCATGGACCGAGTCGCCCGCGCCGTCCGCCTGCGCCCCGCCCACATCGAGGGGCGCGGAGGGGGGACCTGGATCCTCATCGACTACTCCGACCTCGTCGTGCACGTCATGGGCCAGCAGGACCGCGAGTACTACGCCCTGGAGAGGCTGTGGGGGGACTGCCCCGCCACCCGCTTGGAGGACGGCGCCGAAGCCGCGCGGCGCGAGGCCGCCGCCCGATCACTCGCCCACGCGGCGGCGGAAGGCGGTGCGTGACGTGGGCGGCCGCAGGATCGTGCTCGTGCGCCACGGGCAGACGGACTTCAACGTCGAGCGGCGCTTCCAGGGCCGCGCCGACCAGCCCCTCAACGAGCGGGGGATGGCCCAGGCGCGCGCGGCGGCGGGCGTTCTCGCCACCCGCTTGAGCGGGCCGGGCGAACAGGTGGGCGTGAACGCCGACTCCGGCGCGCGCACGGGCGGCGGGGCGCGCCTCATCTGCTCGCCCCTGCTGCGCGCGCGCATGACAGCGCGGATCCTCGCCGATGTCTTCGAGGCCGTGGGCAGGCCCCTGGACGGTCCCTTCGTCGACGAGCGCCTCACCGAGCGGGATTTCGGGAGGATGGAGGGGCACACCTTCGCCGAGCTCGTCGAGCTCTACCCCGCCCAGGTCGCCCAGTGGCGCGCGTGCGGCGAGTGCCCCGAGGCCGGGGTCGAGCCGTCGGGGGCCGTGGGGCGGCGGATGCGCGACGCGGTGCTGGAGGCGGAGGGCCAGTGCCGTGACGGCCAGACGCTCCTCGTCGTCTCGCACGGGAGCGCGATCGCGCGGGGGATCACGTCGCTGCTGGGGTTGGATCCTGACGCTTTCGACGGGCTGCGCGGCGTGGACAACTGCCACTGGTCGGAGCTGGTGCCGATCGCGCACGCCAAGCGCAGGGGGACCGTGTCCCTGGGCTGGCGCCTGGCCGCGCACAACGTCGGGGTGCGCGAGGACGTGCTGGGCGCTTAGGCGCTCGCCTGCCGGTCTGTAACGGCCGCTAACCCACGGCCGGTCGGTCCCGTCCAGTGGCCTATTGGTCGTGCGGGGCGTGGTAGCGGGGGGAGGTGCCCAGGGCGGTGCGGTCGGGGTGGGAGCGCACCACGTCCGGGTCGGTGCCGCGGTAGGTGTAGGAGGGGTCGTTGTCGAACACGGAGGCGGTGGCCAGGAGGCCGTCGCGGTAGTCGGCGACCGTGGCCGGGCTGGGCTCGGTGCCGGGGAACTTGTCCATCAGGGGGTTCTCATCGGGGTACTGGCCCGGATCCGTGCGGTTCAAACCCCCCGGGCTGACCAGGGGCTGGCCGGTGGGCCCCGCTGTGGCGGTGGCGACCAGGGCCTGGAGGACCTGGTTGGAGGTCGCCCCCGGCCACTCGCCCATGGCCACCGCCACAAGGCCCGCCACGACCGGAGTCGCGTACGACGTGCCCGTGGCCTTTTCGATCCGCCTTGCGGCAAGATTGTGCCAGCGGATGTCGCCCGGGGCCAGGACCGTCAGTCCCCGACCGCGGTTCGAGTAGTCCTTGATCCGCCCCTGCCCGTCCGAGGCACCCGCCCCCACGGTCCCGTTCATCGACGCATACGAATCAGGAGGATCCACCGCGCCCTCGTTGCCCGTCGCCACCACCGCCACGACACCATGGGCCACCGCCATCGCCACGGCCTCGCGCGCCGCGTTATCGACCCAGACATCGCTGGAAAGGGAGATCGAGACGACCCGGACCCCGTCGGCCACGGCCGCCCCGATCGCGTGGGCCACGCCCGCCCCCGCACAATCCGGTGTCTTGGCGTCGCTGTCGCTGGGGATGGCGTAGTTGATGATCCGGGCGCCCCTGGCCACCCCGTAGCCGCGGGCCGCCAGCACCGACACCACAGCGGTGCCGTGCGAGCGGCTCATATCAGAGGCCGTGTAATCGCACATCGGCCTCACCGTCACATCGGCGCCCGCCAGCTCCGGCACCGACGTGTCCGCGGGCCCGTCGATCACGCCGATGCCCACACCCGCCCCCAACGACCCCGACGCGATCCCCTCGCCCAACCCCAGGGCATCCACATAATCCTGCGTCCCGATCTCCTCCACCCCCCACGCCACAGGCGCCCCCACCACACCCGCGCACACCACCAGAACCCACACCACCACACCACGACCCACACCCCGCAGACCGCCCAACCGGCGGCGCGGAACAAGACGACCAGCAGCCCTGCGACCGAGGACCCGCGGCAAACCCAGACAGCGGACAGCCGGGCGCAGCCCCTGGCGCCGGGGGCCCACCCCCGGCGCGCCACCACCTGCCCCACTGGCGCCCGGCCAACCACCACCAGCCGAACCCGAAGCACCCGAACCAGCCCCGGGAGAAGACGGGAAACGTTCGGGAGCCGAATCGGCATAGCGCGACTCCGGAAACGCCAACGCCCCCTCATAACGCCCCTGATCAAAACCCAGATCCTCAGCCACCATGGCAACGACAGCTCCTTAGCCATAACCGATTGATCGCGCCGGACGTGCTCATCGCCCACACTACCGCCCGCTGAATCGGCGAAGCAAGGCCCCTGGCGAGTGGGCGTTCGCGCCCGGAGCGCCGGAGAAACCGGTAAACGGGGGAGCGGCCGACAGCGAGGAACAGCGTGTGACGAGCGGCACTATTCTTGATTTGCGCGCCTCTTCGACGGTCCGCTAAGGTTGTCGAGTCGCCGAGGGGCGGCGAACGGAACACGGGGCTATGGCGCAGTTGGTAGCGCGCTTCCATGGCATGGAAGAGGTCGGGGGTTCGAATCCCCCTAGCTCCACCAAAAGGCTCCAATGCGCTCGCATTGGAGCCTTTCGTTGTGCGGCGAGGGCGCTCCGCCCGTGCGCACCAGCACTGCCCCGTCCCCGGCAGGCTTCTCCCCCTGGACCGAGTATAACGTTTTGGTATCGCCATGTGAGACCAGCGGGAAGGGGGTGGTCGGCGCGAACGTTGGAATGGTGCGGAACGCCAGCAAAGGGCCGGTAGGGGTGTTTGAAGTTTCCCAAACCGGATGGCAAGATTTGAATGTCCTGTCCTCTGAGTGTTAGGCCGGTTGCCGATGACCTTCCAACTGTCGCGCACGCACATGTCGATCGTCGCCGCAGCGACTACAGTGGCGGCCTCCTTCGTCGTCATCCCCGCGCTCGCCGAGAACGGCGCGCCCCCGGCCGACGCCGTGTGCCCCGCGCTGCTCGCCGCGCATGGGCGGATCGATAGCGAGTACAACCCCGCCCTCAGCGCCTACGCCGACGCCGTCGCCGCGGAGACCGCCGCCCGCAACACCGCCAACGGCGGGACCACGGCCACCGAGGCGCAGCTGCGCCAGACCCTCGCCGACGCCCAGGCGGCGCTGGAGGCCGCGAAGGCCGCTCCCGCCCCGACCGCGCAGCCGACGGCCACCCAGCCCGCGGCCGAGCCGTCCCGGGGCATCGGCTGGGTCGACTGGTCGAAGGTCGACCACTCCACCCAGGCGCAGGTCATCGAGGCCCTCATCGTCCAGAAGATGAACGCCTACCGCGCCAACGCGGGCCTGCCGCCGCTGGTCGTCTCCGACACCCTGACCACCGACTCGCGCGCCTGGTCCAAGCACATGGCGGTCGATAACGACTTCAACCACGACCCCGAGTTCCGGTACCTCGGGTCGCAGAGCCTGGACGGCGCCTCGACGAACTACGCGGGCGAGAACATCGCCTACAACTCGATGCGCAACTTCGGAGCGCAACTGGGGGCCAGGGGCAACGAGTACAAGACGCCCGACCAGGCGGCCTCCGACCTGTTCGAGCAGTGGAAGAACTCCCAGGGCCACGACAAGAACATGCTCGCGGAGAACAACGTCGTCGGGGTGGGCGTGCACATCGGCGACCTCGCGGACGGCGGACTGACCGTGTGGGGGACGCAGAAGTTCTACGCGATCTCGGACAAGGGGTCGATCGACCTCTCCCGGTTCCACACGACGGGCGACACCGCCAGCGCCTACGGCTTCGACGGGGCGGCCTTCAACGCGGACAACACGGACTACGTCTCCGGTCTGGCCGGGGACGGCGTCAAGCAGAAGCAGGCGGCGTGGACCGCCATCGTCGGGGACCTGCCCGCCCAGGCCCTCCCGGTCGCCCCCTCGTCCCTCCCCGCGAAGGACGGGGCATCCCCGTCCCCGGCCCCCTCCACGACGCCGGATCCCGCGCCCACCGCTGACGGCTCCGCCGTCGCCCAGGCCCAGGCCGCTGTGGACGCCGCCCAGAAGGCCCTGGACGACTTCCTGGCGGATCCCCAGTCCGCGTACTCGCAAGCGGTCGAGAACCTCAAGGCCGCCACTGCGGCACTGGACGGGATCGCCGAGTCCATCGGCTCCCAGACGGGCGTGCGTCCGCAGCCCGACGGGGGCGTCGTCGTCTCCACGCCCAATACGAACTCCTCGTACTACCCGGTCGAGGCGTACCGGAAGAAACTGGCCGCGTGCCTGGCCACGACGGGCCAGCAGCAGCCCGTCGGCCCCGCCCAATCAGGGGCCACCGGCGCTCCTGCGGCCCCGGCTTCCGTGGCGCAGCAGTCCAACGCACCGGCTGGCCCTGCTCCATCGGAGCAGTCCAGCGCTGCGCCTTCCCCCGCTGCATCGCAGCAGTCCAGCCCTGCCGCGGGCAGTGACGGGAAAGGCGGGCAGAGCGTTTCCACGGAGGCCGGTGGCGCCGGGCCGGGTGCCGCCAATGGGACGAACAACGGAGGGGGAGCCCCAGGGGCCGCTGACAAGGGAGCCGCCACTGGCGCTCGGGCGGCGAACCTGGCGAGCACGGGATCCATGACCCTGGTCCTGGGGATCGGCGCGCTCATCGTCCTGGGGATCGGTGTTGGCGCGATGCTGGTCGCCAAAAGGCGCAAAGGCAAGTAGCGCACGCGAATAGCGCGGGAACGGGTCCGGGCGGCGTCAGCCACCCGGACCCGTTCCGCTTCGAAGGGCGCCGAGACGGACGGCGCCATCAGGCGCCTTGTGCCACTTCGCACGTTAGGGTAGGCTAACTTGCGCTTATATTCGAACTACTAAGTTCAGAGAGGGAAGTGATGCGCGCACAACGCCTTCGTGGCGCTGCAGTGGCGGCCTTTACCACTGCGGCAGTTCTTGCCGCGCCCATCGTGACGGCGAACGCCGCTCACGCCGGAACCGACGAGGGGGGCAGCCAGGTCTCCTCAGCGGTCTTCCAATGGGCTATGAACGACGAATCCGGCTCCGCCGGTTACGCGCCGGGCACCTGCAACTTCTTCAGTGCGATGGTGTCGGGGAACTCGGGCGGCGGCCAGTGGCCGAACAACGTGCAGTCCGGCTCAGACGGAGAGTTCCTGGTCGGCGGCCCCGACCAGGACGTCCTCTGGCGGCCTAAGGACGGCAACGTCTCGATCCTCAAACCGAACGCGGACGGCCAACTCGTCGCCCAGACGTGGGCGAACAAGTGCCTCACCCGCACGGGCGCGCGCACCAACACGCGCGGCGCGGTCTCCGAGTCGATCATCAACATCGAGAAAGGTTCGGGCACCGTTGATCCGACGACGAACTCCGCGTCCATCAAATGGGTCGGTTCTTGGACCGTCGTCTACTACTCCGGCATGACCTACTGGAGCGCCACCAACCCCGTTCTCGAGGTCACCAACGGCCAAGGCGCCATCAAAGCCCGGGTCTCCGGATTCGGCGCCTCGATGCAGGATCCCGACGCTGCGCTCAAGCCCCTCCAGGCCCGCGAGGTCACCCTGGCGACTTTGAAGAACGTCGCTGTGACCAAGACCGGCATCACCGTCACCCCCGAGTACAAGGGCGTTGAGGTCAAGAATCCGGAGGGCGCCAGCCCGCAGACTCGCACGGGCGAGAACTGGGGGTCGTGGCCCGCGGATTTCGTCGCCTTCCAGGGCGAGACCGGCCAGCACTCCTACTGGTACTCCACAGGCAGCAGTGGGGACGCGCGCAAGCCAGCGTTGCCCGTGACGATCACGTGGCCCCAGATCGATGACGCACCGGCCCCCCAGCCCGGCCCCACTCAGGAGCCGACTCCGGCGCCCACGGCCGACCCCAGTCCTGCACCCACAGCAGAACCAACCCCGGCGCCCACGGCCGACCCCAGTCCTGCACCCACAGCAGAACCAACCCCGACACCCACCGGCAAGCCCACGACTGGCCCTTCTGCGAAGCCGAGCATCGAGGTGTCCCCCTACCAGGACATCGATCCGACGGTGAAAACCGTCGTCACCGTCAAGGGGAAGGACTTCACGTCCGGTTCCATCCAGAACGGGGTCTACGTGGTCCTCATGGACGAGAAGATCTGGAAACCCGGCGAGTACATGAACGCGAAGGGCGATGAGGGGGCAATCACCTCCGCGTGGGTCACCCCGGACCAGCTGGAGGCAGGCAAGGGCTCCTTCACGGTGAAGCTGACCATCCCGGAGAACACCCTGGACCGAACGCACACCTACTACATCGGCACGATGGCGGCCCACGGCCTCGCACTGTCCGACCGCAGCCTGGACCACGCCGAGAAGATCACCTTCAAAGCGATCGACTACGATCCCAACGCGGTCTTCCCCGTCGACTCGGTGACCGCGGCAGCCGTTGCCGACTCCGGTCGCACGAACATGAAGGTCGACTGGGTCTACACCGGCGCCACCCCCTCTCGCGGCTGGGAGATCTCGCTCGCCTGCGTGCGTGACTGCTCCGACCCGCTGTTCGGCACCAAGAGCCACCACCAGCACGACAACTCCCTGCGATCCGATGTCTTCGGGGATGTCCCCGACGGCGTGTACGTCGCCTCGGTCCGCAACGCCGGCGAGATCTCCGGCGAGTTCAAAGCATCCGACTGGGTGTCTTCGGCCGAGGTCCGCGTGGGCGCGGAGCGCGACCCGAATCCCGGGGAGGGCAAAGGCCAGTGGATCCAGGACTCCTTCGGCTGGTGGTACCGGCACAGCGATGGCTCGTACACCACCAACGGCACCGAGCAGATCGACGGGGTGACCTACCGATTCAACGAGGCGGGCTACATGGTGACCGGCTGGACGAAGGTCGGCGGCCAGTGGTTCTACTACGCTCCCTCCGGCGCCCAGGCCAGCGGCTGGACGCTGGTCGGCGGCAGCTACTACTACATGGACCCCGGCACCGGCGCGATGGCCACAGGCTGGCAGCAGGTGGACGGTGCCTGGTACTACCTGGGCGCATCGGGCGCGATGGCCACAGGCTGGCAGCGGATCGGCGGTGCCTGGTACCACCTGGGCGCATCGGGCGCGATGGACACCGGCTGGACGGCCATCGGTGGAAGCTGGTACTATTTCGCGCCGAGTGGTCAGATGGCCACAGGCTGGGTGCAAGACTCCGGGAAGTGGTACTACCTGGACCCCAGCACCGGCGCGATGGCCACAGGCTGGCAGCAGGTCGGCGGCGCGTGGTACTACCTGTTCGCCTCCGGTGAGATGGCGACGGGCAGCCACTGGATCGACGGCGTGCTCCGCGTCTTCGACAATTCGGGGGCCTGGGTGCGCTGAGCACGAATGAGGTTCCCCGGTCCGGGCCCCACGGCGTGAACCGTGGAGCCCGGACCGTTTCGCTGGACGCGCGCCGCCGCCGCGCATAAAGCGCGACGAACAGGGCGGGATAAAGAGACGGGGACCGTAGCACATGGCTGCGGTCCCCGTCGGCGTTGAGGAGCGTACTGCGCCTGCCACCCGGGAACCGTGTGGCGGACAGCCTCAGGCGTCGGCCACCTGGTTCGCCATCTGCCGTTCGCACACGTCGATCCGCTCGCGGATGATGCGCACGGCTCCGGCCGGGGCGCCGGGGTTGGCGTCGATCCACTCGTGGCCCGCGCGCACCACGTCGACGCCGGGCGCGTAACCGGCCAAATCGGAGGGGAAGAGCAGGGTCGTCAGATCCTCGGCGGTGTGGAAGGTGTTCTCCTCCCACACCTGCGCCAGGGCTGCGAAGTATCGTTCGACGTAGGGCTCGTACAGCGACGGGGTGGTCCGCGCCTGGGCCCAGAAGCCGGAGACCATCGCCCAACGGGTGTCGTTGGGGATCGACTTGTCCCCAAGGACCTGCTCCCACACCTGCTCCTTGACGGCCGCGTCGTCGCGCGCCGCCCGGGCAGCGGCGGCGTTCTGGCGGCCCGTCATCGTGTCGTCCTCCTGCTCCCGGGCGTCGATCTCCGCGTCCCCGGCGACGCCGCCCCTGACCAGGGCGATCAGCAGCGACCACTGCAGGTCGACGTCCAACTCCAGGCCCTCCAGGGTCGCGGACCCGTCGTAGAGGGCCTTGATGGCCTCGAACTGCTCGGCGTTGGACGCGTTGCGGGCGGCGGCCGCCACCAGCATGCGCTGCGCGTCGGAGCCGGACCGGGCGGTGCGGGCCAGCAGCAGCAGGCGCCTGCCCACCGTCTCGGCGGCCTCGGCGCGGGCGTCGGGGGCGACGAAAGTACGAACGGCCTCGTCGATGTGGCGCAGCGTCAGCGTCAGCAACTGCATGTTCGTCTCGGCGGGGACAGCGGTGAGCGCCAGGTTCAGGTAGTCGCGCGCCTTCATCTGCCCGTCGCGGGTCATGTCCCACGCGGCGGCCATGACGACGCCGCGGGTGAGGGAGTCCGTGAAGCGCGTGATATTGGCGACCGCGAAGGCCAGGGAGTCCTCGTCGAGGCGGATCTTCGCGTAGGCCAGGTCGCCGTCGTTGACCAGGATGAAGTCGGGGCGGGCCACGCCCTCGGCGGAGGGCACATCAGTGGAGGCCCCGTCCACGTCGAGCTCCTCGTGGAAGACCCGTTGCAGGGATTCGCCGTCCAGGGAGTACCCGGCGACGGCGAGGCGGTGGGGGCGCAGGGAGGCGCCCTCGCTGAAGGCCTCCTGCTCGATGGAAAGGCGCGTGATCCTGCCCTCCTCGTCCGTCTCGACGGACGGGCGCAGCAGGGTGACGCCTGCCTCCTCCAGCCACACCTTCGACCAGGCGGCCAGGTCGCGGCCCGAGGCCTTCTCCAGCTCGCCGAGCAGGTCGGCCAGGGTGGCGTTCGCGTAGGAGTGCGCGGTGAGGTACTCGTGCAGGCCGGCAAAGAACGCGTCGCGTCCCACGTAGGACACGAGCTGGCGCAGCACGGAGGCGCCCTTGGCGTATGTGATGCCGTCGAAGTTGACCTCGACGTCGGCCAGGTCGCGGATCTGGGCGGTGATGGGGTGGGTGGTGGGCAGCTGGTCCTGCTTGAGGCCCCAGTCCTTGCGGACCATGAAGCCCGTCCAGCCCTCCGTGTACGGGGTGTTCTCGGCCAGGGCCAGGTGGCTCATGAACTCCGCGAAGGACTCGTTGAGCCACAGGTCGTTCCACCACTTCATGGTCACCAGGTCGCCGAACCACATGTGGGCCAGCTCGTGGAGGATCGTGTTGGCGCGGGACTCCAGCTGGGCCTCGGTGGGCCGCGTGCGGAACACGTAGGCGTCGCGGAAAGTCACGCAACCCGCGTTCTCCATCGCCCCGGCGTTGTACTCGGGCACGAAGACCTGGTCGTACTTGGTGAAGGGGTAGGCGATGCCGTACGCGTCCTCGAAGAACTCGAAGCCCTTGCGCGTGATGTCGATGATGGCGTCGGCGTCCAGGTGCTCGAGGACGGACGCCCGGCAGTACACGCCCAGGTCGATGGTGCGGCCGTCGGAGGAGGTGAGGGTGTCGGTGACGCCCTCGTAGGGGCCGGCCACGACCGCGGTGATGTAGGTGGACATCTTCTCCGTGGTCGCGAAGCGGTAGGTCCAGGAATCGCCGTCCTCCTCGGGGGAGGGGGTCGGGGCGTTGGAGAACACCTTCCAGCCCTTGGGGGCCTTGACGGTCAGGGTGAAGGTGGACTTCAGGTCCGGCTGCTCGAAGGTCGTGTAGACGCGGCGGGCGTCGGGGACCTCGAACTGGGAGTACGTGTAGGCCTTGCCGTCGGCGGGGTCGACGAAGCGGTGCAGGCCCTCGCCGGTGTGCATGTACTGGCAGTCGGCGTCGACCTCGAGGACGTTGTGCTCGGCCAGGTCGTCCAGGCTGATGCGCGAGTCCTGGTGGTGGGCGCCCGGGTCCAAGTCGCGGTCGTTGAGCTTGATGGAACGCACATTGGTGGAGACCAGGTCCGCGAAGGCCGCGCCGCCGGGGGCGGCGGTGAACTCGACGCGGGTGCGCGAGCCGAAGTCGGTGTCGCCCCGGGTGAGGTCGAGCTCGATGTCGTAGCGGATGACCTCGCTGATGACTCCGGCGCGTGCGAGCGCCTCGTCGCGGGTCAGGTTAAGGCCTGGCATTGTTCGCCTTCCGTTGGTCGAATATGACGCGTTTCGTGCGTGCGCTTGTCTAATACTGACACGCGTTCGTCTGATTGTGCGACTGGATGCCCGCGTTGCGGGAGACCGTCATTTGAGCAATATCACCAGATACGGACCCGCTCGGAGGGGTCCAGCCACATGCCGTCGCCCTCGGCGACGCCGTAGGCGGCGGCGAACTCGTCGAAGTTCTTCAGCACCTGGTTGCAGCGGAACTCGGCGGGGGAGTGCGGGTCCACCGCCAGCATCTGGCGGGCGAAGCGGGGGCGCGCCGCAGTGCGCCACACGCGGGCCCACGACTGGAAGAACCTCTCGGGCCCGCTGAGCCCGTCGACGGCGGGCGCGGTGGCGGGCGTCAGCCCCCGCTCTGCCAGGGCGGCCGCCCACGCCTTCCACGCGATCGTGAGGCCGCCGAGGTCGCCGATGTTCTCCCCGATGGTCAGGGCGCCGTTGACGTGGGGCGCGCCGGTGCCCCCGGCGCCGTCGGGCCGCTCCGCCCCGTCCGCGCCCCCCGCCTCGTCCGGGGTGTGGGCGCCGGGCAGCAGATCCGCGGGCGTGAGCGCGTTGTACTGGTCGATGAGGGCGCGTGTGCGCTCTTCGAAGCGCTCCCTGTCCTGGTCCGTCCACCAGTTCTCCAGGTTCCCCCTCTCGTCGAAACGGGACCCCTGGTCGTCGAAGCCGTGCCCGATCTCGTGCCCGATGACGGCGCCGATGGCGCCGAAGTTGACGGCGTCGTCGGCACCGGGGTCGAAGAAGGGGGGCTGGAGGATGGCCGCTGGGAAGACGATCTCGTTCTGCGTCGGGTTGTAGTAGGCGTTGACCGTCTGCGGGGTCATGTACCAGCGGTCGCGGTCCACGGGGGTGCCCAGCCGCGCCCATTCCCGCTCGGTCTCGTGGGAGGCGGCGGCCCGCAGGTTGTCGACCAGGGGGGCGCCGGGGTCGATGTCCAGGCCCGAGTAGTCCTTCCACTTGGGCGGGTAGCCGATCTTCGGGTTGAAGGCGGCCAGCTTGTCCAGGGCGCGGCCCTTGGTGGCGTCCCCCATCCAGTCGAGGGCGCGGATGGAGCGCCCGTAGGCGTCCAGCAGGCGGGCGACCAGGTCGTCCATGCGCTCCTTCGAGGCGGGCGGGAAGTGGCGGGCGACCCACGCGCGGCCCATCGCCTCGCCCAGGCACGACTCGATGAGGCCGAGGGCACGCTTCCAGCGGGGGCGCAGTTGCTCGGTCCCGGCCAGGGTGCGGCCGTGGAAGTCGAAGTTCTCCTCCACGAAGGCGGAGGAGAGCACGGGGGCGCGCGCGTCGATCACCGAGGCGGCGGCCCACTCCTTGAGGGTGCCCAGGTCGGTGTCCGCCCACAGGGCGCAGGCGCCGCGCAGGAACTCGGGCTGGTCGACGTTGACGACCAGGGAGGCGGTGGGCAGGCGCGCCCCGTCGGCCCAGCCCCGCCAGTCGAAACCGGGGTTGGCGGCGACCAGGTCCTCCCAGGGGGTGGGGTTGTCCGAGAGCCGGGGGTCGCGGTCGGACACGGAGTCGCGGTGGTGGGCGGCCAGGGCCGTTTCGAATGCCATGATCCGCCCGGCGGCGCCCTCGGGGTCCGGGGCGCCCGCCAGTTCGAGCATGCGCGCCGTGTGGGCGACGTAGGCGCGGCGGACCGGCTCGTAGTCGTCCTCCCGGTAGTACGCCTCGTCGGGCAGTCCGAGGCCGGATTGGACCAGGGAGACCATGTACTGGGAGGAGTCGTGGGGGTTGGTGCCCACGTAGGCGCTGACGAGGCCCCCCGCGCCCTCGCGCATGAGGCGGCCCGTCAGGGCGGCCAGGTCCGCGCGCGTGGGCGCCTGGGCGATGGCCTCCAGGTCGGGGGCGATCGGCGAGGCGCCGGCGGCCTCGATGGCCCCCTCGTCGAGGAACTGGTTCCACAGGGTCGCGATCCTCCCGGCGTCGGGGTCGTCGAGGGCCCCGGCGGCCGCCGCCTCGGCGATGGCGCGGCAGTGCGCCTCGGACTGGTCGCGCAGTGCGTGGAAGGCGCCGTCGATGGGCCTGTCGGCCGGGATCTTGTGGCGGGCGAGCCAGCCGCCGTTGACGTGCCGGTAGAAGTCGTCCTGGGGGCGCACGGAGGGGTCGGCGTTGGCGGCCTCGCCGGAGCGGTCGCGGATGTCGTGGTCCATGACCCCACTCTAGGTGCTCGTGACCCGCGCCGCGCCGGTGCGGGGAGGCCGGGGCGGGTGTGTTCGCGGGCCGTGAAATCGAATTATGGCATGGTTGTTCGTCGTAAATGCGCCGTCGGGGTGCTCCCCGTCCCAAGGAGTGGGGGCGCCTGGGCCCCGGAATACCTGCACATCTGTGCAATGTGGGTGAACGATTCGTTCAAAACGGTCCTGGAGGTGCAATATTGTGGGCAAAACCGAGGCGCCGGTGCCTCGTATTCACACCTGAAGGGAACGAACGGTGAGGACCATTCACACTGACGTCGTCGTCATCGGCGGCGGCTCCACCGGTGCGGGCGTCGTTCGCGATGTCGCAATGCGCGGGTTCTCGGCGGTCCTGGTGGACCGGGCGGACATCGCCCAGGGCACCTCCGGCCGCTTCCACGGCCTGCTGCACTCGGGCGGGCGCTACATCGCCTCCGACCCCGAGTCGGCCACCGAGTGCGCCGAGGAGAACGCCATCGTCAAACGGATCAACGCCAACGCCGTCGAGGCCACGGGCGGCCTCTTCGTCACCACGGCCCAGGACGAGGAGGACTACGCCGACCAGTTCCTCGCACGCGCCTCGGCGGCCAGAGTGCCCGCCCGCGAGATCACCGTCTCGGAGGCGCTGGCGCGCGAGCCCCGCCTGGACCCGCGCATCAAACGGGCCTTCGAGGTCGAGGACGGCACGGTCGACGGCTGGCAGATGGTCTGGGGCGCCATCCGCTCCGCCGAGGCGTACGGCGCGAAGATCCTCACCTACCACAGGGTCGTCTCCATCGACCGCGAGGGCGACCGCGTCAGCGCCGTCGTCGTCCACGACGAGAGGGGCGGGGAGGACCTGCGCGTCGAATGCGGTTTCGTCGTCAACTGCGGCGGGCCGTGGGCCGGCCAGATCGCCGCCATGGGGGACTGCCACGGCGTGGACGTGGTGCCCGGCGCGGGCATCATGATCGCAATGAACCACCGGCTCACTGGCACCGTCCTCAACCGCTGCGTGTGGCCCGAGGACGGGGACATCCTGGTGCCCGACCACACGGTGTGCATCATCGGCACCACGGACATCAAGGCCGAGGATCCCGACCGCCTTGCCATCACCGCCGACGAGGTCCAGCAGATGCTCGACTCCGGTGAGGCCCTGGTCCCCGGTTTCCGCCGCTCCCGCGCCCTGCACGCGTGGGCGGGGGCGCGCCCCCTCATCAAGGACTCGCGCGTCGCCGCCACCGACACCCGCCACATGGCGCGCGGCATGAGCGTCATCGACCACCACAGCCGCGACGGCGTCTACGGGATGCTCACCATCGCGGGCGGCAAGCTCACCACCTACCGGCTCATGGCCGAGCGCGTCGTCGACATCATGTGCTCCGAGATGGGCGAGCAGCGGCCCTGCAAGACCGCGGGCGAGGCCGTTCCCCCCGCCGAGGACGGCAGGCTCTACACCATCGGCCACCGCCTCGACAACGTCGAGTCCCGCAACGACGGGCCCTCCCACGAGCAGATCATCTGCGAGTGCGAGATGGCCACGCGCGCCATGCTCGAGAGGGTCATGGACACCCTGCCCAAGAGCCAGCTCGACGACGTGCGCCGCCAGATGCGCCTGGGCATGGGGCCCTGCCAGGGCGGGTTCTGCTCCCAGCGGGCAGCCGGAATCGCCCACGAGCGCGGCGACATCGACGCCGAGCGCGCCAACGGGCTGCTGCGCCTCTTCCTGAAGAACCGGTGGATCGGCCTGTGGCCCATCCTCTACGGCAAACAGGTGCGCCAGGCGGCGCTGGACAACTGGATCCACGAGGGCACGCTCGACGTCGAGCACCTGCCCGTCCCGGTCGAGGAGGTCGTGCGATGAGGGACGCAGTCGTCATAGGGGCGGGCATCGCAGGGCTCGCCGCCGCCATCCGCCTCGCCCGCTCGGGCGCCTCGGTGACCCTGGTCGCCAAGGGAGTGGGCGGCCTGCAACTGGGCACGGGGACCATCGACGTCCTCGGCTACTCCCCGGAGCGCGTCGAGCGCCCCCTGGAGGCGATAGGCCCCCACGTGGCCTCGCGCGAGAGCCACCCCTACTCCCACTTCACCCCCGGGTTCGTGGGGGAGGCCGTCAACTGGCTGCGCGACACCGCGGGCCCGTCCTTGCTGGTGGGGGACGCCTCGCGCAACGTCGCCATACCGACGGGCGTGGGGGCGCTGCGCCCCACGAACCTGTACCAGCCGTCCATGGCGGCGGGCGTGCCCGCCCCCGGCGCCTCCTACGCGATCGTCGGGCTGAAGCGCTTCAAGGACTTCTACCCGGCGCTGGTGGCCGAGAACCTCTCCCGCCAGAGGGGCCCCGACGGCCAGCGCCTGCAGGCGCGCGCCATCAGCGTCGACTTCGAGGTGCGGGCCGGGGAGGCGGACTCCACGGGCACCAACCACGCGCGCGCCCTCGACGAGGCGGACGCCCGCCAGCGCCTCGCCGACGCCATCGGACCGCTCCTGTCGGCCGGGGAGGCCGTCGGACTGCCGGCCGTCCTGGGCCTGGCCGACCCCGGCGCCGCCGCCGACCTGGCCGAGCGCCTGGGGCACGGGGTCTTCGAGATCCCCGTGCAGCCCCCGTCGGTGCCGGGCATGCGCCTGAACACCGCGCTCAGCGAGATCGTCAAGTACGAGGGGCGCCTCATCATGGGCTCCGCGGTCACCGGCTTCAAGCGCCGGGCGGGCAGGATCGTCTCCGTCGACATCTCCACCGCGGGCAGGCCCACCACCATCGAGGCGGGCGCCTTCGTCCTGGCGGCCGGGGGCTTCGAATCCGGTGCCCTCGCCGTCGACTCCCACGGCCAGGTGTCCGAGACCGTCTTCGGCCTGCCGGTCATGGGCGCGCAGGGCCAGCTCCTGCACGCCGACTTCTGGGGCGAGGACCAGCCCCTGTTCCTGGCCGGGATCGCGGTCGACGACCAGATGCGCCCCGTCGGCCCCGACGGGAGCGCCGTTTACAGCAACCTCCACGCGGTCGGCGGCAACCTGGCCGGCGCCACCCGGTGGAGGGAGAAGAGCGGGGAGGGCATCGCCCTCGCCAGCGCGGTGCGCGCCGCGGACACGATTGTGGAGGGACTACGATGAGTGCGGCAACGACGAAAGGGATCGCCGGGATGTTCCCCGCCTTCAACGGGGGGCTGTCCTCGGCGGGCGTCGAGGAGGAGGACGTCATCAGCCTCGGCGACGGCACCGTCGGGGGCCTGCGCGGCAGCCTCGACGCGTGCGTGAAGTGCACGATCTGCGAGACGAACTGCCCCGTCATGCGGGTCACCGACCTGTTCGGAGGGCCCAAGTATTCCGGCCCGCAGGCCGAGCGCTTCCGCCAGAAGGGGCAGATCGTCGACAAGTCCATCGACTACTGCTCCTCGTGCGGCACCTGCTCCCTGGTGTGCCCGCAGGGCGTGAAGGTCACGGAGATCATCCACCACCGGCGCACCGACATGAAGAGGGCCGTGGGGATCCCCGTGCGGGACCGCCTCATCGGGCGCACCTCCCTGATCGGCACGATGATGACTCCGGTGGCGCCCATCGCGAACTGGGCGCTCGACGTCAAACCGATCCGCATGGTCATGGAGAAGGTCATCGGCGTCCACCGCTCCGCCCCGATGCCCCGCGCCTACGGGCGCACCTTCGAGGGGTGGTTCAAGAAGCACAAGCCCCTGCCCTCGTCGGGCGAGCGCGGCCAGGTCATCTTCTTCCACGGGTGCGCGGGCCAGTACTTCGAGGTGGAGACCTCCATCCACTCCGTCCTGGTCCTGGAGCACCTGGGCTACGAGGTGCTGGTCCCCAAGCACGGGTGCTGCGGCTTGGCGCTGCAGTCCAACGGGCTCTACTCGGACGCCCGCAAGTACGTGTCGCGCCTGACCGACGACCTGCGCAAGGTGAACCGGGACGCCCCGATCGTCTCCGCCTCCGGCTCGTGCGCCGGGATGCTGCGCCACGAGGCGCACGACATCCTGGAGATGGACACCCCCGAGCTGGAGGACGTGGGCAGCAGGACCTGGGACATCTGCGAGTTCCTGCTGGACCTGCACGACCGGGGGGAGCTGGACACGGACTTCCAGCGCATCGACATCACCATCCCCTACCACGCGCCCTGCCAGCTCAAGTCCCAGGGGCTGGGGCTGCCCGCCATGGAGGTCATGGGCCTCATCCCCGGGGTGAAGGTCGTCGAGTCCCAGCAGCCGTGCTGCGGCATCGCCGGCACCTACGGCATGAAGAAGGAGAAGTACGCCATCGCCCAGGCCGTGGGCGCCCCCGTCTTCGACTTCATCAAGCAGGTGAACGCCGAACTGGCGGCGTGCGACACGGAGACGTGCCGCTGGCAGCTGCGCACCGCGACCGGCGCGAACGTCGTCCACCCGATCTGGCTGATCCACAAGGCCTACGGCTTGCCCAACGGCTGAGGCGCGCACTCGGGTGTTCGTCCCCGGGCGCCGCGGGCCTTCCGGCCCGCGGCGCCCGGGGATACACTTGCGCCATGAGCACTCCGCGCCGCGCCGTCGTCACAGGGGCCTCCACCGGTATCGGGGAGGCCACCGTCCGCCTGCTGGTGGACCACGGGTGGGGGGTCGTCGCCGTCGCCCGCCGCCGCGAGCGCCTCAAGGCCCTCGCCGACCAGATCGGCTGCGAGTACTGGGCGGCCGACCTCACCGACGAGGCGCAGGTGGAGGGCATGGCCTCCCACGTCCTGGAGGGCGGGCCGGTGGACGCGCTGGTCAACAACGCGGGCGGCGCCATCGGCGTCGACCACGTGGCGCAGGCGGACGCGGGCAGGTGGAGCGCCATGTTCGACCGCAACGTCCTCACCGCCTTGCACTGCACGCGCGCCTTCCTGCCGGCGATGCGCAAGAGGGGAGGGGACCTGGTGTTCCTCACCTCGACCGCCGCGCACGACACCTACCCGGGGGGCGGCGGCTACGTGGCCGCCAAGCACGCCGAGCGCGTCATCGCCAACACCCTGCGCCAGGAACTGGTGGGCGAGCCCGTCCGCGTCATCGAGATCGCCCCGGGCATGGTGCGCACCGAGGAGTTCTCCCTCAACCGGCTCGGTTCCCGCGAGGCCGCGGACCGCGTGTACGCGGGCGTCGCCGAGCCGCTGGTGGCCGCCGACGTCGCCGAGGCGATCGTGTGGGCCCTGGAGCGCCCCCGCCACGTGAACATCGACTCGATGATCGTGCGCCCCGTGGCGCAGGCGACGAACACGGTGGTCGCCCGCAGCGCGGACGGGGAGCGGCGGTGACCGCCCTCGCGTGGGCAGCGGGGGCCTCGTTCGAGGACGGGCGCGATACCGGTGGGGGACCGGGGGACCGCTAGGCGCCGGTGGGGAGGCCGGCCGGAAGCGCTTCAACGAGCAGGGGCGCACGAGTCGTCCGCCACGGCGGGCAGTGCGGCGCCCAGCAGGGCGGCCGTGCCCGGATCCATGATGTCGGAGGCGGGCCGGCCCGAGCGCAGCAGGCGCGCCATGGCCGCCAAGGCGGGGGAGGCGTGGGAGTAGAAGGCGCGGTAGCCCTCGCACAGGTAGTTGCGCCGGGCGCCTGAGGCGGTGGGGACGAAACGGTCCTTGGGGCACCCGCCCCAGCACAGGGGCAGGTGCGGGCAGGAGCGGCAGCCGGGGTCCAGGTCGGGCTTCTTCTCGGCGAACTCCCGCATGCGCGGCGAAAACGCCAGCTGCGCGAAGGAGGAGTCGGCGATGTTGCCGATCAGCCAGTCCGGCTCCACCCAGTGGTCGCACGCGTACACGTCCCCGTTGAACTCCATCGCCATGTTCGCCCCGCACCGGGGGGCGTGCGCGCACACGGTGGGCGCGCCGAAGAGCGCGGACAGCGCCGAGTCGAAGTCCTGGACGAAGACCCCGCCCACGTCGCGGGGCAGCCACTGGTCGAAGACCTCGCACAGGAACGCCCCGTAGGAGGCGGGGGAGGCGGAGCGCGAGGTCACCCGGTCCCCTTCCTGGCGGTACAGCAGGGCGGCGCCCCCGCTGCGCCACCCGGCCTCCGCCTGGGCGAGGGCCGCGGCGGGGACCCGCTCGACAATGGGGATGAACTGCAGGAAACGGGCCCCCAGCCCGTCGCGGAAGTACCGGTAGACCTCGGCCCCGTGGTCCTGGTTGGCCGCGTGGACGGCGCACAGCACGTTCACGTCCGCTCCCGCGCGCTCGAGGGCCTCCCAGCCGCGCATCACCATGGAGTGGGTGCCGCGCCCGCCGCGGTTGAGGCGGTACGCGTCGTGCAGTGGGGCGGGGCCGTCGATGGAGACGCCCACCAGGAAGCCGTTGTCGGCGAGGAAGCGCGCCCACTCGTCGTCGATCAGCGTCCCGTTGGTCTGCAGGCAGTGGCGCACGCGCTGGGCGGGGCGGCGGTGGCGCTCGCACGCGTCCACGGCGGCGCGGAAGAACGGCAGGCCCCGCAGGGCCGGCTCCCCGCCCTGCCACAGCATGGCCACCTCCCCGTCGGGGCTGGCGCGCAGGTGGGCGCGCACGTACTCCTCCAGGGTGTCCTCGCCCATCATCTGGGAGCGGGCGCTGTAGAGCAGCTCCTTGGACAGGAAGAAGCAGTACTGGCAGTCCAGGTTGCACGCCGCCCCGGTGGGTTTGACGACGACGGAGAAGGGGAGGGGGCTGGTCATGGGCGCGCTTACTCGGCTCCGACCCCGTCGAGGTCGAAGCGCGCAGTGTTGGCCAGGGGGATGTCGAAGTCGGTCATGGCGGCCATCCACTTGGCGAAGGAGTGGTCGCCGCGCTCGCGCAGCTGGCGGTATAGGTTCGTGGCCAGTTCCCGGCGGATCTCGTCGTAGACGGGGGAGGCGTACACGTTGGTCATCTCGGCCGGGTCGCGGCGCAGGTCGTAGAGCTCGTTGACCGACTCGGGGTTGATGACGAGCTTGAAGTCCCGGGTCCGCAGCATCCTCTGCTGGAGGGGGAAGTGGTGGCCGTGGAACTCGCAGACGATGTCCTGCCTCCACCCCTCGACCGCCCCGCCGCGTGTCAGGTCCACGATGGAGCGCCCGTCCTCCACCAGGGAGGTGTCCAGGCGCGCCACGTCGAGGACCGTGGCGGGCAGGTCGATGAGGGAGACGAAGGCCGTCGAGCGGCCGACCGCGGACACCCCGGGGATGCGGGCGATGAACGGGATGTTGTAGATGTCGTCGTACATCATGGGGCCCTTGTCGTTGAGGCGGTGGACGCCTGTGAACTCGCCGTGGTCGGCGCAGAAGAACACGGCGGTGTCGTCCAGGACCCCCAGCTCGCGCGCCGCGTCCATGATGCGGCCGATCTCGAAGTCGATCATGGCCACGTAACCCCAGTAGACGGCGATCAGCTTCTTCCACTGCTCGTTCGTGAACGAGGACGTGGATCAGTAGGTCGCGTAGTTGAGCTGGATGGGGGGCTTGCCGATCAGGGGGTCACCGAAGCTCTCCGGCAGTTCGACGTCCGCCGGGTCGATCAGGTCGAACCACTCGTCGGGCAGGAAGTAGGGCAGGTGCGAGCCGAAGAAGTGCACGTCGAGGCAGAACGGCCGGCGCGCCTCTTTCCAGTCGGCCGCGTACTGGCGCAGCCTCGTGATGGCGCGGTCGGCGAGGAAGCGCTCGAAGGTCGCCTCCTCGGGCTGGTCGAGGCGCGCGGCGAGGATGTGCCCGTCCCGGCCGCCGGGCAGTTTGCCGCGCCACAGGTCGTGGGCGCGCGCAGGGGGAAGGCCTCGCTCGTCCAGCCACGCCGTGTACTCCTCGTTGGCGACGGGGTTCTCCGCGCCTCATCCGGTCGATGACGGGGGCGTGGGCGGGGGAGGGCCGCCGGGCGGCTCGGCGCCCCTGAGGGGGCGGCTACCGCTCCTCGAAGACGAACTCCTGGTCGGGGGCGTCCACGGCCTCGACGCTGTCCGCCTCCAGCGCCAGCGCCTTGCCGCCGCGGGAGTGGAGGCGCCCGTGGACCCGCACCCACTGGTCGGGCTCCACCTGCGTGCCGGCCGGGGCCTCGACCGCGAATCCCAGGGCGTAGGCGTCGGCGGCGCAGCACCAGATCGTCATGCGCGCCAGGGCGAAGGAATCGGTGGCCGCCAGCCGTGGCAGGCCCTGCTGCGAGGCGGCGGTCTGCGGCGCCACGACGAAACCGGTGACGGTGATCTCCCGGCCCTCGTAGGCGGCGCCGTTGGCCGACAACTCGCGCAGCGTCGAGTAGAAGGTCTGCGTCGTCACGTCCAAGGGCGGGCCCGACGAGGCGGTCCCAGCGCGCCCGGCGGCGCTCGCGGAGGAGGCGGGGGCGGGCGCGTGGGATCCGGTCCCGGCGGTGGGGGAGGAGGTCGGACTGCCGCCGTCCGGGCCTGCGGATTGCGCGGCAGCGGCGCCCGCCTCGTCGGCGGGGGGAGCCCCGCCGGGGGCCAACTGCGAGTGGGCGGAGGTCTGCGAGCGCGGCGCCCCCGAGCCGAGCAACTGGGAGGGGGTGGGGTTGATGGGCAGCGCGATGCACACCGCCGCCGCCCACAGTCCGATGACGCGGACCCACGCCCCGGGCTCGCGCGCCGGGGCCTCGCGCCTGCGGGCGCTGCGCGCCCTCGCCCACGCCCACACCAGGCAGCACACGACCAGGAAGCCGATGCCCCACACCGCCCTGGGGGGCACCACCTTGAGGTAGCGCCCCGAGACGACGGCGAGGGCCAGGGAGGCCGCCAGGACCACCAGGACCGCTGCCTCCGCCCACGCGACCAGCCGGGGCCGGCGCTCCTCCTCCTCGGCGCGGCGGGCCGCCCTGCGGCGCTGGGACGCCTCGAAGTCCCCCGCGATCGCCAGGAACGCCCGGTCCTGGCCGTCCTGCCCCTCCTGCTCCTCGCCGCTCACAGCGCCACCAATCCCAGCGCCCACGCGCCGCCCACGGCGGCGCCGCTGGCCACCGTGACGACGACGAAGAGTTTCGCGACGAAGCGCTTGTCGAAGGAGCTGGACAGCAGGAGCACGTTCTTCACATCCATCATCGGTCCGTACACCATGAACCCCAGTAGCGCGCCCGCGGGCGCCAGCGCCGACAGGGAGCGCGCGATGATGGCGTCGGAGGAGGAGCACAGGGAGAACACGAACCCCGCGGCCATCATCGCGCCCAGCGCCACGGGCGGGGGCGCCCGTCGAGGGACTGGGTGGGGGAGACGAGCACCTGGGCCGCGCTCGACAGGGCGACGCCCACCAGCAGGTAGGGCAGGATGCGGCCGAAGCCCGTGGCGCTGTGGGAGGCCACGAGCGCCAGCCGCCCGCCGGCGCCCGCCCCGCCCCCACCCGGGTGGCACCCGCACCCGGCGGCGCACTCCGCCTCGTCCTCCACCAGGACGGGCCCGCCGACGCGGCCCATCACGACTCCGACGACCACGGTCACGGCGACGGCCAGCAGGGCCCGCAGGACGACGATCCGCCACGAGCCGAAGGCGTACCACGTGGACCACACGACGATCGGGTTGATCGACGGGGAGGCCAGCATGAGGGTGACCGCCGCCGACGTGGGCACGCCCTTGCGCAGCAGGGAGCGGAAGACCGGCACCGCCGAGCAGTCGCACACCGGCAGGACGAGCGCGGCTGCCAGGGCGGTGGCGATCGACGCCGGGCCGCGGGGGAAGAGGTGGGCGAGGCGCTCGGGGGACACGAACTCCTCGATGACCTCCGACACGAGGACGCCCAGTGCCAGGAAGGGGGCGGCCTGGAAGAAGATGCCGACGCCGATCGCCCACATCCGCACGCCCTGGCCGCCCAGGGCCCCGGCGAGGACCACCGCTCCGGCCACGACGGCGACGGCGGAGTAGGCCGCGAGGGCGGCGGGCCGGGCGCGTTCGATGGTCACGCCACCAGCATACCCAGCACCGGGCGCGAATCTGTGGGTAGAATCGGCGTTGCTATGATCCGGCCCGCTCAGCGGGGCATCACCGGGGAGCATCCGGAAGAACAGGGATCCGCTGGGCGCCGCCCCCGTCCCCCAGTAGAACCGGACGGGAGGGCCCGACACAGCCCCAACGAAGAGGCCGCGCCAGCGCGGCAAGCGGGGTGGTACCGCGGGTCCCGGCGTCGCCGGTCCTCGTCCCTGCGCACGGCGCAACACGAGGACTGCCATGACGAAGCACGGCTTCTACCCCCTCCACCGGGACGACGAGGTGGATCCAAGCCCGTCCTTCCCCGCGATGGAGGGCGCGACACTGGCCTTCTGGGCCGCTGACGACACCTTCCGCAAGTCCATCGCCCGGCGCGAGGGCGGCTCCAACGAGTTCGTCTTCTACGACGGCCCCCCCTTCGCCAACGGCCTCCCGCACTACGGGCACCTGCTCACCGGCTACGTCAAGGACGTGGTCGGGCGCTACCAGACGATGCTCGGCCACCGCGTGGAGCGCCGTTTCGGCTGGGACACCCACGGCCTGCCCGCCGAGCTCGAGGCCCAGCGCCAGCTCGGCATCGACGACGTCACCGAGATCACCCGCGAGGGGGGCGTCGGCATCGCCGCCTTCAACGAGGCATGCCGCTCCTCCGTCCTGCGCTACACGAAGGAGTGGGAGGACTACGTCACCCGCCAGGCGCGCTGGGTGGATTTCGAGCACGACTACAAGACCCTGGACATGCCCTACACGGAGTCCGTGATCTGGGCGTTCAAGCAGCTCTACGACAAGGGCCTGGCCTACCAGGGCCACCGCGTGCTCCCGTACTGCTGGAACGACCGGACCCCCCTGTCCAACCACGAGCTGAGGATGGACGACGAGGTCTACCAGGACCGCACCGACAACACGGTCACCGTGGGCCTGCGCCTGACTGAGCCCCTCCTGGCAGACTCCGAGCGCCCCGAGCTCGCCCTCGTGTGGACGACGACGCCGTGGACCCTGCCTTCGAACTCCGCGGTCGCCGTCGGCCCCGGCATCGACTACGTGGTCGTCGAGGCGGACCCCGGCGCGGCCTCGCCGGTGGCGGGCGAGCGCGTCATCATCGCCCGGGACCTGCTGGCCGCCCACGCCAAACAGCTCGGCGAGGCGCCCCGTGTCCTCGCGTCCTTCAAGGGCTCCGACCTGGTGGGGCGGCGCTACCACCCGATCTACGACTACTTCGACGACGGCGCGCACCGCGCCGAGGGGGCGGTGCCCGGCCCCAACGCGTGGACGGTCGTGGCCGCCGACTACGTGACCACCACGGACGGCACCGGCCTGGTCCACCAGGCGCCCGCCTTCGGCGAGGACGATATGTGGACGTGCATGGAGTACGGCATCGGCATGGTCCTGCCCGTGGACGACGGCGGCGTGTTCACCTCCGAGGTCCCCGACTACCAGGGAATGCACATCTTCGACGCGAACCGCCACATCGTGGCCGACCTGCGCGACCAGTCGGGCCCCATCGCGCGCCGGGATCCGCGTGTGCGCGCCGTCCTGGTGGCCGAGGCGTCCTACACCCACTCCTACCCGCACTGCTGGCGCTGCCGCAAGCCCCTCATGTACAAGGCGGTGTCCTCGTGGTTCGTGCGCGTCACCGCGATCCGCGACCGCATGGTGGAGCTCAACCAGCAGATCAACTGGACCCCCGAGCACATCAAGGACGGCGTCTTCGGCAAGTGGCTGGCCGGGGCCCGCGACTGGTCGATCTCCCGCAACCGCTTCTGGGGGGCGCCCATCCCCGTGTGGGTGTCCGACGACCCCGCGTACCCGCGCACGGACGTGTACGGGTCGATCGCCGAACTGGAGGCCGACTTCGGCGTGGAGGTGGTGGACTTCCACCGCCCCTTCATCGACTCGCTCACCCGTCCCAACCCGGACGATCCGACGGGCAGGTCGACGATGCGCCGCATCCCCGATGTCTTCGACTGCTGGTTCGAGTCCGGGTCGATGCCCTTCGCTCAGGTGCACTACCCCTTCGAGAACCAGGAGTGGTTCGAGTCCCACTACCCGGGCGACTTCATCGTCGAGTACATCGGCCAGACCCGCGGCTGGTTCTACACGCTGCACGTCCTGGCCACGGCGCTCTTCGACCGGCCCGCGTTCCGCAACTGCGTGTCCCACGGCATCGTCCTGGGCGACGACGGTTTGAAGATGAGCAAGTCGCTGCGCAACTACCCTGACGTGTCGCAGGTGTTCGACCGCTACGGCTCCGACGCGATGCGCTGGTTCCTCATGTCCAGCCCCGTGGTGCGCGGCGGCAACCTCATGGTCAAGGAGTCCGCGATCCGCGACACCGTGCGCCAAGTGCTGCTGCCCATCTGGAACACGTACTACTTCTTCACCCTCTACGCGGGCGCCGCGGACAAGGGCGCGGGCTACCGGGCGCGCCGCCTCGACCTGTCGTCCGCCCCGGCGGTGGAGGGCCTGGCCCAGATGGACCGCTACCTGCTGGCCCACACGCGCGGCCTCGCCGAGGACGTGCGCGCCCGCCTGGACGCCTACGACGTCGCGGGCGCCTGCGACGCGGTGCGCGACCACCTGGACGTGCTGACGAACTGGTACGTGCGCACCCAGCGCCAGCGCTTCTGGGACGAGGACGGCGCCGCCTTCGACGCCCTGTACACGGCGCTGGTGGTCCTCATGGAGGTGGCGGCCCCGCTGCTGCCCCTGCTGGCCGAGGAGGTCTGGCGCGGCCTGACGGGCGGGGAGTCCGTCCACCTGCAGGACTTCCCCGTCATCGACGAGGCCGTGGCCGCTCCCGCTCTCGTGGCCGCCATGGACGAGGTCCGCTCCATCGTGTCGGCGGCCCACGCGCTGCGTAAGACGCACCAGCTGCGCGTGCGCCAGCCGCTGGCATCCCTGCGGGTCGTGTCCGAGGGCTACGCGGACTTGGAGCCCTTCGCGGACCTGATCGCCTCCGAGGTGAACGTGAAGTCCGTGGTCTTCGCCGCCCCCGAGGAATCGGGGTTGGGCGTGCGCACCGAGCTGGGCCTCAACCCGCGGGCCTTCGACCCCGCGTTCCGCAAGCTCACCAGCCAGTTGTTCAAGGCCCAGAAGTCGGGCGACTGGGAGATCCTGGACGACGGGTCGTGCCGCTTCCCCTCCGTGCTGGTCGACGGCTCCCCCCTCGTGCTGACCGACGGCATGTTCTCGGTGTCCACCTCGGTGGACGCGGCCGAGGGCCAGGTCGCCGACGTGCTCCCCTCGGGCACGTTCGTGGTCCTGGACACCGAGCTCACCCCCGAGCTGGAGGCCGAGGGCTACGCCCGCGATGTCGTGCGCGCCGTCCAGGAGGAGCGCAAGAACGCGGGCCTGCACATCGCCGACCGCATCGACCTGATGCTGAGCGTGCCCGCTGCCCGTGTGGCCGACGTGGAGGCCTGGCGCGACATGATCGCCGCCGAGACCCTCGCCCTGTCGGTGGCGGTCGAGGCCGGCGACAAGCTCGCGGTGGGCGTCGCGAAGCACTGACCGCTGCCGAGGGCGTCCGGGCCGGGGACCCACCGCCCGCACGCGCTGGGCCCCGGGAGGATCTCCTCCCGGGGCCCGGTGGTTGTGACAGAGTAACCATGACATATGGCACAGCTCCCTCCGGGTTAGTTGCCACTGTCACATCGGTGTGGTGCGGTTAATACTTGAGGGCCATGAGCACAGAACACGCCACCGCAGTACACCCACCGCGCGCGAAGAGGCGCGCACGAGCGGTCTCAGTGGAGGAGGTGACGAAAGACTACGGGAAGGTCCGCGCCCTCAACGCCCTCAGCCTGGACATCCCCAGGGGCCAGATCATGGCGCTGCTCGGCAAGAACGGCGCCGGGAAGTCCACCCTGATCGACATCATCCTCGGCCTGCAGGCCCCGACCTCGGGCAGCGCCCGCGTGTTCGGCCTGGCGCCGCGCGACGCGATACGGCGCTCCCTGGTCGGCGTCGTCCTCCAGACGGGCTCCCTTCCCGTCGACTACACCGTGGCCGAGGCCCTCCGCCTCTTCGGCTCCACCCACGACGCGCACGTCGACTACGGGACCATCCTCGAGGAGACGCAGCTGGCCCACATGAGCGGGCGGGTCATCCGCAAGCTCTCCGGCGGCGAGCAGCAGCACGTGCGCCTCGCACTGGCCCTCCTGCCCGACCCCCACCTGCTGATCCTCGACGAGCCCACCGCGGGCATGGACGCCACCGCCCGGCGCGAGTTCTGGGACGTCATGCGCACCCAGGCCGAACGCGGCAGGACCATCGTCTTCGCCACCCACTACCTCACCGAGGCGCAGGACTTCGCCGAGCGCACCGTCATCATCAAAGACGGCTCCGTCATCAAGGACGCCCCCACCGACGAGCTGCGCCGGATGAACCGCAGTTTCCACCTCACCGTCGACGTGGATCGTGGGGCCGGCCCCCGCCTCGTCGAACAGCTCCGCGCCGCCCCCGAGGCGGGGGCGTGGAAGATCTCGACTGAAGGGGGGCGGATCGTCGTCGACGGCGACGACACCGATCCCGCGGCCCGAATCCTGCTGTCCCACCCAGAGGCGCACGGCCTCGAGATCACCGCGTCCTCGCTGGAGGACGTCTTCACCTCGCTCACCGCGTGACCGAGCCGCCAGCACTTTAAGGAATCACCATGTCGTCCTCCACAGCATTCACAGACGAAGCGATCTCCCGCCGCGCCCCGTCCTCGGGGTTCAAAGGATTCGGGGTCCTCACCTGGTTCACCTTCTGGAAGTTCATCACCAACCCGATCACCATCAGCTTCTCCCTGATCCTGCCGATCCTCATGTACCTGATCTTCGGATCCGGCCAGAGCTACGCCCAGAACTGGGGCGTCCACGGCAACGCCGCCGCCTCCGTCCTGGCGAACATGACGACCTACGGCGTCGTCTTGGTCGCCTCGTCCATGGGCGCCAACGCGGCGCTGGACCGCACCATGGGGATCTCCCGCCTCTTCGCCCTGACCCCCATGCGCTCGGCGGCCAACATCCTGGCGCGCCTCATCGCGGCCGTGGGAGCCGGAGCCATCGTCGTGGCCATCGTCTACGCCGTAGGGGCCTTCACGGGGGCGCAGATGGAGGCCTCGGCGTGGGCGCTCACACCGGTTATCATGCTCCCCGCCTCCATCCTGGCGGCCGCGATCGGACTGGCTGTCGCCTTCACAGTCCGCTCCGACGGCGCCTACGCGGCGTCCAGCGCGGTCATCCTGCTCAGCGCCGTGTGCGCGGGCATGTTCATGCCCCTGAGCATGATGGGGCCCGTGTTCTCGGCCATCGCCCCGTTCACGCCCCTGTACGGCATCACGAACATGGTGCAGGTCCCCCTCCAGGGGCTCGACTCCTTCCACTGGGCGGATCCGGTGAACTTCGTCGTGTGGACCGTGCTGTTCGTGGGCATAGCGGTGTGGGGGCAGCGCCGCGACACGAACCGCTAGGCGGGCCGCCGCGGGACCGCGGACAGGGGGCGCCGCGGAGCAGCCGCTGGCGGAGCCGAGGACGGGCGCCGGGACCACAGCGATCCCGGCGCCCGCGCCTGCCCTCCCGGCACGGGGGCGCGGCCCGGCCCGCGCCCCCAGAGGAGAGAACCGCCGTCAGCCGGTCCACGCCCCGGAGGAGGAGAAGTAGTACCAGGTGCCGTCGATGTTGGTCCAGCCGGTGGCCATGGCGCCGGAGGGCGCGAGGTAGTACCAGGTGCCCCCGACCTTGAGCCAGCCGGTGGCCATCGCTCCCGAGGCCGTGAGGTAGTACCAGGTGCTGCCCTGCTTGAGCCAGCCGGTCGTCATCGCTCCCGTGCCGGGGGATAGGTAGTACCACGAGCCCGAGTCGTGCGCCCACCCCTTCGCCATCGCCCCCGAGGGCAGGTGGTAGTACCACGAGCCGGCCTCGCCCACCCATCCGGTGCGCATGTAGCCCGAGGCGTCGAAACGGTAGGTCTCGCCGTCGATGACCATCGAGGTCGACGACGGCCAGGAGCCGTCGGGGAGCCGGTACCACCACCCGTGGGAGTCGTGCGTCCAAGCGCCCGAAGTGGTGCCCGGGAAGCGCACGACCGCCTTGTCGGAGGGGTTCACCCCCCAATCCCACGCGAGCACGTAGGGCTGGGACGGGGCGGCGCCCTTTCCGCGCTGCGCCTCCCACGCGGCCTGCAGCGCCGAGGCCGACACCTCGAAATGGTAGGTGTGGGAGCCGTCGGGGTTCACTGTCCCGTCGTCGTTGACCAACTCGCGGTAGTACCACGTCCCATTGGACGGGTCGTGGAAGTCGAAGGCGGCCAGGGGCGAGGCGTCCGTGACGTCGAAGGCGACCTTCGCCCCTGCGCCCTCGCCGATCACGCCCTTGACCGTGACGCGCGGGGCCGTGGTGTCCAGCGCGAAGTCGTAGGAGATCGCGTGCCGAGTGGGGGAGGGGCCGGAGGTCGTGGCGGCGATCGTCAGCGTGTACTTCCCGTCGGGCAGGCCGGCCCCCACCTGGTCCTCGGAGTCGAACACCGGCGCCAGGTGGTAGGACTCGGCGCGCGAGACGGTCCCATTCGCGTTGCGCACCGACTTGTAGTTCTGGTAGTTCGTGTACTCTCGGACGGTGGCCCCCGCCTCGTTCGCGTACGTCGAGGTCAGGGTGTGCACGCTGCGCAGCAGGCCGGTGCGCGGCTCGGCGCGGCGCGTCGCCAGGGAGGAGGCGGCGCGGGAGACGACGTACCGCCCCGGATCCGGGACCGTCTCCGTGTTCCGCGGCGCCAAGGGGTTCGCCCCCAGGGGCCGGCCCGTCCGCGAATCGACGAAAGCGGAGGGGTAGATGTGCGCGGGAGAGACGGCGGCGTCGCTCGCCTTCGCGTCGAAGACGTCGGCGGCCCCCCACGACCCGTAGAACCCCAGGTAGGGCACCGACAGGTCGGCGCCGGACCCGTTCTGAGCGGCGAGCCGCACGAAACCGTCAATGAACGTGCCCTTCGGGGCGTTCGCGTTGGCGTAGGAGGCGAAGGCGGCGCCCGGGGCGACGGACACCGTCACGGACGCCCGCCCGGAGGCGGGGACGGTGAGCGCCGCGCCCTCCCCGCTCCCGGCCACAGCCGCCCCCGAGTACGACACCGAGACGCCCTTGCCGCGCCAGTCCGTGCTGTGCAGCGTGAAGAACCCGCCTTCTATCGCCTCCGACAGCGCCTGCGAGGACAGGGCGTAGGACTTCGCAGAATCGGACAGGTTGTGCACGGTGATGGTGAAGGACCAGCCCGCCGTGCCGTCACCGAGGTCCGCCTTCGGCCGCGAGGGCTCGGCCGCGCCGTCCACGGTCGGGTACACGGGGGAGGTCGTCGCCGCCAGGGCGTCTACCAGGCCCGCGCCCTGCTTGCGCGGCGAGTAGAACGCCCCGGTCCCCTGGTCGGCGTCCACCAGCGGGTGCGCCGTCCCCATGATGAGGCTCTGGGCGACCCCCGTCCGCTCCGCCGCGCTCATGCCGGAGAAAAGCGGATCCGTGCTCACCCTCTCGAGGACGATCGCGGAGATGCCCGCCATCTGCGGAGTCGCCATCGACGTGCCCGATGCCTGGTCGTAGGCGCCGCCGGGGACCGCTGAGACGACCCCGCCACCGGGGGAGGCGATCTCCGGTTTGAGGCGCAGATCCGGGCGCACCCCCCACGCGGAGAAGTCGCTCGCCCTGTACGCGCCGTTCGCCGGGGCGTTGTCCACCGACGCCACCGCGACCGCGGAGGAGTAGGTCGCGGGCTCGTCCATGACCGACGAGTCGGGGTCCGAGGCGTAGGGCAGGTTCTTGCCCGACCTGTTGCCGCGCCCCGCCGAGTACGAGTTGCCCGCGGCCGCGTTCACGGTGACTCCCGCCCCCTGCAGGCTCGCGTAGACCGTCGAGTAGAGGGAATCAGCGGCGTTGTCCATGCCCGCCGACCAGCCGATGGACAGGTTGACGACATCGGGCCGCAGAACCGCCATGTCGTCGAGCGCCGCCAGCACGGCCGAGTCCGGCAGCGAGCCGTTCCCACTGCGCGCCACCTTCGCGACGATGATCTGCGCGCCGGGCGCGGTGCCCCGGATCCTGTCGGCGTTCGCGGCCGCGATCCCCGCCACGTGCGTTCCGTGGAAGCCCCCGGGGCCCGAGGAGGGCGCCACGTCCGCGTCATCATCGGCGTAGTCGTAGGCGAAGGGGATCTTGTCGTTGACGTAGTGCCCGTCCTTGCCCTCGCCGAGGCGGGGGAGGGCCTGCTCGACATCCGCCCGTTTCAGGGCCGTCTTCGAGGCGTCGACCGCGCCGGAGAACGCGGGGTGGGCGACCTCGAGCCCAGTGTCGAGGAACGCGATGACCCTGCCCTCGCCCTTGTGGGAGACGTGGTCCATCCGCATCATCAGGTGCGCCGACCGGTTCGACGGGTCGATCCCCTCTGCGGCCAGGGAATCCGCTCCGCCCTCCACGTTCCCCGAGCCTGCCGCCGCGTCCTGGGACGGCGTGGCAGCCGGGGAGGGCGCGGCGCCGCTGGCCGGGGCGCCGGACGGAGCGCCGTCCCCGTTGGAAGCCGCATCGCCCGAGGTCGGGGTGCCCGCAGGGGAAGGCGAGTGGGCGGGGGAAGGCGAGTGGGCCGCGCTCGCGGAGCCGGAGCCGTCGGCGCCCGCCTCGTGCGCCGGGCCGCCGTTCCCGGAGGGCCCGCCGGGCTGTTCGGACTCGTCGCCTTCGATGTGGCCCTCGCGTTCGATGAACGCGGACTTCACGCCGTCAACGCCCTGGACCACGGGGAGGGCAGCCGCTGGAGCGTCGATCGCGACCCCGGTGAACACGTTGCGGTAGTCGCGCGCCCGGGTGATCGCCGGGCCGCCCGCCGCCGCGGGCACGGACGCGGCGACGGCCTCGCCGATCCGATCGACCAGCTCGTCGCAGTCCGACTCCGAGGCCCCATCCGCGAACTGGACGATGATGCGCACGCCCTCTTCCGGCGCGTGCCCCTCAGCGCCGTCCGGCTGGGAGGCGTCCGACTGAGGGGCATCCGGCTGGGAGGCGCCCGACTGGGAGGCGTCCGGGTGGGCCTCGTCGGCGGGCCCGGGGCCTGTCCCGTTCTCGTAGTCGGCCTTCGAGGTCAGCGCGATGTCGGCGGCCGCTTGGCTCGTGGCTGGAGACCCCTGCCCCTGGTCGTCCCCTCCAGGAGGTGGGAACGACTGCGCGGGCAGCGCCACCGCGGAGGCGAGGAGCAGCGAAGAGGAGGCGAGGAGGGCCGCGAGGGCGTTCGTTCTCCGCGTGGGCATGACTTCTCCTTGACTATCGACCCGTGGGATCACCGGGATGCCGCCGACGGGGCGGCCGTGAGCACTGGACCAAGTGTAGTGCCAGCGAATGCCAATGTTGACCGTTTGGACGATGGGCGCTGGCTGGCCCTGCGGGAGTTCGCGGTTGCCCCAGTGGCGGTCGTTGGCCGGTCCGCGGGTGGCCGCTGGTGGATCCTGCGGGTGCTGGCCGAGTCGGTCCGCGGGTGGCCGCTGGCGGATCCTGCGGGTGCTGGCCGACCCGGTCCGCGGGTGGCCGCTGGCGGAAGCCGCCTCGTCTCCGCTGCCGTGTACCGCTCCTGTGGGCGGTTCGACTCAGCGGGCGTAGGCGTCGGCGGGGTTGGTTGGCTCGGGAGCGCCGGTTGGTTCTTCCTCGTCGGCGCTGCGGTCCGTTGAGGGGCTGCCGGTCGTCCCCGGTGCGGTCGTGTCGGGGCCGGTGCTCTGCGACGGTGCGTTCCCGTTCGAGGGGGTGCCGTCGGGGGCTTGTGGCGCTGGGGGAGTGGGAGCCGGGGGCTGGGAGGGTGGTGTGGTCGTCGGCGGCTGGCTCGTTGGCGCAGGAGTCTGCGCTACCGGTGGCAGCCAGTCGGGACGGGGCGTGGTGGGGGTGGGGACGACTTCACTGATCAGCCATCTGTTCCCGTCCCATCGGACCGTGATCTCGAATGTTGCCTTCTCGATGTAGGTGAAGCGTTGGAAGTGGCCGGGCTG
>NZ_CP017298.1:365325-371614 GCF_001746855.1 Pauljensenia hongkongensis | reverse complement strand
GGGACACGGGGAAGGGGCTGGACCGCTCGGTGGTGGTGATGATCGATGGGAGGGTGAGGGTCTGGCCGGTGAAGGGGTTGGTGGTGGTGGCGTCCCACTTGGTCGTCAGCGTGATCACCCGCCTGTCGCCCCCGCGGGTGACCTGTTCGTAGTGGTGGGTCAGTCTCGCGTCCTTGTTGCCCCTCCTCCACGGCTCCCCCGCCCGAGCGGTCACCAACGGGGGCGTGGAGTCCCCGAAGTCGTAGGAGTACTGCGACGCCGTCAAGGTGATCGACACTTCGTGTCCGAACAGGGCCGTGGTGTGGGTTTGAGTGGGGCTGGCGGCGTAGACGATGGTGGGCACCCCTGCGTTCGTGTACGACTTCTTGCGCGGCTGCCACGACAGACCCGCCCCCGACACCGGCACCCGCGCCAGCGCGGTGCGCACGATCGTCTCCGTGGACGGTGCCTCCCCCTCACCCCCGCCCTCCTCGTCCGCGGGCTCCTCGTTCGGAGTCTCGGGTGTGGTGGGGGCGGTGCCGGGAACGTACTGGCAGTGCGACGACGCCGCGCCCGCATCCCCCGGCCGCGCCGCAGACCCCGGGATCCCCTCCCGCTCACCCGTGCACACCATCTCCAACGGACCCCCCGCCGCACGCCCACCCCGAGAAGAACCACCACCAGACACGCCAGACCCACCGGACGCCGCCGGAACGTTATCTGCGGGGAAGCTGGTACCCGTTTGAGGGGAGTGCGGTTCCTGCTGACGCGATGAAGCGTCCGAATTCACGCTGGACGTATACGTCCCTTTGAAAACGACGTCATTTCCTGAGACTTGGGTATCGAACGTCGTGTTTTCGGGATCACCTGGAGACTCGGCGAACGAGATTGAGGCGCTCGCTATTGTTAACCAGGCGCAGAAAACGACTACGAGAGGTGTCCTGATGTGTCGTTGAGCGCGCATCTTCAGTTGCTCCCTTCCGCGTCCTGGTCCCGGCCAAGCTCTCGCACGGACCACCGCTGCCCATCCCAGTGGACGAGGATAGTGACTTCGTCGTCGCGCTCTTCGGATGCTTGGAATGCGTTATGGGCGTACAGATCCGGTGTTAACTGGTGAAACGACACGCGAACGCCATAGGTGTCCTCCCCGTAGTTCTCGATGTCGCTGTACCTTCCAAGGGGGTGCGGTACTACGTCCGTGAACTTTGCTCCAGACGCCCATCCTCCTCCGCCGTAAAGACGGTCGATATCGTCTGCTGTTCTCTGGCAGAACTGGCAGTCTGGTGAGCTGAATGCTCTCAAGTACTGGGTGTCCCCGGTGTTCCACGCGTAGGCCACTACCTCGAAGTAGTGCGTCGCGGCGATCTCGCTGGCGTCGTCGGTGAACCGCAGGAGTTCGGCCGGGGCGTCGGGCTGGTGCACTGGGGCGCTGGGGCGCTTGAGGCTTCCGTCGGACTGGACCTGGTAGCCATGGCTCATCCCGTAATCCGGCTCCCCCCGCAAGAACACCACATACGCGCCCACCGACACAGCCGCGACCACCAGAACGGCCAGCACCGCCAGGGCGCGCGCGCCCAACCGCCGACGCGGTTCCTCGTCCACGCCAGTCCCCTTGTACGGGTCGATGCCCCGCGCGCGCAACTCCGCGTCCCGAGCCAACGCCTCACGACGCAACCGCTCCGTGTACTCGCGCACCACAGGCGACATGCCTTCACCGTCATCAACAGTGGGCAAGTCATCGACAGGATCATCAACGGGCAGGTCGTCGACGGGATCGTTGTCGGGCGGATCGTCAACGGGACCCTCAGCAGGCGGATCGCCGACGGCCGCGTTGTCGGTTTCCGGTCCCGGGCCCTGCCTGTCCCCGGCAATGCCCGAGCCGGGCCGGTCCTCGGACAAGAAAGTGTGCGCACCGTCGGACGGGGCGTTCCCGTCAAAGTCGGATAGGGTATGCGCACCACTGGAAGGACTGACCTCAAGAGGTATGGATTCGCTCGAATCGACGCCATTGATCGGCCGCTCCCGGCCGTCACGCCCTCCGGATCGCGTGACGCCGTCGGACAAGGGGGTGTCTTCGACTCCCATGTCGTACCACATCCTCGTGTCAACCCGGGCCACTGCAGTGGCCTGCTTCACTTGCATCCGATGGTAACGCCCCACATGCCCCCAGCGCCAGACCTCCACAATGGTCTGTGCATAACCATCCCACTCGCTACAGGTGGAACCGGGCTCCGAGAGGCGTCCCGGAGCCCCCGTCGTTCCGAGCGCCGATCCCCGCATGGTGCGCGACATCCGCAGGGCCGCCGCCGGAACCCCCACCGTTCCGTGCGCCCGATCCCTGTCAGAACCGCACACAAGGCTCTGAATAACGCAACACCGGAGCGCACACAACGGCGGAATCAAGCCCTTGTGTGCGGCTGCGTGTTGCGGAAATACCACCCTTGTGTGCGTAACTGGGGGAGAGGGGCATCCTGCGCCGGTCAGCGGCTGCCAGGAGTCGTCGGCCAAGTGCGTAACCAAGGAGCGGGAGGCATTCTGCGCCGGAGGAGCGCCGACGTGCCGGGACGGGGAGCTGGGCAGGAGAGGGGCAACCGGCGTTGGCGGACCTCGTCCGGGCTTGCGGGTCTATGGGGTTGAGAGGGGAAGAGAGGGCGTCCTGCGTCGGCGGACCGGCGGACCGGCAGACCGGAGAACCGGAGGACCGGAGGACTGGCAGACCGGAGAACTGGAGAACCGGCGGACCGGAGGCCCGGCGGACCGCAGAGTCAGGGCTCGCGCCCTGCAGCGGAACGCGCCGGAGCTCCCCTGGCGGCCGTCGTCGGCGCGGCGTCGCTAGAATTGGCCCGGCGCGACTTCGAGCACGCCGCGGCCCAGCCCGACAGCGGGCGGTCGGCGCCGAGTGGCGCAGGGAGGAACTCATGGCAGGCGAAGCATTCTTCGGACACGGCAGTGACGACGAGGCGCGGGGCATCCCCGCCGACCTCGTTCCCTACCTGGAGGCCGCCGACGCCCCGGAGGAGGGGGCCGACCAGGCGGAGGAACCGAACGCGGCCGCCGCCGACGACAGCGCCCGGGACGCGGCGTTGCGCGCCCTGGTGGAGAACTCGCTGCTGGTGGGTCCCGACCCGACTATCCTCGCCGAGATCACCGGGGACTTCGACGAGGCGTTCGCCGATGACGCGGACTCGGCCGACGACGCCGATTGGTCTGACGACGCGGACTCGGCTCCTGGGGTCGACGACTCCGCCCGCGCCTCGCGAACCGCGTCCGGCGCCCGCAGCAACGCCACCAGCCCCCACGACGCCGCTCTGGCCGCGGCGGCCGACCAGGTCCAACTGGACGCGCAGGTGCGCCGGATCTACGAGTCCATCGTGGAGCGCGCCCCCGAGCACGACATCGACCCGACACTCGACCGCGTCAAGATGGTCCTCGACATCCTCGGCGACCCGCAGAACGCCTACCCCTCGGTCCATGTGACGGGCACGAACGGCAAGACCAGCACCGCCAGGATGATCGACGCGGTGCTCACGGCCTTCGGCATGAAAGTGGGGCGCTTCACGTCCCCGCACCTCATCGACGTGCGCGAGCGGATCAGCCTGGAGGGCCACCCGATCAGCCGGGAGGGCTTCATCGCCGCGTGGCAGGACGTGGAGTCCTACATCCGCATGGTCGACGAGCGCAACCAGGAGCAGGGCGGCCCCCGCTTGTCGTTCTTCGAAGTGTTCACGGTGATGGCGTTCGCGGCTTTCGCCGACTACCCGGTGGACGCCGCCGTCGTGGAGGTCGGCATGGGCGGCACGTGGGACTCGACGAACGTCATCAGCGCCGGGGTCTCGGTCATCACCCCCATCGGAGTGGACCACGCGCGGTGGCTGGGGTCCACCGTCGAGCAGATCGCCCGTGAGAAGGCGGGGGTCATCAAACCCGGGCAGATCGTCGTCGTGGCGCGCCAGAGCGAGGAGGCGATGGCGGTGCTCGAGGAGCGCGCCCGCCAGGTGGACGCCGTGCTGCGCGTCGAGGGCCGCGATTTCGAGGTGGTGGACCGCCAGATGGGCGTCGGCGGCCAACTGGTGACCGTGCGCACGCCCGCAGCGGTGTACGAGGACGTGTTCGTCCCGCTGCTGGGCGAGCACCAGGCGCACAACGCCGCGGTGGCGCTGGCGGCCGTCGAGGCGTTCATGGGAGGGCGCGCCCTGGACGGGCGGATCGTCGAGTCGGGGATGATGGCGGCCTCCAGCCCCGGGAGGCTGCAGGTGGTGCGGCGCTCGCCGACGATCATCGTGGACGCCGCCCACAACCCGGCGGGCGCGGGCACGCTGCGCGACGCCCTCGAGGAGTCCTTCGGCTTCTCCCGCGTCGTCGGCGTCTACTCCGCGATGGGGGACAAGGACGTGGAGGGCGTGCTCTCGGAGGTGGAGCCCTTCATGGACCACATCGTGGTGACCCGCATGGACGGGGGCCGCGCCGCCGACACCGGCGCCCTGGCGCGCGTGGCGGCGGACGTGTTCGGCCCCGACAGGGTCGACGCGGTGGAGGGCCTGGCGGACGCGGTAGACCGGGCGGCGGCGCTCGCCGAGGCGGGGGCCGGTCCGTCGGACCGCAGCGGCATCCTGGTCTTCGGGTCCGTGCACCTGGCGGGCGACATGCTGGCGCTGGCGGGCAAGCTCCCCGAGTAGGAGCCCGGCGGCCTCCCCTGGGCAACGCCCGAACTCTGGGATTTTCCCGCTGGGCGTGGCACGATTGTCCATGACGGCACTGCACGTTTCATGGAGTTGCGAGGAGGCACAATGAAGAAGCTCGTCAACGACGTCCATTCTGTCGTGCGCGAAACCCTGGAGGGGTTCGCCCTGGCGCACGCCGACCTGGTGGATGTCCACTTGGATCCTGACTACGTCACCCGGCGCACGCCGAAGGACGAGGGCAAGGTGGGCCTCGTCTCCGGCGGCGGCTCGGGGCACGAGCCCCTGCATGCGGGCTTCGTCGGGCTGGGCATGCTCGACGCCGCGGTCCCGGGGGCGGTCTTCACCTCACCGACCCCCGACCCGATCCTGGAGGCCACGAAGGCCGCCGACCGGGGCGCGGGGGTGCTCCACATCGTCAAGAACTACACGGGCGACGTCTTGAACTTCGAGACGGCCGCGGAGATGGCGGACATGGAGGACATCCGCGTCGCCACCGTGGTCGTCAACGACGACGTCGCCGTCGAGGACTCCCTGTACACGGCGGGCAGGCGCGGCGTGGCGGGCACGGTCCTGGTGGAGAAGATCGCGGGCGCCTCGGCGGAGCGCGGCGACGACCTGGACGAGGTGGCGGCCATCGCCACGCGCGTCAACGAGCAGACCCGGTCCATGGGCCTGGCCCTCGGCCCGTGCACGGTTCCCCACGCGGGCAAGCCCTCCTTCGAGCTCGGCGAGGACGAGATCGAGTTGGGCATCGGCATCCACGGCGAGCCCGGCTACCGGCGCGGGAGCATGGAGAGTGCGGATGCCCTGGTGGAGGAGCTGTACCGGCGGGTGAGGGACGACCTGGGGCTGGGCGCGGGCGAGCGCGTCATCACGCTGGTGAACGGCATGGGCGGCACCCCGGGCTCGGAGCTGTACATCTGCCACAGGCGCCTGGCGCAACTGCTGGAGGCCGACGGGGTCGTCATCGAGCGCGCTCTGGTGGGCGACTACGTGACCAGCCTGGAGATGCCGGGCGTGTCCGTGACCCTCACCCGCGTCGACGACGAGCTGCTGGGCCTTTTCGACGCGCCCGTGCGCACGCCCGCCTGGAAGTGACGCGCACCCGCTCGGAAATGGCGGGCGCACTCCTGGAAGCGGCGCCCGCCCGCCTGGAAGTATTGGGCGCACGCGCTCCGGGTTGGGGCGCACCCACGCCGTGATGCGGTGGGCGCGCCCGCTCGGAAGCGGCGCGCCCGGAACGGACCGATGGCGCGGGGCGGGCACAGGGTCCGCCTCGCGCCCCTATGGGAGGAAGAGATGAGTGAACTCGGCGCCGCGTGGGCGCTCGAATGGATGAAGCGCACCCGTGAGCGGGTCGGTGAGCAGCGCGAGCGGTTGATCGACTTGGACCGCCAGATCGGCGACGGCGACCACGGGGAGAACCTGGACCGGGGCTTCGGCGCGGTCGTGGACGCCCTGGGGGCCCAGGACCCCCAGACGGTCGCCGACGTGCTGAAGCTGGTGGCCAAGACCCTGATGTCCACGGTCGGCGGCGCGGCCGGCCCCCTGTACGGGACGGCGTTCCTGCGCGGCGCGAAGGCCGCGGGCGCGGGCGGCCTGGACGGCGCTGGCGCCGCCGGGGTCGT
>NZ_CP017298.1:362091-364455 GCF_001746855.1 Pauljensenia hongkongensis | reverse complement strand
CCGACGGGCACGGCGCCGGACGAGGCGGCGGGCGCTGGAACCACTGCGGACGACCGGGGCGCGGGCGTCGTCGGCCGGACGGGCACCGCCGGAGCCAGCGCAGCCAGCGGTGGCGCGATGGGCGCAACCGCGGCGGACGCCTTCAGCGGAGGCTCAGCGGGCGCGGCCCCCGCCTCGTCGGACGGGGCGCCAGTCGGCCTGGCCCCCGTTTCGTCGGCAGCGGGAACCACGGGCACCGCCCCGGAGGAACCGGACGACGGCGAGGAGCGGGCCGAGGCCGACGCCGTCGTGGCCGACCCCGTTGGCCTGCACGCGCGCCCGGCGGCCCTCTTCGTGCGCCTGGCGGGCACATTCGAGTCCCGGATCACCGTGAACGGCGCCAGCGGCGCCTCCGTGCTGGAGATCATGTCCCTGGGCGTCGCGCAGGGGGACACGGTCCACCTCACAGCGGTGGGAGAGGACGCGCACGCCGCCATCGTGGCCCTGACCGATATGCTTGAGCAACGGAACTGAGACCGAAGGAGACCGAATGACCGCCAAGTCCGTCCTGCTGGACGCGCAGCAGCTGCTGGACCCCGATCTGGAGCACACCCTCATCATCGTCAAGCCCGACGGCTTCGCCCGGGGGTTCACGGGGGAGATCATCCGCCGCATCGAGTTGAAGGGGTACACGATCAAGGGCCTCAAACTCATGGTCGCCTCCAAGGAGCTGCTCGCCGAGCACTACCGCGAGCACAAGGACAAGCCCTTCTTCCCGGGGCTGCTGGAGTTCATGAGCTCGGGGCCCGTCGTCGCCATCATCGTCGAGGGGCAGCGCGTCGTCGAGGGCATGCGCAACCTCATGGGCGCCACCGACCCGACGACGGCCGCCGCCGGGACGATCCGCGGCGACCTGGGCCGCGCGTGGAACACCCCGCACATGGAGAACCTCATCCACGGCTCGGACTCCGCTGAGAGCGCGAACCGCGAGATCACCCTGTGGTTCCCCGAGATCTACTGATCGGAACGCTATTATCGCAGCGTGTACCTGAAGAGCCTGACGCTGCGGGGGTTCAAGTCCTTCGCCAGCGCGACGACGCTGCGCCTCGAACCGGGGATCACGTGCGTCGTCGGGCCCAACGGGTCGGGCAAGTCGAACGTCGTTGACGCCCTCGCATGGGTCATGGGCGAGCAGGGCGCCCGTGCCATGCGGGGCGGCAACATGGCCGACGTCATCTTCGCGGGCGCGGGGTCGCGCCCGGCCCTGGGCCGCGCCCAGGCGGACCTCACCATCGACAACTCGGACGGCCTGCTCGACATCGAGTACTCCGAGGTGACGATCAGCCGCACTCTGTTCCGCGGGGGCGGCAGCGAGTACCAGATCAACGGCGCCCCCGCGCGCCTCCTGGACGTGCAGGAACTCCTGTCGGACACGGGCATGGGCAGGCAGATGCACGTCATCGTCGGCCAGGGCCAGCTGGACGCGATCCTGTCCTCCACGCCGGAGGAGCGGCGGGGCTTCATCGAGGAGGCCGCCGGGGTCCTCAAGCACCGGCGCCGCAAGGAGCGGGCGCTGAAGAAACTGGCGGACATGGACGCGAACTTGGTGCGCGTCCTGGACTTGACCAACGAGATCCACCGGCAGTTGGGGCCCCTGGCCCGCCAGGCGCGGACCGCCCGCCGCGCCCACGTCATCCAGGCCCGCGTGCGCGACGCGAGGGCCCGCCTGCTCGCCGACGACCTGGTGGCGGCGCGCGACCGCCTCGACGCCCATTCCGCCTCGGAGGAGGCGACGGCCCGCCGCCGCGCCCAGCTGGAGGGGGAGCTCGCCTCGGCGCGCGAGGGCCTGGCCGCCCTGGAGGACCAGGAGCGCCAGTGGGGGCCGCGCGTGGAGGAGGCGGGCCGCGCGTGGAGCTCCCTCACCACCATCACGGAGCGCCTGCGCGGCACGCACATGGCCGCTGGGCAGAAGGTCGCGCTCCGGCGCCAGCCCGAGCCCGAGCCGTCGGGCGAGGACCCCCAGGCCCTCGACGAGGCGGCCGCTCGCGCCGGGGAGGAGGACGCGCGGCTGCTCGCCCAGGTGGAGGAGGCCCGGACGGCGCTGGCCGCCCGGACGCGGGAGCGCGGGCAGTGCGAGGACGCCGACGAGGCGGCCTCCCGGCGCTTGGCGCTGGTGAACGCCCGCGTGGCCGACCACCGCGAGAGGGCGGCGCGCCTGGCGGGGGACATCGCCACCGCCGTGTCGCGCCACGAGTCCGCCCAGGGGGAGGCGGAGCGCGCCCACCGGGCCGCGGACGCCGCGATCGCCCGCAGGGACGCCGCCGAGGCGGAACTGGCGGGCATGGAGGACCCCAGCGGCAGTGCGGACGGCGGGGACGCGGGGGG
>NZ_CP017298.1:322786-360656 GCF_001746855.1 Pauljensenia hongkongensis | reverse complement strand
GGCGCGGCGCGGAGGGCCCGGCTGGCGCCTCGGCGGGGCGACCTTTCGTCCGCGCCGAGCAGGAGGAGGCCCTGCGGCGCGCCAAACGGGATTTGGAGAAGCTGGGCCGCGTGAACCCGCTGGCCCTGGAGGAGCACGAGGCGCTGGCGGCGCGCCACAAGTTCCTGGTGGACCAGGTGCAGGACTTGAAGTCGTCGAAGGCGGACCTGCTGCGCATCGTCGAGGAAGTGGACCGACGGGTGGAGGAGGCGTTCACCAGCGCGTTCGCGGACACTCGCGAGCAGTTCGCCCACACTTTCTCGGTGCTCTTCCCGGGGGGCACGGGCGACATGGTGCTCACGGACCCGCAGGACATGCTGGCCACGGGCATTGAGATCGAGGCGAGGCCGGCGGGCAAGAAGGTGAAGCGCTTGTCGTTGCTGTCGGGCGGGGAGCGGTCGTTGGCGGCCATCGCGTTCCTGGTGGCGATCTTCAAGGCCAGGCCCTCGCCGTTCTACGTGATGGACGAGGTCGAGGCGGCCCTGGACGACGTGAACCTGTCGCGCCTGCTCACCATTTTCAAGGAGCTGCAGCAGGCCTCCCAGCTGATCGTCGTCACCCACCAGAAGCGCACGATGGAGATCGCGGACGCCCTTTACGGCGTCACCATGCGCGACGGCGTGACCACTGTGGTGTCGCAGCGGCTGGGGCAGTAGCGCACCAGCGTCTCTATGCGCGCAGTATTGGCGACGATGGGACGGGTGGCGTGAGGCGGTGCCCGCTACCCGACTATCACCGATGCGGATTCTGGCCCGAATGCTGACACACTGCTCGCGGCGCTGTCCAAGCATACGGCGCGAGTGTTGGCGCCGCCTACCACCGGCCTCTATCCTTCTGCTTCCAGCAGCTGGCCGTGCTTGAGTTCGTAGACGGTGTCGACATAACTGAGGATCGAGCGGTCGTGCGTGACCATGACGGCGCTCTTGTTCTTCGACTTGACTTCGTTGCAGATCAGCTCAGCGATCTCCTGGCCCTTGTCGGGGTCGAGGCTCGCCGTTGGCTCGTCCGCCAGAATCAGCTGAGGATTCCCAATAAAAGCGCGTGCGATAGCGGTCCGCTGCTTCTGTCCTCCGGACATCTGATTAGGGTACTGGTGATAGCAGGCCTCAATACCCAGATCAACCAGCAGGGACTGGACTTCCTCCCGCCTTTTCTTCCTGTCCTGCTCTCCCTTGAGTCTGGACACCAGTTCCAGCTGTTCTCCGATCCTCATATAGGACAGCAGCTGGTGGTCTTGAAAGATGAAGCCGAGGAGTTCCAGGCGCTTCCTCGTCCACTGCTTCTGGCTGAGGTCGGTGAGGTCTTGGCCGCCGATTCGGATGCGTCCTGCGTCGGCCGACAACAGCAGACCTGCGACGGCCAAAAGGGTCGACTTCCCGGATCCGGAAGGGCCCAGAATAGCGACGAACTCTTTGCTGTCGACGCTCAGGTCGAGGTGGCTCAGGACATGATGCATTTGATTGCCGTCGGCATACGACTTCTGGATGTTCTCCAGCTCGATGACTGCCATCTTATTCTCCGTTTCCACCGATGACCTCGATGGGATCGACTTTCTTGATCTTGAGCAGGGAAAGGGCGCCGCACAGGAGAGACGTCAGAATGAAGCTCGCTGAGATGGCGATGTTGTCCTGAGGGGTGATGAATGCGGGAACAGTCGGCGGCAGCAGTGGGTTGACGAGGGCGGCCAGGCCGAGGCCGATCGCGACTCCGATGAGGGAGACGATGGTGAGCTGGGACAATTGAATGTAGGTGATTCTGCTCATGGGCATTCCGATTGCCTTCAGCACTCCGAACTGCTTGAGCTTCTGGAGGGTGAGGATGTAGAAGAACACTCCGAGGATGGCGGAGGAGGCGATCAGAAGGACCCAGGTGATCATCCGCAGGGTGAGGTTCTGGGCCTTGTAACCGGGGATGTTGTCGATGATCTGCTCCCGGTCGGCCACGACGAGGTCTCCAGTGAGATCGCTGGACGTCACGGAGTCCGGGGTCACGAGCGTTTGGGCTCGCCACTGGAAGTTCGGATCTGCCTTTCGCCTCATGCCCGTGTAGGTTTCCGAGTTGACGAAGCCGATCTCGCTGTACCCGTATTTGGCGTCCTGCGCGAAGGCGATCACGGTGAGTTTCTGCTTGGACGCCTTGTCGATCACCTCGTCGCCGAGTTGAATCCCTTCGTCTTGGAATGAGCTATCGAGAATGACCTCGTTCTCCTTCAGATCCGAAATTCTGGCGCCTGTTCCACTTGTTTTCGGAGTGAGTATCTCTTGACCGTTGTTCTCGATGGCGAAGTAGGTGATATCGAGAGTGCTTGAGCCTTCCGTCTGAGCGATTGTCGCTCGCTGGATGAACAGACCACTGTACGCGATGCCGTCGATTTTCTCAATTTCTTCGGTGTCTTCGGGTGTGATGCTGGAGAACGGGATATTCTTGTCGGAGTCCTTTGAGAGGATGTAGTTGAGGGGGCCGAAGTTATCGATTTGAGCGGAAACGGAGCGTCCCAGCCCGTTCGTCAGGCCGGATAGGAAGACGACCATGAACATGAGCAAAGCGATCAGTATCTCAATGAGAACGAACTTCTTTGGTTGGTATGTGATTTCGTTCCAGGCTATTTTCATTCATTGTCTCCTTCTGGGCGCAGATGTCTGAGTGCCCACTTGTGCGCATAGCACGCCGGTTGATGCTATTACCGCTGGTGGGCGTCCCGCCGCGCGCGGCGCTGTGCGGTACGAGTGCCAGCTTCTCCGCCCATCAGTGCGCCCGAGCGCTGGGAGAGTGCCGCCGAGGCGCTCGCAGGCGGATCCGCGCGCCTGCCAGACCGTGCCGTAACAAGACGGGCGCTGTGGTTCCTTGACCGCCGCCCACCACACCCATAGGCGGTTCTGCCCGAGCCGCAGGAGGGGTGCGGAGTTCTCAAGGGGGGGCGCTGCCCCCTCAATTCCGTAACCAAACCCACAACTGACCCCAGGTCGCCTCGAGCCGGTGAACTTGCGCGTCACCTACATCATGGAGTGCGAAGAGCCGGGCTTCCTGGTTGGAAGGGAGTGGGCGCGGGTCACTGCCCGGCGGAGCCGCCTGTGGGCGTTGGCGCGGGGACGTACTGGCAGTGGGCGGAGGCGACGCTGGGGTCGCCGGGGCGGGCCGCGGAGCCGGGGATGCCCTCGCGTTCGCTCGTGCACACCATCGTCATGGGGGAGCGGCCCGGGGGAGTGCTCTGAGCGGAATCGCCCGTGGGCGCACTGGGGGCAGCAAGAGCGGCGGGAGCGGTGGGCGCGCTCGTAACAGCGGAGGCCAGGGAGACGTCGGCGAGCACGAAGGCGCACGCGAACGCGAGGACTGCGGGAACGTAGTGGGGGAGGCTCATAGGTTTCAGCACGGACTCTTCTCCTTCCAATTCAGTGTGGCGGATCAGTCAGCGTCGACCATGACGATGAATGTTCGCCTCACTTGCTTTCGATGCTAACGCCTAACATCCTGCTAACGCAAGACCCTTATTATGGTCTGTGTATAACCATTGTGATTATCGGTGAGTATGAGTGTGGGGCGCTGGATCGTGCTTGGTCCTGTGGAAGGTGAGTGATGCCGTGGCGCTCGGTGGGCGGGCTCGCGGCGGCTGGGTAAGAGTTTTGAGCCGGGTTCCCTCCTCTTCGTGTCCAGCCCGGCGGTCGTCGGGTGGTGTGTTCGCCCGGTGGGGCCATAGACGTTGTCTATACCCCCGGGCCCGGGAACACTCGGGCCCAGTGGGCGGAAGCTCCGCAGTCGTCGGGCCGCGCCCGCCGCCCGGCGGCTGGGTCCGCGGCCGCTGGGGTTCGGGCTGTGCATTCGCCCGGCGGGGCCATAGACGTTGTCTATACCCCCCGGGTCCGGGAACACACGGGTCGGGGGAATGGGACCGCCCTGGGGGCGGGCTCGCGGGTTGGGGTTGCGGGCCGGGTCCCCTCCTCTCTTCGCGTGGTTCGCGGGGCCTGCTGGGCCCGGTGGGCCGGGTCCTCCTCCTGTCCTCGTCTGTCTGGTGGGTGGGGCCGCCGTGCAGTGCTCGGGTGGGTTGTGGGGTTAGTGGCCGTCTTGTTCGTCGGCGGTGTCGGTCAGGTCGATGCGCAGGTGGGACACGGGGAAGGGGGTGGACTGCTCGGTGGTGGTGATGATGGATGGGAGGGTGAGTGTCTGGCCGGTGAAGGGGTTGGTGGTGGTGGCGTCCCATGTGGTCGTCAGCGTGATGGTCCGCCTCTCGCCCCCGCGGGTGACCTGTTCGTAATGGTGGGTCAGGCGTGCTTCCTTGTTGCCCCTCCTCCACGGCTCCCCCGCCCGGGAGGTCACCAGGGGCGCGGTGCCGTCCCCGAAGTCGTACGAGTACTGCGACGCGGTCAGGGTGATCGACACTTCGCGCCCGAACAGGGCCGTGGTGTGGGTCTGAGAAGGGGTGGCGGCGTAGACGATGGTGGGCACCCCTGCGTTCGTGTACGACTTCTCGCGCGGCTGCCACGACAGGCCCGCCCCCGACACCGCCACCCGCGCCAGCGCGGTGCGCACGATCGCCTCCGTACTGGGCGGCGCCTCCCCCTCACCCCCGCTGCCGTCGTCGGCGGGCTCCTCGTCCGCAGTCTCGGGTGTGGTGGGGGCGGCGCCAGCAACGTACTGGCAGTGGGCCGACGCCGCGCCCGCATCCCCCGGCCGCGCCGCAGACCCCGGGATCCCCTCACGCTCACCCGTGCACACCATCTCCAACGGACCCCCCGCCGCACGCCCACCCCCAGAAGAACCACCCCCAGACGCGCCAGACCCACCGGACGCCGCCGGAACCGCCGGAACACCCCCACCAGCAGCAGAACCACTGCCAGAACCCCCGCCGGAACCACCCACAACCGACGACGACGGGCCGGATTCTGTGGATGGGGTGGTCTGTTGGGAGAATTGATTCCCGGATATGACGATACTGTTCTCGTCCGCTCCAACGCTGAAGTCGGTATTCGATTCCGGGGTGTCGGCGGAGGCGGAGGTGGAATTGGCGATCACGAAGACGTAGGCCAAAGCGAAGGCCATGCGGGCTCGGTTGCGGAGGGGGATTGGTTTCAGCACTTACTCGTCCCCTTCCTTTCCAATGTCGCGAATCAGCCAACGCTGGCCGTCCCAATGAACGATTACTATCAGGTTGTTGTCTGATTCCCTGCTCTGCTGGAAAGAGTGATCATGGTAAAGGTCGGGGGTGCGTTCGTGATAGCGAACTCTGACTCCATAGCTTTGGTCGCCGAACGTAGCCGCGTCCTCAGACTTACCGAGCATTTCCGTAGTCATGTTAGAGTACGCAGCTCCTGAACCCCAACCCCCTTCGGTGTAGAGCCTCTCAATTTCTTCCGCCGTTTTCTTACAGAACTGGCAGTCTGGTGAGCTGAATGCTCTCAAGTACTGGGTGTCCCCGGTGTTCCACGCGTAGGCCACTACCTCGAAGTAGTGCGTCGCGGCGATCTCGCTGGCGTCGTCGGTGAACCGCAGGAGCTCGGCCGGGGCGTCGGGCTGGTGCACTGGGGTGCTGGGGCGCTTGAGGCTCCCGTCGGACTGAACCTGGTAGCCATGGCTCATCCCGTAATCGGGCTCCCCCCGCAAGAACACCACATACGCGCCCACCGACACCGCCGCCACCACCAGGACGATCAGCGCCACTAGGGCGCGCGCGCTCAACCGCCGACGCGGCCCCTCATCCACGCCAGTCCCCTTGTACGGGTCGATCCCCCGCGCCCGCAACTCCGCATCCCGCGCCAACGCCTCACGACGCAACCCCTCCACATACTCGCGCACCACAGGCGACACCCCACCACCACCATCGGCGGGCCCGTCGTCGACAGGACCACCGTCGGGTAGGCCGCTATCGGGGTCGTCGCCAGGATCGCCGACCGACTGGTCGCCGCCGGGCGAGGTCCTGTCTGAATCCGGATCGCCGATTGAGAACCCGCTGCTGGCGGGCCCACCAGTGGAGCGGTCCTGGAGGCTGGAAGCGTCAGCGGGCTCGTTGGTGGCAGGATCATCGACCGCTCCTCCCGGTGCAGTGCGGCCGCGTGTGAGCCCAGCCCTGGGCCTGGTGCCGTCCATGGCGTGCTCATCGTCTGTGTTCACGCGGTACCACATCCTTGTGCCAACCTGAGACCGTAGTGGTGGCCTGCTTCACTTGCTTTCGATGCTAACGCCTCGCACACCCCCGGCGCTAGACCCCAGTCATGGTCTGTGGATAACTATTGCGACCGTCTTCAGACATCGGGTTGGGCGGTGGATCGTTCTGGGTTCCGCAGAACGCTGGCTATGCCGTGGCGTTTGATGGGCTGACTCGTGGGTTTGAGGTGCGCCTGCCCGGTGGGCGGGGTCGCGGGTGCTGGTGTGGGTGGGACCACCAGGGGTTTGGCCGTGTGTCCGCGCGGCGGGGCCATAAGCGTTGCTTATACCCCTGGGTGGAGGATACGCCCGGCGTGCGGGCGTACGAGTGCTGGTGTGGCCGCTGGGGTCTGAGCCGCGTGTCCACCCGGCGGCGCGGGCAAGACCAAACTCGGTACTCCCTCAGCGGTCGTCGTCGGGCCGAGCGCCCTCAGTCAGTGGTCGTCGTCGAGCGTGGGGAGGTTGAATTGAGACTTGAGGCAGTCTTTGCGTCCCCGGGCGTCTGGGAACGCCGCCTTCACCCTGTTGTCCTCCCGCTTCTTGAAGAACAGGGCGGTCGCAGAGATCCCCGCTGATCCAGAGCCCTTCGCGACCGGGTACGACACGTTGTCCTCGTCCGGCGCGTCGCGCCATCCGAACGCCGACCGCGCGAAAGAGCGCACGGCGGCGGACGCCTCGAACCCCGGTAGGAGTCCCCGCAGACGCTCCCGGTAGTCCGCCAAGGGGGTGGTAGCGGTGCTTTCGGCGGTACTGGTGATCGCCGCAGTCGGAGCGGCGGTGCCCCGCTCGACCGGAGAGTCTGCAGCGCTCAACCCCAAGCACCCGGACAGATCCGCGTAACCGCGTGCGAGGCGCTTCCCGTCCGCGACTACGAGTTCAGTCGCCCTGACTTCGACGGCCCCCCACCCCAGGGGTTTGCCCAAGCCGATGTGGAACACCCCCGTCCCGCCCTTTTCCCGCTCGGATGTGGGGACGAGGTTCTCAGGGGTCAGCAGCCACAGGAGCACCGCGAGCTCGGTGTCGGTGAGTGCGGTGAAACGAAGGGTGGCGTGGAGCTTCGCGCCGGGCAGCAGGTACGAGCCCACAACGACCTCGCTGCCCTGGGTGGCTTCTCCGCTCCGCGCCTCCCGCGCCGGTGGCGGCAGCTCCTCCTTACCGCTCCGGTAGTCGTGAATGAGGAAACGGTGAGTGGGGTAGACCTTGCGGATCAGCGTCTGCCCGGGTTCGAACAGCCGCCCCCGGGTGAGGCGCTCGCCGACGTGCCTGCCTTCGCGGTCGCGCAGGTAGGGCGCGCCCGTCGCCGGTTTTGGCCCCGCGAGGATCGGAGGCACCCATCCGCCCGCCTCGGCGCGCAGCAGGTGCTCCTTCCCGGTGCTGGTGTCCGGTTCTGCGCGGGTAAGGGTGATCCTGCCGCGCGCGGAGGGCGTGTCGTCGTCATCGGGCTCGTCGGCGACGAACCCCCACAGACGGTCGGCGGCAGAGGCCTCGGCGATGTCGTGCGCGGGGAGCACGTCGCTGTCCTCGGCGAGGCGGTGCGGGGGAACACCGTTCTGTGGGGTCGCGCGGCCGACCTGCGACGGGCCGAGCACCATCACTTTTCCGCCGTGCTCCGCCGTCCCCGAATCGTCGCCGACGATGACTGCGAACAAGGGGATGCCCGGGTCTTGCGAGGCCAGGGCCGCCAGGTAGTCGAGTACGTCCTGGCGGGTGAATGGCGGCTCGGTGTCGTGAGCGCGCACGCCACTGAGGCGCCGGCGGACGAACTCCTCGACCAACCGGGTGCTGGGGTCGGTCGAACGCTGGGTTCCCGAGGACGGATTCCGACCCGCCCTCGACTCGCGGCGTTTCAGTTCGAAGACATTGCAGGCGTAGGAGTGGATGACGGACACCAGGCGCGACACCACATCGTCGGAGACCGGAAGGAGAGTGCGGTTCTCCTCCGAGTCGAAGAACACGAACTCGTTGTACTTCGTGCTGATGAGGCGGACGGGGCCACGATTGCGCTTCCCCTTGGCTGCACGTTCGGGCGTGGTACGGACGACGTAGCCCTCGTCCGTGCCGCTTTCGATCACGCTCTTGCTGTGGGCGTAGAGGGTGCGTCCGATTTTGGAGACAATTGCGCGGGTGCCTTCGTAGAAATTCTCCTCCTCCCAGGTGAACGACACGCGTTTCAAATGGGGCGTCGCAGTGCGCAGCTTTATGAGTGTTCGGATGGCTGCCTGCTCGTCGCCCCGCTGTTTCCCTTTCTTCCGGCGACGGCCGCCCAGGTAGTACCGCTTCTTACTGAGCATGATTTTCACCGCGGATTGCTCGGAGTCGGGCAGGGCGGCCGCGCACACGCAGCTGGGCGGCGTGTCCCATTGGGCCGGAGTGGTGGGCCGGGGGTTCTTCCCCAGCATCACGCGCGCCGACCATGTTCCGTTCTTCTCCTTGGTGAGGAAGACCGGGTACAGGGTTTGGCCCTCGCGGGCGCTGCGCCGGTAGGTGAGCACGTGGTCGTGCTCCCGGAACACCCGGAGCCGGGACTCGGTGACCGCTTCGCAGGCTGATGAGAGGACGCCCTTGAGGCTTGTCGCCGGGATTGTCGCGTCGTCCCAGGACTGGGCGCCCCAGTTGTTCCCGTTCAGCGAGGCGACGACGATCCTGCCGGAGGGGTCCTGGTGGCCGGGGACGGTGGGTGTGGCGACTGTGAGTTCCAGGCGGATCCAGCCGGAGAGGGACTGTGGGGGGATGTGGTCGTGCGGTGGGGGAGGGGCGTCGTCGAAGAAAACGGCTCGAGGGTTCTTGCCCACGCCCGTCCGGCTGGCGCGCACTGTGGGGACGCCGTTGTAGGCGTGGTGCCATGTTCTCGACTGGGTGCTGGGTCCTAGGTGCTGGGTGCTGGGGGCTTGTCCCTCGTTCTCGGTCACTTCGACGCCGCCTTCCTGCCGCTGGTGTGGCCTGCTGGTGCGGCTGTTACAGGCGGGACAGGGTGGTGAGCATGGAGAGCGCGTCGTTGACGAGGCGTCCGCGGGTCCGGGTCACCGACGTGATCGGCTCGGAGCCGATCGCCTGGAACTCGCTGTCCGTGAAGTTGCCCGCGGGGGCGTAGCCGATGAGCCCGGCGTGTACGCCCCGTTTGCTGCCCAGCACGTCGTCGAGCAGTCGCGCCCGGCCGGGCCCGTCCGCCTGCGCGCTCAACGCGTCCTCCGTGAGGATGATGAGGTCGGCCCGGGCGGCCCCGGCCAGGTCCTGCGGCGGGATGTGGGCGATGGCGCCCTTCTTGAACAGTCCCGTGTCCTCCAGGGCCTGGTGCACGTCGTGGGCCTGCTGGCTGTCGGGCGGCCCCACGACCACGATGGCGCCGTCGGACAGCGCCCAGGTGTGCCTGTTGATGCGGTCGACGAGGCCCGGGTCGCCTGTGACGAGCTCCGCGATGTTCCTGCGCGTCCACTTCTTGGCGCACGCGTACGCGACCACGGGGCCGACGAGCGCCGCCAGCAACGCGGCCAGTGACAGTGCGGTACTCGGTGCGACAGGCATCCGCGCCCTCCTTCGGTGCAGCATCCAATCGGGGCCACCAGAGTGCCCCGACACCCCAAGATTGTAGCAGCGCAGGGTGTCCCCCGACACAGTACTGGCGCTGGTCCGGCCTAGACTCGGGCTTCGGGGCCCTGATCGGATACGCCCGGTGGCGCTGGGGGCTCTTCTTTCGCGCGCAGTTCCCGGTTACGCACACAAGGGACGGAATTACGCAACACAACATCGCACACAACGGCTTGATTCCGCCCTTGTGTGCGAACGACGTTGCCTAATTCGGGGCCCTTGTGTGCGGACTTCACGGTAGAAGGGGACCGGAGGAGCGCTGACGGCGCGCCCGCACGAGGCATCGCCGCAGCAGCGGTCGGCCTCCACCCCCTGGCACTTGGGTCGAGGACCGCGACCTGCTCCTATGGAGCAAAGTCGTGAGCGCACCTGATGGTGTTGGGTGCTCCCTGACGCCGGGGTGCGGGAGCTGCCGCGCCTTGGCCCCACGCCGTCTTAATGCACCTGATGGTGCGGGGTGTTCCCTGACGGCGAGACCGCCCTCCGTGAATCCTACAAGTCGATCGGGTCTTAATGCACCTGGTGGTGCTGGGTGCTCCCTGACGCTAAGTTCGTGAACCAGTTGAAGAAGGATTCGATGTCTTAATACACCTGATGGCGCTGGGCATTCCCTGACGGTCGGCAATACGACGACGACGTACCATCTGGCGCGGTCTTAATGCACCTGGTGGTGCTGGGTGCTCCCTGACGCGTTCCAAGCGGTCGCGGACCAGACGACGGGGCCGATGTCTTAATACACCTGGTGGTGCAGGGTGCCCCCTGACCCCACGACCCGCCAGATCGTCGAGTGTGCCCTCGGCGAGTCTTAATGCACCTGGTGGTGCTGGGTGCTCCCTGACCGGCATATTCAGCGGGATAGTCGGAGTGGTCGAGGGGGTCTTAATGCACCTGGTGGTGCTGGGTGCTCCCTGACTCATGCGGTACCTCGACGACCTCGACGCCTCCAAGAGCGTCTTAATGCACCTAGTGGTGCTGGGTGCTCCCTGATCCCGTTCACGGTGTTCCTGCCGATGACCGATCCCGTCAAGTCTTAATGCACCTGATGGTGCTGGGTGCTCCCTGACTGTACGGGAACGGTACTGGAAGTCAATCCGGCGCGAAGTCTTAATGCACCTGGTGGTGCTGGTGCTCCCTGACCGTCGGGCGGTGACGCGCTGGCCGGGGTCCGTAAGTCTTAATGCACCTGATGGTGCTGGGTGCTCCCTGACTGGCGTCCTGGTGCGTCCAGGCGGGCGAGCACCTGGGGTCTTAATGCACCTGATGGTGCTGGGTGCTCCCTGACGCGTTCCAAGCGGTCGCGGACCAGACGACGGGGCCGATGTTTTAATACACCTGGTGGTGCAGGGGCCCCTGACGTCTGAACCTGTCCCAGTACTACGAGGCGTAGACCGAGTCTTAATGCACCTGATGGTGCTGGGTGCTCCCTGACTCACGTTGAAGGTGGGGGAGAGGGCCTGCGTATCAACAGTCGTAATGCACCTGGTGGTGCTGGGTGCTCCCTGACGACTACGGGTATACGGTAACGGCCCTGGATTTCCAGTCTTAATGCACCTGGTGGTGCTGGGTGCTCCCTGACTGCGACTGCGAGATAGTGCCGTCGTGGGGTGCGGGCGTCTTAATGCACCTGATGGTGCTGGGTGCTCCCTGACCTCACGACTCGGCGCATGGTACTACTACGACTCCAAAGGTCTTAATGCACCTGATGGTGCTGGGTGCTCCCTGACCCGGACATCAGCGTGTTCGGGTCCGTGTTCTCCAACAAGTCTTAATGCACCTGATGGTGCTGGGTGCTCCCTGACGCGCCAGCAGGATCCCCTGCACGATCCACGTCCTCTCTGTGTCTTAATGCACCTGGTGGTGCTGGGTACTCCCTAACGAGGGGGCGTGGGGCTGGGCCTGTTCCAGTCCTTGCGCCGTCATAATGCACCTGATGGTGCTGGGTGTTCCCTGACCGGGCACCACGTAGATCCGGTGGGGTTCGGCTCCACCTCTTAATGCACCTGGTGGTGCTGGGTGCTCCCTGACTGCCCAACATCCCCGAATACGACAACGCGACAATCCTCAAGTCGTAATGCACCTGATGGTGCTGGGCGCTCCCTGACCGGGTGGGTGACCAGCCCGGAGCTGGGGCTGTCGCGCCGCGTCTTAATCCACCTAGTGGTGCGGGGTGCTCCCTGACCCAAGAAGTGAGGGCCGCTCTGCGGCTTGACCATTATGTCTTAATGCACCTAGTGGTGCTGGGTGCTCCCTGACCTAGCGATGATCGACCCCATGACACCGCGCGAGGCCATGCTGTCTTAATGCACCTGATGGTGCTGGGTGCTCCCTGACCCGTGGTCACCGCCCCACCGGCGTTCAAGCAGCGGCCAGTGTCTTAATGCACCTGATGGTGCTGGGTGCTCCCTGACCCGGCGGAGCACTCTACAGGGTGGAGGACGATTACCGGTCTTAATGCACCTGATGGTGCTGGGTGCTCCCTGACCCCTCGGCGTGTCGAATGGCAGTTGATCTGCGCAAACGTCACACCGGATCGCCAGTGGCCGAACAGGGAGCCCTCCGGCCAATGAGCACGACTCCAGTTTAGGGGACTTTTCGTTGGGAGCACAAGGGTCGCCACCGACGCCCGGAACACTGTTCCGTCTGCCGCTTTCCGACCGCTTTCCAACGAAAAGTCGATGCTGACACCCGCGGAAATGTTGCACAAGTCACCCTGAAGGTTGTAAAGTAAGTCTATAGGTGTTGCACAACCACAGCGTGAGGACGACCCATGAACACCGACGACCCCAACCGCATCATCGCGCTCATCGCGGCAGCCGAAACCCTCGCCAACGCATGGCGAACCATGCTCGCATCCAACACCGCAGACCTCGACCCCGCCACCGTCCAAACTGCCAGCGCCGACCTCGACGCGACACTGGCCCATGCCTCGTCCCTCATCCACGCACTCGCCGCAGGCAGCGGCGAACCCACGCCGACCCGCCTCGAGCGCCGACTCATCGCATGCGCCATCACCCACACCATCGGCTCCCGCCTGGCACAAGAAACCTCGCCCGCCGCATTCCCCATCAGCGGGAGCGCTACCGCCCTCTCCGAGCGCATCACCGGCATGCGCGCCGACGGACGCGTCAAAGTCTTCCGCTGCTGCCTGGCGCCCATGACCGTCCGCCGCATCATCCAAAACGCCAGCGACACCCTTCCCTCGCTACTCGCCGTGCCCATCACCACGCTGCTCAGTGCCATCGCGCACACCCGCCATGAGCCCCAACTGGTCGACGCCCTCCGCAACGCCGCACTGGCGCCCATCGACAACGCCATGACCGACGCCGGACACGGCTACGCCCGCAGCGGGCAGTGGATCCTCATCTGCGAGCCCGACGACGCCCGCCTTGATGCCGCCGTCGCCCTGCTGGTCGCCACCCTGGCCGCCCGCGGCCTGCTGCTCGACGGGACGCGAACCCAGACCACCAGTTTCGACGAGGAGTTCTGCCACCTCGGCACCGACTACACCGCCACCGCCCCAGCCCCGCGAACAACCAGCGCGACGCCCGAGGCGAGCGCCGACCGCATCGTCTACGTCGGCAAAGACGGGACGCGCATCCACGTCGCCAAAGGCAGGCTCCTGGTCGACAGCGCCTCCGGCGTCCCCCAAATGTCCCTCCCCCAACGCAGCGTCACCCGCATCGTGCTCACCGGCAACGTCGGCCTGTCCGCCGGAGCCCGCTCCTGGGCATTGCGCAACGGAGTCGACGTCGTCTGCCTGTCCAGACGCGGAGCCTACCAGGGCCAACTGGTCAACACCGCCGCCACGGGGAACGCCGCCCGCCTGCTGGCCCAAGCCTCGTACACCACCGACGAAACGGCGAAACTGCCACTGGCCCGCGCCATCGTCAACGCCAAAATCCGCAACCAGATCCACGTGCTCAACCGCATCGCCAGGCGCGACCCCGCCCTGCACCTCGCCGACACAGCCGCCCGCATGCGCGCCTGGCGCGAAGAAACCGCACATGCCGCCGATACGGACGAGCTCATGGGCATCGAGGGCGCCGCCTCAGCCGCGTACTTCGACGCCCTCGCCATGTGCGCGCCGCCCAGCGTCGACTTCAACGGGCGCAGCCGCCGCCCGCCCCTCGACGTGCCCAACGCCGCGCTTTCCTATGCCTACGCCATTCTGCTGGGCGAATGCGTCGGCGCACTGCACGCCGCCGGCCTGGAGCCCTCACTCGGCGTCCTGCACGCGCCAACCGACAAGCGCCCCAGCCTGGCCCTGGACCTCATGGAAGAGTTCCGGCCCCTACTGGTCGACCAAACCGTCATGGCGCTACTGCGCACGCGCCGACTCCGCTCCGAGCACGGCGCCCCCGGCCCCCAGGGCGAAGGTGTGTGGCTCAGTGCCGACGGCAAGAAAACCGTCGTCGACGCCTACGAGGCAACCGCACAACGCTCAGTCACCGGCGCCCTACCCGGATTCAGCGGCAGCTGGCGCAGACACATCCACCACGAGGCACAGCTGATGGCCCGCGCCATCGCCGAACCCTACTACCAGTGGACGGGCATCATCTGGCGGTGAGGCAAGGGAGCAGCCGTGATCTACATAGTCGCCTACGACATCTCCTCCAACAGGCGCCGGACCAGAGTCGCCAAAGCCCTGCAGTCCTGGGGCTACCACATCCAGGAATCCGTGTTCCAACTGCGCCTGGACGCCGCAGGGCTCAACGCCATACGGGCCCGGCTGGCAGCCCTGATCAACGAGGCCGAAGACGTTGTGCACATCTACCCCCTGTGCTCCACCTGCGCCGAGCGCGCAGAAATCCTAGGAGCAGCGGTCGCGCTCGACGACGTGGGGCTGTGCAGATTACTACTGTTTCACTACTCTGATGGGATCACCACCGTCGGAAGTCCACAAAGACTTGGGTTCAACGCCTGCGCCCTCTTTTGGATAGCCTGCATTGTCGCCATCAGCTTCAGTCATATTGTTATGCCGATTCTCAGTGAGCGACATATGGCGAACCGGGTGATTGTCAGTATAACCAAAGCACGACCGCTGAAATGCTCGCACCCATGGAGAAGACGTGAACTTATGTGGAGGAGGAAAACTGGATATTGACGTTGTCGTGATTGAAACTCCAAGGCAGCCCGTAAGAGACATGTAGTCGTGCACAAGAGAGTCTGCTTCTCTGTTATCAGCGGGAGATTCAGTCCGTACGGCTCGAAAACCGTCGTCAGGGATCTCAATGGTGACAAGACCGAGTCCGAGAGGCTTTCCCATGCCAATCTGAAAGAAACCTATATTCTGTTCGGCAAGGTTCCCATCGTCTGTGCGCACTGAGTCCGAATCCGACTCGGGACTTAGGTTCTCCGGTTGCAGCAGCCAAAGGAGTATGCTGAGCTCGCTACGAGTCAGACCTTCGAAACGAATCGTTGTGCGCAGCTCGCTGCCGGGCGCTATCCAGGACTGAATCGTTGTCGACACATTATCTGAGTCTTCGGGAAGTCTGAGTGCCTTAATCGGGAAACCTAAGTTGTTTCTCCTGCTTAGTGCAGATCGATCTGTGGGAAATACGCACGCACCAAGTGCCTGCTGCGGATCGTCAGAATAGTACTGTGAACGCTTGATTGGGCGTTCCGGCGTGTTGACATTTTTGCCCGCTTCTTTTCCAAATGCGCGCGTCAAATACCGGCGCGCAGACGACGGGCGCGGAGACAATAAGGGGCGAATCGGAACAACACCAGTGTCCATTTTCACCTTACTGGTGTCAATCAATCCGAAGCGGACCCTGCCGCGCAGCGCATCGCAAGGAGACTGGTCGCTGTCGTCTTCGCGATCCCGGGGTATTGCTACATAGCCGAATAGTCGATCCGCAGGAGAAGCTTCAACCGCTGTCTCTGCAGGTGATGAATAGTTGGCCCGCGCAATGTCATAAGGGGAGCGCTTGTAGGAGGTGCGACCGATTGAAATGGGGACTAGCGTGTCGAGAACAGGGTTGCTTTTGTCCGTCTCGTCGATAACCGCATAGGCTAAGGCGCCTTCCATTCTAATTCGACTGCCAAGATCGAGCTCCTTGATGAAACGATTCGCCACCCTCTTGACCTTCGCCTCTCTATATTCCTGAATATAGCTGTCAATGGTCAGCAGGTATCTGTTGATGACGTCGTCAGAAACATCAATTCCCTCATTATTGTTGACGTCAGGCTTTGCAAAGAATACTCTTTCGCTCTTTTTCTTAGCCGTTTCAATCCCGTTACCACTTCTTACGGTGAACGTAGACTTTCCCCATTGGCGATCCTCGGTGGTCGTAGTTGCGTAGACGTATCCAGTAATCATGTCGAGTGATTCGCCGGGAACGAATGTAAGGTCTGATTTAGTATAGTCAAATAGCTCAATTCGATCTAGCTGTCTTCCGCGATTCGCATACAACGCCGTGATGAGCCAATGGGCATATGCGCCGTTGTCCACAAGGCGAGCGTCAAACACTACTTTCCGGTAAGGAACAGAGGTATCTGTTGGTTTTGTGAGATCCACCAGGCGTTTCTGGTTAATTCCGCTTCCGGTTCTGAATCGAATTCCGTCCGTCTCCATGTTGAGGAGCGTGGCTGTGAATAGAATAGGAATTTCCGTGTCGTTGTGTCTGGTTATGTGGCTTTTAGTTTTTGTGGATCCGTAAAGAGGGATAGCTTTAGTCGTTGTCCCGTCATTGTGTATGCGAACGGGAACTAAGTGAGTACTCTCAGCGGGGTCCATTCGATATGTAAGCGGCTTGGAATGATCTCCGAATACTCTTAAACGCGACGAAGTAACCTTTTCGTAGGCGCTAGAAATCAGCCCCTTGATCATTGTTGGGGCCATGTAAACCTCACCTTGAGGGTTTGACGGCAGTGCAATGGTGTGATTGATTGCGTTTTGATTTCCGTATACAACGGGCGTATGTGTCCGAACTACAATATCGATCGATCCTGACCATGATTCAAGATCTATAGTATCTAAAGGCGTTGGCGTTTCGTCTTTGAGGTACGTATAATGCTGATACTGAGACAGTCCTAGTGCAGATTTGCGTATTACAGGAATCCTGTTTGCTGATGCGTGAAACATCTTAAAGTCGCTCATGATTGCTTCCAGGCTCCTGTCATCAGCTGGTCCGCGTAGACCAGATTTCCATTTCTGTCTTCTCCGGTGAATATCTCGAGCGCGGCTATGGATCGGGAACTTCCCGGAGGTGCGCCCTCGGCTGGATGCGTCTGGTATCTGACCGTGTGCACCATGCACGGGAGGGAAGGCTCGTGCGACCGCCCGCCGGTTGACACTACGATCTCTGATGCCCCTAAGCCGTTAGTCCAGCGCAGTTCGCGGGCTAACGGAGCAACGTTATCGTCGCAACGCTCTTTGTCGCTTTCCTCATCTTTGTCGCGCTCTATCGCCTCCCATATGCGCAGCTCATAGGTTATGCCTGGTTCGATCAGTCCGATGAGTTCCGCCACGTTGTCGAATTTCGTTTGTGACCGGGGAAGGCGTTTCATTCCCGTTGTAGTCCACACTATTCCTGCGACACTGCAATTGGTGAATGTATGTTTTGCCCTGTCCAAAGCGTTTTCAAGTGTTTCTTCATGGGCCTCAACTGAGTAGAATGCCTCTTCGAACGGAGCAAGGCTGTCGCTATACTGCGGGGTGCTCATCGTCGCCCTCCTTCTGCGGATTCGCCGCTGTTTCGCTCATCGGACCTTGTGTTTCCAAGTAGTTGATCGCTCCAGCCTTCATAGTTGGCCCTGCCGTCAGGTTTGCCCTTCAGGTACTTAAGAATGTCATGTGCATCGTTCAGTGGTGCACCGGTGGTTGGATTTATGACGGTCTCGTCCGCGCGTGCAATGGTGATACCGGTTACTTCTACCTGGCCAAGACCCCTGGTCGTCTTTCCTCCCAGGGGGAGCGTGCCCGCGCAAAGCTCTGCCAAGGCCAGACACAGCAGGCACCACGATGCGCGCGCACGGTTACGCACTTCAGTGTCGTCGATCATCGTGTCGAGCGAGTCGATCCGTACGTTGCGTCTCAACCTTTCAGGGTCGATTTCGAGCTCTATCGGCTGCCATTGCGCATTCGGATAGATCAGCTCGCAGAACAGAGCCCCCTCGACGACTCCACCGGTCCACCGGTCGATCGCGATGTGCGGAACCTCGATCGGGCTTCCGAGTTTTCCGGGCACGGTCTCGCAGTCGTACACGCTAATCGCCCCCTTGTACTCTGTGGTGCCGAACATGTAGCGAACCAGGTTGGGGTCCGCAGCGAGCTGCTCGTGAACGTCAATGGGACGGCCGTCCTTCGTGAAGCTCGCAAGCTCCTGACCCTTAGACTGCGCGGCCAGAACCGTCCGTGCGATGCGCGAGCACCGCGAGCGCAGTGCTCCGCGGATCGATGTTCCTGGAAGCAACAGAGGATCTTTACTTTTTTCCGAGTCGCGTTGAATTCCGGTCTTACTGCGGAGCGGAAGGAGAATGTTTTTCTTTGTTTTTCCCTCGGGTTCTATTTTCTCCTTTGCGTCTCCGGCATCCTTTTCGATTCTCGGATCTCCGACGAAGACTCCCGTTGGAGAACCCCATTCAATGGTCACGAGAGTCGGGCGCTTCCGGCCGACTGTCTTATTATTGGCCGATCCTCCCTTGTTGTCACAAAGGGGAGGGAGGAGCACGGCGAGTACACTGTCCTCGGCAGACAGCCCATCCTTCGTCGGTGCATCGGGGAGTGCGAAGAGGGGCTGGACGGCATGAAGGAAAGACTGTGCGAAGCCCTCGCGGGCTTCACGGACACTGTTGATGTCCGCCGCATCCTCAGGAGCGGTAAACGGAATTTTCGCAACCATATTGCGCCCAGCGGGAATCGCTACCGCCACTTCGGACACTTGGACCGCGCCGAGCCCCCCGCCGGTTCCGCCGCCAAGGGGAAGGGTGCCCTCGCATAGGTCTGAGACAGCCAGGGCGAGCAGAAGCAGCGAGGCGTGTGAACGCGTTACGACTGAGGGATCTTCGCGGGCTCGGTCGTCGTCGGTGTCCGTGATCGTTCCTCGGCCACGGAGGTCGAGCAGAATATTTCGGTCCAGTTGGCGTTGATCAACCTCGATCCGAATCGGACTCCAGTCGGCTTTGGGATACAACAATTCGGAGAACAAGGCACTGTGCGCTGCGCTTCCCGTCACGCGGTCAATAGCGTTTCGGGTCAGTTCCAAGGCCTTTATTTCTTCGGGGTTTCCGTTACTCACGGTGGTGCCCTCGACTCTGCCTTCACAGTCGAGAACTCGGACAGCCCCCCGGTGCTCAGTGCTCCCGAACAGGTACCGTACCAGGTTGGGCTCGGCTGCGATCTGTTGGTGAACTCCTTTGGACTTGCCGTCTTCGTTGAATAGCGCCCGCATCACGTCCTCGGCGTCAACGAGGTCATGTGCGATGCGGAGGCAACGCGACCTCAACGCTCCCCGGACCGAAGAACCGGGAAGCAACAGTGCGGCCTCGTCTGCATGCGCATTGTCGGGGTAGGTGTCTTCCCCGTGCGTGCGCGCGAACCCGTCGTCCACGTGCCAGTTGCGGACGGGCACGTTGGGGGTCGTGTACTTCTCGTCCTTTTTCTTCGGGTCGACTTTCGGCATTGGGATCCCGACGAACACGCCGCTGGGGGAAGTCCATTCAAGGGTGAACGCCAGTGGTTCTGAGGCCTTCCTCGCTTCGTCGGTCCGTAACGGGACTTTGGCTGTCCCTGCGCCGACGAGTCGTTTCAGCACGGACTTGACGGATCCTCCAGGCTTCCGTGGGGCCTGCGGAATCTGGTCTTTCGTGTAGTTCAGTTCGGATGCGGCGAGCTCCACCCGCCCCCACCCAGAACCCGTGCGGCCGCCCAGCGAGATCACGCCGTCCTTGAACAGCGTGACGATGGCCCGCAGGGCTTTCTCCACCTGCTCGGGCGCGGCTGGCTTGACGGAGTCATCGCCGCCGGTCTTGGACTGGGCGTTGTCCGTCGATGGGGCGCCGGCCTCGTCCCGGGGCGGCGTAGTGGGAATGGCATCGTCCCCGTCCTGCGCCTCGGCGCTGATGCGGATCTCGAAGGTCGTGCCCACCGGCAGGTACTCGTAGGAGAACAGCGCCCCGTCGGCGGCGCTTCCCCGCGCGCGGTCGATGGCCGTGCTCATGCGGTGGGGGAGGGGGCCGTCCGTCCACACGACCGCGTGGTGGAAAGTGAGGGCGCTGGCCCTCAGTGGCAGGTCGGCGTCCGAGCCCAATCCCCGCTGCTGCTTGGAGGCTCCCACGTTGCGGCGCAACTCACCGCCCCACAGGCTCTTCAGGGCGGACTCGTCGACTCCGCCAGTGGGATCCGCGAAGCCCAACGCAACGGCGTGCTCCTCGAAGGCCGCCCGCACCGCGCCTTTGATGGACCGGCCGGGCAGGACAGCCTCGCCCAGGCCGTTGCGGACGAACTCGTTGGGCTGGGCGGTTCTGCCGTCCTCGTCGACGTACTCGCGCTCGGGCGCCTTGTCCACGCCGCCGGAGTGCAGCGCTGACACCACCTTCACGGGGATCGTCATCTCGTAGCGGTAGATCGTCATCGGCCTTCTCCTTCCTGAGCGGGCTCCTCGCTTTTCTCCGGGGCTGTGAAGCACTTGCTCTTCGTTGTGACGAGCGGCAGGACCGGTTCGCGCAGGGCCGGGTGGTTCACCTCGAAGCGCCCGTATCCCTGTGGAGTCAGCTCGCCGACACCGATGCGCCCGAGGACGTGCAACTCTGGAACATCGCTCCTCGGGACCTTCACTTGGACCACGGATCCGGCGATGATCGCCATCCGCGTCGCCCGGGGCCCACCATCGGCAGCCGACCAGGAGTCCACCCTGCGGTGACGGATCGCGGTCTTGACCTGCTTGCGGTTCCTCTTTCTGTCATCATCGCGACGGTCATCATGCTTGGAACGTGCCTTCTTAGGTCCGTCATGGCAGGGCGAGGAGGGTTTCTGGTCTGATGAGGAATCCTCCGGGTCTTCCTCATCATTGGGAACTACTACTGTGACGTGCGCTCCAGTCCGGTTGAATGCCAGCTGCAAGTCCGCAATGGTCCCGCCGGGCCCTAGTCCCTCGGAACGGGCCAGCACATCCGAGGTGAACCACAGGGACGTGGTTATCGTCTTGTCCGCGGACGCGGAGGAGCTCTGAGTGGTTTCCGCATCCTCAGAGGATTGGCACGGGGTTGTGTTCCGCGCCTCCTCTACGCCTATGGGTGTGAACCGCCCGAGGCTGCAGGTGGCCTGTCCGAACGTGCCCGTGAGTCTGCGGGAACCCAAGTATGCGTGTTTCCCGCGGATCTCGAGGTCGAGGGTGGGAGCCTTCTCATCGGCGTCAGAAACGGGTGCCCCGGCCAGCGCCTCGAAGAGCCTCCGTGAGATCACGGCCTTCGCCCGCAGTCGCAGGCCCGCGGGCAGCGCGCGCACCAGGAACAACCGGCTCTTCCACGCCGCGCCAGTGTGCGGGTCGATGGCCGTGGACTGTCGTCCGATCAGTGCGGGCTTCCCGATCCGCCCAGCGAACGAGGCCGGGGCCGCCCCACATAGACCAGCGCCGTCATCCGTTGCGGCGCCATTCGTGTCAGCGGGACGCTGTTTCTCGTCGAGGAACACGTAGGCGCCGCGTGAGGGAACGGTGTGCTCGCCGCAGTGCTGCTTGCCGGTTTCAATATGGCGGTTGAAAAGGGTGACGGGCTGGAGGGGATCCTTCTCGTTGTCCGCGGGTACCTCGTCCTCAGGCACCTTTTCTTGTTCGAAGACCAGGGGCACCGGCAGGCCCGGTGTGCCCTGGTAGACCGGGAGGGCGTCCGAAACCCGCAGATCGCCCGAGACGACCGCGGACCTGATAAGGTCCTCGTCGCCCTCTTCGAGTGGAGTCCCATCGACCCGGGTGGGCAAATCGCGCAACTGCCTGTGCAGCCACGGGATCAGTACCGTGCCGCGCAGGAAATCCAGGGAACGGACCTCGTTCGAGAACGGCACCTCATAGGACACGACGGGGGAGTCGAGCACGATGTCGAGGGTCGCCTCGAACCAGCTCGCGGGGTGGAGAGCGGCCGTGGCCTCGGAACTGTGCCGGGAGGCAGCGACGGAAACGAGTGGGCTGGCCTTGGTCTTCGTCCCGTCAACCAGAAGAGAGGGAGGCCGTTCCGCGAAGGATGGGCCGTTCAGGTGAGCGAATAGTGCTTCCCGCAGCTCATCAGCCAGCTTCTCAGCCAGCTTGCGAAGGCTGTCAGACGAGTACTCGGGTTCGTCCTTCTGGTCTTCCGCCACTTCCTCCAGGGCACTATTCCCCTCCGTTGGCTCTTTCGACTCTGCGAGCGTGGTCGCGCACTCGAGACCGGCGATCACCGTGCACTCGCCGTCGCCCCCGCTGCGGCCCGAACCAATGCCCCGGACCATCAGCCCGCCCACGCCCAGCAGGAAGTGCGCGTACTCGCGGTGCTCGGCCCCGGCCTCGTCGGTGAAACGGTAGGTTCCCGCGAGGACTCCAGGAGCGGCGCGCTCGGTGAAGCGCAGCATCTGGTCGCGCGCGGCCCCCGTGGTCGGATCAATGGAGAGCGACACGGCGTCGTGGACGGGGAGGGAGTACGGCTCCTGGTTGAGTTTCCCGTTTCGCTGGGAATACCGAACCGGGAGGGCGTCGGAGAAAATGACGTGGCGGGGATTGTTCCCCTCGTCCCCGAACAGCCACTTGGCGAAGCGGCTCCACGGACCCCCCTCAGAATCGCCCCCAGAACCGTCCGAATCCTTGCGGCCGGTCGAGGGGGCGGGCACAGCGGCGTCGAGAGCGCGGGCCGCGATCATCGCCTGCTCACGCAGGACGCCCGCGACCACTGTCCCGCGCACCACTGGCAGGTCGCCCTGTTTCTCGAGCGTGGAGTGGGTGCGGCCCGCCTCGCCCACACCGGTCGAGACTCCCCAGTCGGACGTGAAGACGATCGTGACGTGGCCGTCGGGTTCGTCAGTCATTTCGAAGCTCCTTCGTCAGGGGACGGGGTGGAACGCGGATCATCGTTGGGCCGTGGGGCCTCCGGTTCATCAGATGCGCTGGCCGCATCCTCTCCGAGGCCGGTCTCGTGGAGAGCGGAATAGGACTGGACGTACCCGGCCGGAAGGTTCTCAGCCAGATCCAGTAGGTCCAGAAGCCACTTGAGGTACTGGAGGTTGGGAATCGACTGGGCTGCGTTTCCGCCCGACTGCGCGGACGAGTCGTTCGTCAGGCGGTCATGTTTAGGCAGGTTCCGCAACTCCTGTTGAAGTGCATCTGCGGAACGAGTGTTCTCCACGGCGTTCGTCCACTCGCGCAGTGCCCGGCACAGCGGGTGTGGGCATGGCTCTATCTTGTCGGCGCATCCGTCAGCGCTGGGAGCGCACTCATCCACAAGCGACTTCGGAGCGGTCTTACCGCCTTTCTTTAGTGTGTATCCCGTGCAGTCTTTGGGAGTGCGTCTGTCCTCCGGCTGTGAGTACTCCTCAGCGAGGAGCTTGATAATGCGATTCGCCCGCGTGCGGGGGAAGGGGTCGGTGAGGGACACGCCCGGTTGGTCCGGATCCTGGCCGTTGAAAGCGGCCACGGCCCTGAGGATCTGCTTCCACTGGCCGCCGTTGGCACTCGGCCCGGCAATCCCGTCAGCGGCTCCGGGCTCGGCGTGCGCGGTCCCGGTGATGCGCTCCTCGGAGTAGTGGCCGATCAGGAAAGGACGCTGGGTGCGGTCTCTGTACTCCGTGAGCGTGTCGTCCGGGTCCAGGACCGTCGTGTCGCGCAGGATGTGGAAGTCGAGTGTGGAGCACTGGACCTCCCCCTTCTTCTTGCCGAGCTTCTTCCCTCGGGAGACGAGCTTCTCAGCGAGGTCGTAGGCGATGTGGAACGGGAAGTTGCGCCCCACGATGGCAACGCCCGCCGAGGCAGTGAGAGGGCCGGGGCCCGTGTTGGGGCCCTTCTCATTTACCACTGCTGCTAATTGCCTGAGATAGGGATCGGCATCCGTGAGCTCTTCGTAGTGACGGACGTACGCTTCGGCAAAGGGGATCGCGTAATCGCCTGCCGCGTAGACTGTAATGTCGTCGCCACCCACCAGGATCGGAACAACTGGAACAGTAGAATCGTTGGCGAGCTCCGCGACTTTCTTCCAGGACTTTGCTATTGCCAGATTCACTACGGCGGCGAGCCGGTAGTTGATCTCCATAATGAACCACTGGAAAGAGTGGGCTTCGGAGCTGGTGACGGGATTGGGTTTCCTATATGACTCAAGTTGGTGCCGTAGCTGAGCGGTCCTTTGGTCCTGCTTCTTATCGCGTTCTGGTGCCTCGCCTCCGCTCTCCATTACAGCGCGAAAAGCACTGTGAAGGTTTCGTGTGACAGTGCCCACACCATTGCCGTCGATGTGGATAACGCCAATCGTCGAAAGCGGGGCGCTGGACTTAGTATTTCTGCTGCCGAAGTCGTCCGACTCGCCGTCTTGGAAGAGTCTCTCGAGATCGTCAGGATCCGCGGGAAGTGCTGTTTCGCCGCTTTTCCAATAGCGGGCAACTTGCTGGATCTGGCTGCATCGGGCGGAACGCGCCCATGCCCGTTTGACCCGAGACGGCAGGGAGTAGAGAGTAATACCTTCTTCGTCCGTCTTCTGGTCTCGATCGGTCTGCGCCCATATCCCCGCCTTAGTCTTGCTATCCGTCTTTGGATCCGGGGGAGTGATCTCGAGTCTCTTCGCGTACTCGATGATGGCGTTACTGTCCTGGTCGCTGAGTGGAACCACTGCGGGCAAGGCCGAATCCTTGGCGCGCTCCAAGAAGGGGAGTTGCGGGAACCGCGCTGCGGCCGGAGGCCTGTTGAGCGAGTAGGCGTTGAACTCGCGGTCGAGGGCGTCCAAGCTGTCTTGCGTGACGGCCTCGTCATCGGTCATCCCGTTGTGTGTGCCGACCTCGTCCTCGGACGGTATGAACACGCCGGTCACGTCGAGGCCGGGTGCCTTTTCGAAGGCGCGGCGTGTGACGGCGCCGATGAGGCTGCGCGCGAGCGCATTAGGCTCCCCGTCGTCCCCGGTGAGGCGCACGATCACTTTGCCGGAGGACTTGGAGACCCAGAAGGAACCCGGCAGGGACCCTAGCGCCTTAGGGTCCCCGTCGTCCCCGGTGAGGCGCACGATCACTTTGCCGGAGGAGTTGGAGACCCAGAAGGAACCCGGCAGGGACCTTTTCTCGGGGACTTTGAGTAGTTTCTTCGCCTCCTCTTCGACCCATTGCGAGAGCAGGGTGATCTGGAAGGAGGCGCCGATCTGTTCGCGCAGTCGCGGCGACGAATAGATATACGCCTGGTTGCTGTTCGTCTGCAGCATGACGAGGACATTGTTCATTTTGCGTTAACCCCTCAGCAGTGGACGGCGTGGATCAAGAACGGGGTGGAAGCGTCGTGAGCAGCGAATGGATGTCGCTCACAATTCGGCCGCGGGTGTTGACGAGGGCGGTGAAGGGGCGGGCATCGATCAGTTTCTTAGTCTCTCTGTCCAGCCAGCCGTCGGTGTACACGATCAAAGCTGGCCTTCGTGAGTCCTGGCCGACTTCTGCTAAGACGCCTTCTACTTTCTTTCGTGCGGTGTCTTCCCACTGCGTGCCGTCGTTGGAGTCGTTTCTGACAGACTCGGATTTTTTTGACGTTTCCGTGCGTGGGTCCGCTTCGTTGTTCGTATCCCGTTTGTTCTTCCCCTTGGGCTCCTCGCTGGTGCGACCTGAATCTGTGTCGTCTGCCTCGGGCCCACCCTTACCAGTGTCGGTGGTTCCGCGTTCATGTGATCCGGGGTAGTTCTGCCCGATGCACAGGATCACGAGGTCTGATTCTGTGATGCTGGTGGTGTTCGACATGTAGTTTTCGTCATTGATCAAACCTGAGTACTTGAGGTCGCCTCGGGTGCTTTCAATCATTTTTGCATCGCCCTTGAAGAACAGTCTCCGATTAGCCAGCCCTTCCTTGACCCTGTCGTTGTAGTGGTCGAGGAACTTGTCGGCTATGCTGGTGCAGGCCCATGCCACGATCACCGTTCCGATCGCCGTGTAGCAAAGCGGAAAGAAAAGGCTCCGGACGATCCCGCCCCAGCTCTGATCACTGTAGAATATGTAAGTAAGAATGAAAACAGCCAGGAGGCCGAACGTGAGAATGAGAATACCTGTGTAGGTGCAGTTCCTCGGGCGGTCTGACCGTGCCTCCGTTCCGCCGCCTGTTCTTTCCTTGCTGTTCAGGAGTCGCGATGCCGTGGTCCTCCCGACCAGTGCGATGGTGAGCCCCCCGAGAATCGTGCACGCGGCGGGGAAGACGAGGTCGTCGGCGATCGACACCCAGACCTCGTTCCTGAACAGCATGTACGCGGTACCGAAAATTACTGTGAGCACGACTGTTATCGCAAGTGTCACCCATTGGATACAATTCTCCCTCTTCATCAGGGATCCCTTTCTTCTCCTGAATACTCTAGTGAATCCACGCCAGGAGCGTTGCTCCTCGTTACCTGTGCTATCGCCGCTAGGTGCGCGCCGCGATCAATGCGGAGGCATTTGGGATAGGGGCGCTTGCTCGCCAGTGCGTGTGGAACATCAATGCTCTCCTTTGATGCTTGCTTCCCCGGTAGCTTTCTCAGTATCCGGTGCCCCTCACCCTAGCACTGCGGCGGGCGCGTGTCGATGGGTTTGACAGACCACTTTCGTCGGGATGCGCAAGGGACCGTCTCTCCGCGCTGGTCACGGGGTTGTAGCACGAGTCCAGCAGGAGGAAACGCGCCGGACTCCGGACCTCCTCGTCGGCAGTGCGGAAACCGGAACCGCGCCGGTCACCCCACGGCCACCGCGTCGATGACCCCCATGCCGTAGCCGGCGTGCGAGCCGACGTTCGTGTACGCCGACAGGGCCATGAGGCGCGAGAAGTCGGCGGTCTGGGGCGCCCCCTCGACACCGCTGATGCGCAGCGCCCCCTCGTAGGCGGTGATCGCCCGCGACGCCAGCCTGCCCCGCCTGTCCCCGCGCGGCATCCCCAACGAGACCCTGGCCTCGGTCGTGCAGTCCTGGGTGGTGAGCACCTGCGCCATCGCGGCCCGGTCGATGCGCGGGGGAGCGGTGCCCGGGTCCCACTGGTGCCAGCGCTCCTGCAAGCTGGTGGCCAGCGACACCGGCGGGATCCCCCTCACGTGCGCGCCCTTCGACGAGAACACGGTGGGCGTGACCAGGCGGATCTCCCAGGTCGTGTCCTCCGATTGCTCGGCCAGCTCCTGCCACGTGGTCTCGGCGACCACCTGCCCCTCGAAGGCGATGAGCGTCGCCGACTCCCGGGCGCCCCCCACCCGCAGGACGCCTCCCCACGCCAGCCACGCGTCGAAGGTCTCGACGAGGCGGTCGTCCAGGAAGCGCACCTCCATGCCGAAGGTGCCCGGCCCGGTGGTGAGCTCGCCCAGGCAGTAGGGCTTCGCGCCGGGCCTCTCGTGGTGGGGCCGGTGGGCCAGCGTCGGGAACGACGAGGCGCGCCCCGGGCTGATGCTCCGCGGCAGGTCGAGCACGGTCGCCAGGGCGGCGTGGAGCCTGCTGGGGCTGGCGGGCACCTCGCCGGGAGAGTCGAACCGGACAAAGACAGTCGTCGGCATGTGCGGGCCCCCTGGGTGCTGCGCGGGTGGTGCGGTCCCTCTGTTCTAGCACGGACCCCGCCGCCCGGCGAAACCCCTCACCGGCAATGCGGTCGGGCGGGCCTGGGCATGCGCCGCCCCCGGATGCAGCGGAGCAGCGAGAAGTCGGGGGCGCGGTCCTCGATGATGAAGTCCCGGAAGAAGGGGACGGCCTGCTCGCCGGTGAACACCTCCTGGGGGTGCACGTGGACCAGGTTGATGGCGTGGGGGCCCATCCGCCATTTCAAAGCCACCCGCTCGTCGGGGTCGCGCACCCTCTCGCGCGCCACGACGTACGTGCCGGTGGAGCCGTCCGGGTGGGTGAGGTACAACTCCAGGGCCATCTCGTGGGCCCTGCCCGCCGCCAGCAGGTAGCGCGTGGGAGGCGGGTACTGGTCGGGCGGGCGGAGCCCGGCGTCCGGCGGAGCGGGCTGCACGCTGAGGGCGAACCACCCCTCCCCGTCCAGGAAGTCCGGGTTGAGCAGGTGCTGCTCGACCTGCTCGGCGATCGAGTCGGGGGTCTGGTCGAAGTCGTAGGCGTCGAACTTGCCCATCGTCGAATGCACGGTCCGGATCGTGTACTCGGTCATGACGCGCCCTCGCCCATCGGTGCCTCCCGTCGTCGCTTTCGGCTCCCACACTACGCGCACGGCGCGGATGGGGCTGGGCGGCACGCCAACGGCAGGCAGAGCCCGACCGCAGCGCGCGGACTGCGGGGCAGGGGCTACGCGCGCGGGCGCGGTTGAAACTGGCGTGGACGCGGATTCATCGGCCGGGGCGCGCGTTCTTCTTGGTGTCGCACACGAGGGAGGGAATTAGGAAACACGGGGTCGCACACAAGGGCGGAATCAAGCCGTTGTGCGCATCGGATGTTTCGTAAATCGGGGTCCTTGTGTGCGTAACCGGGGGGGGGGAGGGGCACCAGACCGGGGGGGATTCGCCCAGTGGGCTCGCAGGGCGGTGGCGCGCCCCGCACGGGCGCGCGTTATCGGCACCGCGAGGGGGTTGTCGACATTGTGAGGGGGTTGTTGTCACCGCGAGGGGGATATAACGCGCGTCGGTGCTGATATCCCATGCAGCTTGTCGACAACGCGCGTCGGTGCCAATAACGCGCGTCGGCGTAGCAGTGCCAACAGTGCCGGTGGTGCTCGACGGCGCGCCCAGTGCCCGAGGCCGGGGTCCCGATATCCCGGACGCCTCCCTCTGCGGGAGCGGTGGGATGTTCCCGATGGCGGCCCTCAGAGTATCCGTCCGAGGCTGCCCTCTGCGGGGCCCGAGCGCACCGGTCGGCTCGTCGGCGTGGCCCCAGGGGGATCCGTCCGGGGCCTCCCTCTGCCCAGTGGTGGGATGCTCCTCCGTTCGTCCACAGGCCGCTCTCCTCTGATGGATTATCCACAAGCGCGGATGCCCTCAGCTCTGCGTCCACAAGCGCCGATGGCCACGTTGTGACGGTGTCGGAGCCGGGCCTACGTTCGATGGAACACCCCACGATCCTGCAAGCGGATCCCCAGCACGAAGGAGTGGCGCAGATGAGCAGCCCCAAACACTTGTCCGACTCCGACCCCGACCCCGCCGCGTCGGCGCGCCCGCAGTCGGCGAACCCGGCCGACGCCCAGGAGGGCGCCCAACCCGTTGAGGGCGGCGAGGACCTCCAGGCCAGCCGGAGGAGGACTGGCGCAGTCCTCCTGCTGCCTCTGGTGATCGCCGCAGTCCTCATACTCATCGTCTACGCCGTCCTCCACATCGCGGACCGCCCGGTGCGCGGCAGCGGGGATGCGCACGGCGGCACAGGATCCGCCGCTCAATCCAATGGGCCGGGTGCGACAGACGGGGCTAGCGGCGGCGGAGGCCGATCCAGCGGGATGGGCGGTCGCGTCTCTCCGGGCACCGCTCTCGGGGGCTCCGACTCCCTCACAGATCGCACGGTCGAAGGGGCGACGGGTTCCGTCGTCTACGCGATATCGGCCATCGACCACGCCAGGAACAGGTCCGACACCCATCCGCTGAGCGACCTCATGACGCCCGAGTGCGAGGCGTGCTCCATCGAGATCGGCCATATCGACGAGGTGCCGACGGGGCGGACGAGGACCGATGGGATGCAGTCGCGCGGCGTGGAGTGCCCCGTCGTCGACCGGACCAGTGACAGCGGCGGAGAGCTCCAGGCCGTTGGCCTGCGCTGCGTCTACCTGTCGCACGCCGACCGTTGGACGACCAACGACGGCAGGGACACCACCATCGACGCCACTCAGGACGTGACCTTCGACTTGGTGTGGCAGCGGGGGCAGTGGCGCCTCGCGGGAATGACCGTCAACCACGTGGGGAGCATTGACGCCTACTACCCGGCGCTCGACGAGCTCAAAGCCCAGGCGGGCCAGGGCCAGAGTTAGATAGTGCCGCGCACGGTCGCGGCGGCGCGGGTTCTGCTCCCCAGTGGCGGCAGAACCAGGTTGTGCCGTACGCGATCGCGGCCCCGCAGGCAGCGCCTGCGGGGCCGGGGAAGTGCGAGTGAACAGAGTGGGCGCCCGCCGCCTGGGAATGAAGTCGACCGCTGCTCGGGTAACGGGCCGCCCGCCGCACGGGAGCGAACTGTATGCCGCCTGGAAACGAGTCGCGGACCGCCTGGGAACGGGCTGACCACTGTTTCGGAACGAGTCGCCCACGGCCCGGGAACGGGCCGCCCGGCGCGTGGGAACGAGTGCCCGCCGCCCTCAGGCGGTCATGAGCTGACGCTCGTCGAGGATGTCGGCGCCCGAGCCCACCAGGGCCGCCAAGTGCGCGTTGGCGTGGTGGGCGCAGAAGAACAGGCGCCCGCCCGTCGGCATGGTGACGCGGACCCACGCCCGCGCCCCGCAGGCGTCGCAGCGGTCGGCAGCAGTCAAAGTGGGTTCGGGGACTGCGGTCCGTTCGAGAGTCGAAGCGTTCATGCCCCCATCACACACCACCGACCGCCCCGGCCGCACGGTTGTTCACCAGTGGCGCAATCGCCGGGCACCCGAAGAGCCCCGGAACATGCCGAACGATTCGCAATCCGCCTCCGAAGACGCGGGCCGCAAGCACGCCCCCGATCCGCAAGGCGCGGGCCGCCAGCACGCCCCCGATCCGCCTCGAACGCCCCACATTCGCCCTGGCAGCGGCCGGGCCGCGCGCAGATGCGCACACTGTTTCCTACCATGAGACCCGTGAGCCAGACCAAAGCATCCGACTACAGCGCCCGGCACCTCTCCGTCCTGGAGGGGCTGGAGGCCGTGCGCAAGCGCCCCGGCATGTACATCGGGTCCACCGACCACAAGGGCCTCATGCACTGCCTGTGGGAGATCATCGACAACGCCGTGGACGAGGCGCTGGAGGGGCACTGCGACACCATCGACGTGCGCCTGCACCCCGACCACTCCGCCTCCGTGTCGGACAACGGGCGCGGCGTCCCCGTCGACGAGGTCCCCGGCATCGGCCTGAGCGGCGTCGAGGTGGTCTACACGAAGCTCCACGCGGGCGGCAAGTTCGGCGGGGGCTCCTACGGCGCGGCCGGGGGTCTGCACGGCGTGGGCGCGTCCGTGGTCAACGCCCTGTCGGCGCGCATGGACGTGCAGGTGGACCGCGGCTCGAAGACTTACGAGATGTGCTTCAGGCGGGGCGAGCCCGGCGAGTTCGACGACTCCAGGCAGCGCACCCCCAACTCGCCCTTCACCCCCTTCACCGACCAGTCCAGGCTCAAGACCGTCGGCAAGGTGAAGAGGACCAAGACGGGCACGCGCGTGCGCTTCTGGGCGGACTTCCAAATCTTCCCCGCCACCGAGGGCTTCTCCTGGGAGTCCCTGCTGGCCCGGGCGCGCCAGACCGCCTTCCTGGTGCCCGGCCTCACCATCAACTGCGTCGACGAGCGCGGGGAGGAGGAGCGCTCCGAGTCCTTCCGCTTCGACGGCGGAGTGGTCGACTTCGCGAACTGGCTGGCCACCGACGGGCCCGTCACCGACACGTGGCACATCATGGGGGAGGGCGCGTACACGGAGACCGTGCAGGTCCTCGACGCCGACACAGGGCACCTGACGGCCTCGGAGCTGGAGCGGGTGTGCTCCGTCGACATCGCCCTGCGGTGGGGGATCGGCTACGACACCTCCGTGCGCTCCTTCGTCAACATCATCGCCACCCCCAAGGGCGGCACCCACGTCGCCGGGTTCGAGCAGGCCGTCCTGCGCGTGCTGCGCGCCCAGATCGACAAGAACTCCCGCAAACTCAAGGTGGGCGCCAAGGACGGGCGCCCCGAGAAGGACGACGTGCTGGCGGGGATGACGGCCGTCGTCACCGTGCGCTTCCCGGAGCCGCAGTTCGAGGGGCAGACCAAGGAGATCCTGGGCACGCCGCAGATCCGCTCCGTCGTGTCCAAAGTGGTGGGGGACTGGCTGGGCGCCAAGCTCGCCTCCCCCAAGCGCGACGACAAGCAGCAGGCCTCCCAGCTCATGGAGAAGGTCGTCGGCGAGATGAAGGCCCGTGTCTCGGCCCGCATCCACAAGGAGATCTCCCGCAAGAAGAACGCCCTGGAGACCTCCTCCCTGCCCGCGAAACTGGCGGACTGCCGCCTCGCGGACGTGGCGGAGACGGAACTGTTCATCGTCGAGGGCGACTCCGCGCTGGGCACCGCCAAGGCCGCGCGCAACAGCCACTACCAGGCGCTCTTCCCCATCCGCGGCAAGATCCTCAACGTCCAGAAGGCATCCACCGCCGACATGCTGGCCAACGCCGAGTGCGCGAACATCATCCAAGTCATAGGAGCGGGGTCGGGGCGCACCTTCGACCTGGAGTCGGCCCGCTACGGCAAGGTCATCCTCATGACCGACGCCGACGTGGACGGCGCCCACATCCGCACGCTGCTGCTCACCCTGTTCTTCCGCTACATGCGGCCCATGGTCGAGGCGGGGCGCATCTACGCCGCAGTGCCGCCCCTGCACCGCATCGAAGTGGCGGGCAAGGGCCGCCGGAAACGGGAGTACGTCTACACCTACTCCGAGGATGAGCTGCACCGCAGGCTCGCCGCCCTGCGCAAATCCGGGCGCACCTGGAAGGAACCCATCCAGCGCTACAAGGGCCTGGGCGAGATGGACGCCGACCAGCTGGCCGAGACCACGATGGACCGCGCCCACCGCTCCCTGCGGCGCATCACCCTGGCCGACGAGGAGGCCCTGCGCCGCGCCGAGGACGTCTTCGAACTGCTCATGGGCTCCACGGTGGGCCCGCGGCGCGAGTTCATCGTCGAGGAGTCGGCGGGCCTGGACCGCGACCGCATCGACGCCTGACAGGCGGCGGCCCCCGGGGCTCCGCGGGTCGTCGGCGGCCCCGGGGCGCGGTCCTGGGGCCTTCGGGCGCGGTGCGCCTCGTGATCCTGCGGCGGCCAGCGGGGTTGGGGCCGGGCGGGCCGGGATCCGCGCGTGAGGCCCCTGCCGCGTGCCGATCACCGTTCACCGGCACGGCATGGGCCGGTTCACGAGAGCGGGCCCCGTCTCGTGATGCATGTGACCAAAGGCCCGCATTGGCCTTACTATGGACCCATGACAGGACTTGCGCAGCGCCTCTCGCCGCCCGGGTCCGTCCCGTACCCGGGGAACCACCTCGGGCTGCGTTGGCGGCCCCTCATCAGCCGCGACGCACCCGCCGTCTACGACCTCGTACGCGCGGTCGAGTCCGCTGACGACGCGATCCACCGGACGGGTGCCGAGGGGATCGCGGACATGGTCGAGGGCCGCGGCGGCGAAGACTGGGTCGACGCCATCGTCGGGCTCGACCGCAACGGCAGCATCAGCGCCGTCGGCTGCGTGCGCGTCGTGCGCGGCGTCAGCGACAGCGCGATCGCGATCGTCTCCGCCTACGTCCACCCCCACTGGCGGGGGCGCGGCCTGGGGCGGGCGCTCCTGCACTGGCAGGACGGGCGCGCCCGCGAGATGCTGGTTGAGACCTACGGGCCGGACAGCGCCATCCCCGCCTCGATCGCCAACTTCGTCGACGCCCACATGACGGACAGGCGGCGCCTGTACATCGCCGCGGGCTTCTACGCCAAGCGCACGCTGCAGGTCATGTACCGGGACCTGGAGGGCTCCGAGAGCGCCCCCCGCGTCCGCGGCGGCTACACCGTGGTCCCCTGGGACCGCGCGCTGCGCGACAAAGCGCGGGAACTGCACATGGAGGTCAGCCGCGACCTGTTCTGGTCGTGGAACCGCGCCCGCTGGTGGGACGACGCCGTGGCCTCCATGGAGCGGCGCTGGTCCTTCCTGGCCCTCGACCCCGGCGGCGCGGTCGTCGGCTACATCGTGACCGAGCGCCCCGCCCAGCGGTGGGTGTCCACGGGCAGGCCCGAGGCGGGCGTCTCCCTGGTGGGCGTCCTGCCCCAGCACAGGGGGAGGTCCTTGTGCTCGGCGCTGATCGGGCACTCCGTGGCGGCCGCCTCCGCCTCGGGGATGCCGCGCATCGGGATCGAGGTGGACACCCGCAACCCGTCGAACGCCCACGCGATCTACGAGCACCTCGGGTTCGTGGACGACGCGGCTGAAGTCTTCTACGTCATCGACCAGTGAGCGCCACCGGGGCGGACCCGCGGAAGAGGAGAACATGAGCGACACAGCGCCGCGCGCCGGAGCCGACGCATGCGCCGACGTCCCCATGCCCCCCAGCCACCACGGCATCGTGTGGGAGCCCCTGGCCCCCGCCCACCACCCGGCGCTGGCCACCCTCTTCGCCAGGATGGAGGCCCGGGACAACCCCCCGTACCGCACCAGCCCCGGCGAGGTCGCCGAAATGCTGGGGGGCGCCACGCAGTGGTCCGGGATCGCCGGATTCGCCACGCGGGGCCTCGCCGCCGGGCGCATGATCGCCTACGCGCAGGTCACCATCCGCCACCCCGGGCGCGTCGAGTGCGTGTGCAGCGGGGGAGTGGACCCCGACTTCCGGCGCATCGGCCTGGGAGGGGCCATCGTCGACTGGCAGGAGGGGGCGGCCCGCGCCATGATCGGGGCGGCCGGCTCGGGGGGGCCGGCGCAGATCGTCTGCCACGTCGAGGCCGGCCAGGAGGACCTCGAGGCGCAGCTGCAGTCCCACGGGTTCCACTGGTCGCGCACCTACTACGAGATGCGCGCCGACCTGTCCTCCCTGCCCGAGCGGCCCTCCCTGGGGGCCTACCTGTCGCTCGAGGCGTGGGCGCCCCAGTGGGAGGAGCCGGCGCGCCAGGCGGCGAACCTGCTCAACGAGGTCGAGTGGGGGCGCCCGCCCCTCACAGAGGAGCAGTGGTTCCAGGGCCGCATGTCATTCGTGCCCGAGTGGTCGTTCCTGCTGGTGGACCGCCGGGGCGACAGGCCGCGCGTGGGGGGCTTCCTCATCGCCTCGCGCTACGAGCAGGACTGGGCGGCCCTGGGCTGGCGCGAGGGGTACATCGACCAGATGGGCGTGCTCGGCGCCTACCGGCAGAGCCGGGCCGTGGACGCGCTCATCATCGCCTCGATGCGCGCCCAGGCCGGCGACGGCATGGAGCGCACGGGCACGGGACTGGGGTCGGCGAACCACTCGGGCGCCCTGGCCGTCTACGACTACCTGGGGTTCCGCACGGTGGGGCAGACCCGCCTGTACGCCCGCGAGGTCTGAGCGGCGCCCCGGCCCGTCACGCTCTTCCGCCCGCGCCGCGGTTTCCGGCTCTACCGTGCTGCCCCGCCCGCGCCGCGGTTTCCGGCGCCACCTGCGACTTTCGTCCCCATTTGCCCACCCTTCGGACATTGACAGCGCTAACGGCGCCTATGTGAGTCACTTCATGTTTTGTAGCAAATGGCGTGGAGCCGGTCAAACGCCCGCCTCTTTGGCCAGTAATGTGACGTGGGTTACCTATGGTGTCGCTTACTCTATGTCTACCATCACAGGAGAATCCGCCGCGTCCTCGCGGGGCTTCGATGCGCGGGATCCCGCGCGTCCCATCACTATTCGACACGGAGGCATGTATGACCACGCCGTCTGCATCCCAGTCAAAGACTTCGCCCCTTGTCATCCGAAGCGCGATCGTCGCCTCCCTGGGCGGCCTGCTATTCGGTTTCGACACCGCTGTCATCTCAGGCGCGGAGGAGAAGCTCAAAGCGCTGTACGCGCTGTCCTCCTTCGGCGAGGGCATGATCGTCGCCATTGCGACCATCGGGACGATCCTCGGCGCGATCGTCGCGGGACGCCTCGCCGACCACTTCGGACGCAAGCCGGTCCTGTTCTGGATCGGTATCCTCTTCGGCGTCGGCGCCCTGGCGACCGCCCTCGCCCCCACCCCCGACCTGGTCGCCGGCGCCGGCGGGGCCATGACGGCCTCCTCGTCAATGCCCATCACTTTCTTCATGGTCTTCCGCTTCCTGGGCGGCGTCGGCGTGGGCATGTCCTCCGTGGTCGCCCCCATCTACACCGCTGAGATCGCGCCCGCGCGCGTGCGCGGACGACTGGTCGGCCTGGTCCAGTTCAACATCGTCTTCGGCATCCTGCTGGCCTACGCCTCGAACGCCATCATCCGCGAGATCGCGCACGAGGATGTCGCGTGGCGCTGGATGCTCGGCGTCATGGCCGTGCCCGCAGTCTTCTTCCTGCTCTTCCTCATGGCCGTGCCCGAGACCCCCCGCTGGCTCTTCGCCCACAGGCGCGAGGACGAGGCGCGGGCCATCTCCGCGCGCCTGACGAACTCGGCGGAGGAGTCCGAGGAGCAGATGAAGGAGATCGCCGACCAGCTGGCCGAGGACCGGGCCGCCGGCCACGTCCCCTTCTTCACGCGGCGCTACCGCAAGGTCATCCTCATGGCCTTCTGCATCGCCATGTTCAACCAGCTCTCGGGCATCAACGCGATCCTCTACTACGCCCCCAAGGTCATGAAGCTCGCCGGCGGCGAGGCGATCTTCGGCGCGGCCTTCCCCTACATCGCCTCCGTGGTCGTCGGCCTGATGAACCTGATCGCGACGATGGCCGCCCTCACCGTCATCGACAAGCTGGGCCGCCGCCAGCTCATGATCGTCGGCTCCATCGGCTACCTGGTGTCCCTGGGCTTCCTGGCGGGCATGATGTTCGCCTACGAGGCGGGCGCCGTCACCGGTTCCGCGGCCGTGTGGCTGGTCCTGATCGGACTGCTCGGGTTCATCGCCTCCCACGCATTCGGACAGGGGTCGGTCATCTGGGTGTTCATCTCCGAGATCTTCCCCAACCGCGTGCGCGCCCGCGGCCAGTCGCTGGGCTCGCTCACGCACTGGACCTTCGCCTTCATCACGACCTACGCCTTCCCCGTCCTCACCGACAAACTCGGCGGCGGATTCGCATTCGGAATCTTCTTCCTGTGCATGGTCGGCCAGCTATTCTGGGTCTTGAAGGTCATGCCCGAGACCAAGGGCATCCCGCTCGAGGAAATGGAAGAGAAACTGGGGTTGAGTGATGACTAGGATCCTCAACATCGGTGAAGCGCTCATCGATGAGATCAACCGTCCCAATACCGCGCCCGTCGAAGTCGTCGGCGGCTCGATGCTCAACGTCGCCGCGGGCCTGACGCGCCTGGGCCACGAGTCCGAGCTCGCCACGTGGTTCGGCCGGGACGAACGCGGCGCCAAGGTCCGCGCCCACGCCGAGGAGGCCGGCGTGACCCTGGTCGAGGGCTCCGACGCCGCCGAGTTCACGACGGTCGCCCACGCGACCATCGACGAGAAGGCGCGCGCCACATACGAGTTCGAGGTGCTGTGGGACGTTCCCGCGATCCCCGACCAGGACGGCGTCGGCCACGTCCACACCGGGTCCTACGCGGCGACGTTCCAGCCGGGCGCCGCCAAAGTGCTCGCCGCCGTCAAGCGGCAGGCCATCCACGGGACCGTCTCCTACGACCCGAACATCAGGCCCGCCCTGCTCGGAACCCCCGAGGAGACGCGCCCGCAGGTCGAGGCCATCGTCGCCCTCTCCGACGTCGTCAAGGCGTCCGACGAGGACCTCGAGTGGCTGTACCCGGATCGGCCCGTCGAGGAGGTCATCCGCGAGTGGAGCCAGGCCGGCCCCGCCCTCGTGCTGTGCACGCGGGGCCCCTGGGGGGTCTACATCAAGACGGCGGCCGAGCGCGACATGCTGGTCGCCGACCCCCTGGACGTGGAACTGGTGGACACCGTCGGCGCCGGGGACTCGCTCATGGCGGGCCTCATCTCCGGCCTCGTCGACGCGGGCCTGCTGGGCAGCGCCGAGGCGAAGCAGCGCCTGCGCGAGGCCCACTGGGCGGACCTGATGCCCGCGATCCACCGGGGGATCATCACCTCGGGGATCACGGTGTACCACGAGGGCGCCTACTCGCCCACCAAGGCCGAGGTCGCGGCCATCCTGGCGGTGAGCAAGAACCTGCAGGGCTGAGGCCGCCGAACGCGGTGGCGACGAGGGGCGGGAAGGCCGGCAACGGCCCCCGCCCCTCGTCGCCATGACCGCCGGGTGGGAG
>NZ_CP017298.1:315542-322705 GCF_001746855.1 Pauljensenia hongkongensis | reverse complement strand
GCCGGCCGGACCGCGGGGTGGGAGGGCGCCCACCTGGCTCCCTCAGCCGATGGTGGCGATGGGCAGCGTGATCGGGGAGCCCGAGCCGTCGCGGCGCCCGTCGGGCGCGGGAAGGTCGACGGGGGCGCCGTCGGATGTCGAGGCGCGCGGCCCCGCCCCCACCCATGCGACGTCGAGGCGGTCCTCGCCGCGCAGGAACCGTTGGGCCCGCACGCCCTGCCCGCCCCTGCCCTTCGACGGGTACGCGTCGAAGGGGGTAACCTTCACGGTCGTCTGGCCCGTGCCCGGCAGGGCGCCCTCCGCGGCGGCGACGGTGACCACGACCGACTCGGCGGGGGCGTCCACCACCCAGAAGCCGATGGCCTCCACCCCCGGGGACAGGCGCATCCCCGCCACGCCCCCCGCAGTGCGCCCCTGCGGCCGGATCCTCTCCGCCGGGGTGCGCAGCAACTGGGCGTCGCCGGAGATGAAGACCACGTCCGCCTCGTCGGGGCAGGGCGCGAAGCCGATCAGGCGGTCACCGGGATCCAGGGCGATCACCTCCCACTCGTCGCGCTGGAGGACGTCGGGGCGCAACCGCTTCACCGTCCCGCGCGCCGTTCCCATCGCGGACACCGCACTGCCGTCGGGGTCCAGCAGGCCGACGGGCCGCGAATCCGAGTGGAGCAGCTCCGAGGCGGGCACCGCCCCCGCCAGGGACATCCCCGTGTCGAAGCGCGGCAGGGCAGGCAGGTCCACCACGTCGATGCGGTGGGCGACGCCGTCCTCGGTCACGACTGCCACCTGCGAGCGCACGGAGGACGGCAACTGCGCCCGCCACCCGTCGAAGGCGGCGCGGGGACCCGGCTCCAGGGGATCGACGCCCTCGACCCTGGCCAGGGCGCCCGTGGCCGAGAGCACCACCTGGCACGGGTCGTCGGGGATCTGCAGCTCCAGGCCCTTGCCCGAGCGCGGCACGGAGGGCAGGGCGGCCAGCGACGACGCCCCGGCCCCGCCGACCACCGGGGCGCCGGAGGAGGCGAGCAGGACGGTGCGCCTGGGCGTGCCGAGGCGCTCGGACACCTCGGCGAGCTCGCGCTTGACCAGCGCGCGCAGCAGCTCGGGCGATTCCAGGACCTCGCGCAGCTCGGCGATCCTGGCGGCCAGCTCGTCGCGCTCGGCCTCCAGCTCGATGCGCGAGAACTTCGTGAGCCTGCGCAGGCGCAGTTCCAGGATGTAATCCGCCTGCGCCTGCGACAAGTCGAAGGCCGTCATCAGGCGCTCGCGCGCCACGTCGGCGTCGTCCGAGGAGCGGATGATGGCGATCACGTCGTCGATGTCGAGGATCGCGATGAGCAGGCCCTCCACCAGGTGGAGGCGCTCCTCGCACTTGCCCAGCCGGAACCGGCTGCGGCGCGTCGTCACGTCGAGGCGGTGGTCGACGAAGACCCGCAGGATCTGCTTGAGGCCCATCACCTGCGGCTGCCCTCCCACCAGGGCGACCGCGTTGATCGAGAAGGAGTCCTCCAGCGGGGTGCGCTGGTACAGCTGCTGGAGGACCGCCTCGGGGTTGAAGCCGTTCTTCACCTCGATGACCAGGCGCAGCCCGTGGATGCGGTCCGTGAGGTTCTGCACCGACGAGATCCCCTTGAGGCGCCCGGCGCCCACGTTCTCCTTGATCTTCTCGATGACCTTCTCAGGGCCCACCATGTAGGGCAGTTGCGTGACGATGAGGCCCATCTTGCGGGCGGTGACGCGCTCGACCGACACCTTCGCCCGCGTCTTGAAGGCCCCGCGCCCGGTCTCGTAGGCCTCCTTCACGCCCTCCAGGCCCACGATGACCCCGCCCTCGGGCAGGTCCGGCCCGGGCACGAAGCGCATCAGGTCGGCGACCGTGGCGTCGGGGTGGTCGAGCAGGTGGACCGCTCCTGCGATCGTCTCGGCCAGGTTGTGGGGCGCGATATTGGTCGCCATGCCCACGGCGATGCCCGAGGCGCCGTTGACGAGCAGCTGGGGGAACGCGGCGGGCAGGACCTCCGGCTGCGTGAACTGGTTGTCGTAGTTGGGCACGAAGTCCACCGTGTCCTCGCCCAGGCCCGTCACCAGGTCCACCGCGGCGGGCGCCATGCGCGCCTCCGTGTACCGGGCCGCGGCGGGGCCGTCGTCGAGGGACCCGAAGTTGCCGTGCCCGTCGACCAGGGGCAGGCGCAGGTTGAAGGGCTGGGCGAGGCGCACCAGCGCCTCGTAGATCGCCGAGTCCCCGTGCGGGTGCAGCTTGCCCATGACCTCGCCGACCACGCGCTGGGACTTCACGTGCCCGCGGTCCGGGCGCAGCCCCATCTGGTCCATCTGGTAGAGGATCCGGCGCTGCACGGGCTTGAGGCCGTCGCGCGCGTCGGGCAGGGCGCGCGCGTAGATGACCGAGACCGCGTACTCCAGGAACGAGCCCCTCATCTCCGCCGAGACGTCGATCTCCGAGATGTTCTCGTCCGCCTCGGGGACGTCCACGACCTGGTCCTTTTTCGCCATAGGGTCCATTATCGCCGCCGGGCGCCCGCCCGTGTCGACTACCACGCCGCGACCGGGCACAATGAGGGGCGTGGACACGTGGAAGAGAATCGACCGCACGGGCTTCTACCCGCAAGTGGTGAAACGGGCCCTGCGGCGGGCGCTGGGCGGAGAGGCGCCGGTGGCGTCCCTGTGCCAGGTGGACGCCGCCTTCGACCGGGGCTCCGTGTTCCGCCACCTCACAGTCGCGACGCTGACCCGCGACTGCGTCGTCCAGCTCCACGTCGACGAGCTGGAGGACGGGGGCGCCTCCGTGGCGACCTCCATCCACCGCAGCGCCGACATCGCCGGGTACTCGACGATGGAGATCCTGGACGACCCGCAGAGGGCGCGGGGCCTGTCGGAGATCACCGTCGCGGTCGACCTGCGGGGCGCCAGGCGCATCGAGCTGGAGCCCGCGCACTGCGACGACCCCGATTGCGCGGCCGACCACGGCTACACGGCGCAGTCCTTCCCCGACGACCTGTCGATCCGGGTGTCGGCGGCCGCCGACGGCGAGGACGTGCTGGCCGAGGCGGAGGAGTTCGTCGAGGCCCTGGCCGCGCTCATGGGGGTCCGCGGTGGCTGAGGCCCTCCCGCCCCTCGACGGCGCCGACCTGCCCGCGCCCGGCGGCCCCCGGATCACCGACATCGTCGGGGCGGGCCTGGCCAGCCTCGACCCCGGGCTGCCCGGGGCCGACGAGGCGGCCCGCGCGGCGCTCGGCATCGACGCGGGAGCCCGCCAGCTGCTGCTCGTCCTGGCCGACGGGCTGGGGACGGTGCTCCTGGAGGACCATTTCGGGCACGCCCCCACGCTGCGGGCGTTCCGCTCCTCGATCCGCTCCCTGCACACGGTCGTGCCGTCGACCACGGCGGCGGCCATCACAGCGTTCGGAACGGGCGCCCAGCCCGGCGCCACCCGCATGGTGGGCTTCTGCGTGGCCCACGGCGGGGGCACCATGAACCTCCTCGCCTTCGAGGGCGGTCCGCCCGCCGAGCAGTGGCAGAGCGTGCCCACCCACTTCCAGCGCCTCGCCGGGGCCGGAGTGGACAGCGCCGTCGTCTCGCCCGCCTCCTTCGCGGGCTCGGGGCTGACCCGGGCGGCGCTGCGCGGGGCGAGGCACGTGGCCGCCAACGCCCTGGAGCAGCGGTGCGAGGCGGCGCTGCGCGAATTGCGCGCGGGGACGCCCGTCGTCTACCTCTACTGGGCGGACATCGACCACTGGGGCCACTCCCGCGGTGTCGGCTCCCACGAGTGGACGGGCGCGCTGGAGGCGTTCGACGCCGGACTGGCGGGCCTGCTGCGCCGACTGCCGGGCGGCGTGCGCGCGCTGCTCACCGCCGACCACGGCATGGTGAACATCGACCCCCCTTCGCTGCGGGACCTGGCCGACTCGCCGGCCCTCGCCCAGGACGTGCGGCTCATCGCCGGCGAGACCCGGGCGGTCCACGTCCACGCCGAGCCCGGGCGGGCCCGCGGCGTCGAGGAGCGGTGGCGCGCGGAACTGGGGGAGGGGGCGTGGATCCTCAACAGGGCCCAGATGGGCGCCCTCATCGGCCAGGGCCCGGGCGCGGACGCGGTCGGGGACCTGCTGGTGCTGGCGCGGGGGCGCGGCGGCGTCGTCGACTCCCGCGTGCAGAGCGCGGCGATGATCGCGATGCCCGGCGTCCACGGCTCCCTCAGCTCCGAGGAGATGCGCATCCCCCTGGTCCGCCTCGCCTAGGGCCGCCCGGGCGGGCTCAGGTGCGGGTCCCGAAGAGGATCTCGTCCCAGCTGGGCATGGGCCGCCGGCCCCTGCGCGTCCGCTTCGCGCCAGTGGCCGTGGGGCGCGCCGACTCGGGGGCCGCTGACTCGCGGCCGCCCGCGACCGAGCGCGTCTTCTTGGTCGCGTCCTCGTCCGGCTTCGCCTCCGCGTCCGGCAGGGGCGGCGCGCCAGCGCGCGCCGACGGGGCCCCCGGCTCCCCGCCCCTGGGGGCGGAGGGGGGCCTGCGGGCGACCGATGCCCTTGAGGAGCCGCTGCCCGACGGCACAACACCCTGACCGGACGCGGAGGGCACCTCGCCCGCGTCCGGCGTGGTCTTCCCCGGTTCTGCGCCCTCCCCGCCGTCGGAGCCCTTCGTGCGTGCCTCGCGGTGCCCGATCACCGGGATCTCGCCGCTGGCCTGCGGAACGGCCGAGGGGATCCCCGTCCCCTCCAGCACCGGGGTGGGGGGCGCGGGCGGCGCGCTCCTCGTGCGCGCTTGCGCCAGGGAGTAGATCTGCGCGGAGATGGGCCCGGTGATCGCCGGGGGCTCCCGGGGCTCGCGGTATTCCTCCTCGCTGATGGCCGCCAGGTACTCCGCTTCCTCATCGACCTCGTCGTCGTCGAAGTCGATCTCGATGTGCTGGCGCTTGCCCCGGGCGGCGTTGAGCTGGTCGACCAGGGCCTCGCGCTTGCGGATCTCCTCCTCGTTGGCGTCGACCGCGGAAGCCCGGGTCATCGAGGCGAAGATCGACGTCGCCGCAGGAGCGGGCGCGACGGTCTCCGTGAGCCACTGCGCCTCCTGGTCCACGGCCTCGACCTCCCCCGAGGGGAGCAGCCGCCAGTGCGCGCCGTGCTCGGCCGCGCCCTGCACGAACGTGAGGATGATCTGCCAGGGCTCGTGGGCCTCGCGCTGGGCGCTCCACCGCAGTGAATCGGGATCGACGCCCCGCGCCGCCAACCGGTCCACGACCAGGTCGCCCATCGCCGGGCCCCCCGCCTCGTCGCCGATGCGGACGCTGAGCGCCCGGGAGAGCGCGTACTCCTTCTCCGCCTGCACGGGCGCCTCGAAACGGGCTACCGTCGCCACCTGCATGCCGTGGCGGGAAGCGATCTCCTGCGCCGTCGCCCCCGAGCGCAGGAGCGCCTGGATCTCGCGGGGGGCCAGCGACGGGCGGGCGGCGGCCACCTCCATCCTCGGGCGGTCGCGCCGGGTGGCGCCCCGCAGCTCGTCGGTGATCAAGACGCTGTAGCGCTGGCCGTCCGCGTCGGTGAACACCAGGGACCCGCCGTCGCCGCTCGTTCCAAGCAGCTCGAGCTCGATCATTGATACCTCCTGGATGTGATAGTCGAATCGTCTCAAATACGGAAGCAAATTGCCCGCGTTGTGACGCGTGTCTGTGATTCAATGGCGCAGTCCTCACCGAAGTGCTATCCTCCCTGCGATCGCACCATCGGCATGGGAGCCCGGTGGGGGAAGGGGAACGCAATGGCAACCGACTACGACGCGCCTCGCAAGAACGAAGACGACGTCTCCGAGGATTCGATCGAGGAACTCAAGTCCCGGCGCAACGACGCCGGAAGCGCGGAGATCGAGGAGGACGAGACCGAGGCCGCCGAGAACTTCGAGCTCCCGGGCGCGGACCTGTCCAAGGAGGAGCTCACCGTCCACGTCGTCCCCCGCCAGGACGACGAGTTCACCTGCTCCCAGTGCTTCCTGGTGCACCACTCCTCGCAGTTGGCGTACACGGACGCCGCCGGGCAGCCGGTGTGCACCGAGTGCGCGGGCTGAGGGGCGCCATGTTCGAACGGAAGAAGCGCCACGCCGACCAGCAGGAGGCCCCCCAGGCCCCCGCCCTGCCCACCCTGGAGGACGACGACCCGATCTGGGAGCAGCCCGGACCGCGCAACGCGGGGGAGGTGGACACCTCCGACGGGTACGTCGACATGGGCTCCATCCTCTTCCCCGCGGTCCCCGGGATGCAGCTGCGCACCCAGCTCGCCGACGACGGCTCCACGGTCCTGCAGATCCTGGTGGTGCTGGGGAACTCCGGAGTCCAGATGAGCGTCGCCGCGGCGCCCCGCTCGGGGGGCGTGTGGGACGAGGTCCGCGAGGAGATACGCTCCGGCTTCGCCTCCCAGGGGGCCTCCGTAACGGACGTCGAGTCGCGCTACGGCGACGAGCTGCTGGTCGACATGCCCATGCGGATGCCCGACGGCCGCTCGGGGACCTCCCGGATGCGGATCATCGGCCGCGAGGGGGACCGCTGGTTCGCGCGCATCGACGTGCTCGGCCCCGCGGCGGCGTCGCCCGAGGCGGGCGCTCACATCGAGAAGGTCATCGACCGGATCGTCGTGCGCCGCGACAAGCACCCGCGCACGCGCCTGGAGCTGCTGCCCCTGCACGTGCCCGGCGGAGCGGCCGGGGTCAAACGTGCCTGAGCGGAACCGGCGGGGACCCGTGCAGTGGTTGCGCGCACTGCTCGACACCGACCAGCGCCAGATCGACGAGGCCGACGACGAGGCCCGCTCGCGCCGGGCCAGGGGCGTCGAGCCCATCGCGGGCGTTGCCGACCGCGAGCGGGCGCGCCTGTTCGGCACCGTGCTGTCCATGACGTACCCGCCGGCCTCGGGCCCCCAGGTCCTGGCGGCCCGGCTCTACGACGGCACCGCCTCCATCGAGCTCAGGTGGCCCGGCCGCTCCGAGATACCGGGCCTGCACGTGGGCGCGCACATCGAGGCCGAGGGCACCGTGGGCAAGCAGGGCGGCGCCGCCGTCATCATCAACCCCCTGTACCGCGTCATCTCGATGGAGGCATGATGGGGGAGCGCCCCGCGCCAGAACCGGCGCGCGCGTCGGCGCCCGGGTCAGCGGCCGAGCCGGGGCCCGCGACT
>NZ_CP017298.1:314614-315284 GCF_001746855.1 Pauljensenia hongkongensis | reverse complement strand
GCCCGCGTGGATCCAGCAGGCCACCGGCGACTCCTTCTCATGGTCGCAGGCCCTCGGCGGCCCCCGCGGCGTCGTCGAGTCGGTCGCGCCGGGGCTGGTCTTCGTGGTCGTCTACGCCCTCACCCGCTCCCTCGTGTGGACCCTGGCCGCGGCGCTCGGCGTCGCGCTGATGGCGTGCGCCGCCCGCCTGCTGGCCAGGCAGCCCCTCACCCAGGCCGCCTCTGGCGTCCTGGGCGTCGGCATCGGCGTCCTCGTCGCGTCGCTGTCGGGCAGGGCGGAGGACTACTTCGTGTGGGGGATCGCCACGAACGCCGTCAGCGCCCTGGCCCTGGCTGTGTCCCTCGTCGTGCGGCGGCCGCTGGTCGGACTGGCGGTCGGCCTCCTCTACGGCGTCACAGCGCGGTGGCGCGAGCCCCGGATGCGCCCGCTCGCGCGGCGCTGCGCCGCCCTGACGTGGCTGTGGTTCGGTGTCTTCGCCCTGCGCGTCGCCGCGCAGGCGCCGCTGTGGGCCCTGGGACTGGTGGCGCCCCTGGGCATTGTGAAGATCGTCCTCGGCCTGCCGCTGTTCGCGGCGGCCGGGTGGGCGACCTGGATGGGGCTGCGCCCCCACGCCGCGTCCCTGCGCGCCAGCGGCGGCCAGCCGGACGGGCAGTAGGCGCCCGCGCCCCCG
>NZ_CP017298.1:276050-314564 GCF_001746855.1 Pauljensenia hongkongensis | reverse complement strand
CACGACCCCGTCCACCGCCCGCAGACGGCAACGGCGCCCGCTCCCACGGCGCGCGATGGGCGGCCAGTCGGCCGGTCCTCCGCCGCCCTGGGGGCCGCTCAGTCCTGGGGCGGCTGCGCGGGCTCGGGGTTCACCATGCGCCGTAGCTCCGCAGTGGCGTCCGAGTCGGCGTCGGGGATCAGGACGAGCAGCTCGTCGCCCGCCTCGAACACGTCGTCGGAGGACGGCGTCAGTGGGCGCCCGTCGCGCAGTAGGGCGGCGAGCACCGTGTTCGCGGGAAGGAGGACCGAGGTCACCCGGCGCGCCACCACGGGGGAGTCCTGGGGGAGGATGATGGCGTGCATCGACACCTCGGCGGTGTTGAAGGAGAAGAGCCGCACGGGGATGCCCACGGACACGGCCTCCTCCACCAGCGACGTCATGATCCGCGGAGTGGACACCGACACGTCCACGCCCCACGACTGGTCGAAGAGCCACTCGTTCTTCGGGTTGTTGAGGCGGGCCACCACCCGGGGGACCGCGAACTCCGTTTTCGCCAGCAGGGAGATCACCAGGTTGGCCTTGTCGTCCCCGGTGGCCGCCACCATGACGTCCGCGTCCAGGATCCCCGCGTCACGGAGCGCGTCGGGCGAGCACGCGTCGGCCAGCACCCAGTCCGCGTCGGCCACCGACGCGATCCGCAGTTTCTCGGGGTGGTGGTCGATGAGAGTGATCTCATGGCCGTGCTCCAGCAGTTCCAGGGCGACTGACCGGCCAACCGATCCCGCGCCCGCGATGACGATCTTCATGGGCTCAGTCCTCCAAACGGGGCGGGTTCGACATGAGGTCGCGCAGGCGCGTCGTGTCCGTGCCCGAGATCGCGAAGTACAACTGGTCGTGCTCCTGGACGACGAGGTCGCCGCTGGCCGGCTGCACCGCCCCCAACCGCGACGTGAAGGCGATGCGGCAGCCCGTGAGCTCCTCGACTGTGGGGAACGCCACGCCGTACCACGCGGGCGTGGGCGTTGCGTTGACGAGCGCCACCGACCCCGTGGGGTGCACCCACGTGAGGGAGGCGTCGGGGGGCAGCACCCTGCGCAGGACCGACTCGGCGGTGCGCTGCACCGACGCGACCGTGGGGATGCCGAGCCGCTCGTAGAGGTAGGCCCGCGTGGGGTCGTAGATGCGCGCCACGACGTGCTCGACGTCGAAGACCTCGCGGGCGATGCGGGCGGCGATGATGTTCGAGTTGTCGCCGCTGGAGACGGCGGCGAAGGCGTAGGCGTCCCTGATGCCCGCCTGGCGCATCGCGGCGCGGTCCATGCCCACGCCCGTCACGCGGCGGCCGGAGAAATCGGAGGGCAGGCGGTTGAACGCCTTGGAGTCCACGTCGATGACGGACACGGAGTGCCCCATCGAGTCCAGGGTGGTCGCCAGGCGCGCTCCCACGCGCCCGCACCCCATAATCACAAAATGCACATCCCCAAACCTACTCCCGCATCGCGCGCCGTCCAAGCGCGCGGGGAGGGCACGTGACCGGCGCCCGTGCGCCCGCCTCCCGTCGGGCGCCGTCCGAGCGCGGGGAGGGGCCGCCTCGTCGGCGCGGCTGCGAGGGAGTACGCTTGCCAGCGTGTTGCACAACCTGTTGAGCCGCGCCAAACGCGTCCTCATCGGACGCCCGATGCGAACCGACGCGATGGGCCACCAGCTGCTGCCCAAGCGCATCGCCCTGCCGGTCTTCGCCTCCGACGCGCTCAGTTCGGTCGCCTACGCGCCCGACGAGATCCTGCTTACCCTCGCCCTGTCCGGTTCCCTGGCGGCCCTCCAGTCCATCTGGGTCGGGGTCCTGGTCGCCCTGGTGCTCGCCGTGGTCGTCCTGTCGTACCGGCAGACCGTCCACGCCTACCCCTCCGGCGGCGGCGACTACGAGGTCGTCACCACCAACCTGGGGCGCACATGGGGCCTCGTGGTCGCCTCCGCGCTGCTGGTCGACTACATCCTCACAGTCGCGGTCTCCATCTCCTCCGGAGCCGCCTACATCACCACGGCGATCCCCGCCCTCGACGGGCACCAGGTCACAGTGGCCGTCGTCCTCGTGGTGGTCCTGGCCACACTCAACCTGCGCGGCACGAAGGAAGCGGGCGGCGCCTTCGCGGTGCCCACCTACCTGTACATGGCCGCCATCGGCCTCATGGTGGCCGCAGGATTCGCCCAGTGGGCCACCGGCCACCTCGGGCAGGCCCCCACGGCCGGCTACGAGCTCGTCACCGCCCCCGGGCACGCGGACGGCATCGTGGGCCTGGGCGGGGTGTTCCTGCTCATGCGCGCCTTCTCGTCGGGGTGCGCCGCGCTGACGGGCGTCGAGGCGATCTCCAACGGCGTCCCCGTCTTCCGGCGCCCCAAGTCGAAGAACGCGGCCACCACGCTGGCCATGCTGGGCTCCATCGCCGCCGCCATGATGCTCTCCATCCTGCTGCTCGCGCGCGCCACCGGAGTGAAGATCGTCGACGACCCCGCCCTCCAACTCGCCCAGGGCGGAGCCCCCGTGCCCGAGGGCACGCCCGTCGCCCCCGCCATCTCCCAGATCGCCTCCGCCGTCTTCGGCCCCGGCTCCGCCCTGTTCCTGCTGGTCACAGTGGTCACCGGATTCATCCTGGTCCTGGCGGCCAACACAGCCTTCAACGGCTTCCCGACCCTGGCCTCCGTGCTCTCACGCGACTCCTTCCTGCCCCACCAGATGGTGCGCAGGGGCGACCGCCTGTCCTACTCGAACGGGATCGCCCTGCTGTCGGTCGCCGCCTGCGTGCTGATCATCGGTTTCGAAGCGCAGACCACGCGCCTCATCCAGCTCTACGTGGTCGGCGTCTTCATCTCCTTCACCCTGTCCCAGCTGGGGATGATCCGCCACTGGAACGCCCAGCTGCGCAAGCGCCAGAGCGGGTCGGAGCGCGGGAAGGTCCTGCGCTCGCGGGCCGTCAACGTCGTCGGCTTCATGATGACCGGCCTGGTGCTGGCGATCGTGCTGGTCACCAAGTTCGCGCACGGCGCGTGGATCACCCTGCTCATGATCGCCGCCGTCCTGGCCTTCCAGCTCACCATCAACCACCACTACACGACGGTGCGGCGACAGCTGCGCGTCGATGACTGGGGCGCCAAGCGGACCCTGCCCACCCGGGTTCGGGCCATCGTCCTCATCTCCTCCCTGTCCAGGCCGGCGATGCGCGCCGTGGCCGTCGCCCGCGCCTCGAACCCCACCTCGCTGGAGCTCGTCTCCGTCGTCGAGGGCGAGGAGCAGGGGGAGACGATCCGGCGCCAATGGCACGAGTCCGAGCTGCCCGTCCCCCTGACCCTGCTGTCCGCGCCCTACCGCGACATCCACTCGGTGATCCTCCAGTACGTGCGCTCCAGGCGCCAGGCCAACCCCTCTGAGATGCTCGTCGTCTACATGCCGCAGTTCCTGGTGAGCCACTTCTGGGAGAACTTCGTCCACAACCAGAGCGCCCTGCGCCTGCGCCGCTCCCTGCTGAACGTGCCCGGCGTCGTCATCACCATGGTCCCGTGGAAACTGGGGGAGGACGAGGCGGTCGAGGGGCGCCGCGCCATCAACGACCCCTTCCAGCGGGACTGACACCAGGGGCGGGGCGCGCCAGCACTGGCGCCCGCGGCTGACGGCGGAAGCGCGGCGCGACCGAAGCCCGGCGCGGGGCGCGCCGGGAGTGCGCGGGCGGTAGCATGGGACGCGCCCATCCCCGCAGCCAGAAGGACCGATCATGCCCACGCGAGCCCGACGCCGACCCTTCCCCCAGCGCCGAGCGAGGGCGAGGGCCGCCCGCGAGGGCGTGGGGGAGGTCCTGGAACTGCGGATCGGGGAGCCCGCCCACGGCGGGGCCTGCGTGGCCCGCGACGCCTCGGGGCGCGTCGTGTTCGTGCGCCACACCCTGCCCGGGGAGCGCGTCCGCGCCCGCGTGACCAGCGTCCGCAACACCCTGGCCTGGGCCGACGCCATCGAGATCCTCGACGCCAGCGCCGACCGCGTCAGCCCCGTGTGGCCCCAGGCCGGCCCGTCGGGCGTGGGCGGCGGCGAGCTCTCCCACGTGGCGCCCCCCGCCCAACGCCGGTGGAAGGAGCACGTCATCGCCGGGCAGATCCGCCGTGTCGGCGGCGAGGCGCTGGCCGAGGCGGTCGACGCCATCGGGGGCGTCCGCGTCGCCCCCGCCCCCGGAGACGGGGAGCCGGGCGACCGGCTGGCCCACAGGCGCAACCGCATCGAATTCGTCATCGGGACCGACGGGGCCCCCGGCATGCACGTCTACCGCGGCAAACGCCTCATCCCCCTCGACTCCATGCCCCTGGCCGCGCCCGCCATCGCCGGCCTGGGGCTCTTCGACGGCGATTCGCCGTGGAAGCGGGTGTGGGCCCCGGGGGAACGCGTCCGCGCCCTATCGCCCACCCCCGGCTCCGCCTACGTGGTGTGCGCCTCCGGGGTCTACGGCGCCGACGCCCGCAGGACCGGCTCCGCAGCCCTGGCGTGGCCCGTGGAGATCGGCGGCGAGGAGCACGTCTACGGGGTGCGCCCCACCGGGTTCTGGCAGACCCACGTGCGCGGCGCCCAAGTGCTCACCGAAGAGGTCCTGGACGCCGCGCGGGCGGAAACCGGCGGCGCGGTCCTCGAGCTCTACTCGGGGGCGGGCCTGTTCACCGCGCCCCTGGCCCGGGCGGTCGGGGAGGGCGGGCGCCTGGCGAGCCTGGAGGGCGACGAGGGAGCGGTGGCCGACGCCGCCGAGAACCTGGCGCCCTTCCCGTGGGCGCAGACCTTCATCGGGGGGATCGACGCCCACGGGGTCGCGGAACTGGCGGGGGGACTGGGCCGCGCGCCCGACGTGGTCGTCGCCGACCCGCCGCGCGCAGGGGCGGGGCGGCAGGTGTGCGAGGCCATGGCGGCGCTGGGAGCCCCCCGCCTCGTCCTCGTGTCCTGCGACCCCGCCGCAGGCGCCCGCGACCTGCGCGCGCTCGCCGGAGCGGGCTACCGGTTGGAGTCGCTGCGGGCGTGGGACTTGTTCCCCCACACCCACCACGTCGAAATTGTGGCGGCCCTCACCCGCGCTTAGGGCGTCGGTGCGGGTGGCGCTCCTGGAAGCGCGAACCCCACGACGACTGCTCCCGCGCCTCGATGGCGCGCCTCTGGTCCCGGTACATCCGGTCCACCAGGTCGCGCTCCGAGACCCATCCGATGACCCTGCGGTCGCGGTTGAGAACGGGCAGGGCCTGCAAGCCCGAGGCGCGCAGGGCTTCGAGCACCCGGGACGGAGACGCCAGGGAGTCCACCGACACGTCCACCAGTTCCAGGTCCCCCAGGGCGACCGGGGAGCGGCCGTCCGATTGGTGGCGCTCCGCGAGCCCCAGCGACGTCACGAGGCCCACGAACGCGCCGCCGCGGACCACGGGCAGCACGGACTCGCGGGTGCGCCGCAGCGCGGCCACCGCCTCGTCGATGCCCGCCGATGCGTGCAGCAGCTCCGGGACGGGGGCCATCCACGCCACCACCGGCTTCGTGCCGAGCAAAGTGCCCTCGACCGGGTCGTCCAGCACATCGCCCCTGCGGCGCAGCTTCTCCGTGTAGATCGTCGACCGGGTCAGGAAACGGGAGGCGCCCGTTGCGATCACCACCGCCAGCATCATCGGCAGGATCAGCGAGAACTGCGCCGTCATCTCCACGATGATGAGCACCGCCGTCATAGGGGCCCGGGCCGCACCCGCGAAAGCCGCGCCCATGCCGATGACCGCGAACACCCCCGCGCCCGAGGAAGCCAGCGGGGCGACCACCTGCCCGAAGGCCGCGCCCGCCATCGCCCCGATGAACAGCGTGGGCGCGAAGACCCCGCCCGAGCCGCCCATGCCGATCGTGAACGACGTGAAAACGGCGCGCCCCACCATCAGGGCGAGCAGGAACGCGACCGTGTACTCGCCGCCGATCGCCCGCTCCTCCAGCGGGTAGCCCGAACCGAACATGTACGGGAACGCCACCAGCCCCCCGCCCAGCACCAGGCCGAGCACGCCCGGGCGCGACCACTGCGGCAGCCGCGTGAGCGCCCAGAACGCGTCGATGACGTCCTCCAGCCAGTACAGCAGTTTCGAGAAGCCGAGGCCGGCCAGCCCCGCGACAAGGCCCACCAGCGCCACCCACCCGATGTCCGCCAGCGACGTGAAGGACAACGCCTGCCCGACCGAGACCACCACCTCGTCCCCCTGGAACGCGCGGGCCACCACCGACGAGGCGACGGCCGCGATCACCACGAAACCGAAGGCCTCCGCCGTGAACTGTGTGAGGATGACCTCGAGCGCGAACACCGCTCCGGCCAGGGGCGCGTGGAAGGTTGCGGCGATCCCCGCCCCCGAACCGCACGCCGCCAGCAGCACCACGCGGGCCGTCGGCATCCTCAGCGCCGAGGCGATCGACGAGCCCAGTGCCGCGCCGACCTGGACGATCGGCCCCTCGCGCCCCGCCGAGCCGCCCGACCCGATGGTGAGCGCCGAGGCCACCAGCTTCACGACGGCGACCCGTCCGGGGATCGCCCCGCCCTTGCGCCGCACCGCGAGCATCACCTCAGGGATCCCGTGCCCCTTCGCCGATGGTGCGAAACGCGCGATCAGGGGGCCGTAGACCAGCCCCGCCACCGCGGGGGACACCAGGAGGAACACCCACGGGGCCCACCCCCAGGCGCCGTGCGCCGCCCCGATGTGCTCCGTGTACTCCGGGTACCCCGTGGCCAGGCGGCCCGTCAAGGAGATCAACGCGTTGAACAGCACCGCTGCCCCGCCCACCACCGCGCCCACGGCCGCGGCGACGAGACCGAGCAGGGAGCGGTGCTCCCCCAGCGCCCGCAGCGGACGGGAGGGGGAGCCCCCGCCCGGCGCGGGCCCGGCGGCGTGTCGGCGTCCGCTCACAGGTTCGCGATCTCCACGTGGATCGGGGAGGACTGCGCGATCCCCCACACAGTGCGGTAGAACGCCAGCTCCGTCTGCCACGCGTCCTTGATGTGCGCAGCGGAGCGGAAACCGTGGCCCTCGCCCTCGTAGATCCTCATGGCCACCGCGTTGCCCCGCTCGCGCAGCGCCTCGTACATGGCGTGCGCCTGCGACGGCGGGACCACGTGGTCGTCGGCGCCCTGCAGGATCAGCAGGGGAGCCGTGATCCGGTCGATGTGGTTGATGGGGGAGCGCTCGGCCCACACCGGGTCGGCCGGGTCCGAGGAGCCGAGCAAGTGCGTGGGGTAGCTGGACTCGAACTTGTGTGCCACCTCGTTCAGTTTCCTCAGATCCGTGATACCGGAGAACGAGGCGCCCGCCGTGAACACGTCCGACGCGGCCAGCGCCGACAAAGCCGTGAAGCCCCCCGCGCTGGCGCCGCGGATCGCCACGCGCCCCGGATCCACCAGGCCGAGCCCGATGAGGTAGCGGGCGCCGTCCACGCAGTCCTGCACGTCCATGACGCCCCAGTTCCCGCTGAGGCGCTCCCGGTAGGCGCGGCCGAAGCCGGTGGATCCCCGGTAGTTGACGTCGAGGACGGCGAAGCCGCGGCTCGTCCAGTACTGGAAGGGGATCGACAGCCCGGGGCGCGCTGATGAGGTCGGGCCCCCGTGGACATTGACGATCAGCGGGGGCAGCTCGCCCTCGGGAGCCGTGTAGTCCGGGTTGACCGGCGGGTAGTAGAAGCCGTGGGCGCGCTCGCCGTCAGCGGTTCCCCACGAGATCACCTGCGCGGCGGAGACGAGCTCGGCGGGCACCTGGGCCTCGGAGGAGGGGCGTATCACCTGGGTCCTGCCGTCCTTGACCTCCACGATGGCGGGCGTGTGGGTGGCCGAGTCCGCCAGGAAGACCACGCGCCCGTCGGCGGAGGCGACGTTGCCGATGGGCCACCACCCCGTCGCCCACTCCTCCGCGAGGCCGTTGTCGATGCGGACCGTGCCGATGTGCCACGTCAGGTCCTCGGCCCACGAGCACACCAGGAAGTCGTTGTCGAAGTTGTCGAAGGAGTGCAGGCCCAGGCTCCAGTGCGGGTGGGAGAACGCCCTGCGCCCCGGGTGCAGGGCCCGGGTGCGCAAGCGCCCCGTCCACGCGTCCGGGTCCTCGCCCTCGACCCACGCGAACCCCTGGGTGCGGTAGAGGTTCGCCCACCCGGACGAGTCGTCCACGTGGATGAGGTCGCCGTCACGGGTCCAGCGGGGTTCGTAGACGCACACGCCGGGGGAGTCCACCAGGACGCGCGAGGCGCCCAGGGTCCCCTCGAACCCGATGCTGGCCACGTGCAGGCGCGAACGGGTCCACGGCATCTCGGGGTGGTCCCATGTGATCCACGCCAGCTTCGTCCCGTCGGGCGACACGGCCGGGGCCTCGACGAAATCCGTGCCCGAGAACACGGGGATGATATTGGCGTCGTTGCGGGCCGCCGAGCCGTCCAGGGGGATCGCGACCAGCGAGTTCACGGGCTCGCCCTCGCCACGGTGGTCCTCGGCGACGGCGTAGACGAGGCCGCGCACGTCCGCGATCCAGAAGTCCCCGTAACGCACCTTCGACAGGGTCGTCAGCGGCTGGATCCCCGAGCGCGGGTTGTTCACGTCGAACCGGTAGACGCGCCCGTCGGCCCCGTCGGAGAACACGATGACGCCGTCGTGCACCGCGTACGCCTTCCCCCCGTACTCGTGGACGCGGGTGCGGATATCGGGCAGGCGGGCGCCGTCGATCAGTGGCAGCACCTCGGTGGTCTCCCCGGACGCCCGATGGCGCAGCAGCGTCGACCGCCCGTTCTCCTTGGGGTGCCCCTCGACCCAGTAGGTGTCGGGCCCGTCGACGCGGACCTGGGAAAGGGTCACGGACCTGGCCGTGAAAGAGTCCCCGGTGATCGGCGACTTCCACAACCCGTATGGCGTCTGCGTGGGTGACATCGTTGCCTCCTGAGGAATGAGGGCGGACATACCAACGCACACCATCCTAGTGCCCCCCACAGTCACTTGTGCGCGGCTGTCCGTTAGACTTGGGTTATGCCACGAACTGCCCCTCGTCCCGCGCTGCTGGCATCCATCAACGGGCCCCAGGATCTGCGCGGACTCTCCGAGAGAGAACTCATCGAATTGGCGGCGCAGATCCGCGAGTTCCTCATCGAGAACGTGTCGAGGACCGGCGGGCACCTCGGTCCCAACCTCGGCGTCGTCGAGCTCACGATAGGGATCCACCGGGTGTTCCGCTCCCCGGTGGACACGATCGTGTTCGACACGGGCCACCAGTGCTACGTCCACAAGCTGCTCACCGGGCGCCACGACTTCACGGGCCTGCGGGCCGAGGGCGGGCTGTCGGGCTACCCCAGCCGCGCCGAGTCGCCCCACGACGTCGTCGAGTCGTCCCACGCCTCGTCGTCCCTGGCGTGGGCGGACGGGATCTCCTGGGAGAAGCACCGGCGCGGCGACCGCTCGTGGACCGTGGCGGTGATCGGCGACGGCGCGCTCACCGGCGGCATGGCGTGGGAGGCCCTCAACTCCATCTCCGCCTCCCCCGACCGCCGGGTCATGGTGGTCGTCAACGACAACGGCCGCTCCTACGCGCCCACCATCGGGGGCCTCGCCCGCCACCTCGACGCCCTGCGCACCTCGCAGGGGTACGAGAGGGCGCTCGCATGGGGCAAGCAGCAGCTCCTGCGCGGCGGCGGGCCGGGGCGCGTCGCCTACGACGCCCTCCACGGCCTCAAGTCCGGCATCAAGGACGCCCTCATCCCGCAGGCGATGTTCGAGGACCTGGGGCTCAAGTACCTGGGCCCCGTCGACGGGCACTCCGTTTCGGCCGTTGAGGAGGCCCTCGCCCGGGGCGCCTCGTTGGACGCGCCGGTCCTGGTCCACGTCATCACCCAGAAGGGCAGGGGCTACGTCCCGGCCGAGGAGGACATCGCCGACCGTTTCCACGCGGTCGGCCCGATCCACCCCGAGACGGGGCTGCCGGTGGCGCCCGCGCGATTCGGGTGGACCAGTGTGTTCGCCGACGAGATCGTCCGCATCGCCCGGGAGCGCGACGACGTCGTCGGCGTGACGGCGGCCATGATGCGGCCAGTGGGCCTCGGCCCGCTGCACGAGGCGTTCCCCGGGCGCGTCATCGACGTCGGGATCGCGGAGCAGGAGGCGGCCGCCTGCGCGGCGGGGATGGCGTACCAGGGCGCCCACCCCGTCGTCGCCCTGTACGCCACCTTCCTCAACCGCGCCTTCGACCAGGTCCTCATGGACGTCGCCCTGCACCGCGCCCCCGTCACCTTCGTGCTCGACCGGGCGGGCGTCACCGGCGCCGACGGCCCCTCCCACAACGGCGTGTGGGACATCGCGATGTGCCAGATGGTCCCCGGGCTGCGCATGGCCGCCCCCCGTGACGAGGACACTCTGCGCGAGGAGCTGCGCGAGGCCGTGGGCACCGACGACGCCCCCACGGTGGTGCGCTACCGGAAGGGGCAGCTGCCCGCCCCCATGCCCGCCCTGCGCCGGAGCGGCCCAGTGGACGTCCTCTTCGACGAGGCGGGGGCCAGCACTGTGCTCATCGTCGCCACCGGCGCCACCGTGCCCGACGCCCTGCGGGCGGCGCGCGCCCTGGCGGCCGATGGGGTGGGCGCGCGCGTGGTCGACCCCCGGTGGATCATCCCGGTTCCCGGCGAGCTGGCCGGACTCGCCCAGGGCGCGGACGCCGTCGTGAGCGTTGAGGACGGGGGGCTCAACGGCGGGTTCGGATGGGCGCTGCGCGATGCGCTGGCGCCGACGCCGGTGGTCTGCCTGGGCGTGCCCAAGGAATTCCCGGCCCACGGCGACCGCGACGATATGATCGCCCGGTTCGGCTACGACGCCGCCGGAATCGAACGGGCCGCGCGCGTGGCGCTCGGCCGTTTGGCGCCCCAGAAGGCCGGGGTCTAGGGCTCCGTCGTCCGCCCACCCCTTTCGGGGCCGCACACAAGGGAGGGAATTAGGAAACAGGGCGCCGCGCACAAGGGCTTGATCCCGCCCTTGTGTGCGCCCCGTGTTCCGCAAACCAGGGTCCTTGTGTGCGTGCCCCGGGAGGAATCGGCCCGGGGCCCTGCACTGGTGCGAGTGCCTGCGCGCCCCAGGCGCGAACACGGACCCGCGTCGTCGGCCCGGGCGCGAGCTCGAGCGCACTGTCGATACGGACGCGCGTTGTCGACACCGCGAGGGGGGTGTTCGCAACGTGAAGGGGTTGTCGGCACCGCGACGGGGATATAACGCGCGTCGGTGTCGATATCCCATGCGGATTGTCGACAACGCGCGTCGGTTAGCGGCTTCCGTGCCGTCAACGGCCGTCGGGGCGGGCGGCGCCCACCCGGTCGGCTTGCAAAGGCGCGCCCTAGAGGCCGAGGGCCGCGCGCACGGGCGCGGCGGTCAGCTCGATCTGCCAGGGCCGGGCCCCGTAATCCGACATCCGTTCCCCGACCCCGTCCGCGCCCGCCCGGCCCAGCGGCGCCCACGCGATGTACCGCTGCACGCGCGGTGCGAGCACCACCTCGGGGTCGAGGTCCAGTGCGGAGGCGACACCCGCCACGGCCAGGCGGATCTGTCCGAGCCGGGCGGCCGCCTCCTCGTCCACTCGTTTGAGCGTGCGCGCGTCGGGGAGCTCGCCGGGCGCTGGACGGCGGTGCCGCCTGGGCAGGCGCGCCTCGTCCATGGTCCGTGCCCGCGTCAGCGCCCGCATCCACTGGTCGGTGTACTGGCGGGCCACCGGCGAGCGGAACTCGCCGATCGACAGCAGCGCCCGTCGGTTGGCCGGGGGCCGGGAGGCCGCGCGGATCAGCGCGGAGTTGCGCACGAGGCGCCCGGGGGAGAGGTCCAGATCCCGGGCGATGCCCTCGCGCGCCGACCACAGCTCGCGCAGGTAGGCGAGCTGGCGGGGGGTCTTGAGCGCTCCGGCGCCCTTCACCGAGCGCCACCGCTCCGGGTCGGGCCGTGGGTCCGGGACGGACAGGGCGTGGGCGAACTCCTGGGTGGCCCACTCCCAGCGGCCGAGGTCGTGCAAACGGGTCGACAGGCGCCTGTGGAGCTCTGTGAGCAGCTCGACGTCCAGCGCGGCGTAGCGGAGCCAGTCCTTGGGCAGGGGGCGCACCGACCAGTCGGCGGCCTGGTGGTCCTTGACCAGCGCCAGTCCCAGCACGGACTCGGCCACCGACGCGAGCCCGAAGCGGCGCATGCCCACCAGGCGGGCCGCGATCTCCGTGTCGAACAGCTCCGGGCACCGCAGCCCCACGGCCCGTAGGTTGGGCAGGTCCTGGGAGCAGTCGTGCAGCAGCCACGTGGACCCCACTCCGTCGTTCAACGGGGACAGGTCGGGCAGGGCGTGGGAGTCGATGAGGAAGGAGCCCACGTCCTCGCGCCTGATCTGCACCAGGTAGGGGTCGGAGCCGTAGCGGAAGCCGAGGGCGCGCTCGACGTCGAGGGCGACGGGCGCGGAGCCCGAGCGCAGGCGCGAGGCGGCGCGCTCGAGGTCCGCGGGCGTGTCCACCACGGCGGGGACGCCTCCGCGCGGCTGCGCGATCAGGACGGGGTCCTCCGTGTCGCCCTGGGGCAGGCCGCCGCGATTATCCACCAGCACGTCAGATCCCCTCGAGGAACAGACTGGGGACCACGCCCGCGGTGCGCCGGATCAGGGCGGCCCATCCCACCATGTGCTCGCCGATGAACTGCGTGTTCGGGGACCAGGACGCACGGATCTCGACGAAAAGGTTCGACCCGCGCAGCACGAGGCCGCCGAATGCCTCCGACAGTTCGCGCGTGACCGTGCCCGTCAGGTCGTGGTAGCCGGTCCCGGCGTCGTCCAAGCAGTCCTGCGTCCACCCCCAGAGGGCCTCGGCGAGCAACGGGTCGGCCCCCATCTCGGGGTCGATCTGGGCCCGCAGTTGGGCGACCAGGCGGAAGGTGCTGTTCCAGCCGACCTGGCCGTCGGGGTCGTGCAGGACGACGAGGCGTCCATTGCCCAGGGGCTGTCCGACGTCGTCCTCGTCAATGGTCCGCATCGCCACGGCCGCCGTGAACGGCGCCAGGCGGCTGGGCGGGGCCACTTCCTCGAGGAGGATGCGCGGAAGGCCCGGGGCCTCGCGCAGGGACAGCAGTGCCTGGACGAACTCGTCAGGCGCCACGATCTCATTCACGTCAGAAACACTACGCATGCCGATAGGCAAACCCCCGCAGGCACGCCGGGACCCGCGGCCGTGTTCTACAGGCCACGCGGATTGCGCAAGATGAAGGCCGTGCGCGGGCCCACGGTGACGGTGTCGCCCGAGTGGAACTCGCTCGAATCGTCGTCGCCCCCGGTGTCGATCGCGGTGTGCCACAGTTGTCCGTACTTGGTGTCGGGGAGCGTGAAGTCGATGGACTCGGGGGCGGCGTTGAGCAGCAGCAGGAAGTCGTCGTCCTTGATGCGGCGCCCGTTGGCGTCAGGCTCGCCGATGGCGTCGCCGTTGTAGAACACCATCGTCGCGCGGGCCCACGGCTGGGACCACTCCTCCTCCTTCATATGCTTTCCCGAGGGCGTGAACCACTCGATCTCGCCCAGGTCGGACTCGCCGCCGCGCACGGCCGGGCCGTTGAGGAAGCGCCTGCGGCGCATGACGGGGTGGTCGCGGCGCAGATGGATGAGCTTGCTGGTGAACTCCAGGAGGGCCTGCTGCTCGTCGTCCAGGTCCCAGTCGATCCACGACAGCTCGTTGTCCTGGCAGTACGTGTTGTTGTTGCCCTGCTGCGTGCGGCCGAGTTCGTCGCCGTGGGCGATCATCGGCACGCCCTGGGAGAAGATCAGCGTCGTGAGGAAGTTGCGCTGCTGGCGGCGGCGCAGGCTCAGGATCTCCTCGTCGTCGGTGGGCCCCTCGGCCCCGCAGTTCCACGAGCGGTTGTCGTTGGCCCCGTCGGCGCCTCCCTCCAGGTTCGCCTCGTTGTGCTTCGTGTTGTAGGACACCAGGTCCGCAAGTGTGAAGCCGTCGTGGGCGATGACGAAGTTGATGGACGCCCTGGGCTTGCGGCCCGTGGACTCGTACAGGTCCGAGGAGCCCGCCAGGCGGGAGGCGAAGTCCGGCAGTGAGGAGAACTCGCCCCGCCAGAAGTCGCGGACGGTGTCGCGGTAGCGCCCGTTCCACTCCGACCACAGCGGGGGGAACCCGCCGACCTGGTAGCCGTCGGCGCCCACGTCCCACGGCTCGGCGATGAGCTTGACCTGGGAGACGACGGGGTCCTGGTGGATGAGGTCGAAGAAGGCGGAGAGGCGGTCCACCTCGGCGAACTGGCGGGCGAGCGTGGAGGCGAGGTCGAAGCGGAACCCGTCCACGTGCATCTCGCTCACCCAGTAGCGCAGGGAGTCCATGATCAGCTGCAGCACCTGGGGCGAGCTCATGAGCAGCGAGTTGCCCGTGCCCGTCGTGTCGAAGTAGTGGCGGCGGTCCCCGTCGACGAGGCGGTAGTAGGCGGCGTTGTCGATGCCGCGCAGCGACAGGGTGGGGCCCATGTGGTTGCCCTCGGCCGTGTGGTTGTACACCACGTCGAGGATGACCTCGATGTCGGCGGCGTGCAGGGCCTTGACCATCGCCTTGAACTCCGCGACCTGGGCGCCGGGCTCGCGGGAGGAGCAGTAGGCGTTGTGGGGGGCGAAGTATCCGATGGTGTTGTAGCCCCAGTAGTTCGACAGCCCTTTGGCCTGCAGCGTCGTGTCGTTGGTGTACTGGTGGATGGGCATGAGCTCCACGGCGGTCACGCCCAGCTTCTTCAAGTGCGCGATGATGGCCGGGTGGGCCATGCCCGCGTAGGTGCCGCGGATCTCGGCGGGCACCTCGGGGTGGGTCATCGTCATGCCCTTGACGTGCGCCTCGTAGATGATGGTCTCCGAGTAGTCGTGCCCGGGCCGGTGGTCGCCGCCCCAGTCGAAAAAGGGGTTGACGACGACCGAGTGCATCGTCGCGCGGGCGGAGTCCTGCGGCTGCAGGAGCGCCGGGTTCTCGGGGTCGTAGGACAGCAGCGACGGGGAGTCCTTGAGCTGGCCGTCGATGGCCTTCGCGTAGGGGTCGAGCAGCAGCTTCGACACGTCGCACCGGTGGCCCAGGTCCGGGTCCCACGGGCCCTCGATGCGGTATCCGTAGCGCTGGCCGGCCCCGACGCGCGGCACGTACACGTGCCACACCCAGGCGTCGACCTCCGTCATGGGGATGGGGGTCTCGTTGAGGTCGTCGTCGAGCAGGCACAGCGTGACCGACGTGGCGACGGAGGAGAAGATCGCGAAGTTCGTTCCCGTTCCGTCGAAAGTAGCGCCGAGAGGGTATGGGTGGCCGGGGCGAGTGTTCATGTGGTCAAGATTGCCACGAAACGGACGGTGACCAGGGGAGAATGGAAGAATAATCGCCAAATCAACACCGTTGTGACTTGGATAACGCCACTTCGATTTCCGTTTCCGCGGTGGATGCTGTTAGGGTTTTACCCGTTCGTGAGGGCGCCTGGCGTCCGAACGGCGCGCGGATGTGGCTCAGTTGGTAGAGCATCACCTTGCCAAGGTGAGGGTCGCGGGTTCGAGTCCCGTCATCCGCTCGGGCGATTGGCGCAGCGGGAGCGCGCTTCCCTGACACGGAAGAGGTCACTGGTTCGATCCCAGTATCGCCCACGGTCATCCTGGTCTCCACTGGGAATGGCGGGGGGAACCCCGGCCGCACATGCGGTTCTTACGCGGATGTGGCTCAGTTGGTAGAGCATCACCTTGCCAAGGTGAGGGTCGCGGGTTCGAGTCCCGTCATCCGCTCGCAAACGGGAATCCATCGTTCTCGTGCGTAGCGCGGTGGGTTGGCCGAGAGGCGAGGCAGCGGCCTGCAAAGCCGTACACACGGGTTCGAGTCCCGTACCCACCTCGGGCGATTGGCGCAGGGGTAGCGCGCTTCCTTCACACGGAAGAGGTCACTGGTTCGATCCCAGTATCGCCCACCACGCAGGTCTTCGGCGTCGGCCCTCAAAGGGGTCGGCGCTTCGTCGTTTCCGCCCGCGGCCCAGGGTCGGCCTGGGGCAGCGCGCCGCGTGGGCGCCGACCACCCGGGGCGGGTGCCCTGCGCGGTCGGTCGTCGTCCAGGCGCGCCCATGGCCGTGCGCGCAGCGTCCGCGCGGCGGGCCCTCCCGGTAGGGCGTCGATCGACGGATCCACGAGGTGCGCACCGCGTCCGCGCGACCGGTCCGGCGCGGCGCTGCCGTTGGGGCGGTCGTCCAGCGCCGCGAGTGACCGCATGCTGAGCACCTCTATCCAGTAAATGGACAGGTCGTAACGTATCTCGTAGATCACTTAAATCTGAATCTGGGCATAAATTCCCCAGAATACCAGGGGTTTGTGCCCGCATCGAGGCGATTATCGGGTACCCACGTGCCCCGCGAGGGCGGGAAACCCTTGGTTTCCTACCGAATAAGAGAAGTTTGGCCTATGCTTGTTGCTGCTAGGCCTGAAATATGGCGGGAAGAGAACGACAGGAGTATGGAGAATGGCTACCTGGAGCTCCAGGCGCTGGGTCGCATTGGCCGCAGCGCTCGCAGTGTTCGCCACGATCATCGGATTGGGGCAAGTGGTCCTCGGGCAGCGCGCCGCCCACGCGGACGACACCTGTCCGGCGCCGGAGAAAGACATCACGAGCGCGGTTTCGGTCGACTACGACAACTCCGACCTGGTCGATGACCGCGGCAAGTCGGTGCGGACCTTCGTGAACTGGCAGACCGTCGGCGTGAAGATGCCGTGGTCGACCTCGGCGCCGGTCAAGGCGGGCGACTACTTCACGTACGACGCCACGGTCACGGACAAGGCGAACGGCGCCAAGCCCATCTCGCCGACGGCCGCGAAGAACTTCCCCGTCCAGTCCTCTGACGGCACGGTGGTCGGTTGCGGCACTTGGGGCACCGACGGCAAGGTCACCGTCGTGTTCACCAAGAGCGCGGAGCAGGCGGCCTCCTGGACGGGCACCGTCTCCAGCTGGGGCCAGATGCGCTACGACCGCGATTCCATCACCACCCCGACTTACCTGATCGGCGGCAAGAAGGAGATCAAGACCGAGCGCGTCGGCAGTCTCACGCCCCCCGGGAACGCGACCTCCTTCCGCAAGGACGGCTGGATGTCCATCCAGTACTCCCACAACGAGGACCAGGCCATCACCTACCGCCTGATCGTCCCCGGCGGTGAGTCCGGCGTGCGCGGGGCCACCATCGTCGACTCCGCCGTCGGCGGCAACTGGGACTTCACCTGCGACAAGGTCCAGTCCTTCGTTCCCACCCACTCCTACCTGGTCGAGGGCACCGCCACCGGTGCCCAGATGGAGAAGGACACGACCGCCGGGTCCTTCGCCAAGGGCGTGGGCGTGACCTGCGAGGGCAGCAAGGTCACCCTCAAGCTCCCCGACATCCCCGCTGGCAAGTTCGGTGTCGTCATGCTGCCCGCCCACGTCGCGGGAGCCTCGGCGGACAACCCGCTGAGCGGCACCTTCGAGAACTCCGCGGTCCTGTCGGTCCCCGGCAAGGAGGACCAGAAGGCCACTAGGTTCATGCGCTACGGCGCCCTGGGCGACGCCGAGGCCCACCAGAAGTTCTCGGTCACCAAGAAGCTCGAGGGCACTGCCGACGCCTCCCTGGAGTACACCCTGAACATCACCGTGAGCAATGAGGCGGATCCGACCGTCGACCGCACGTACACGGCCACGCTCAAGGCGGGGGAGACCTTCACCAGCGCGGACTCGCTGCCCCTGGGCACCAAGGTCACCATCAAGGAGGGCGACCTGCCCGGGACTGTCACATGGGACACCGCGCGCTCCGGGATCTTCGAGGCCGCTGACGGCGTGACCCTGTCGGCTGACGCCCGCGAGGCCACCTTCACCCTCGCGCAGGACCGCGTCTTCTCCCTGACCCTGGTGAACGCGACGACCCCCGCCCCCGGCGAGTCCACCACGCCGACCCCGCAGGAGTCGACCACCACGCCCGCCGCCACCGCGACGACGACCACCCCGGCCCCGGCCGCCCAGCCGAAGCCGAAGCTGGCGAACACCGGTGCGGGCACCATCGCCATTGGCGCGCTGGCGGGTCTGCTGGCGATCGCGGGAGTGGCCACCCTGGTGGCGCGCCGCCGCCAGAAGTGATCCGGGCGCCCCGGGCGCTGAACAACCGCTGAAGAGGCGGGCGGGGGACCCCCGCCCGCCTCTCGCGTGCCCGCTCCGGACGTTCAGTCGGCTCAGTCGGCGAGCAGGTGGACCCGCGCCTCCCATGGGCCCAGCGGTCCCTCGCCGTCGCCGTTGGACAGCACGAGGGGCGCTGCGGCGGGGACCACGCCGGGACGGGGCGCGATGGTCTGGGAGGAGAGGTTGACGACGACCACCAGGGCGGACTCCCCTTCAAGGCGGCGCTCGTAGGCGAAGACCCGTGCGTCCCCGGTGGCGGTGCGGTTGAACGAGCCCAGGGCGACGACGGGCAAGCGGTGGCGCAGTTCGGCCAGCGCCCGGTAGTAGGAGTAGATGGAATCGGGGTCGTCCACCTGCGCTTCCGCCGTGGCGCGGGCCTCCCCGGACGCCCAGGACCGTGAGAGCCCGATCCACGGAGTTCCGGTGGTGAAGCCGGCGTTGGGCGAGGTGTCCCACTGCATGGGGGTGCGGGCGTTGTCCCGCGACATGCGCGCCAGGCCGGACAGGACGGTCCGCTCATCGGCACCGGCGGCGAGGGCCTGCGCGTAGTAGTTGAGCGACTCGACGTCGCGGTACTGGTCGATCGAGGTGAAGCCCGCGTTCGTCATCCCCAGTTCCTGGCCCTGGTAGACGAAGGGGGTGCCCCGCTGCAACTGCAGCATCGTCGCCAGCGCGGTCGCCGAGGCGCGCCAGTGCTCCGGATCCCCGAATCGGGAGGCGGAGCGGGGCTGGTCGTGGCTGTCGAGGTACAGGCAGTTCCAGCCCCGTTCGCCCACTCCGTCCTGCCAGCGGCACAAGGAGCCGACGAGCTCGCCGTCGCGCAGGGCACGGGGGGAGAACTTGCCCGCCTCGGTCCCCAGGTTGACGTGCTCGAACTGGATGAGCGAATTGAACTCGCGGCGGGCGGGATCGCAGAACAGCAGGGCGCTGTCCGGGCTGGCGCTGGAGGTCTCGCCCACGGTGAACACGGCGGGGCGGCCCGCGAGGACCTCGCGGTGCATCTCCTGGAGGAAGTCGTGCAGGCGGGGGCGGCCCGCGAAGCGCTCGTAGCCGACGCCGAAGGGCGGGTGCGCGGGCCCGCCGTCGGGCAGGCCCTCCTCCTTCGCGATCATGTCGATCGCGTCCACGCGGAAGCCGTCGACCCCCAGGTCGAGCCACCAGTTCATCATGTCGTAGACGGCCCGGCGCACCCGGGGGTTCTCCCAGTTGAGGTCCGCCTGCCCGGGGGCGAACAGGTGGAGGTAGTACTCGCCTGACTCCTCGTCGAAGCACCAGGCCGGACCGGAGAAGAAGGACTCCCAGTTGTTGGGCTCGGATCCGGGCGCGCCGGGGCAGTGGCCGGGGCGGGCGGGCCGCCAGTAGTACCAGTCGCGCTTGGGGCTGGAGGGGGAGCGGGACTCGCGGAACCACTCGTGCTGGGTGGAGGTGTGGTTGACGACGAGGTCCATGATGAGCCTCATGCCCCGGGCGTGGACGTCGTCCAGGAGGGCAATGAAGTCCTCCATCGTCCCGAACAGGGGGTCGATGGCCCGGTAGTCGCTGATGTCGTAGCCGTTGTCCTCCTGGGGCGAGGCGTAGACGGGGGAGAGCCAGATCGCATCGACTCCGAGGCGCTGCAGGTAGTCGAGGCGCGAGCGCACGCCCCGCAGATCGCCGACGCCGTCGGAATCGGAGTCCTGGAAGCTGCGCGGGTACACCTGGTAGACGATGCCGGACAGCCACCACTGGCCGCTGGGCGGCTCGTAGCGCTGCGACGGTATCAGCGCGGTGTTGAATCGCATGGCGTCCCCTGGTAGTGCGGCGGCCTCAGCGGACGGGGGTCGTGTCCACGGAGGACCAGGCGTCGACGAGGCCGGTCTTGTCGAGGTAGGTCGCCGTGCAAGTCCACTGGAAGGTGCCGATCTTGCCCGCGGTGTTGGTCCCCGTGACCCTGCCGCTGACGGTCCAGTGCTGGTCGCCGCTGGAGTCGGTGTAGCCGTATGTCGCGGAATCTCGGGTGAACAGGGGGTTGCGGACCGTCTGCTTGACCGCGTTGTGGCATTCCTCGGTGACCTGCGTCTCGATGACGCTGCTGGCAGGCGCCCGGTTGGTGGCCGTCGGTCTGGGGCCGCGCGTGGTGGAAACGGGCCCGGGGGTGTAGGCGGGGGCGGGGGTGCGCGGGACCCGCCATCGTGTGAACCACAGGACGCCCACGATGACGAGGACCACGACCAGTGCGCCGACGACGAGGCCGACGATGAGGGGCGTGTTCGACGTCGGCGGGGGCAGCGGCGCGGGACCGGCAGGCGTTCGGGGTTGTCCGGGCGCCCCCGGGGCGGGCGGCACCGGGCCCGTGGGAGGCATCTGCCCCCCGTAGCCGCCTTGGGGACCTGTGTTCGGTTGCCCCCCGTAGCCTCCGCCGTGGGGACCTGCGTTCGGTGTGTATGGGTTGGTCATCGTCGTTCCACCTGAATTCCGGTTGAGGGCATTGCGGGGGACTCGATGGTCGGGCCCCCGGCGCTCCACCCCATTGTAGGGGGAGCCTCCCCCGCCTGGGAGCGCTGGGACGATCGGTCCCGGAGGGCGGACTAGCCGATCAGGTTGAGGATGCCGACTATCGCCGCGATGCACACGACCATGATCGCCCCGGAGACGATCAGCATCTTGCGCTGGTGGGCGTACTGCTCGGGTGTGAGCTCGCTCTTCTTACGGACCAGAGAGGAGGTGCGGTCCTCGTCGTAGGGGTTGGGCATTGCGGTCCTCCGGGTAGATGGGATGTCGCGGCTGCGCGCACCACGGGGATTGTACAGTACAGGGCATCCGGGCGGATCGGGCTCCCAGGGTGGGGGGCGCGCCGCCCGCCCCCTGCCGGTAGGCTTGGGGCACCCGAGCGCCCACAAGGAGGGGACCAATGGCAATGTCACCGCGCACCGACATCCTTCCCGTCATCATCGGGGGGGACTTCGGCGTCTACGGCATCGGCAGGTGCTTCAACGAGGCCTTCGGCTGCAGGTGCCTGTGCGTGGGCAGTCTGCCCACCGAGTCGATCACCGGGTCGAACTTCTTCGACGTGCGCCGCATCCCGGCCCACGCCTCGGACGCCCAGCTCATGGACGCCCTCATGGGCATCGCGCGGGACCACCCCTCCAAGCGGCTCGTCCTCATGGCCAACCACGACATCTTCTCCGCGTTCGTGGCCCGCAACCACGAGGAACTGGGGCGCCACTACGCCCTGCCCTTCCCGTCGCTGGAGGCCATGGCCGCCCTCACCGACAAGGCCCGCTTCACCCGGGCGTGCGAGAAGGCGGGGATCCCGACGCCGCGCACCGTCGTGGTGGACTTCTCCGGGGCCGACGACGGGGCGTGGGCCGCCCCTGCCATCGACATCCCCTTCCCGGTGGTGGCCAAAGCGGCCAACGGGGAGCCCTACGACGTCCTCGAGTTCGAGGGGAAGCGCAAGATCTGGTTCATCGACTCCCCGGAGGAGCTCGACGGGCTGTGGCGGACCCTGCGCTCCGCGGGGTTCCGCGACTCCTTCCTGGTCCAGGAGCTCATACCCGGCGACAACACGCAGATGCGCTCCATCACCGCCTACGTCGACTCCCACGGGGAGACCACCCTGATCGGGTCGGCGCGCGTCCTGCTGGAGGACCACGCGCCCACGATGATCGGCAACCCCGTCGCGATGATCACAGAGGAGTTCCCCGAGCTGTGGGAGGGGGCCGTCGAACTGCTGGCGGGCTCGGGCTACCGGGGCTTCGCGAACTTCGATGTCAAGATCGACCCCCGCGACGGCCGGGCGGTGTTCTTCGAGGTGAACCCCAGGATCGGGCGCAACAACTGGTACATGGCGGCCGCGGGCGCGAACCCGGTGGTCCCCATGGTCGCCGACCTCATCGACGGGCAGCGCTGCGAGCAGGTGCGCGCCACGCGCGAGATCCTGTACACGATGGTGCCCGACTCCCTGCTGCTGCGCTACATCGTCGACCCCGCCCTCAAACGGAGGGTCAAGGGCATCATCCGCGACGGGCGCCGCTTCGACCTGCTCCTCAACCCCGCGGAGAAGAACCTGCGCCGCAACCTGGCCGTGTGGTTGCAGAAGCAGAACCACCGCCGCAAGTTCGCGCGCTACTACCCCGAGCCCACGCAGACCTCCTACTGACCCCGCCGCCCGGTTCCCCCGGTGGCGCCCGGGGCGCGGCCCGTCCGCCTTCATGTGGGACCCGGGGGCGCGGCCCGTCCCGCTGCGCGGAGCGCCCCAGTCCCTTGCGGGACCGGTCCGGGCGCCGGGGCGGCCCGTGTGGAGAACAGCACGATCACCCCGCTCCCGCGGATCGGGGGAGAGCGCTTGTTAGACTCTGACCAGCCACAGCCCGTAACGCGACGAAGGACAGCCATGCCCGAAACCCAGCTCATACCCATCGGCGTCGAGGAGAAGACCGCGGCGGCCTCGGGCTTCCAGGACAGCGCGCTGCCCGTCGAGCAGGCATGCGTGTGGGAGGCGTTCGAGGCGTCGCAGGGCCACTCGCTGTGGGGGCGCTACAAGTGGTGCGAGGACGGCAAACTCATCGCCTTCCTCACCCTGTACAACTACTCGCTGCGTGGAGTGCGCTTCCTGTGGGCCAAATGGGGGCCCGTGTGGCTGCGCGAGGCCACGCCCGAGCGCGAGGAGGCGCTGCGCGCCGACCTGCTGCGCGAGATCCGCTCCCGCGACCGCTCCGTCGCCTTCGTCCGGCTCCACGCCTGGTACCAGCACCCCGACCTGCACATGCCGATGCAGACCATCAGCTACGACCGCACCGTCGTCATCGACACCTCAGGCAAGACCGAGGAGGCGATCCTGGACACCATGCCCAAGTCGGGCAAGCGGTCGATCCGGAGCGGCCTGAAGAAGGGCAAGGCCGAGGGCATCACCTTCCACGAGGACACCGGCCGCGCCCTCGAGGTCATCGACGAGTACTACGCCGTCATGGAGGAGACCGCCGAGCGCGACGGCTTCCGCCCCCACCCCAAGCAGGTCTACCTGGACCTCCTGTCGTCCCTGGGCCCCGAGCACGCCCGCATCTTCTCGATGCGCGACTCCGAGGGCGCCGTCCTGTGCTGGGACCTCTGCCTCATCCAGGGGATCCGCGCCCAGGCCGAGTACGGCGCCTCCACCGACAAGGCCCGCAAACTCCGCCAGCCCCCTGCCCTGGACTTTCTGGCCGCCGCCGCGCTGGCCTCCGAGGGGGTCAGGGGCTTCGACCTCATGGGCGCCCACTCGGCGCGCTGCCCCGAGCTGTTCCGCGTCGGCAAGTACAAGATCGCCTTCGCCTCGCACTTCACGGACGTGCCCGGCGGATGGGAGATGCCCGTCAAGAGGACCACCTACCGCTCCCTGCGGGCGGCCATGTCCGTGAAGAGGAGGATGCGCCGCTCCTGACGCCGCCGCACTAGCGGGTAGAATCGCCATTGATCCCGAGCGCGGGGACTCCCGCGCCTTCGAACACACCGACCCGAGGAGCCACCGTGCCCACTTTCGACCTCGTCATCGACGGACAAGCGACCACCATCGAGGCGGGGACCACGGGCACGGCCTGGTACGCGGGCGACCGCTCCGTCGTCGCCATCAAAGTCGACGGGGCCCCCCGCGACCTGGACACCGAACTCGAGGCGGGCACCCGCGTGGAGGCCATCGCCCTGGACTCCCCGGACGGCCTGGACATCCTGCGCCACAGCGCCACCCACGTGCTCGCCCAGGCGGTCCAGGACGTCTTCCCCGACGTGGACCTGGGCATCGGGCCCTTCATCACCGACGGCTTCTACTACGACTTCGGCAATATCGACGCAGTCACGCCCGAGCTGCTGCGCGACCTCGAGAAGCGCATGAAGCGCATCGTCAAGGAGGGCCAGCGCTTCGTGCGCCGCGAGATCAGCGAGGACGAGGCCCGCCTCGAGCTGGCCGACCAGCCCTACAAGCTCGAACTGGTCACCACGAAGGGCAAGGGCGCCGAGGGGGCCTCCGTCGAGGTCGGCGGTGGCGGCCTCACCATGTACGACAACGTGCGCCGCGACGGGACGGTCGCGTGGAAGGACCTGTGCCGCGGGCCCCACCTGCCCTCCACGAAGCTGATCGGCAACGGCTTCGCCCTCACCAAGTCGTCGGCAGCCTACTGGAAGGGCGACCAGAACGGCGACCAACTGCAGCGCATCTACGGCACAGCGTGGGCCTCCAAGGACGACCTGGTCGCCTACCAGGAGCGCCTCAAGGAGGCCGAGCGCCGCGACCACCGGCGCCTGGGCGCCGAGCTGGACCTGTTCAGCTTCCCCGAGGAGATCGGCCCCGGCCTGCCCGTCTTCCACCCCAAGGGCGGCGTCCTCAAGCGCGTCATGGAGGACTACGTGCGCGAGGCGCACATCGCCAACGGCTTCCAGTACGTGGGCACGCCCCACATCTCCAAGGCGGAACTGTTCCACACCTCCGGCCACCTGCCCTACTACGCCGACGGCATGTTCCCCCCGATGGACGACGAGGGCCAGGCCTACTACCTCAAGGCCATGAACTGCCCGATGCACAACCTCATCTTCCGCTCCAGGGGCCGGTCCTACCGCGAGCTGCCGTTGCGGTTCTTCGAGTTCGGCACCGTTTACCGCAACGAGAAGTCCGGTGTGCTCCAGGGCCTCACCCGGGTGCGGTCGATCACCCAGGACGACTCCCACTCCTACTGCACGCCCGAACAGGCCCCCGGCGAGGTGCGCCACCTCCTGACCTTCGTGCTCACCCTGCTCAAGGACTTCGGCATGGAGGACTTCTACCTGGAGGTCTCCACCCGCGACGAGGACGGCGCGAAGAAGGACAAGTTCATCGGCTCCGACGAGCAGTGGGCCGACGCGACGCGGATCCTTGCCGACATCGCCGCCGAATGCGCCCAGGAGAACGGGCTGCGGGTGGTCGACGACCCGGGCGGCGCGGCCTTCTACGGCCCGAAGATCTCCGTGCAGGCCAAGGACGCCATCAGGCGCACGTGGCAGATGTCGACCATCCAGTACGATTTCAACCAGCCCCACCGCTTCGGCCTGGAGTACACGGCCGCCGACGGGGCCCGCCACGAGCCGGTCATGATCCACTCGGCCAAGTTCGGCGCCATCGAGCGCTTCATCGGCGTGCTCACCGAGCACTACGCGGGCGCGTTCCCCGCGTGGCTCGCCCCCGTCCAGGTCAGGCTCGTGCCCGTGGCCAGCGCCTTCGACGACTACGTGGAGGAGGTCGCCGCCAAGCTGCGCGAGCGCGGCATCCGCGTGGAAACGGACCTCTCCGACGACCGCTTCGGCAAGAAGATCCGCAACGCCGCGAAGGAGAAGGTGCCCTTCACCCTCATCGCCGGCGGGGAGGACGCCGAGGCGGGGGCCGTGTCCTTCCGCCTGCGCGACGGGTCCCAGCACAACGGGATCCCCGTGGACCGGGCGGTGGAGCTCATCGCCCGCCACGTGGCCTCGCGCGCCAACCACGACGCCGTCGAGGGCATCGACCGGGCCTGACCATGAGCGAGCAGAACCCCGGATCGACCGGCGCGGGCCCCCTCGGGGCCCAGGCGCCGCTGCCCACCGAGGACTCCCGTTCCCTGGCGGGCGTCCCCGACGCCTTCAACCGCTTCTGGACGCCGTACCGGATGGCGTACATCCACGGCGAGGGCAAGCCCGCCGACGGCTCCCGCGACGAGTGCCCGTTCTGCGCCGCCCCCGGCAAGGAGGACGCCGACGGGCTCGTCGTCCACCGGGGGAGCGAGTGCTTCGTGGTCATGAACCTGTTCCCCTACAACTCCGGCCACCTGCTGGTGTGCCCGTACCGCCACGTCTCGGACTACACGGAGCTCACCGGACGGGAACGGGTGGAGCTGGGGGAGCTCACCGCCACCGCCATGCGCGTCCTGCGCGGGGTCTCGGGCCCCCACGGTTTCAACCTGGGCATGAACCAGGGCGAGGTCGCGGGCGCGGGCATCGCCGCCCACCTCCACCAGCACATCGTGCCCCGGTGGTCGGGCGACGCGAACTTCCTGCCGATCATCGCGCGCACCAAGGCCGTCCCGGAGCTGCTCGAGGACGCGCGATCGGCCCTGGCCGCCGCGTGGGACCAGGAGGACTGAGGCATGCTGGGCAACCACGGGCGCTCCATCCCGAGGGCCGTTTTCACACCGCTGGCCCGGCTCCTCGCCAAGGCGGGCGTCACCCCCAACATGGTGACCGCCTTCGGCACCGCCGCCACGATCGCGGTCGCCTTCGGCGTCGTCGCACAGGGGTGGATCTGGCAGGGCGGGACCGCGTTGGCGGTCATCATGTTCGGGGACTCCGTCGACGGCACCCTGGCCAGGATGACGACGGGCGGCACCCGCTTCGGCGCCTTCTTCGACTCCACCCTGGACCGCCTCGGCGACGGCGCGGTCTTCGCCTCCCTCACCTACTACGCGGTCTTCCACATGGAGGAGGGGACCGCCCGCACGTGGGCCGTCATCGCGGGCCTGGCCTCCATCGTCGGGGCCGCCGCCGTCCCCTACGCGCGCGCCCGCGCCGAGTCCGTCGGCGTGACCGCGAAGCTCGGGATCGCCGAGCGCACCGACAGGCTCCTCATCGCCATGGGCTCCGCGATGATCATGGACCTGGGCGCCAGTGCGTGGGTCTTCGTCGTGGGGCTGACGTGGGTGGCCCTCGCCTCGTTCATCACCGTCGGCCAGCGCGTGTGGTACACCGCGCGCCACATCGACGAGGCGGAGGGCGCATGAGGTTCTCCGCCCTTTCGGTGGCCTTCGCCCTGGCCCCCCGCCTCCCGTTGCGGTGGGTGCTCTCCGCTGCCCGGGCGGGCGCCCGCCGGGCGGCGCGCAGGGGCGGGGCCAACGTGGACCAGTTGCGCTCCAACCTGCGCCGCCTCACCGGCGGGGAGCCGGACCAGGAACTGGTGGTGCGGGCCGTCGAATCCCACATCCGCAACTACGCCGAACAGCTCGTGCTCGGCTCCCCGAAGGGCGCGCCGCTGCTCGAGCGCGTCGTCTTCGAGGACTTCGACCGCATCGAAGAAGCCTCCGAGGACGGCCCCGTGGTCCTCGCGCTCGGGCACTCCGGCTCGTGGGACCGGGCCGGGGCGTGGGTGTGCGCGCACGGGCGCACCGTCGTCACCGTCGCCGAACGGGTGGAGCCGCCCTCCCTGTTCGACTCCTTCGTGCGGCTGCGCGAGGGACTGGGCATGGAGATCATCGGCGTGGGCAAGGGCGAGTCCGTCTTCGACACCCTGGTCGAGCGCGTCAGGGGGCGCTCGGTCCTGGTGCCGCTGCTGGCCGACCGGGACATCTCAGGAGCCGGGATCGAGGTCGACTTCGCGGGGCACCGCGCCCTCGTGGCGGCGGGGCCCGCCGCCCTCGCCCACAGGCTCTCGCGCCCCCTGTACGCCGCGTGCGTGTCCTACGCGGACGAGGACGCGCCCGTCGCCTCCGTGCGCGTCGAGCTCGCCGGCCCCATCACCGCCGCGCCCGGCGGGGGCGCGAACGAAGTCGAGGCCCTCACCCAGGCGTGGGTGGACGCCTTCACGGGGATGCTCGCCGACAAACCCGAGGACTGGCACATGATGCAGAAGGTCTACACCGAGGACCTCGACCCCGAGCGGCTCGCCCGCGCCCGCGCGGCCCACCGCAGCAGGGGGGCGGGGCAATGAGAATCGGCATCGTCAACCCCTACTCGTGGGACGTCCCCGGGGGGGTGGGCTTCCACATCCGCGACCTGGCGCTCAAGCTGCGCAGCCGCGGGCACGACGTGCGGGTGCTCAGCCCCTCCAGCGCCCCCGGCCTGCCGGAGTGGGTCACCAGCGCCGGATCGTCGGTCTCCGTCCCCTTCAACGGCTCGGTCGCCAACATCTCGATCAGCCCCGCCGCCTTCGCCCGCACCCGCAGGTGGCTGGCCGACGGGGACTTCGACGTCGTCCACGTCCACGAGCCGGTGGTCCCCTCGGTGTCCATGGCCGCCACGATCCTGTCTGGCGCCCCCCTGGTCGCCACGTTCCACGCTGCGCTCACGCGCTCGCTGTCGCGGTCGATCGCCTCGGCCCCCATGCGCCCCTACATGGAGCGGATCGCCGTGCGGATCGCCGTGTCCAGCGAGGCGCGGCGCACCCTCATCGAGCACCACGGAGGGGACGCGGTCATCATCCCCAACGGCGTCGACACGGCCTCGTTCCGCGGCGCCGAGCCCATCGAGCCGTGGCGGGCCCGCGACGGCGCCCCCGTGGTCGTCTTCCTGGGGCGCCTCGACGAGCCCCGCAAGGGCCTGCCGGTCTTCGCCGCCGCCATCCCCCGCGTGCTCGAGGCCGTCCCCGGCGCGCGGTTCCTCATCGCCGGGCGCGGCGAGGCGGACGCGATCCGCTCCGGACTCGCCCGTTTCGGGGACAGGGTCCAGTTCCTGGGCGGCATCACCGACCCCGAGAAGGAGTCGCTGCTGGCGGGCGCCAGCGCCTACGTGGCCCCCCAGACGGGCGGCGAGTCCTTCGGGATCGTCCTCGTCGAGGCGATGGCCGCCGGCACCGCCGTCGTCGCCTCCGGTATCGAGGCGTTCCGCGCTGTGCTGGGCGACGGGCGCTTCGGCGTCCTCTTCGAGACGGGCAGCGCCGCGTCGCTGGCCGACGAGCTGATCGCGCTGCTCGGCGATCCACAGCGGCTCGAGGGGATCGCCAGGGCAGGGGAGGCGGCCAGCCTCCAGTACGACTGGGAGGTCGTGGCCGACAAGGTCTACGAGGTGTACAAGCTCGCCATCGACACGGGCAGCCCGGCTGTCTCTGGGAGCCGCAGCGCCCGCAACCTCATCCGCGGCAGGGGGGAGGAGGGCCGATGATGCACTTCCAGACGCACCTCGTCGTCATCGCAGTGGTCGTCGTCGTGCTCACCGCCGTCGTGGCCTACCTGTGCGTGATGGGCGCCAGGAGGCTCGACCGCCTCCACCAGCGCATACTCGCCAATCGGGACGCCCTTTCCCGCCTGCTCGTGCGCCGCGCCTCCGAGACGCTGCTGCTCGCGCGCGAGGACGCCCTGGGCCGGCGCGCGGGCGCCTGCCTCACCGAGGTCGCCAACGCCTCGGTCGCCGACTCGGCGGACCAGCTCAGCTGCGACGGACTCGACCGGCGCTCCGGCGCCGCCCCCGCCGCCGACCCCGTCGACGTGCGCAGGTGCCTGGAGAAGGCGTCCGCGCTGTCGCGCGCGATCCGCGACACCCTGGACGACGACACCCGCCGCCAGCTGGCGGCCCGCGAGCCCGCGCGGGCGCGACTGGAGGCCCTCGACGCCACGTGCTACCGCATCCAGTTGGCGCGCTCGGCCCACAACACGGACGTCACCCAGGTCCGTTCCCTGCGCGGCACCGCACTGGTGCGCCTCTTCCACCTGGCGGGGCACGCCCCCGAGCCCGAGCCCATAGACTTCGACGATGACACCCGCTACGACGGACGAGGATACTGACATGACCGAAGCAGCCGTGAAGTGGGGCGGTCCCGGCGAGGACTACCGCCTGAGCCGGATCAACCGCACCGGCTCCCGGGCGGAGATCCACGTGGACGCGCCCTCCCCGGACAATGCCGCGCCCATCTGGCAGACGCCCAAGGCCGTCAGGGTGGTCCCGTGGTTCGAGATCGTCATGGTGGCCATTGGAGTCGCGGGCATCGTCTACTTCATGGTCTACGCCATGGACGCCGACGGCCTCACCACCGCGGTGATGACCCTGGTCGCCGTGGTGCCGTTGCTCATCGTCATGTCCGCCATGGTCTTCATCGACCGGTGGGAGCCCGAGCCCGTGAAGATGAAGATCATCGCCTTCCTCTGGGGCGGGGGCGTGGCGACCGTGTCCTCCATGATCATCAACACCGCTCTGATGACGAACACCGCCCTGGTCATCGGGGACGTCCAGAAAGCGCAGGCCATCGCCGCGACGTTCGTCGCCCCCGTGGTGGAGGAGACCTTCAAGGGCGTGGGCGTGCTCGTCATCATCCTGGCGCGGCGCACGTCGATCAACTCACTGCTGGACGGCGTCGTCTACGGGGGGATCGTCGCGGCCGGCTTCATGTTCGTCGAGGACATCCAGTACTTCGTCCGCTACGGCAGCAGCGGAACGGGGTCGTTGGTGACGATCTTCGTGATGCGCGGCCTGCTCAGCCCCTTCCTCCACTCCATGGCCACCTCGCTCACGGGCTTCGCGATGGCGTGGGGGGCGATCCGCGCCAAGCGCGCCTGGTCGCGGATCCTCGTGTTCCTGGCGGGCTGGGGAGCGGCGATGCTGGTGCACGGGCTGTGGAACTCGATGGGCTCGGACGGACAGCTGGCCACTTTGCTCAAGATGTACCTGTTCATCCAGGTCCCGTTGTTCGGCACCTGGCTCACCGCCCTGATCCGCGCCTCGAACAGGGAGGCCGAGACGATCAAGAAGGGCCTGGTGCCCTACGTCCGCACCGGGTGGATCCTGCCGGCCGAGGTTTCGATGGTCACCGACCGCGGCAAGCGCAAGGCCGCCCGCAAGTGGGTGGCCCGCGGGGGGGCTCCGGCCCGCAAGGCCATGCGCAAGTTCATGAACGAACTCGCGTCGCTGGGACTCGACCAGAGCCTCATGACCCGGGTGGGGCCAGACCCGGCCCGTATCGAGGAGGACCGCAGGCTCCTCACGCAGGCCGCGGAGCACCGCGCCGAGTTCCTGCGGCTGACCGCCATCGCCTCGGAGCAGACCGCTGTCGCCGGAGCGGTGGGGCGCGCCCAGTGAGCGCCGACGGGCCCGGCGACTGGCCGCGCGACTCGGAGGGCTACCCGCACAGGCAGGCGGCCCGGGTCGTCCTCTTCGACGCGCGCGGCCGCCTGCTGCTGGCCATCGGCCACGACGCGGACGACCCGGAGCGCCAGTGGTGGTTCACCATCGGCGGCGGCATCGAGGAGGGCGAGGATCCGGCCGCGGGGGCCGTCCGGGAGGTCCGCGAGGAGACGGGGATACGCCTGGGCGTCGAGGACCTGGTGGGGCCTGTCCTGTACCGCACCGCCGAGTTCGACTTCGCCGCAGTCACCGCCCGCCAGGACGAGTGGTTCTTCGTCGCCCGCACGGAGTGCGCCGAGGTGAGCCGCGAGGGGTGGACGGACCTGGAGAAAGAGGTCCTCGACGGGCTCAAGTGGTGGGACCTGGACGAGTTGGAGGCCCTGGACGGCGCTGCCGAGGTCTACCCGCGCCAGCTCGTCGGATTCGCGCGCGAATGGCGCGACGGCTGGGACGGCCGCCTCGTCTCGTTGACCGGGGCGCGCGAGCCCTGAGACCACAGGGCCGCTAGGCGAGCCCCAGGGGGGCGATCAGCGCGTCGAGCCTGGGCTCGTTCAACTGGTGGGCCACCAGTCGGCGCACGGCCGGCTTCGCGCAGAACGCGATGCCGACCCCCGCCTCGCGCATCATGGGAACGTCGTTGGCGCCGTCGCCGATCGCGACGGTCCGCGCAAGGGGGACCGAGCACTGCGCAGCCCAACGGCGCAAGCACGCGGTCTTGACCTCCGCGGTCACGATCCGGCCCACGACCCTGCCGGTGAGGACACCGTCCGACGCCTCCAAGCGGTTCGCCGCGTGGAAGTCGATGCCCAGGGAGCGCGCCAGGGGCTCGACGACCTCGACGAACCCCCCGGACACCACGCCGAAACGGCCCCCGGCGCGGTGGACGGCCCCGATGAGCTCGCGCGCGCCCCGGGTCACGGTGACCCGCTCGGCCACACGGGCGCACACGGAGACGGGGAGCCCCGCCAGGGCCGCCACCCGCTCGCGCAGGGAGTGGGCGAAGTCGAGCTCGCCGTTCATGGCCCGCGCCGTGATCCGGGCGACGGCCTCTCGGGCCCCCGCCTCGGCCGCGAGCTCCTCGATGACCTCCTGCTCGATCAGCGTGGAGTCGACGTCGGTGACGACCAGGCCGGGGCCCCCGTCCGCGAAGAACTGTGGGAGCCCCGGCCCGGTGGCTGTCGGACTCACTTGGTGACGACCGTGCCCTTGGGGACGACCGTGATCCCCGACTCGGTGACGGTGAAGCCGCGCTCACGGTCATGGGCGAGGTCGACGCCCACGACTGCGCCCTCCTCGACGACGACGTTCTTGTCGAGGATCGTCTTGACGACCTTCGTGTGCCGTCCGACGCGGCAGCCGTCCATGACCACCGAATCGCTGACCTCGGCCCACGAGTGCACGTACGTCCCCGGGGACAGGATCGAGCGCTCGACCGACCCGCCCGAGACGATGACGCCGGGCGAGACGAAGGAGTCGATGGCGCGGCCCACGCGCTTGCCCTCGTCCGCGTAGACGAACTTCGCGGGCGGCAGGGACCCGTTGATCAGGGTCATGGTCGGCCAGTCCCTGTTGTACAGGTTGAACACCGGGTGGACGCTGATCAGATCCATGTTCGCCTCGTAGTAGGCGTCCAGGGTGCCCACGTCGCGCCAGTAGTCGCGGTCGCGGTCGGTGGATCCGGGCACGTCGTTGTCCTGGAAGTCGTAGACGCCGCACTCGCCGCGCTCCACGAACCAGGGGATGATGTTCCCGCCCATGTCGTGCTTGGAATCGGGGTCCTTCGCGTCCTCGCGCAGGGCCGCCACCAGGTCCTTCGTGGTGAACACGTAGTTGCCCATGGAGGCCAGAACCTTGGTGGGGTCGTCGGGCAGGCCCTCGGCGTGCTTGGGCTTCTCCAGGAACTTCTTGATCCGTCCGCCCTCGCCGTCGATGACGCCCAGCGCGGGTGCCAGCTCGATGGGCTGGCGGATTCCGGCCACCGTCGCGGGCAGGCCCGAATCGATGTGGTGCTGGACCATCTGGGAGAAGTCCATGCGGTAGATGTTGTCCGCGCCGATGATGACGATGTACTCGGGCTGTTCATCGTCGACGATGTTCAAGGACTGGTAGATCGCGTCCGCGCTGCCCAGGTACCAGTGCGGACCGCGGCGCTGTTGAGCGGGAACAGGGGCAATGAAGTTGCCGAGAAGGGGGGACGTGTACCAGGTCTTGGCGATGTGGCGGTCAAGCGAGTGCGACTTGTACTGCGTCAGCACGACGATCTTGAGGTAGCCGGAGTTGACGATATTCGACAGGGCGAAATCGATGAGGCGGAAGTGGCCGCCGAAGGGGACCGCGGGCTTCGCCCTCACCTCGGTCAGGGGCATGAGCCTCTTCCCCTCGCCGCCCGCCAGGACTATTGCTAGAACGTGGTTTTTCGCCATGTGGCCACCTCTATGTCGGTTGATACGGAGCCCCTTCGCATCCGTGGGGGTTCTCACATGGTAGTACACGATGTGAAGCTGTGTGCTTCTGTCTCAAAAAGGCGCCGATCAGCCCTTCGATTCGGTAGTCTGGCGTCACCACAGTGGTCACCGCCGGAAGGACATGCCATGCGCGTCGATCTGCTCACCCGCGAATACCCACCCCACGTGTACGGCGGAGCCGGCGTGCACGTGCTAGAACTGGCCAAGGTACTGCGCCCGCTCGTGGACGACCTGCGCGTCCACGCCTTCGACGGCCCCCGCCAGCCCGGCACCGAGGGCGCCGACCCGGGCGTGACCGGGTTCGACAACCTGCCCCAGCTGGAGGGCGCGAACCCCGCCCTGGCGACGCTGGGGGTCGACCTGCAGATCGCGTCCGCGTGCACGGGGGCCGACCTGGTCCACTCCCACACCTGGTACGCGAACTTCGCGGGGCACGTCGCCTCGCTGCTGGACGATATCCCGCACGTCGTCTCGGCGCACTCGCTGGAGCCGCTGCGCCCGTGGAAGGCCGAGCAGCTGGGCGGGGGGTACCGCCTCTCGTCCTTCGTCGAGAAGTCGGCGTACGAGTCCGCCGCCGCCATCGTCGCGGTCTCCCGGGGGATGCGCGAGGACATCCTGCGCTGCTACCCGCGCGTCGAGCCCGACACCGTCCACGTCATCCACAACGGCATCGACCTGGCGAAGTGGCACGCCCCGGAGGGCGCGCAGGGCGAGGAGCTCCAGGCGCGCGTCCTCGCCGAGCACGGCATCGACCCGTCCAAGCGCACCGTCGTCTTCGTCGGGCGCATCACCCGCCAGAAGGGGCTGCCCTACTTCCTGCGCGCGGCGCGCGAACTGCCCGACGACGTGCAGCTCGTCCTGTGCGCGGGCGCCCCCGACACGAAGGAGATCGCGTCCGAGGTCGACGGCCTGGTCGCCCAGCTCAAGGAGAAGCGCTCTGGAGTGGTCCTCATCACGGAGATGCTGCCCCAGCCGGAGGTCGCCGCGATCCTGGACGCCGCCGACGTGTTCATCACGCCCTCCGTCTACGAGCCCCTCGGCATCGTCAACCTGGAGGCCATGGCGCTGGGCCTGCCCGTCGTGGGCACCGCGACCGGCGGCATCCCGGATGTCATCGTCGACGGCGAGACCGGGTACCTGGTGCCCATCGACCAGAAGACCGACGGGACCGGGACCCCGCTGGACCCGGAGGCCTTCGAGCAGGCGATGGCCGAGCGCCTCATCAAGATCCTCGACGACCCGGCGATGGCGCGCCGCATGGGCCAGGCCGGCCTCGAACGGGCGAGGGCCCACTTCTCGTGGGAGGCCATCGGCGCGAAGACCGTGGAGCTCTACAAGAGGCTGGTCTAGGCTTACGACATGACCAACGTCCTATCGTTTGACCGTGCAACAGTAGTCCGTGGGGAGCGCCGGATCCTCGAGGACGTGACCTGGCGGACCCGCGACGGCGAGCACTGGGTGGTCCTGGGCCCCAATGGCGCGGGCAAGACCACCCTGGTGCGGGCCGCCTGCGCCCGCGTCCCGCTCACCTCCGGGTCGATCGCCCTTGACGGGGCCCCCGTCGACCGGATCGACCCCGCCGAGCTCGGGACGCGGATCAGCCTCGCCTCGTCGGCGGTCGCGTCGAGGATCCGGGGCGCCCAGAGCGCCCTCGACACGGTCCGCTCCGCCGCGTGGGGCGTCCACGTCGCCCACCACGAGCACTACGAGGGCCAGGACGAGGAGCGGGCCCGCGACCTGATGGCGGCCTTCGGGGTCTCGCACCTGGCGGACCACCCCTTCGGCTCCCTGTCGGAGGGCGAGGCCCAGCGCGTGCAGCTCGCCCGCGCCCTCATGAGCGATCCGGAGGTCCTCATCCTCGACGAGCCGACGGCCGGCCTCGATCTGGGCGCCCGCGAGACGCTGGTGTCGGCCCTCGACGAGATCATCGCGGGCAAGCGCTCGCCCCAGGTCGTCCTGGTCACCCACCAGATCGAGGAGATCCCCACCGGCATCACGCACTGCGCGGTGATGCGCGGTGGCGCGCTGATCGCGCAGGGGCCCATCTCCGATACGCTGACGGGCGTCGTCCTGTCCGAGGCGTTCTCCTTGCCGCTGCTGGCCGGAATGGCGGACGGGCGCTGGTGGGCCAGGGCCGCCTCGTCCCAGGACTGAATTAGGGATCAGGAGGGATGGACATGGATCCCATATGGCTCTGGGTGGTCGCCGCGGTGGTCTGCGGCATCATCGAGGTGCTCTCCGTCAGCTTCGTGTTCCTCATGCTCGGCGTGGGGGCGCTGGCCGGGGCGGTCGTCGCCGGCGCGGGAGGCGGCGCCTACCTGCAGATCAGTGTTTTCGCTGCCGTGTCGGTCGTGCTGCTCCTGGCGGTCCGCCCCTTCCTCAAGGGCCGCCTGTACCAGTCGTCCCCGGACGTGCGGACCAACACGGACGCCCTCATCGGCGCGGGCGGCTACGCCCTGTCCACGATCACCGTCCGCGACGGGCGCGCCCGCCTGCGGGGCGCGGAGTGGAGCGCGCGGACCCAGGCGGGCACGATCGAGGAGGGCGCCCCGGTCGTCATCATCGGAATCGACGGCGCCACGGCCATCGTCGCGCCGTCGACGGAACCCCAGTGAAAGGAAGACAATGACATCGTACGGTCTGCCGGTGACGGCGTTCGTCCTGGCGCTTCTCCTCATATTCATCGTCGTCGCCCTGGTCCGCTCCGTGCGGATCGTCCCCCAGTCCCAGGCGTACGTGATCGAGCGCCTCGGGCGCTTCCAAGCGGTGTTCTACGGCGGCTTCCACTTGCTGGTGCCCTTCGTCGACCGCGTGGCCTCGCGCATCGACTTGCGCGAGCAGGTCGCCAACTTCCCGCCGCAGTCGGTCATCACCGCCGACCAGGCGATGGTCTCCATCGACTCGGTCATCTACTACCAGATCACCGACCCGCGCAACGCCACCTACGAGGTCGCGAACTTCATCCAGGCCATCGAGCAGCTCACCGCCACCACGCTGCGCAACCTGATCGGCTCCCTGGACCTGGAGCAGACCCAGACCAGCCGCGACTCCATCAACAAGCAGCTGCGCGGCGTCCTCGACGAGGCGACGGGCACCTGGGGCATCCGCGTCACCCGCGTGGAGCTGAAGTCCATCGAGCCGCCGCCGCGGGTGCTGGCCGCCATGGAGCAGCAGATCACCGCCGAGCGCACCAAGCGCGCCACCATCCTCTCGGCCGAGGCCGAGAGGGAGGCGCAGATCAAGCGCGCCGAGGGCGCCAAGCAGGCCGCCGTCCTGGCCGCCTCCGCCCAGCAGGAGGCCCAGGTCCTGCAGGCCCGCGGCGAGAAGGACGCCCAGATCCTGCGCGCCGAAGGCGCCAGGCAGTCCCAGATCCTGCGCGCCCAGGGCGAGGCGGAGGCCATCGCCGCGGTCTTCTCCGCCATCAACGCCGGCGGGGCCACCCCCGCGCTGCTCTCCTACAAGTACCTGGAGATGCTGCCGAAGATCGCCGACGGCCAGGCCTCCAAGGTGTGGGTGCTCCCCTCCGACCTCACGGGCGCCCTCGACGCCATTTCGAAGGGCTTCAGCGGCAGGTAGGCGGAGTAGACTGGGCGGGGGCGGCCCTGCGCGCGGCCCCCGCCCAGCCGTACCCACCCGCCATCGGACAGGAGCAGCGTGGACCGCTCACAAGAACACGTCCTGCAGGAAGTCGCCGAGAAGGACATCCGTTTCATCCGCCTCTGGTTCACGGATGTGGCGGGCGTCCTCAAATCGGTGTCCACCGACCCGGGCGAGCTGGAGGACGCCTTCCACGAGGGCATCGGCTTCGACGGCTCCGCGGTGCAGGGCCTGACCCGCGTCTGCGAGTCGGACATGCTGCTGCGCCCCGACGCCTCGACCTTCCAGATGCTGCCGTCGGTGGGGGGCGACGACGACCGCGTGGCCCGCATGTTCTGCGACGTGCACACGCCCGACGGGCGCCAGGCCGCCTCGGACCCCCGCGGGGTGCTGGCCCGGCAGGTGGCGCGCGCCCAGGAGCTCGGCTTCACGGTGATGGTCCACCCGGAGATCGAGTTCTACCTGCTGCGCCAGCCGGTGTCCGTCGAGCGCATGGTGCCCGTCGACAACGCCGGGTACTTCGACCACGTCGTGCGGGGCACGTCGAACAGCTTCCGCCGCCGCGCCGTGCGCATCCTGGAGGACATGGGCATCCCCGTGGAGTTCAGCCACCACGAGGGAGGCCCGGGGCAGAACGAGATCGACCTGCGCGCCGTCGACCCCGTGCGCGCGGCCGACAACATCATGACGGCCAGGACCATCATCGAGGAGGTCGCGCTGGGGGAGGACCTCATGGCGACCTTCATGCCCAAGCCGTTCACCGACCACCCCGGCTCCGGGATGCACACCCACCTGTCCCTCTTCGAGGGCGACGAGAACGCCTTCCACGCCCCGGCGGGCCGCTACCAGCTGTCGGAGACGGGACGGCGGTTCATCGCGGGCCTGCTGGCCCACGCGGGCGAGATCGCGGCGATCACCAACCAGCACGTCAACTCCTACAAGCGCCTGTGGGGCGGGGGAGAGGCCCCCTCGTACGTGTGCTGGGGGCATTTGAACCGCTCGGCGCTGGTCCGCGTCCCCCTCTACAAGCCCAACAAGCGCAGGGCCGCGCGCATCGAGTACCGCGCCCCCGACCCCAGCGCGAACCCCTACCTGGCCCTGGCGTGCCTGATCGCCGCCGGCCTGGACGGGATCGCCAAGCGCATGGAGCTGGCCCCGGAGGCGGAGGACAACGTGTGGGACCTGTCTGACCGGGAGCGCCAGGTGATGGGCATCCACGCGCTGCCGAACTCCCTGTCCCAGGCCGTCGCCGCCATGCGCTCCTCGGAGCTGGTGGCCGCAGCCCTGGGCGAGGAGGTCTTCGACTTCGTGATCCGCAACAAGCTCAACGAGTGGCGCGAGTACCGGCGCCAGATCACCGTCCAGGAGCTGCGGCAGTTCCTCAAGGTCCACTGATGCCGCTCACGGGGGCGCGCCTGCGCCGGCTCGGAGTGCGGGACCCGGAGCGGGCCTCGGCGCTCCTGGCGGGCCTGCCGGGCCCGGAGGGCGCGTGGGCCC
>NZ_CP017298.1:273434-276000 GCF_001746855.1 Pauljensenia hongkongensis | reverse complement strand
GCCCGGTGCGCGCGGCGGTGCGCGGACCCCGACCAGATGCTGCTGCTGGCCACGCGCCTCTTCGAGGCGGCCCCCGCCGCCGTCGCCGAGGCGGCCGACGGGCCGGGCGAGCGCCTGGAGCGCCTGTGCGCGGTGCTGGGCGCCTCGGCGTGGCTGGGGGAGTACCTGGTCGCCCGGCCCGGCGCCCTGGGCGCTTTGTGGGAGCCTGTGGGCGACGCGCGCGCAGAAGTGCTCGGCGCCGTCGGGGCGCGCCCGGTGGGCCCGGTCGCGGGGCGCCTCGTCGCTTCCGGGGGCGCGGGCGCCGACGACCTGCGCAGGGCGTACAGGCGCGTGCAGCTGGGCATCGCGGCCGACGACCTGACCAGCGCGGACGCCCCCGCCGCCGTGCCCGGTGTGGGGCGCAGGCTGGCCGAACTGGCGGACGCCTCGTTGGAGGCGGCGCTCGCCCTGGCCAGGCGGGACGCGGACCCGGGCGCCGACGTGCCCCTCGCCGTCATCGCGATGGGCAAGACCGGCGCCCAGGAGCTCAACTACATCTCCGACGTGGACGTCGTCTACGCCACGGAGGCCGCCGACGGCTTGACGGAGCAGGAGGCCGCCTCCCGTGCGGCCAGGCTCGCGTCCCTGGCGGCTGCGGCCTGCTCGGGCCCCGGCGCCGAGGCCCCCCTGTGGACGGTCGACGCGAACCTGCGGCCCGAGGGACGCGACGGGGCGCTGGTGCGCACCATCGGCTCCTACGTGGCGTACTGGCGCAAATGGGCGCAGACCTGGGAGTTCCAGGCGCTCCTCAAGGCGCGGGCGGCGGCCGGGGACGCGGACCTGGGGCGCCGTTTCGAGGAGGCGGCCGCCCCCTTCGTGTGGTCGGCGGCCACGCGCGAGGGCTTCGTCGACGCCGCTCGCCGGATGCGCGCCCGCGTGGAGGAGTCCGTCGGAGCGGCCAGGGCCGCCCAGGAGATCAAACTCGGGCGCGGGGGCCTGCGCGACGTGGAGTTCACCGTGCAGCTGCTCCAACTGGTCCACGGGCGCACCGACGGGGCCCTGCGGGTGCGGGGCACCACCGAGGCCATCGGCGCGCTCGCGCGGGGAGGGTACATCGGGCGCGCGGACGCCGCCGAGCTGTGCGACTGCTACGCCTTCCTGCGCGCCGTCGAGCACCGCGCCCAGCTGCCCAGGATGCGCCGCACGCACCTGGTCCCCGCGCGCGAGGCGGAACTGCGGGCGCTCGGCCGCGCCCTCGACCCCGGCCGGTGGCCCGGCGCCCAGGGGATCCGCGAGGAGATCGCCCGCGTGCGCTCGCGCGTGCGCGCCCTCCACGAGGACGTGTTCTACCGCCCGATCGTGGCGGCCACCGCGGGGCTGAGCGCCCGGGACGCGGTCCTGGGGGACGAGGGCGCCCGCGACCGCCTCGCCGCCATTGGCTACGCGGCGCCGGCGGCGGCCCTGTCCCACATCGGGGCGCTCACGAAGGGGACCAGCAGGCGCGCCACGATCCAGCGGCACCTGCTGCCCGTGCTCATCTCGTGGCTGGCCGACGGCGCGGATCCGGACATGGGGCTGCTGAACTTCCGGGCCCTGTCGGAGCAGATCGGGGACTCCCACTGGTACCTGGCGCTGCTGCGCGACTCCGGGGCCGCGGCCTCGCGCCTCATGTCGATGCTGCCCAACTCCCGGTGGATCGCCGAGGCGCTGTCCACCCGGCCCGAGGCGGTGGCCTGGCTGGACGACGACGCGGAACTGGAGGCCCGTCCCCGCAGCGCCCTCGTCAAGGAGGCCCTGGCCCTGGTGGAACGGCACCCGGGCGCCGAGGAGGCGGCCGACAGGGTGCGGGCCGTGCGCTCCCGCGAGCTCACGCGCGCCGCGGCCGCCCAGCTGGTGCGGGGCGTGGACCCCGCGTCCAGCGCCGTGTCGGACGCCACGGACGCCGCGCTGCTGGGCGCCCTGCGCATCGCCGAGAGGGACGAGGAGGAACGGTGGGGGAGGGCCCGCGCCCACGTGCTCCTGGTCGCCATGGGCCGCTACGGGGGGCGGGAGTCCTCCTTCGCCTCCGACGCGGACGTCGTCGCCGTCCACCGGGCTGCCCCCGGGGCCGGCGAGGAGGAGGCCGCGGCCTCGGCCCTGGCCGTCGTGGGGCGCGTGCGGGAACTGCTGGGGGCGCCGGGCCCCCAGATGGGGGTCTCCGTGGACCTGGGCCTGCGCCCCGAGGGCAGGAACGGCCCGATGAGCCGGTCCCTGGGCGCCTACGCGGACTACTTCCGCTCGTGGGCGTCCCCGTGGGAGCGCCAGGCGCTGCTGCGCGCCAGGCCGATCGGCTCCGGCCCCCTGGCCGACGCCTACCTGGATGTCATCGACCCGGTGCGCTACGGCCCCGCGCCCGACGGGGCGGCGCTGCGCGAGATCCGCCTCCTCAAGGCCCGCATGGAGGCCGAGCGCCTCCCCAGGGGCGCGGACCCCGCCCTCCACGTCAAACTGGGGCCGGGCGGCCTCGCCGATGTGGAGTGGACCATCCAGCTCCTCCAACTGCGCCACGCGCGCGGCTGCGCCGCCCTCCGCGTCACGGGCACGCGCG
>NZ_CP017298.1:240219-273384 GCF_001746855.1 Pauljensenia hongkongensis | reverse complement strand
CCTCCGCGTCACGGGCACGCGCGCGGCGGTCGGCGCTGCCCGCGGCGCCGGGCTGCTCAGCGACGAGGACGCCGCCACCCTGCTCGGGGCGTGGGAGCTGGCGTCGCGGATCCGTGCGGGCAACGCGCTGGCCTCGGGGAGGATGACGGGGGACAAACTCGATATCCTGGGACGTGACGCCAGGGACCTGGCCCCCCTGGCCCGCATCCTCGGGTACCCGCGCGGCAACGAGGGCGCCCTGGAGGAGCGGTGGCGCCAGAGCGCGCGCCGCGCCCGCGCAGTGATGGAACACGTTTTCTGGGAGTCGGATTCATGAGAATAGTCCTCGTCCGCCACGGACAGACCGCCGCCAACACGGCGGGGGCCCTCGACACCGTCCGCCCGGGGCTGCCGCTGACCGCCGAGGGCCGCGAGCAGGCCGAGCGCCTGGCGGCGCGGTGGGAGTCCGAGGTCTGCGGCCCCCCGGACGTGATCGCCGTGTCGGGCCTGACGCGCACGCGGCAGACCGCCGCGCCCCTGGCGCGCGAGTACGGGCTGGTGCCCGTGGTGCACCCGGGCATCCGGGAGCTGCGCAGCGGGGACGTGGAGATGGCCTCGGACGTGTGCTCCCAGATCACGTACGTGCGCACGGTCCTGCGGTGGTGCGCCGGAGATCTGGCGGCGCGCATGCCCGGTGGCGAGAGCGGGCGCGAGGCCCTGGCGCGCTCCGTCGGCGCGGTGCACTCCATCGCCCTGGGCGCCCGGGCCGAGCACGGCCCCGGGGCCGTCGTCGTCTTCGTCGTCCACGGTGGCCTCACCCGCCTGCTGTCCACGGCACTGGCGGACAACCTGGACGAGACGCTGGTCAATACGCACTTCGTGGGCAACACGGGCACCATCGTCATGGAGTGGGCCCCGGACTTCGCCCCCGCGACGGCCGACGACCTGGTGGGCGGGCTCCACGCCCTCACCTGGGACGACCGGCCGGTGGGTGACTACGAAGGGGCTCTCTGACCCCGGCGGCAGGACCGGTTCGGGTGGTCGCACCGCGGCGGCGTTGCGGTGGCGCGGGCCGGCGTTGCGGCTATTGCGGTCGCAATGTCCGATCGGTCACATAACCATGTGATGTGCGGTACGCTGCGGTCGTGGACGGTAATCGTCCGGACACCGCGATGAGGAGGTACTCCTACTGTCCCGTTCCCTGCCCCTGGTTGTTGTGATTCCCGGCATCGGTGGGAGCGAACTCGCGGACGAGGCAGGGCGCGTGGTGTACGGGAGCGGCGTCCGCCGCCTGGTCGGCTCGGCACTGGATCCGGGTGCGCTCGATATCGGCAACGATTTGCGTCCCGTTGGGCTCATCGGCCCCTGCTCTGTGGTTTTCAAGCAGCTCGTGACCGGTTACGACGGGCTGATCCGCGGGTTGGGGCGGGCTCTGGGACTGTCCGAGGCGCAGGTGGCGACGGCGGGGCCCGACTTGGCCTCCGCGGACGCCGCCCTTGTTGCTTTCCCCTACGATTTCCGCCGCCCGGTGGAGCGGATCGCCCATGACCTGGACCGCGAAGTGCGCCGCCGCGCGCAGGGGAGGCGCGTTGTCCTGGTGGCGCATTCGATGGGCGGCCTGGTCGCTGCGTGGTGGTGGGCGTTCCTCAGCGAGGGCGTCGAGGTCGCCGACATCATCACCCTGGGCACGCCCTACCGCGGGGCCGCCAAGGCTTTGAACGTTCTCGTGAACGGAGTCAGAGTCGGAGGCCATGAGTTGTCGGGTCTCACCGGGGTGCTGCGGACGTGGGACTCGGTTTTCGACTTGCTGCCCCATTACCAGGTCGTTGAGGACGGCGGGGGAGGGCCGTACCCGTATCAACTCCCATCTACGGTGACTGAGGCGGTGCCGGACTTCTCAGCCAGGGCGCTCAAGGCGTACCGGGCGAATAGGGACATGCATCGGGCGTTGGTGGAGAAAGCCGGGAGTGGAGGGAATCCGTTCACTTCCTACTACTCGCAGGGGCACGCGACCCTGGGGCGCGCCATCGTGGACGCGGCGTCGGGCCAGTTGGAAGTGGCGAAGGGCAATCCGCAGGAGTTGCCGCCGAGCTGGGACGGCGGAGACGGGACGGTTCCCGTGTTCTCGACGATCCCTGATTCCTTGGAAGACGACGTGAACAGGAGGCGCCGACTGGTCGGTAAACACCAGGACCTGGTGGAGGAGAAACCCATCTTCGATCACGTTTCCGAGCACCTGCGGGACCGTCTGCCCCCTGCGGCCCAGGGTGGTGCGCGTGATGAAGGGGGAGCGTATGTGCAGCTCGACCTTGATGACGTGCTGCCGATCGGTGAATCCCAGGCGATCCGGATGCGGGTCGTCGATTCCCGCGACCAGATCCTGGAAGTGAGTGGCGTCGGCGGCAACGTCGGCGGCCAGAGGTTCCGCGCCGAGCGCCGCGAGGACGGGTGGTGGTCCGCCCGCCTGCCCGCATTGGAGGAGGGCGTGCACCAGCTGACGGTTATAGCGACTGGTGTGCCCGGCGCTGACCGTATTCTTTTCAACACGCGAGTGGGAGCAGCATCATGCGTGAGCGAGTGAAGTGGGACTCGACCCACAATCCTGTGGGTTTGGTGGATATGGTCCACGCTGGCTGGGTGCAGCGCCTACTGCTCGCAGCGGATTGGAGCGGGTTCCCGGGCCCTGAGCCCGACCTGGTGAAGAACGGGCAAACGCGCGTTGGCGCTCAGGCGAAGAAAATATTCGAAAAGCTAGTGGATCTGGGTATTGAGTATGTCCACGAGCCGCCGGATAGCGTTCCGGGGGCACAATGGATCAGGCCCGTCACCGAGGTGCTCGGCTTCAGACAGGCGACGTGCGTGGATTTGTGCGTGACCTTCTGCTGCGCCGCGCTGGACGCCGGGATCTACCCCCTCATAGTCACACTCACCACCGCCAACGGGAAGCAACGGCACTCGATTGTCGTAGTGCCTTTGGGGCGGACATGGTCCACCGGGTGCGACGCCGTGATCGAGTCGGGGTTCAGCCGTGAGCCACTGGCGGTGGACGGGTGCGCGCTCGCCGGTGTTGTGGCGGAGTACGCCGACGATCCGACGGGCACGTGGCTGGCCATCGACGTTCAACAGGCGATGATGCCGAAGGGCGATTGGGGCACTGCTCTTTCCCGGGGCGCCGACTACCTCCAGGAATGGAAGTGGGACGTGTGCGTCGACGTCGGTGGTCAACGCAGCCACAAAGCCGACGACGCCGTTCCTCCGGGAGGCAATCTTGAGCGGATACTTGCCCCGGCCCGTACTCCATTGCCTCAGGATTTCACGCCCCTGCAACTCATCAAGGCCAGGCACGCCGTCGTCTCCTTCGAAGAGCGATCCGAGTACCGCAAGCTCCGCCAGTGGGCAACGACCCCTGCCCGCACTTCCACGGACACCGCGAATGGCGCCGGTGCCGATATCGCCGTGGCCGTGGTGACGGGCAAGGGCGGCTCGGGGAAGACTCGTATGGCCGTCGAGTTGTGCGGTGACTTGTCCTCGACCGGCTGGTACACCGGGTTCCTGCGGACGACGACCGACGTGACGGACCAGGAGCTCGCCGCTCTCGAGGATCTTGCGACCGAGCTGATGGTGGTGGTGGACTACGCCGAGGAGGCCCAGCGGGGTCGGTTGGCCGAAGTGTTCCGGGCGTTGCTGGTACGGCGAGCCCCTACGCGGATCGTGCTGACCGCACGGGGCGCAGATGCGTGGTGGGACGAGTTCCGTGAGGAGGTGGAGCAGGACGGACTAGAGCTGAGTAACACACTGGTTGTTTCGAACTTGGGGAAGGCCCGGCAGGAGGAGGACCAGGGGCTGCTCAACAGGATCTACATCCGGGCTGTGAGGGGCTTCTCCGCCAGACTGTATCATTCCTGGTTGTGGCAACTTGGTTCGGCCCCGTTGTGACGGCCTGATCTGGCCCCGCGTGCGACTTGCCGGGGTGTTGACGGTCTGAACTGGCCCCACCCCTTCACGCTGGTCCCCATCACTGGGAACCAGTCGCGAGGGCAAGGGAGCCGAGATGGGATCACGAGTGCAGCTGTACGCCGACATCCGCCACGACGCGCGAGTCGATGGCCTGTCCATCCGCGAGCTCGCCCGCAAACACGGAGTCCACCGCCGCACCGTCCGCCAGGCACTCGCCGCAGCCGAACCCCCACCCCGCAAGAAACCGGTCCGCACAGCACCGCGCCTGGACCCGTACAAGCCGGCGATCGACGAGATGCTCACCTATGACCTGACCGCGCCGCGCAAGCAGCGCCATACCGCGACCAGGATCCTGGCCCGGCTGCGCGACGAGCACGGCGCCACCGACCTGTCCTACTCCACGGTGCGGGACTACGTCCGGGTCAGGCGCGCGCAGATCGATCTGGAGGCCGGGCGCCGGGTGGAGGCGATGGTGCCGCAGGACCATGCCCCCGGCGCGGAGGCCGAGGTCGACTTCGGCGAGGTCTACGTCATCCTGGACGGCGTCAAGACCAAGTGCCACATGTTCGTCTACCGCCTGTCCCACTCCGGCAAGGCCATCCACCGCGTCTACCCGACCGGCGGACAGGAGGCCTTCCTCGAAGGGCACATCGAGGCCTTCCACGCCCTGGGCGGCATCCCCACCCGCCACATCCGCTACGACAACCTCACCTCCGCCGTCGTCCAGGTCATCCACGGCGGCGACCGGCTACGCGACGAGAACGAACGCTGGGTGCTGTTCCGCTCCCACTACGGCTTCGACGCGTTCTACTGCCAGCCCGGCATCGACGGCGCCCACGAGAAAGGCGGCGTCGAGGGCGAGGTCGGATGGTTCCGCCGCAACCACCTCACCCCCATGCCCGAAGTCGCCACCCTGGACGAACTCAACGACAAGATCCGCGCCTGGGAGCACGACGACAACACCCGCCGCATCACCGGCCACGCCAACACGATCGGGCAGGACCACCACGCCGAGCTGCCCCACCTGGCACCGTTGCCGGCCGACGACTTCGACCCCGGCCTGATCCTCCACCCCCGCGTCGACCGCTCCGCCCTGATCACCGTCCGCATGGTCAAGTACTCCGTCCCCGCGCACCTCATCGGCCAACGCGTCCGCGTGTCCCTGCGGGCCTCGTGTGTGGTCGTGTTCGAGGGCCGCACCGTCCTCGCCACCCACCCTCGCCTCGGCACCCGTGGCGTGACCCGGGTCGAGCTGGACCACTACCTCGAAGTGCTGCGGCACAAGCCCGGCGCGTTCCCCGGCTCCACCGCCCTCGCGCAGGCCCGCGCCGCCGGAGCATTCACCGCGGCCCACGACGCGTTCTGGGCCGCGGCCCGCAAGACCAGCGGCGACGTGGCCGGGACCCAAGCGTTGATCGACGTGCTCCTGTTCCACCGATCCCTCCCGTCCGACGCGGCGATCGCCGGCATCACCTCGGCCCTGTCGGTGGGCGCGATCAGCCCCGACGTCGTCGCCGTCGAAGCCCGCCGCCATGCCACCACCCACACACCCGCCCCAGCCAGCCAGACCAGGGGCGGGACGGTCGTGAACCTGCCACCCCGACGCTCCACCAACCCGCACCAGGTCATCGCGCACCTGCCCGAAGACACCCGGCCCCTGCCCACCGTCACCGCCTACGACGAACTCCTGTGCCGACGCCAACCCGATCCCGCCCCGGCCCCCGCCGAGACTCACCACCACACCCCGACAGGAACCCCATGACCACCACCAGCACCAGCCGTCCCGAGAGCCTTCGCCGTCGTCAGGGCCTCACCGAGCAAGCCGCGCAGGCCGCGATCGACCAAGCCTGCCGCCGGCTTCGGCTGCCCACGATCCGCGCCGTCGTCGACGACGCCGTGACGGCCGCCACCAAGGAACAACTCACCTACCAGGGCTTCCTCGCCGAACTCCTCCTGGCCGAGGTCGACGACCGCGACCGCCGCTCCACCCTGCGTCGCATCAAGAGCGCCGGCTTTCCCCGCGAGAAATGGCTCGCCGACTTCGACTTCACCGCGAACCCCAACATCAACCCGGCCACCATCAACGAGCTCGCCACCGGCGACTGGATCCGCCGCGGCGACCCGCTGTGCCTGATCGGGGACTCCGGCACCGGCAAGTCCCACCTGCTCATCGCGCTCGGCACCGCCGCCGCCGAGCAGGGCTACCGCGTCCGATACACCCTCGCCACCCGGCTCGTGAACGAGCTCGTCGAAGCCGCCGACGAGAAACAACTCACCAAGACCATCAACCGCTACGGCCGCGTCGACCTCCTCGTGATTGACGAGCTCGGCTACCTGGAACTCGACCGGCGAGGCGCCGAACTGCTGTTCCAGGTCCTCACCGAACGAGAGGAGAAGAACGCCATCGCGATCGCCTCCAACCAGTCCTTCTCCGCCTGGACCGACACCTTCACCGACCCCCGCTTGTGCGCAGCAATCGTCGACCGCCTCACCTACAACGCCACCATCATCGAAACCGGCACAAACTCCTACCGCCTCGCCCACACCCGAGCCCGGGCATCTGTGATGGGGTGAACAACGACCGGCTGGGCTCTTGGGGTCAGCGGTGACGGCGCAACCGCAGCGAGTTGGTGATCACGCTGACCGAGCTGAGGGCCATGGCGGCGGCCGCGATGACGGGCGACAGCAGCCAGCCAAAGGCCGGGTAGAGGGCGCCGGCGGCCAGCGGGATACCGACCACGTTGTACACGAACGCGAAGACCAGGTTCTGGCGGATGTTGCGCATCGTGTCGACCGACAGGTCGCGGGCCTTGACCAGGGCGGCCAGGTCACCGCCGAGCAGGGTCACGTCGGCGCTCTCGATGGCCACGTCGGTGCCGGTGCCCATGGCCACACCCACGTCGGCCACGGCGAGGGCGGGGGCGTCGTTGACGCCGTCGCCGGCCATAACGACCGTGTGGCCCTGGGCCTGCAGGGCCTGCACGTGGCCGTGCTTCTGGTCGGGCAGGACGTCGGCGACGACCTGGTCGATGCGCAGCTCGTCGGCGATGGCCCGGGCGGTGGTGGCATTGTCGCCGGTGAGCATGACGACCTTCATCCCGCGCCGACGCAGGTCCTCGATCGCGCCGGCGGTGGTCGCCTTGAGCGGGTCGGCGATGGCCAGCACACTGGCGGGCCTGCCGTCGACGGCCACGACGATCGCGGTCGCGCCACGGCGACGGTAGGCCTCCACCACGGCGTCCAGGGCATGGGTGTCGACGTGCTGGCTGCCCAGGAAGGCGGGGCTGCCGACGAGCACGTGCTGACCGTCGACGGTGGCGCTGACACCGCCACCCGGGTGGGCGGCGAAATCGCTGGCCGCCGGCACCGTGCGTCCCGTCTGGCGGGCAGCATCGACCACCGCCCTGGCGAGGGGGTGTTCGGAGCCGGCCTCCACAGCAGCGGCGAGCAGCAGTGTCCGGGCATCCTCGTGGCCGTCGACGCCCTGCTGGTCGACCAGGCTGGGGCGGCCCTGGGTGAGGGTACCGGTCTTGTCGACGACGAGGGTGTCGACCTTCTGCAGTCGTTCGAGGGCCTCGGCGTTCTTGACCAGCACGCCCTCGCTGGCGCCGCGCCCGACCCCGACCATGATCGACATTGGCGTGGCCAGACCCAGCGCACACGGGCAGGCGATGATCAGCACGCTGACGGCGGCCACGATCGCGAACGGCAGCCGCGGCTGCGGCCCGATCGCCAGCCACAACCCGAAGGTGGCCAGGGCGACGGCGATCACGACCGGCACGAACACCGCCGAGATCTTGTCGACCAGTCCCTGGATCGGAGCACGGGACCGCTGCGCCTGGGAGACCAGGTCGACGATCCGGGCCAGGGTCGAGTCGGCGCCCAGGCCAGTGGCCTCCACCACCAGGCTGCCGCCCTGGATGATCGTGCCGCCGATGACCCGGTCACCGGGGCTCTTGTCGACCGGAACCGGCTCGCCGGTGATCATCGACTCGTCCACATACGCGTGACCATCGACCACGGTGCCGTCGGCCGGCACCTTCTCGCCCGGCCGCACCCGGCACCGATCGCCCAGCTGCAGCTCGGCGGCCGGCACGTCGGTCTCGGTGCCGTCGGCCCCGATGCGGTGCGCGGTGGCCGGTGACAGGTCGAGCAGGGTGCGGATCGCACCGGAGGTCTGGTCGCGGGCCCGCAGCTCGAGGACCTGGCCGAGCAGCACCAGGGTGATGATGACTGCCGCGGCCTCGAAGTAGGTGCCGACCCGGCCGTCCATCGCCCGCATCCCGGACGGGAACAACCCCGGCGCCAGCACCGCGACCACGCTGTACAGCCACGCGGCACCGACACCCAACGACACCAGGGTGAACATGTTCAGGTGACGGCTGACCACCGACTTCGCGCCGCGCACGAAGAACGGCCACCCAGCCCACCACACCACCGGCGTCGACAGGGCCAGCTCGAGCCACGGCGCGACGCTGCCGGGCAGCGCACGCCCCAGCACCATGGGAACCATCACCATCGCCACCAGCGGCACGCTCAGCACCGCCGCCACCCGGAACCGGCGACGCATGTCGACGAGTTCCTGGTTCGGGCCGTCGTCGAGCCCGGCCGAGACCCGCTCCAGCGCCATGCCACAGATCGGGCAGTCACCGGGGCCGTCGCTGCGGACCTCGGGGTGCATCGGGCAGGTCCAGTCCCCTGCAGCGACCGCACCGGCCACCACCGCCGGCTCGCCGGTGGGGTGCTGGTGGTCGTGGTGCTGTGCGGCCGGCGCGTCCCCACCGTCGGCGGGTTGCAGGAACATCCCGCACTTGGGGCAGCGTCCCGGGTGGTCGCTGGTCACCTCGGGGTGCATCGGGCAGAGCCACGTGCCCTTGTCGTGGGTGTCGTGCTGCTGGGCATGTCCGTTCTGGCGGCCGTGTCCGTGCTGGTGGGTGGCGGGTGCAGCGTCGGCATCGACGAGGAACATGCCGCACTCGGGGCAGCGGCCGGGCTGGTCGCTGGTCACCTCGGGGTGCATCGGGCACGTGTAGCGGGTGGTGTGGTCGTGGGTGGCGGTGGCTGCCGGGTGGTTCATGGGTTGCTCCTCGAGACGGTGCTGCCGGTGGATGGCGGGCGGTGGTCAGTGCTGGGATCCGTGGTCCATCATGCGCATCATCAGCCACATCATGAGCATGCAGCTGATGGCGGGCACGAGGGCGGCCAGGACACCGCCGGCGGCGAGGCTGGCACGTCCGGCCCACAGGTAGCCGGCGACCACGAGCAGCATCGGTGCGCACATCAGCAGGTGCATCCAGTGGTGGGACTTGCCGTGCTGGTGGGTGGTGCTGGTGGGGTCCTGGTCGGTCATTGGGCCGGTAAGGGGCTGGCGGGGGGCCTCGCCGAAGGAGCGGGGGGCCTGGTCGGGGCTCGTGTACATGGCGTGTCCTTGTATGCTCGGGGAAGGGGTTTTCCTTCCACTTCCACGATGACGGGGCGAGGTCAATGATCTCGCGAGGTTTGGTGAAGGTCTGGTCAAGCTCTGCAGACGGCGATGGTGAGGCTGCCGCAAGGGGGCAGCCGCGCCATCAGGGCAGGCGTGGGTGGCCGACATCGGCCGGGAGATGTCAGTAGCGCAGGGTCGTCATCATGCCGAGTTCGGCGTGGTAGATGTTGTGGCAGTGCAGCATCCAGGTGCCGGGGTTGTCGGCCTGCAGGTCGGCCTCGACGGTCTCCATGGGGCGGATCAGGACGGTGTCCTTGCGCAGCCCGTCGCTGCCGGGCAGGGCCCAAGTGTGGCCGTGGATGTGCATGGGGTGGGCCATCATCGTCATGTTCGTCATCCGCAGCCGCACGCGCTGGCCGCGGCTGAGCGCCAGTGGGGTGTCCTCGCCGAAGCGTTTGCCGTTGAGGCCCCACGCGTAGGGCTTCATCTGGCCGTTGAGTGCCACGTCGAGGGTGGTGTCGGGCTTGCGGTCGGGCAGTCGGGCGCTGTCGGCGGGCTTGAGCTGGGTGGTCAGCAGGGCCTTGCCGTCGAGTTCTGCGATGCGGGTGTCCGGGGCCGGGACGTTGCCGGAGCCGGTGCGCACGATGGCGCGGGCCGGGGTGCCCTTCTTGCCCTCGGGCGCGGCCTGCAGCACGAACACGCCGTCGCCGAGGGTGATGGTCGCATCCAGTCGTTCTCCCATCGCGAGGTAGACGGCGCTGGCCTGGGTGGAAGTCACAGGGAACCCGTCGGTGTGGGTGACAGTGAGTCGATGGCCCTGCAGGGCGAGCTTGAAGATGGTGTCGGAGGAGGCGTTGACGACGCGCAGTCGTACCTTCTGCCCGGGCTTGGCGGTCAGGGTGCGGGGCGCGGCGGGGACGCGGCCGTTGACGAGGTAGTGGGGGTAGGTGACGTCCCCGGCGTCACCCAAGGGTGACATGCCGTGGTCCATGCCGTCCATGTCGTGGTTCATGCCGCTGGACACGGTGCCGTTCTGGGCCTTGAACGCGGCGAGGATGTCATCGGGTGAGGTGCCCACGCCATCGGCCCAGTCGTCGAGGGTGATGATCCACTCGTGGTCGTAGCGGCCGGGTTCAGCGGGGTCGTCGATGACCAGCGGCCGGTACAGGCCGCGGTCGATCTGCACCCCGGTGTGGGGGTGGAAGAAGTAGGTGCCGGGGTCGGGGGCGACGAACTGGTAGGTGAAGCTGCTGCCGGCCTCGATGGGTTGCTGGGTGACGCCGGGCACGCCGTCGCTTGGCTGGCGCAGCGCGATGCCGTGCCAGTGGACGGAGGTGCTGGTGGGAAGCTTGTTCTCGACGCGGACCTGCAGCAGGTCTCCGGCGCGGGCCCGCAGGACGGGGGCGTCGAGGGTCTCGTCGTAGGCCCAAGTCCTGGCCGTGACGCCGCCCAGATCGAGGGTGACCGGCCGGGGCGTGAGAACGTGGTTGACGGTCTTCGTGCCGGGGGCTGCGACCAGCGGGGTCTGGCTGGGGATTGTCAATGGGGAGTTCGGCGCGGCGGGTGCTGCGGCCGGGGTGTTCTTGGCGCCGCAGGCGCTCAAGGCCCCTGCCGAGGCCAGGCCGAGACCGGTGAACAGCACGTGGCGGCAGGAAAGTGTGTTCATGTCCTTGAGCCTGTCGGGCCCGGATGAAGCCCCCGGCAGGGGTTGGTCAAGATCTGGTCAAGAAGTCACGGTGGGCAGGGTCAGCGCGAAGGTTGCGCCGTGGCCGGGGCCGTCGCTGTGGGCCGTCAGGTCACCGCCGTGGGCGCGGGCAATGGCCCTGGAGATCGCCAGGCCGACACCGGTTCCACTGTCGACGTCGCGAGTGCGGGTGTCCTCGACGCGGTAGAAGCGTTCGAAGACGTGGGTGAGGGCCTCGGTGGGGATGCCGACGCCGTTGTCGGTGACGCGGACCACGGCCCGGTCGTGCTCGTGTCTCATCGCGACCTCGACCCGGTTGCCGCCCACCGTGTGTTGCAGGGCGTTGCGCAGCAGGTTGTCCAGGACTTGCCCGATGCGAGCGGCATCCACGTCGACGCGCAGGCCGGGAACGGTCTGGGCGTGCAGCGTCACCCCGGTGGCGTCGTAGGCGTGCCGGGCTGCGGCGACGCTGGCCGTCACGATCTGGTCGAGGTCCTGGTGGCTCAGCGACAGTGGGATGCGGCCTTCCTCGGCGCGGGAGACCTCAGAGATGTCGGCGGCCAGGGCGGCCAGCCGCTGGTTCTGCCGTATCAGGATCTCGATGTTTGCGGGGGTGAAGTCGACCACACCGTCCTGCAGTCCTTCGAGGGTGACCTGGGTGGCGGCCAGCGGGGTGCGCAGCTCATGGCCCAGGTCGGTGAGCATGCGTCGTCGGGTCTGCTCCGTGGAGGCGATCTGGCTGGCCATGTGGTTAAAGGCGTCAGCGACCTGGGCCAGCTCGGGGCTGGCCGAGGTCATCATGACGGGTTGGTCGTAGTGTCCGGCGGCGACATGTTGGGCGCCGTCCACGAGGGCTTCGACCCCGCGCGACAGGTTCCGGTTGAGGACGGTGGCGACCCCGAGGGCGGCGAGCATCGCGGTGCCCAGGCCCACGGCCAGTGACACCAGGCCCGCGTCGTGGAACGCCTGCTGAGCGTGCTCGACGACATCGGGCTGGGCGTGGCCGGCTTCGAGCATGTGCATCCGGAACCATGCCGGGCCGACCAGCAGTGCCGTCAGCACCGTGGTGGCGGCCATCGCCGCCACCACGGCCATCTGGGTCCACAGCAGTCGGCGTCCCCAACTGCCGCGCGGGTTGCGCGGCATCACTGCCCTTTGCCCATCCGGTAGCCGACGCCGCGCACCGTCTGCACGAACCGGGGCTGGGAGGGGTCGTCACCGAGCTTCTTGCGCAGGTGCGCGATGTGCACGTCGACCAGGTGGTCGTCGCCGACCCAGTCCTCGCCCCACACGGCGTCGGTGAGCTGGCGGCGGTTCAGCACCCAGCCGGGGTGTTCCGCCAGGGCCTGCAACAGGTCGAACTCGGTACGGGTCAGCTCCACCGGTGACGCGTCGAGCTCCACCCGACGCGACGACGGGTCCAGGGTGAGGGCGCCGATGCGGTGCACCACCGCGGCCGTGGCGCCCGTACTTCCGGCGCGGGGGCGTCTCAGCAGCACCTGGATGCGAGCCACCAGCTCACGCGGGCTGAACGGTTTGGTCATGTAGTCGTCCGCGCCGACCGACAACCCGATCAGCTTGTCGACCTCGTCGGCGCGGGCCGTGAGCATCAACACGTAGCAGTCGCTGAAAGTGCGCAGCTGGCGGCACACCTCCACCCCGTCCATGCCCGGCAGGCCCAGGTCCAGCACCACCACGTCGGGGGCCGTGGCCCGGACAAGGTCAAGCGCGGCCAGCCCGTCCCCGCAGGTCTGGGCCGACATGCCGGCCCGCTCGAGGTAGTTCTTCACTGTGCCCGACAGCACCGGCTCGTCGTCGACGACCAGGACACTCGGTACAACCGCAACAGAAGCGCTGTTCATGACACCACCTCACCACGGACCCGGCCGGGGATCAATTCGACGGGGCGGAGCTGGGCATCATCGTCGAGTGGTCCATGTCCGTCATGCCACCCATGTCGTGGTTCATGCCGGACATGCTGCCCATGTCGTGCTGCACCGAGGCCGGCGCCTTCGGCGAATAGCCCATGACGGCAGGGTCGAGCATGCCGAAGATCATCGCGACGTGGGCCACCACCAGGAACACGGCCACCATCGCCACGTGCAGGCGCAGGCGCCCGGTCTCGTCGCGGCCCAAGAGCTCGGCCTCCAGCAGGCTGATCACCAGCATCGGCACGCCACCGGCCAGGTACGACAGGACAGCGATCACGTCCGCGGGGCCACGCCAGCCACCATTGACCGTCAGCGGAACCACGGCAGTGATAAGCAGGTGCAGGCCGATGAACACCCACACCGGCCCGGCCAGCAACCCGGCCCAGTGGCCCACCTTCGTCACCCATCCCGGCGCCGGACGCTCACCCCGACGAGCCAACAGCATCACCAACTCGGTGATCGCGAGCGTCTCGGCCAGCACGACCGGAAGCGCCATGAACAACAGCAGGTTCCACGGCTGACGCACGGCCAACAGCCCCATGTAGTGGGTCATCGGCATGCCCTCCATCCCCGACCCGGAGGTCAGGTCAGGGGCGGCCAGGGCCAGGGCGGCAGCTGCGATGGTGCCGACACCCAGGGCAACCAGCGGCACGGTACGGGAAGAGTTCTCGTTCGAGGTCATGGCCACAAGCCTCGAAGCCCCACACCGAGGTCGGGGCAAGGGAATGTGAAGATTCGGTCAAGCCGGTCTCCAGGTAGACATGGGGCCAGAACAGACCGTCACCATGGGGCCAATCGAAGTTGACAGAGCCAATCATTCCATTCCCCGAAGCGTCGGCCTTCCCGAGGATCTGGGGGACACTGCTCTTGATGTGGTGCTGAGGGCATGGCTCGCGGTGTGCGACGAACAAGCGGATACTGGGGAGGGGATTCCGACTCGAAGCGATCTCTACGACAAAGTTCTGGAAATCGAGTTCTCTCAATGGAAGAAAGCCCCAGTACTGACGAAGATCAGCACCAATCACATGCGCCGGGCTGCGGCTACTCTCAGCCTACTCGCTCCGAACCAGGACGAGGATGAGATCGACGAAGTCCTGAGTCGGCTGCCGGAGTGGGAGCACGAGCACCTGCGCCGTAGTCGTTTCGCAGAGCTTCTTGTTCACACCCTGTTGCACGGCGACAGCGGGGACACAGTGAGTGTACGGCCGGACCCGGTGGCTGAGTACCTCGTTCTCAAGGTCTTCGGCAAGAAACCGGACCTATTGGACCAGGTGCTTCCCTCGGATCCGCTCGAGGTTCCTGGCATTGAAGATCCCGACTCCGACGAAAGCGTGGTTCAGCGGGCGTTGTTACTGGGACAGCAGTCGCAGAACGTATGCGTGGCGCTCACTCGCGCGGCTCCCCTCGATCCGACGAGGGTACGCCGTCTGGCCGGGCTGGCTTTGAGAGCGCGCCCGTACCTGTGGGGCTGTGCCCTGGATGTGGCGCTCATTCAGGGGGCCCCTTCGCTCACGCCTTGGAAGAAGTCATCGCATCTGGTGCTGACTTACCGCTCGCTGAGATCGAAAATGCGATTCCGCTCGGACACGGAGCACTGCGAGGGGTTGCCTTGGCTGCGACGAAGCGCTTGGCCGATTTCGCTGAACGCAACCCCGAGCAGCAGGCGCGCTGGGCCAATAGTCTGTCCGTTCGTCTGTCGGCGGTGGGGGACTGGGAGGGGGCGCTGGGGGCGGCCCGGGAGGCGGTGGGCCTGTACCGGGCCTTGGCCGTGAAGTATCCGGCATCCCATACTTCGGATCTTGCCGCATCATTGCACGTCCTGGCCGCATCGCTGTCGGAGGCAGGACAGAGGGAAGAATCACTCGCAGTTTTCATCGAGGACTTCGATCGTTTTCCACCCGCAACCCGCGCTTACCTGCTACTGACCAGAGCCACCTGGCGCAACGGCGGTCAGGAGGAAGACCTCAAGGCGGCTGCCCATGAGGCAAACGCGGCAGACGCCCCTACGTTCCTGGGCCCCGTGCGTCGAATGATCGCACACGCCGTTGCGGACTCGGAGCTGGAACTCGAAGGACTCCCCCCGTGGGCTACTGTGACAATCAATTCAACAATGCGCGGGAGACTCAACGCATGGCTGGATTGCAGCGACCGATCCGAGCAGGCGGACCTTGTGGAGACGACGTACTCGTCTCCGTCGGACTCCGAGCGCGTGGCACTATCAGCAGCCGCGGAGTTGTACGTGGACGTTCCGCCCCTCCGTGAACTCACTGCCCTGGTGGACGGTATCGCTGAAGACGGCCTTGAGGCAGTCGTCACCCGCCTTCGCTGCCTCCACCGTTCTCAGGTTCTCGCAGCCGACTGGTACAACGCGCACATGAACGGGCGGGGAGCCCAGTACCTGCACGAACACATGATGAGAGGCTCCGACGCGCCACAACGAGACAGTGGGAGCGACGAAGGGAGCAAGGAAGAACCCAAGGAATGGGAGAAGGGGCTGTACGATCCCAGTGTGAGAGCCGAGGTGCTCCAAGTACTGGCGTCCGGGCTTCCCGAAGCCGCAGCGGATGAGATGAGGAGAATCCTCGCACTCACCGAGCTACCGGATCCTGGAACCGCCTACGCCGCGCGCACCAGCGACGAAGGAGCCGAAGACGCGCTCAAGGAGTTCCTCATAGCCAGGAACTGGCGCGCGATGATCACCGTTCTCGAAGTGCGCCCAGGAATGGGAGACTCGCCTTACGGACGGGTCGCCGCCGTGCTCGCCGCGGCCGCGCGCGACGACCCCGGTGGCCGGATGCGCGAACTCATGGACTACGCGAGCGAGAAGCTGGACGCAGTCGACCGCAGGCTCGTCGAGGCACTCGTAGATGTGGCCCTGCACACCAAAGACTGCCCCCCGGCCTTCGCGGACCTCCGCGACTGGTTCAAGTGACGGGGGAGGGGAAAAGGAACAACGGTACCCCCAGTCGGCGCCCTGCCCGGGCCTACCGCCTCACCCTGGGCCGTCCTCGAAGGGGAAGGGCTTGACCTCGTAGGGGAAGGACCTGTACGTGAAGTAGCGCTTGAGGTGGTCCAAGTGCTCCGGGCAACTCAACCACGTCTTCGTGCGCCCCGTGTGGATGGCGGGGTTGCGCCAGATGATCGCCAGTGTCGCCCGCCGGGTGCATCCGCGCGCGGAGCACACGCCCTGCTCGGGCCCTTTCGCCAATGCCATGACGCTCTCCTCATGGTGGAACCGGTCGCAGGCGGGCACGGCGCGCCGCCCACGGAGGCACCGCCCTACCGTCGGCGGGGCGGAGCCCCTATCCTTTAGCAGTATGCCAACACTGGTCCTCATCCGCCACGCCCAAGCCGGCCACGGCTTCCGTGACTTCGACCGCCCCCTCACCCGCGCAGGCCGCGGCCAGGCCGACCGCCTCGGCGCCGCACTGGCCAGCCGCATCGGCAGCGTCGACATCGCCGTCCACTCGGCGGCGCGGCGCACCACACAGACCTTCGAGCGCGTGCGCGCCCGCCTCGCAGTGGGGGAGCACTGGGCGGACAAGGGCCTGTACTACGCGGACACGGAGGACGCGGTCGCCCTGGCGCGCGCATTCGACCCCGGGGCAGCGTCCGCCCTGATCGTGGGGCACGAGCCGACCATGAGCGCCACCGGCCACTACCTGGCGCGCGAGGGGGACCGGGACCTCATCGGCTGGGGGATCCCCACCGCCACAGCCATCGTCCTCGCCTTCGACGGCCCCTGGGAGGGATTGGGCGAGGCGGGCTGCCGCGTGCGCGACGTCCTCCTGAATGACCCCGCGCTGTAGCGCCGCCCGGGGACCGCGGCCGCCTGGCCCCGGTTCCGCGAGGCCGGCCCCCGCCTCGTCGGCCCGGGCCCGGGGCGCGCGTCCTGAGTGGGAAGGGGCCGGGCCGGACTGTAAACTGGGGCGGTACGTATCCATCCCCAAAGGGAGAACTGATGTCGGGACACTCTAAGTGGGCGACCACCAAGCACAAGAAGGCTGCTATCGACGCCAAGCGTGGCAAGCTCTTCGCGCGCCTCATCAAGAACATCGAAGTGGCCGCGCGCACCGGGGGCGGGGACCCCGCGGGCAACCCGACACTGTACGACGCCATCCAGAAGGCGAAGAAGAACTCCGTCCCCTCCGACAACATCGACCGCGCCGTCAAGCGCGGCTCCGGCGCCGAGGGCGGGGGCGCCAACTACGAGACCATCATGTACGAGGGCTACGGCCCCAGCGGAGTCGCCTTCCTGGTCGAGTGCCTCACCGACAACCGCAACCGCGCGGCCTCCGACGTGCGCCTGGGCTTCACCCGCCACGGCGGGTCCCTGGCCGACCCCGGCTCCGTGTCCTACCTCTTCTCGCGCCGCGGCGTCGTCGAGGTGCCCCCCGCGGACGGCATCGACGAGGACGCCATCATGGAGGCGGTCATCGAGGCGGGCGCCGAGGAGGTCGAGGACACGGGCGACGGCTTCGTCGTCGAGACCGAGCCCCAGGACGTGGTCGCCGTGCGCACCGCCCTGCAGGAGGCCGGCATCGACTACGACTCCGCCGAAGTGCAGTTCGTGGCCTCCACCGAGGTCGAACTGGACCTGGAGGGCGCCCTCAAGGTCAACAAGCTCATCGACGCGCTGGAGGACTCCGACGACGTGCAGAACATCTACACGAACATGTCGCTGTCGGACGAGGTCCGCGCCCAGCTGGAGGAGGCGGAGTGAGCATGAGCGACACCACCGCCCAGCGCGAGGTCGGCACCCCCAGGGTCAAGCACGGCATGGCCCAGATGCTCAAGGGCGGCGTCATCATGGATGTCGTCACCCCCGACCAGGCGAAGATCGCCGAGGACGCGGGCGCCGTGGCCGTCATGGCCCTCGAGCGGGTCCCCGCGGACATCCGCGCCCAGGGGGGCGTGGCCCGCATGTCCGACCCGGACCTGATCGACGGGATCATCGACGCCGTGTCGATCCCCGTCATGGCCAAGGCCCGCATCGGGCACTTCGTCGAGGCGCAGGTCCTGCAGTCCCTGGGCGTGGACTACATCGACGAGTCCGAGGTGCTCACCCCCGCCGACTACGAGCACCACATCGACAAGTGGGCCTTCACCGTCCCCTTCGTGTGCGGCGCCACCAACCTGGGCGAGGCGCTGCGGCGCATCAACGAGGGCGCGGCCATGATCCGCTCCAAGGGCGAGGCGGGCACCGGCGACGTGTCCAACGCCACGACCCACATGCGCAAGATCCGCGACGAGATCCGCCGCCTCACCTCCCTGCCCGCCGACGAGCTCTACGTCGCGGCCAAGGAACTGCAGGCCCCCTACGAACTGGTCGCCGAGGTCGCCCGCGAGGGGCGCCTGCCCGTCGTCCTGTTCACCGCCGGCGGCATCGCCACCCCCGCCGACGCCGCCATGATGATGCAACTGGGCGCCGAGGGCGTTTTCGTGGGGTCGGGCATCTTCAAGTCCGGCGACCCCGCCAAGCGCGCTGCCGCCATCGTCAAGGCCACGACCTTCCACGACGACCCCGCCGTCATCGCCGAGGTGTCGCGCGGCCTGGGCGAGGCGATGGTGGGCATCAACGTCGACGACGTGCCCGTCGGCCACCGCCTCGCGGAGCGCGGATGGTGACCATCGGCGTCCTCGCCCTGCAGGGCGATGTCGCCGAGCACGTGCGGGCGCTGGAGGCCTCCGGCGCCCGCGCCCGCGTCGTGAGGAGGGAGCCGGAGCTCGACGGCGTGGACGGCCTGGTGGTCCCGGGCGGGGAGTCCACCACCATGTCCAAACTGCTCGTGTCCTTCGGCCTCTTCGACCCGCTGGCGCGGCGCATCGGCGCGGGCATGCCCGTCTACGGGTCGTGCGCGGGCATGATCGCGCTCGCCTCCACCATCGTGGACGGGCGGGACGACCAACTGTGCTTCGGGGCCCTCGACATGGTGGTGAGGCGCAACGCCTTCGGCCGCCAGATCGACTCCCACGAGGAGGACCTGCGGGTCGAGGGCATCGCCGGGGGCCCCCTGCGCGCCGTCTTCATCCGCGCCCCCTGGGTGGAGTCGGTGGGCCCCGGGGTGCGGGTCATCGCGCGCTCGGGCAACCGGGAGGACGGCCCCATCGTCGCGGTCCGCAAGGGGGCCGTCATGGCCACCTCCTTCCACCCCGAGATCGGCGGGGACCACCGCTTCCACGCGCTCTTCGTCGACGCCGTCAGGGGGAGCGGGCAGTGCGCGTGATGGGCATCGACCCGGGCCTGACCCGGTGCGGGCTGGGCGTCATCGACGTCGACCCCTCCCGCAGGGCCACCCTGGTGCACGTGGGGGTGGCGCGCTCCGACAAGGACCTGGCCACCCATTTCCGCCTCACGGCCATCGCGGACGCCATCGACGCCGTCATCGAGCGCCACCGCCCCGAGGTCGTCGCAATCGAGCGCGTCTTCGCCCAGGACAACCTCCAATCGGTGACCACCACCATGCAGGTGATGGGCGCGGCCATGGCGTGCGTGGGCCGCGCCGGGCTGCCCCTGGCCGTCCACACCCCCTCCGAGGTCAAGTCCGCCGTGTCGGGCAACGGCAACGCGGGCAAGGCCCAGGTGCAGACCATGGTCGCCCGCATCCTCGGCCTGGCCGAGGCGCCCAGGCCCGCCGATGCCGCCGACTCCCTGGCCATCGCGATCTGCCACGCGTGGCGGGGGACGGGGCTGCTGGGCGCGCCCGCCGACTCCTCCATCGCGGTGTCCCTGTCGGGCCGCCTCACCGCCCGCACCGAGATGACGCCCGCGCAGCGCGCGTGGGCCCAGGCGCAGGCCGCGCAACGCCGCACCGGAGCGGTCGATCCGGCGCGCAGGCGCGGCTAGTATCGTACACATGTTCGCCCCGCGGCCGCGGGGACCTGCCGACGGGAGGGGAATCGCGTGATCGCACTGCTTCGTGGGGTGGTCGAGTCCATCGGGCTCGACCAGGTCGTCGTGAGCGCGGGCGGAGTGGGCTTCGGCGTGCGCGTCACCCCCGCCCACGCCCAGTCGCTGACCCGCGGCGACGAGGCCGTGGTCCACACCGCCATGGTGGTGCGCGAGGACTCCCTGACCCTCTACGGCTTCGCGTCCGCCGACGAGCGCGACGTCTTCGAGCGCCTCATGGGCGTGACGGGGATCGGCCCGAAGACCGCGCTGGCCGCCCTGGCCGTGCTGCGCCCCGACGACCTGCGCCGCGCGGTGCGCGACCAGGACATCGCGACCCTGCAGAAGATCCCCGGAGTGGGGCGCAAATCCGCCCAGAGGATGGCCCTGGAGGTCGGCGGCAAACTGGGGGCGCCCGCGCAGCTGCCCGAACAGGGCGGCCCGGCCGCCGCGCCCGCCGGGGAGGTGGAGGCCGAGGTCAGGGCCGCGCTGGTGGGCCTGGGCTGGTCCGAGGCGCAGGCCGCCAAGGCCGTCGACGCCCTCTCGGGCCAGGGGCTGGGCGCCTCGGACATGCTCCGCTCCGCGCTCGTGAGCCTGGGGGGCGGACGTGGCTGAGCCCGACGGCCTGCCCGGCGGCGAGCCCATGCGCGTCGTCGCCCCCGACGCCGGGGAGATCGAGCGCGCCGCCGAGGCGGCCCTGCGCCCCAAGCGCCTCGCCGAGTTCGTGGGCCAGCGCGTCGTGCGCGGACAGCTGCAGCTCGTCCTCGACGCCGCGCGGGGCCGGGGCGCCTCGCCCGACCACGTTCTGCTGGCGGGCCCCCCGGGCCTGGGCAAGACCACCCTCGCCATGATCATCGCCGCCGAGATGGGCACGTCGCTGCGCCTGACCTCGGGCCCGGCGATCCAGCACGCGGGGGACCTGGCCGCCATCCTGTCGGGCCTGCAGGAGGGGGACATCCTCTTCATCGACGAGATCCACCGCCTGGCCCGCACCGCCGAGGAGATGCTCTACCTGGCGATGGAGGACTTCCGCGTCGACGTCGTCGTGGGCAAGGGCCCCGGCGCCACGTCGATCCCCTTGACGCTGCCGCGCTTCACCGCGGTCGGCGCGACGACCCGCTCGGGGCTGCTGCCCGCGCCCCTGCGCGACCGGTTCGGCTTCACCGCGCACCTGGAGTTCTACGAGACGGACGAGCTCGAGCAGGTGGTCGCGCGCTCCGCCTCCCTGCTGGGCGCCCCCCTGGGGGAGGGCGCCGCCCACGAGATCGCCTCCCGCTCCAGGGGGACGCCGCGCATCGCCAACCGCCTGCTGCGCCGCGTGGTCGACTACGCCCAGGTCCACGGCGACGGCGCCGCCACCCTCGGGGCGGCGCGGGCGGCCCTGGCCCTCTTCGAGGTCGACCCCCTCGGGCTGGACCGCCTCGACCGGGCGGTCCTGGAGGCCGTGTGCAAGCGCTTCGCGGGCGGGCCCGTGGGGCTGACCACCCTGTCGGTGACGATCGGCGAGGAGGCGGAGACAGTCGAGACGGTCGCCGAGCCCTACCTGGTGCGTGAGGGGTTCCTGGTGCGCACCAACCGCGGGCGGATGGCCACCCCCAGGGCGTGGGAGCACCTGGGACTGGCGCCGCCGGACGCCGGGGCAGTGCTTTTCCGTTGAGGATCCGCCATGCGGCGCGCCGTGACGATTACCGCTTAGACCTGGGCGTGTTCACGCACTAGACTGTGCTGGCGTGTGTTTTTCGCACGCCCCTCCGCAACGAAAGAGAACACTCGTGGACCAGAACCTTCTGCTCATCGCCATGCTCGTGCTGGCCGTCGGCGTCATGTGGTACTCCGGCCGTTCCCGCAAACAGCAGATGGCAAAAATGGAAGAGGAGAAACGCGAGCAGCTCCGCACCGTGACCCCCGGCGCCTGGGTCCACACCCGGGTGGGCTTCTGGGGGCGCTTCGTGGACCTCGACGGCGACATCGTCGTCCTGGAGACCACCGACGGGCACGAGATGTACTGGGACCGCCAGATGATCGGCGAGATCGGCGGGGAGCCCCCGCTCGAGGGCGCTGGCGCGCAAGAGGGGGCCGAGGACGACGACGAGGCCCCCGAGGAGGACGAGGCCGTGCTGGGCCTGGAGACCTCGGCCGACCAGTCCGACGGGCCGGAGGACGCCGGTGCCGCGACCGGGGCCGCCGACGAGGCGGACGACAAGAACTGAACTAGCCGAACAGGCTCTGGAGAGAACTACCGTGGCAACCAAGAAGCGCCGCCCTGTGCGCTCGCTCGTGGTGCTGCTGGTCGCGATGGTCGCGGCCGGAGCGGCACTCGTGATCGGGCACGTGACCAAGGGCGTCTCATACGTACCCGACCTCGCGCTCGACCTGCAGGGCGGGACCCAGCTGATCCTCACCCCCAAGGCCACGGCCGAGGGCCAGCGCGAGATCACCGAGAACGACATCACGCAGGCGATCAGCATCATCCGCAACCGCATCGACGCCTCGGGCGTCGCGGAGTCGGAGATCACGTCGATGGGCAATTCGAACATCACAGTGTCGATCCCCGGGACGCCCTCGCAGGAGACCCTCGACCTCATCCGCTCCTCGTCGCAGATGAACTTCCGCCCGGTGCTGCGCATGGGCGCCGCGACGGGCGTACGCCAGGACGCCTCCCAGACCCAGGCGAACGATCCGTCGGGCTCCCAGTCCGGATCGGACTCCCAGTCCGGGGCCGGCCAGTCGGCGCAGGAGCCCGATCAGCAGGACGCGCAGTCCGGCCAGCAGGTCTCCACGGCCATGGACCCGGCCACCGCGCTGGCCACGGCCGACCAGGACAAGGACGGCCGGCTCTCCGACGCCCCCGCCTCCACGCCCCCCAACGCCTCGGACCTGGGTTGGGTGACCGAGCAGGTCATGTACGACTTCCTCACCCTCGACTGCTCCGCGGCCGCTGACGCCTCGCGCACCGAGGGCGCGGCCGACAAGCCCTACGCGGCGTGCGACTCCAACGGGCAGATCAAGTACATCCTGGGCCCCGTGACCGTTCCCGGCTCCGACCTCAAGGCCGCCAGCGCCGGCCAGGTCCGCAACTCCACCGGCCAGACCACGGGGGAGTGGGGAGTGGACCTGCAGTTCAACGACGCGGGCACCCAGGCGTTCTCCGAGTCCTCCACGATCCTCTACGGCTTCCACTCCCAGGACGCCCAGGGCTCCAGCTTCTACAGGGGAAGCCCCGACCGCAACCACTTCGCGGTCGTCCTGGACGGAACGGTCATCACCGCGCCCTCCATGAACGCGGTCATCCCCAACGGCCAGGCGCAGATCACCGGCAACTTCACCGCCACCTCCGCCGCGTCGCTGGCCAACCAGCTCAGCTTCGGCTCCCTGCCCCTCAACTTCGAGGTCGAGTCCGAGCAGCAGATCTCGGCGACCCTGGGCTCGGACCACCTGGAGAAGGGCCTGTGGGCGGCCGTCATCGGCTTCGCCCTGGTCATCCTCTACCTGATCTGGCAGTACCGGGGCCTGGCGGTCATCTCCGCCGGCTCGCTCATCATCGCGACCGTCATCACGTACCAGGTGATCGCGCTGCTGTCGTGGTTGATGGGCTACCGCCTCTCTCTGGCGGGCGTCGCCGGCCTCATCATGGCGATCGGCGTGACCACGGACTCCTTCATCGTCTACTTCGAGCGCGTGCGCGACGAGGTCCGCGAGGGCCGGCCGCTGCGGGCCGCCGTCGAGGAGGGCTGGGACCGCGCCAAGCGCACGATCGTCGTCTCCGACGCCGTGAACCTGGTGGCGGCCGTGGTCCTCTACCTGCTGGCCGTCGGCGGCGTCCAGGGCTTCGCCTTCACGCTCGGCGTCACGACAGTCATCGACCTCGCGGTGATCTTCCTCTTCACGCACCCGATGATGGAGCTGCTGATCCGCACGCGCTTCTTCGGCCAGGGCCACAAGCTCTCCGGCCTCGACCCCGAGCACCTGGGAGCCAAGAACTCCCTCGTCTACGCCGGGCGCGGCAGGGTCGTGTCCCGCGGGTCGGCGGCGTCCGGGGGAGCGGACGGCGCCGACGAGAGCAAGTCCATCGCCCAGCGCCGCAGGGAGGCCCGCCTGGCCGCGCGAGCCAGCGCCGACGAGGCGGGGGCCGATGCCGTCCGGACGGGCGCCGCCGAGCAGGAAGGGGAACGCTGAAATGATGAGTTTCGCTCAGTGGGGCAACGCCCTGTACTCGGGTGACAAGTCCTACCGCGTCGTCCCCAGGCGCAAGGCGTTCGTCGGCGTCGCCGCCGCTGTGATCGTCGTGTGCTTCGCGCTGGCCGGCCTGCTCGGCCTGAACCGCTCGATCGAGTTCACCGGCGGCTCCCAGTTCGACGTGACCAACGTCGCCGACCAGTCCGAGTCGACCGCCACCCGCGCGGTGACGGGCACGGGCCTCGTGTCCTCGGCGAAGGTGACGCGCGTGGGCTCCACCGGCGTGCGCATCCAGACGGACTCGCTGGACACCGCGCAGACCGCCACGGTGCGCAGCGCCCTGGCCGGCGCCTACGGCGTCGATTCGGCCGACGTGGCCTCCTCCTCGATCGGCCCCTCGTGGGGCTCGGCGGTGACCACGAAGGCCGCGCAGTCCCTGGCGATCTTCATGGCCCTGGTGGCGCTCCTCATGACCGTGTACTTCCGGTCGTGGAGGATGGCGGCGTCCGCCCTGCTGGCGCTTCTGCACGACATCGCCGTCACCGTGGGGGTCTTCGCCATCGCGCAGGCCGAGGTCTCCCCGGCCACCGTCATCGGCTTCCTGACGATCCTCGGCTACTCGCTCTACGACACCGTCGTGGTCTTCGACAAGGTCCGCGAGCTCACCGCGGACGTCTACGACCAGAAGCACTACACCTTCGCCGAGTTCGTGAACCTGGCCGTCAACCAGACGATGGTGCGCTCCATCAACACCTCCGTGGTGGCGCTGCTGCCGGTCGGCTCGATCCTGCTCATCGGGTCGGTGCTGCTGGGCACGGGCACCCTCACCGACATCTCGCTGGCCCTGTTCATCGGCATGATCGCCGGCACCTACTCCTCGATCTTCATCGCCTCGCCGCTGCTGGTCACCTTCCAGGAGATGAGCAGGAGGACCCAGGAGCACAACAAGGCGGTCGCCAAGCAGCGCGCCAGCGCCGAGGGCCCCGACGCGGAGCCCGCCCGGGTCAAGGTCGCCCCCATCAAGCCGGGCCGCCACCTCGGCCAGGCGGCCCAGCCCCGGCGCAGGAGGCAGCGATGATCGGAGAACTCGGAGAGTGCATCGCCGAACTGGTGCGCGACAACCTGGTGGAGGTGCCCGACTTCCCCGAGCCCGGGATCCTCTTCCGCGACATCACAGAGCTCATGGCGAACGGACCGGCCTTCAAGGAGCTCGTCGAGCTGATCGGCTCGCGCTACGAGGGGCGCATCGACGCCGTCGCCGGACTGGAGTCGCGCGGCTTCATCCTGGGCGCCCCGGTGGCCACCGAGCTCGGTCTGGGGATGCTCACGATCCGCAAGGCGGGCAAGCTGCCCGGCCACGTCATCGGCGTCGACTACTCCCTGGAGTACGGCAGCGCGCGGATGGAGATCCACCCTGAGTCGGTCGTCCCCGGCTCGCGGGTTCTCGTCATCGACGACGTCCTGGCCACAGGCGGGACGGCCGGGGCCGCGGTCGAGCTCATCCGCCAGTGCGGCGCCGACGTGGCCGCGGTCGCGGTGCTGCTCGAGCTCACGGATCTCAAGGGCAGGGAGCGCCTCAGGGGCATCACGGTGGAGACCGCGCTCAAGGTGTAGGGGCTCGCGCGCCCGCCCCGGGGCCGACGACCGCGTTGCAGTGGCCGTCGGCCCCGCGCATTCGCCTATCATGTGTGCATGAGCGGCGATGACAACTCCGGACAGGGCGCTGCGCTGCCCGCGGCGGGCTCGCGGGTGCGTTCGGGCCTGCTGTGGTTCGGCGCGCGCTCGCGCGCCACGATCCCCCAGATCGAGCCCCTGGTCCGGGCGCTCAGGGCCAACCACCCCAAGGCCGACATCGCGGTGGTCGAAAGGGCGTACCGCACGGCCGAGGCGTGCCACAGCGGGCAGACGCGCAAGAGCGGGGAGCCCTACATCACGCACCCGGTGGCCGTGGCCACGATCCTGGCTGAGATGGGCATGACGACCCCCACGCTGGTGGCGGCCCTGCTCCACGACACGGTGGAGGACACCGACTACACCCTCGACCAGTTGCGCGCGGAGTACGGCGACGCGATCGCGGACCTGGTGGACGGCGTCACCAAGCTCGACAAGGTCCACTACGGGGCGGCCGCCCAGTCCGAGACGCTGCGCAAGATGCTGGTCGCCATGAGCCGCGACATCCGGGTGCTGCTCATCAAACTGGGGGACAGGCTGCACAACGCGCGCACGTGGCGCTTCGTCCCGGCCGCCTCGGCGGCGAAGAAGGCGCAGGAGACACTGGAGATCTACGCGCCCCTGGCCCACCGCCTCGGCATGAACATGGTGAAGTGGGAGCTGGAAGAGCTGTCCTTCAAGACGCTGTACCCGCAGATCTACGAGGAGATCGACCACCTCGTGGCCGAGCGCGCCCCCCAGCGCGAGGAGTACCTGCGCGACGTCATCGACCAGATCGAGGAGGACCTGCGCCGCTCGGGCACGAAGGGGACGGTGAGCGGCCGGCCCAAGAGCCACTACTCGATCTACCAGAAGATGATCGTCCGCGGCAAGGCCTTCGACGAGGTATTCGACCTGGTGGCCGTGCGGGTGCTCGTGCAGTCCATCAAGGACTGCTACGCGGTCCTCGGCTCGCTGCACGGCAGGTGGAACCCGATCCCGGGCCGCTTCAAGGACTACATCGCGATGCCCAAGTTCAACCTCTACCAGTCGCTGCACACGACGGTGGTGGGCCCGGGCGGCAAGCCGGTCGAGATCCAGATCCGCACCTTCGACATGCACGAGCGCGCCGAGCACGGCGTGGCGGCGCACTGGAAGTACAAGCAGAACCCCAACGCCCAGGGCGAGACCGACAAGATGGGGGCCGACGAGCAGGCGAACTGGTTGCGCGCCCTGGTGGAGATGGAGCGCGAGACCGGGGACCCCGAGGAGTTCCTCGACTCGCTGCGCTACGAGATCGCCGGCGACGAGGTCTACGTCTTCACCCCCAAGGGGGAGGTCGTCACCCTGCCGGCCAGGGCGACGCCCGTGGACTTCGCCTACGCGGTCCACACCGAGGTCGGCCACCGCACAGTGGGCGCGAAGGTGAACGGGCGCCTGGTGCCGCTGGACACCAGGCTGGAGTCGGGCGAGACGGTCGAGGTCGTGACCTCGAAGTCGGACAAGGCGGGGCCGTCGCGCGATTGGCTGGCGTTCGTGGCCTCGCCGCGCGCGCGCTCGAAGATCAAGGCGTGGTTCTCCAAGGAAAGGCGCGAGGAGGCCATCGAGTCGGGCAAGGAGGCGCTGGCGCGCGCGATGCGCAAGCAGAACCTGCCGCTGCAGCGCCTCATGAGCCACGAGTCGGTGCTGTCGGTGGCCACGTCCTTCGGCTACCCGGACGTGTCGGGGCTGTACGCGGCCCTCGGCGAGGGGCACGTGTCCGCCCAGAGCGTCGTGACGAGGCTGGTCGACAACCTGGGCGGCGGCGACGGAACGGAGGAGACCCTCTCCGAGGCGGTGACGCCGGGGCAGCCCAAGATCCGCCAGGACCCGGCCCGCGAGGGCGCGATCGTGGTGGCGGGCATGAGCCCCAACGAGATCTGGGTGAAGCTCGCGAAGTGCTGCACCCCGGTGCCCGGCGACGAAATCGTGGGATTCATCACGCGAGGCCAGGGGGTCTCCATCCACCGCTCGACGTGCGCCAACGCGGTCCGCCTCGGCGAGCTGCAGCCGCAGCGCTTCGTCGACGTGAGCTGGAGCGGGGAGGGGGTGGGCGCGCCCTTCCGCGTGCAGATCGAGGTGCGCGCCCTGGACCGGGGCGGCCTGCTGTCGGATCTGACCCGCGTGCTCTCCGACTACGGGGTCAACATCCTCTCCGCCTCGCTCAACACCTCCGGCGACCAGGTGGCCGGCGGGCGGTTCAGCTTCGAGCTGGCGGACCTGGGCCACCTCAACGCGGTGCTGGCGGCGCTGCGGCGCGTGGACGGGGTCTTCGAGGCGGTGCGGCTGTCGGACTAGGGGCGCGTCGTCCTGTACGGTGAGAACACCGGTGCAGCGGTGTTATCTCCGTCCTAATGCGTCCATCCGCTTCCGTCAGCGGCGTTAGATGTGACACACTGGGGCGTGTGCGCCTAATGAGGCGCGCAGCAGCGCCCGGGCGAACGCCCTCGTATTAGAAGGAAAATCGTGACTACGACGCCGATTCCATCCGAAGAGAACAACCCCGTCGACACGGCCGCCACGGTCCCGGTCGGCGGTGCTCCGTCCGCGGGCACGCCCCCGGAGGTGCCCGCCCACCCCTTCGCCCGCATCGACGCGGAGGGAACCGTGTACGTCAAGGACGGGGACTCGGAGCGCGCCATCGGCGCCTACCCCGAGGGGATCCCCGCCCAGCCCTACGCCCTCTACGAGCGCCGCTACGCCGACCTCGAGGCCTCCGTGCGCCTCTTCGAGGACCGCCTCGCCCAGCTCGCGCCCCGCGAGATCGACACGACCCTGGCCTCCATCCGCGAGCAGATCGCGGAGCCGAACGTCGTCGGCGACCTCGCGGCGCTGCGCCGTCGCGTGGACAGGGTCGCCGAGGCGGCCCAGGCGCGCAAGGAGACCGCCCGCGAGGAGCGCAAGGCCGCCAAGGCGCAGGCCCTCGACCAGCGCACCGGCGTCGTCGAGCGCGCCGAGGCCATCGTCGCCCAGGATCCGGCGCGCACCCACTGGAAGAACTCCGGGCAGGCCCTGCGCGAGCTCCTCGAGGAGTGGAAGACCCTCCAGCGGCGGGGCCCGCGCCTGGACAAGAGCACCGAGGACGAGCTGTGGAAGCGCTTCTCCTCCGCCCGCAGCCAGTTCGACCGCCTCCGCCGCCAGTACTTCTCGCAGCTCGACCAGGCCCAGTCCGAGGCGAAGCGCATCAAGGAGCGGCTCATCGCACAGGCGGAGGCCCTGCAGGCCTCCACCGACTGGGGGCGCACGACCGCCGCCTACCGGGACCTCATGAACCAGTGGAAGGCCGCCCCCCGCGCCTCGCGCAGGGAGGACGACGCCCTGTGGGCGCGCTTCCGCGCCGCCCAGCAGGTCTTCTTCGACGCCCGCCGCGCCAAGGACGAGGCCACCGACGCCGAGTACCGGCAGAACCTGGCCGCCAAGGAGGAGATCCTGGTGGACGCCGAGGCGATCCTGCCCGTCACCGACCTGGAGAAGGCGAAGGCCCAACTGCGCCGCATCCAGGACCGCTGGGAGGAGGTCGGGCGCGTCCCCTCCTCCGACCTGCACCGCGTCGAGGGCCGGCTGCGCGCCGTCGAGGCCGCGGTGCGCGAGGCGGAGGAGCGCGAGTGGCAGCGCACCAACCCCGAGACCCGCGCCCGCGCGGCCGGGGTCCTGGGCCAGCTCGAGGGGCAGATCGCCGACCTCGAGGCCGAACTGGCGCGCGCCGAGGCCTCCGGAGACAAGAAGAGGGCCGAGTCGGTGCGCGACGCCCTCACCACCAAGAGGGCCTGGCTCGACCAGATCTCCTCCACGATCGCCTGACCCATGCGCCTGCACGTCATCCCCTCGCCGTACTACGCGGCGAACGCCCTGGTCCTCGTCCCTGCCCAGGGCTCGGCGGCCCTGGTCGTCGACCCCTCCGCCGGCGTCCAGCACCTGCTGCGCGAGGTCCTCGACCTCGAGGGCGTCGGAGTGGGCGGCGTCTTGGCGACCCACGGGCACCCCGACCACGTGTGGGACTGCGCGGCGGTCGCCGGGTGGACCGACGGGCCGCAGCTGCCCGTGTACCTGCCCGGCCCTGACGTATACCGCATGGACGACCCCGCGGCCCACGTCCCCCTGCCCGCCCCCGGTTTCGCGGGGGAGTGGGTCAAGCCCGAGCGCGTGGAGCCCGTGCCCGCGGGCGCCTTCGAGATCGTGGAGGGCGTGCGGCTGCGCATGCTGCCCGCGCCCGGCCACTCGGAGGGGTCGGCCCTGTTCCTGGGCGAGTGCGAGCTGGACATCCGCGTCGACAACACCTCGTTCTACCACTCCGACGGCCCGGTGCCGTGGGCCCTCAGCGGCGATGTGATCTTCCGCGGCAGCGTCGGGCGCACCGACCTGCCCGGCGGGGACGAGACGCAGATGCGCCACAGCCTGCGCACCGTGTCCAACGCGATCGACCCCGCGACCGTCCTGATCCCCGGTCACGGGCCGGCCACCACCATGGCCGAGGAGATCGCGGCGAACGAGTACCTGATCCGCGCCCGCCGCATCGGCTGAGGCGCCGCGAAAGGAAGTGGATCCCTCCATGGCCCGCACATCCCTGTCCGGATTCCCCGAGTGGCTGCCCGACGGGCGCGTCGTCGAGCAGTACGTGCTCGACGCCCTGCGCCGCGTCTTCGAACTGCACGGGTTCTGCGGGATCGAGACGCGCGCCGTCGAGACCCTGGAGCAGCTGGAGGCCAAGGGCGAGACCTCGAAGGAGATCTACGTCCTCGACCGCCTGCAGGCCCTCAAGGCCGAGCAGGGGGGCCGCCGCCCCGGCAAGGAGCGCCGCATGGGCCTCCACTTCGACCTCACGGTCCCTTTCGCGCGCTACGTCGTCGAGAACGCCAACGAGTTGGACTTCCCCTTCAAGCGCTACCAGATCCAGAAGGTGTGGCGCGGTGAGCGCCCGCAGGAGGGCCGCTTCCGCGAATTCACGCAGGCCGACATCGACGTGGTGGGCAACGGGCAGCTGCCGTTCCACTTCGAGGTCGACCTGCCCCTGGTCATGGCGGAGGCGCTCAACTCCCTGCCGATCCCGCCTGTGAGGGTTCTCGTGAACAACCGCAAGGTCGTCCAGGGCGCGTGCGAGTGCCTGGGGGTCGGCGACGTGGACGCCGCGCTGCGGGGCCTGGACAAACTCGACAAGATCGGCGCGGAGGGCGTCGCCGGGGAGCTCGCCGCCAGTGGCATCGGAGCCGCGCAGGCGCGCGCGCTGCTGGAGATGGCGCGCATCCGCAGCGCTTCGTCCTCCGAGGTCCGCTCCCGGGTGGCGGAGCTGGGCCTGTCTGGGCCCCTCCTGGAGGAGGGCCTGGGCGAATTGTGCGCGCTGCTGGATGCCGCGGGCTCCCGCATGCCGGGCGCGCTCGTCGCGGATCTGCGGATCGCCCGCGGCCTGGACTACTACACGGGCTCGGTCTACGAGTCGGAGGTGGAGGGCCACGAGGATCTGGGCTCTATCTGCTCGGGCGGGCGCTACGACTCGTTGGCCAGCGACTCCAAGCGCTCCTACCCGGGCGTCGGCCTGTCTATAGGCGTCTCGCGCCTGGTGTCCCGGATGATCTCGGCGCCCCTGGTGCGCGCGACCCGCCCGGTGCCGACCGCCGTGGTCGTCGCCGTGGCCAGCGAGGAGGAGCGGGAGCGCTCCGAGGCGGTCGCCCGCGCGTTGCGGGCACGGGGCATCCCCACGGACGTCGCGCCCAGTGCCGCGAAGTTCGGCAAGCAGATCAAGTTCGCCGACAGGCGCGCCATCCCCTTCGTGTGGTTCCCCGGTTCCGACGGGGCGGACACGGTCAAGGACATCCGCTCGGGCGAGCAGGTGGAGGCCGATTCCGCCACGTGGGCGCCGCCCGCGCAGGACCTCGCCCCCGGGGTCGTCCCGGTCTGAGCGCTCCCCGCCCCAGGCGGTCGGCGACCGGGCGCTCGGCCTGCGCCGGCCGTCCCGGTCCGAGCGCGCCGCCCGTGGTCACTGGTTGTTCGCGATCCACTCCTGGGCGGCGGTGGGCGCCTCGTCGGCCTCACGGATCTCGTCCGGCGCGATGGGGTCGTCCCCGAACTCCTCGCCCGTGCGCGCGGTGGTGGTGCCGACGGTGAGGACCATCGTGCGGCCCGTGTACAGGGGGATCGCGGTGTTCACCGAGGCGTACCCCGCGGTCGGCTGGCCGAAGGTGCGGACATTGGCCATCCCCCTGAAGGCCAGGAGGGCCTGCTCGCCCGACGACGCCGTCCGCTCGGAGGTGAGGACGGCCACGGGCACCGCGAGTTTCGCCCTCTGGCCCACCGAGGTCGGGGTGCCCCCTCCGGAGACCCTTCCGTCGGACAGCGCGACAGGGGTGCGCCGGTCGCCGATGGTGAAAGTCGCGACGACGCCGTCGGGCAGCAGCGGGGAGAGGCCCGCGATCATGGGGCCCATGTCCCCTCCGTCGTTGTCGCGGAGGTCGACGACGACACCGCACAGGTCGTCCTGGCTGAGGGCGTCGGCGATGGAATTGGCGTAGGAGCTGCCCTGCTCGGGCGTGCCCATGTAGCCGGGCAGGGCGACCGTGAGCACGCAGCCGCTCATCGACCAGGTCGGCGCCTCGTAGGAGTCGGCCCCCTGCTCGTCCGAGTCGGCGTCCGCGAGGAAGGAGTGCTTGCCGCCGGCGACTCCGATGGCATCGCCCAGGACGGCGTCGACCTCGTCGTGGGTGGTGGCGGCGTCGATGCGGGTGGCGGCGTCGGCGCGGGCCCCGGCCCACTGGGGGGTGTCCGCGTACAGGCCGTCGTCGAGGAGCCCCAGCGCGGTGCGCCCGTAGTCGCGCGCCGAGGGCGGGGGGAACCAGATCCCGAAGTGCGGTCCGTAGGCGTGCAGGGCCCACCCGATCGCGCCCGTGACGACGAGGACCGCCACGACCACTCCGGCGCCGATGGCGCGGGCGGAGCGGCGGCGCTTCTTCGGGGGTTCCTCGTCCAGGGGCTTCTCGTCGCTCATAACGCCATCCTACGGACGCCGACCCCGTCGTTGCATCAGGGAAGGGCCCCGGTCCGGCCCTGATTCCCCGCACACCACCGGTGAGAGAAGTCACCGGCGGGTTGGGGCCCTGGACGCGGTCCAACCGATAGGGTGGGGGAGCGAAGAGGCGCAGCCTCCTGAATATGGTGCCCGGGTCGACCGGAATGTGTTGTGGACAAGGCGGGCCGCGCGGGGCCCGACGCAGGCCCACCCGAGACGGTTCTGCAATCCACGATCAACACGGAGGAACACACATGCCCGACACCCCTATGACTTCTGACGCCATCGACGGCCCCGGCGGAGCCGCGGCCCCCTTTGACGCGACCACCGCCCCGGCGGATCCCCGGGGGGCGGACACGGTCACCGCGGCTCCCCACGAGGGGGCCGACAATGACGGGGCCGGGCCCGTCCGGCCCGCGGACAGCGCCCCCGCGCTGG
>NZ_CP017298.1:233801-240165 GCF_001746855.1 Pauljensenia hongkongensis | reverse complement strand
CTGGACGCCCCGGCCGCAGTCGACGCGGGCGCGCCGACCGGGGAACGGGCCGACGGGGCGCGCGCCGCCCAGGACGGCGGCGCCGACGAAGGCCCCGAAGAGGAGGGGAGTGCGGCGGAGGACGGGGGCTCCGGAGAAGAGGACACGGTCTCCTTCGCGGACCTCGGCCTGCCGGACGAACTCCTCCAGGCCGTCACAGACATGGGATTCGTCACACCGACCCCCATCCAGGCCGAGGCGATCCCCCCTTTGCTCGACCTGCGCGACGTCGTCGGCATCGCCCAGACCGGCACGGGCAAAACCGCGGCCTTCGGCCTGCCCCTGCTGGCGATCGTCGACGCGGACGAGAAGGCCGTCCAGGCCCTGGTGCTCGCCCCCACCCGCGAGCTCGCCATGCAGAGCGCCGCCGCCATCGAGGACTTCGCGGCCCGCACGGCGGAGCTGGTGGTCGTCCCCGTGTACGGCGGCAGCCCCTACGGTCCGCAGATCGGCGCCCTCAAGCGCGGCGCCCAAGTGGTCGTGGGCACTCCCGGCCGCGTCATCGACCTCATTGAGAAGGGCGCGCTGGATCTTTCCGGTGTGCGCATGCTGGTCCTGGACGAGGCGGACGAGATGCTGCGCATGGGCTTCGCCGAGGACGTGGAGACCATCGCCTCCTCCGCTCCCGACGACCGTCTCACGGCGCTGTTCTCGGCGACGATGCCCCCCGCCATCGAGAAGGTGGCGCGCGAGCACCTCAAGGACCCGGTCAAGGTCGCCGTCTCCGAGGAGTCGTCGACCGTCGACACGATCCACCAGACCTACGCGGTCGTCCCCTACAAGCACAAGATCGGCGCCCTCAGCCGTGTCCTGGCCACGCGCGCCCAGCACATCGCCGCGGGCCAGGAGGACGCCGACGCCGCCATCGTCTTCGTGCGCACCCGCGTCGATGTCGAGGAGGTGTCGCTGGAGCTGTCCGGGCGCGGATTCCGCGCGGCGGGCATCTCCGGTGACGTCGCCCAGACCGAGCGCGAGCGCATGGTCGAGCGCCTCAAGAGCGGCTCCCTGGACGTCCTGGTCGCCACGGACGTGGCGGCCAGGGGCCTGGACGTGGAGAGGATCTCCCTGGTCGTCAACTTCGACGTGCCCCGCGAGCCCGAGGCCTACGTGCACCGCATCGGGCGCACGGGCCGGGCGGGGCGCCAGGGGCGCTCACTGACGTTCTTCACCCCCCGCGAGCACACGCGCCTGCGCCGCATCGAGAAACTCACGGGGACGCCGATGGAGGAAGTGGCGATCCCCTCGCCCGCCGCCGTGTCCGAGTTCCGGGCCCGCCGGCTGCTCGAGGGCGTGGGCGCACGGGTCGAACGGGGCCGCCTGGGAATGTACCGGGAGCTCCTGGAGCAGATGGCCGCCTCCCTGGACGTCGAGGACGTCGCGGCGGCGCTGATCGCCCAGGCCGTTGGCGACGAGGGCCCCGCGCCGCGAGCGGAGTCCGACCGCCGGGGGCGGGGCAGGGCCCGCCGCGAGGAGGGGCTCGACGAGTCCGGGGAGTTCGTGGGCGCCAGCTTCGAGGCGGGGCGCGACAAGGACAGGCCCCTCAAGGGCGGCCGTGACGGAGCCCGCCGCCGCGGGGGCGGTCGCGCCGTGGCGGGCCCGGGCACGCGCTACCGGGTCGAGGTCGGCAGGAAGGACCGCGTCAAGCCCGGTTCCATCGTCGGCGCCATCGCCGGAGAGGGCGGGATCGACGGCCGGGACATCGGGCACATCGATATCTTCCCGACGTTCTCGTTGGTGGACATCACCGCGGATCTGAGCGCCGAGCAGCTCTCGCGCATCTCCAAGGGCTACGTCTCCGGCCGCCAGCTGCGGATCCGGGTGGACGAGGGCCCCGGGCGGCGCGACCGCTTCGAGCGCGGTGGATTCGAGCGCCCCAGCAGGGGCGAGCGCCGCTCCGATCGTGACGACCGTTCCGAGCGGGAGGATCGCGGTGGACGCGACGAGCGCTTCGACCGCCCCAGCAGGGGGGACCGCCGCTCTGACCGCGACGACCGCCTCGGCGAGGACCGGCGCGGGGGCTTCGAGCGCTCCGGCAGGGGCGACCGTTTCGACCGGGGGGACCGCGGTGGACGCGACGAGCGCTTCGACCGCGAGGACCGCCGTCCTGGTCGTGGTGACCGTTTCGACCGCAGTGACCGTTTCGAGGCGGATGGACGCGGAGGGCGCGAGTCCCAGCGCGGCGGCTGGCACCGCTCCGTGAGGACCGAGCGCTGGGAGAGGGACATCAAGAAGCGCCGGGCGCGCGACGACTTCGGCGCGAGGGAGTCCGGGAGGGGCTTCGGCCACAAGGACCGCCGCCGTGACGAGGGGCGCGGGCGCAACGACGACGCGCGCCGGTTCGGCAAGCGCCGCTACGAGGACTGAAGCGCCCAGCGGCCGAGCACGGCCACTCGGTCCCCCGCGCCCGGGCAAGTCAGGGCTGCCCCCAGCGCGGAAGGGGGACACGTCTCCGGCCTGTGGGACATCCTCTCGGGCCTGACTGCCTCCCAGCGCGGAAGGGGGCGCCCTCGCTCTCAGGCGCGCGGTGTGCCGACGCGCGTTGTCGACACCGTGAGGGGGTCGTTGACACTGCGAGGGGGTTGTCGGCATCGCGAGGGAGTCGTTGACACCGCGAGGGGGATATAACGCGCGCTGGTGCGAACAACGCGCGTCGGCGCCAGTAACGCGCGTCGGTGCGGCCTCCCCCTTCGGGGCCTGCGGGCCGCGGCGCGTGGCCCGTCACCGCCCGCCCTTCTCGGTGTCGCACACAAGGGCCGGAATCAGGCAACACGGCATCGCACACAAGGGCGGAATCAAGCCCTTGTGTGCGGCGGGTGTTTCGTAAATCGGGGTCCTTGTGTGCGCAACCCGGGGACTGGGGGCGCAACCCGGGGGAGGGGCGCGCGGCCTGGGGGGAGCCGGTCCGGGGCCCGGCCCTGGCGGGGACGCGCCACCCGTCCGGCCGTCAACTCCGTTACCTGAACCCGCGGTCCCGCCGTACCCGCCATCCGGCTCCCTCGCACGGCGTGGGGGTCATGCGATGCGCCTCGACGCGGCGACCGCCGCACAGGCGAGGACCACCGCGACCACGTAAGCCGGGGCATAGGCGAGGGCGCCGGTCGCCCCCGAGTCCGCCCACACGCCCATGAGGACGGACACGGACGCGAGCTCGATGGCGGGCCCCGCCGAGTCGGCGACCTGCAACCACGAGGCGACCTTCCCGTGCTTGGCGGCGGGGGTGATCTCCAGGGCCAGGACGGACAGGGAGGAGTGGAAGAGCCCGGTGCCCAGTCCTGCGGCCATCCACCCGGCCAGCGCCACCCACAGGGGGACCACAGGAGTGAGCAGCGCCGCCAGGGAGGCGACGCCCGCGGCCAGCAGCACCGTGCCCGCGAGGGGCAGGCGGGAGCGGCCCCCCGGGCTCTTGACCCGCGACTGGATGACGGCCCCCGCCGCCCACGCCAGTGAGCCGGCGGACACCCACAGGGTGGCCGTGTGCTCGGGCCAGCCGTGGATGCGCTGGAGGAGGAGGGGGATGAACACGCCCGCGCCGGCTTGGACGCCCATGGCGAGCAGCCGCGCCATGACGCCCGCCCCGATGCCCCGGCGCAGAGCGAACACACCGCGCGGCAGCAGCCGGGGCAGGGACCACGCGCACATGGCGATCCCCGCGGCGAACACGGCCACCACGACGGAGCGCCACGCCGGGTCGAGGGCGCCGGCGAGTTGGATGAGCGCGGCGCCCGTGCCCGCGACCGCGCCGGTGCGCGCCATGGCCCACAGCTTCGGGGGGCGCGGGCTGGGCGGGTGGGTGAGTCCGCGCAGGATCCCCACCAGGGGCAGGACGGCCACGGCGGTGAGCAGGGGGACGAATCCGAACACCGGGTGCCATCCGAAAGCGCGCACCACGTAGCCCGCGATGACGGGCCCGACGAGGCTGGGGACCACCCACGCCAAGGAGAAGGACGCGAAGAAGGCGGGGCGGTGGGCGGCGTCGGCCACGGAGCCGATCAGCACGTAGAGGGGCACGATGAGCAGCCCGCCGCCCAGGCCCATCATGAGCCTGCCGACCACGAAGACGGAGATGGTCCCTGCCAGCGCGGACACCACGAGGCCGGAGGTGAACAGGGCCAGCCCCCACGCCATGACGAAACGCGGACCGCGCCAGTCGCACGCGAGGCCGGCGACGACGGTGGCCGCCAACTGGGCGGCCAGGGCGGCGCCCGAGGCCAGGGAGAACCACCGTTCGGCCCCCAGGTCGGCGACCACGCTGGGCATGATGGACGTCGACGCCAGTTCCTCGAAGGCGACCAGCGTGATGAGCAGGACCGAGCCGACCATCAAGGACACCTCCTGCGCGCACCAGCGGGGCCTTTCCGAGGAGGCTGGGGAGGCGGGTGACGTTCGTGGCATAGCGGCGATTCTAGCCGATGCGTTTCCCCGCAACCGCTCCCGGCGCGTAGAATCCCACGTGCCTCCGCCCGTCTCGCGGATGGCACCGACGAAAGGACTGCACGTGCTCCGCACTCACACCATCGGCTCCCTGGGGAAGGACCTCATCGGCCAGACCGTCACGCTCACCGGTTGGGTGGACAGGCGCCGCGACCACGGGGGCGTCGCGTTCGTCGATTTGCGCGACGCCTCGGGCATCGCCCAGGTGGTCGTGCGCGACGAGTCAGTGGCCCACGAGCTCAGGAGCGAGTTCGTCCTCAAGGTCACCGGCGAGGTCGTCGCCCGTCCCGAGGGCAACGAGAACCCGAACCTGCCCACGGGCGCCATCGAGGTCATGGGCGACGACATCGAGATCCTCAACCCCTCGGCGCCGCTGCCCTTCCAGGTCTCGTCCCACGCGGAGGACTCGGGCAACGTCGGCGAGGAGGTGCGCCTGAAGTACCGTTACCTCGACTTGCGCCGCGAACCCGAGCAGCGCGCCCTCCGCCTGCGCTCGATGGTGTCGCGCGCGGCCCGCGACACGCTGTACGCCCACGACTTCGTTGAGATCGAGACGCCGACGCTGACGCGCTCCACCCCGGAGGGCGCCCGCGACTTCATCGTTCCCGCGCGCCTGGCCCCCGGCTCGTGGTACGCGCTGCCCCAGTCCCCCCAGCTCTTCAAGCAGATGCTCATGGTGGCGGGCATGGAGCGCTACTTCCAGATCGCGCGCTGCTACCGCGACGAGGACTTCCGCGCCGACCGCCAGCCCGAGTTCACCCAGCTCGACATCGAGATGAGCTTCGTCGACCAGGACGACGTCATCGCCGTCGCCGAGGACGTCCTGAGGAACGTGTGGGCGCTGATCGGGTACGACCTGGCCACGCCGATCCCCCGCATGACCTACAAGGACGCCATGGAGCGCTACGGGTCCGACAAGCCCGACCTGCGCTTCGGCCTGGAGCTGACCGAGCTGACCGACTACTTCAAGGACACCCCTTTCCGCGTGTTCCAGGCCCCCTACGTGGGCGCCGTCGTCATGCCCGGCGGCGGCTCCCAACCGCGTCGCACCTTCGACAAGTGGCAGGAATGGGCCAAGGCACGGGGCGCCAAGGGCCTGGCCTACGTGACCGTGGCCGAGGACGGGGCCCTGGGCGGTCCCGTCGCCAAGAACATCTCCGAGGCCGAGCGCGAGGGCCTGGCCGAGGCCACCGGCGCCAAGCCCGGGGACTGCATCTTCTTCGCCGCGGGCAAGCCCACGCCCTCGCGCGAGCTGCTCGGCGCCGCCCGCCTGGAGATCGGCAAGCGCTGCGGCCTCGTCGACCCCGACGCCTGGGCGTTCACCTGGGTCGTCGACGCGCCCCTGTTCAAACCCACTGGGGACGCCGAGGCGGAGGGCGACGTGGCTCTCGGCCACAGCGCGTGGACGGCCGTCCACCACGCCTTCACCTCCCCCAAGCCCGAGTGGGTCGATTCCTTCGACGAGGATCCGGGCAACGCCCTGGCCTACGCCTACGACATCGTGTGCAACGGCAATGAGATCGGCGGGGGCTCGATCCGCATCCACCGCCGGGACGTGCAGAACCGCGTGTTCGCCGTCATGGGCATCGGCGAGGAGGAGGCGCAGGCGCAGTTCGGCTTCCTGCTGGACGCCTTCAAGTTCGGCGCGCCCCCGCACGGCGGGGTCGCCTTCGGGTGGGACCGCATCGTGGCCCTGCTGACCAAGTCCGAGTCGATCCGCGATGTCATCGCCTTCCCGAAGTCGGGCGGCGGCTACGACCCGCTCACCGATGCCCCGGCTCCGATCACCCCCGCCCAGCGCAAGGAGGCGGGCGTGGACGCCGAGCCGAGGAAGCGCGGCGAGGAGGCCCCCGCCTCCTGAGCGGCGCGGCCCCACCGCGCGCAGGGCCCGGGA
>NZ_CP017298.1:229618-233563 GCF_001746855.1 Pauljensenia hongkongensis | reverse complement strand
CACGGGGCCCGCGGTGCCACGACCCCCGAACTGGTTGTCCCATCGGCCCCCGCCGCGAGCAGGGTGCCCGTGGCGGGCCCTCCGGCCCGCCAGGGGTTCGGGCGGTGCCCCCAGCGGGCACGGGGCTCCGCGCGGGCGGTCGATCGGGCGAGTGCCGCCGTTTCGCCCACGGCCGCCCGGGGTATCGTGCACAATAGGTGTATGTCGTACGTAGAGATGCATCCGGTGAATCCTCAGAAGCGCTTCGTTGACAAGGTGGTCGGCCTGTTGCGCGAGGGCGGGGTCGTCGCCCTGCCCACGGACTCGGGGTACGCGATCGCGTGCCGCCTGGGCAACAAGGCGGGCATGGACACGATCCGCGACGTGCGCCGCCTCGATGACAAGCACAACTTCTCCCTGCTGTGCTCGTCCTTCGCCCAGCTCGGCGAGCTCGTGATCCTCGACAACCACGAGTTCCGCACGATCAAGGCGCTGACCCCCGGCCCCTACACCTTCATCCTGCGCGGCACCAAGGAGGTGCCCCGTATGACGCTCAACAAGAAGAAGCACACGGTCGGGGTCCGCCTGCCCGACCACGCCATCACGCAGGCCGTCGTCTCCGCCCTGGGCGAGCCCCTCCTGTGCTCGACGCTGATCCTGCCGGGCGAGACCGAGCCGTTGACGGACGGCCGGGAGGTCGACGAGAGCATCGGCTCCAGGGTCGACCTGGTGGTCGTCGGGCCCGTGGGTGACGCCGAGCCGACGACGGTCGTCGACTTCACCTCCGGAACCGCCGAGGTGGTGCGCCGCGGCGCGGGGGACGTGTCCCTTTTCGAGTGACGGACGGCTGGAACCGGCGCCTGGATCCCACGCCCCTGGAGGGAGGGGCGCCGATCCGCCTCGACCTGCCCTGCGCGGTGGCAGGAGCGGACGGCCCGGGCCTGGAGGGGCTCGCGCGCGCGGGCACGCCACTGGTCGGCGAGCCCTGCCGTGTCGGGGGCGTCGAGATGGTTCCCGCGACGTTCCTGTGGCGCAGTGCCCGCCCGGGGACGGCCTGCGTGGCGCTCCACCTCAGTTCCCTCACCGACAACCACCGCGAGGATCTGCGTCCGGCTCTCATGGAACCGGTGGGGGCGACCGGCTGGTGGGCTCTGTGCTGCCTGCTGCCCAGCGACGGGGTGCTGAGCTACCAGGTCGTCGAGTCCGCCTCGCCCATCCCATCCGGTACCGGCCGCACCAGGGACGGGTGGCTGGCCTTCCACATGGCCGGACTGGCAGACCCCCACTGCCCGGGCGCCATCGCCAACGGGCGCGCGATGCCCGCCTCGTTGTGGCACGGGCCCTCGGCGCGCGCCCACCCGGACTGGGCGCGCGCCCATGGGCCGGACGCGGCGGGGTCCGGGGTGGAGGTCGTGGAGGCCGTGCGCAGCCGGGGCGGCGGCTGCGGGGCCCGTTCGGTGGAACTCGTCCGGGGCGTCGGGCGGGGCGGCGCCGGTCAGGAGCCCGGTGTCCTCGTGCTCTTCGACGCGGCGAACTGGCGGGCGAACGGCGTGGTGCGGGCACTGTCAGGGCGTACAGGGCAGTGGGATCTCGTCCTCGTGGACACAGGGCGGTCCCTCCGGCGCGAGGCCGCGCTCACGGACCCGGGGCGGGTGGAGGCGCTGGTCGGGGCCATCGCGGGAGTCGTGGGCGCGGAGCGCCCCATGGTGGTCTGCGGCCAGTCCTACGGGGGCCTCGCTTGCGCGCACCTGGCGTTGACGCGCCCGGATCTGGTCGCCGTGGGCGTGTGCCAGTCGGGATCGTACTGGGTGGGCGGACCGCAGCGCGGCAGGGGAGAGGGGTCCTTGCTGCGGGGCCTGACCGGGGGATCCCTGGTGCCCGCCGCCGACGCGCGGGTCGTCGTGCAGGTGGGCAGCCACGAGGCGGGGATGGTGGGGTTGGCCCGGTCCTTCGCCGCGGCGGCGGGGGAGGCGCTGGTGGGCTACCGGGAGTACCGGGGCGGCCACGACTACGCGTGGTGGCGCTACGGTCTCTCCGACGCCCTCGACCGGATCTCTGCGATGTGAGAGGGATGCAACGAGAACGGGACTGCCGCCTCTCGTCGATTTAGATTAGGCTAGCCTTGCCTTTAGTGACCATGGGAGTATCCCGTACCGAATGGAGGAGCAGTGGGAATCGCTCGTAAACTCGGCGCCACGGCGGTGGCGCTCGCAATGACCCTTTCACTGGCCGCGTGCGGGCGCGGCCCGGACGGGCCCGCCTCAGCGGGGGGCGCTGCGGAGTCCGGGGGGGCCACGCGCACCGTGGTGGACGCCAACGGCGAGCAGGTCACCGTCCCCGGCCGTCCGTCCCGTGTGGTCACGCTCTCCGAGCCCACCACCGACAACGCTTTGGCGCTGGGCGTCACGCCCATCGGGGCCGTCGCCGGGCGCGGGCAGGACACCGTTGCCAACTACCTGGCCGACCGCGCTGGTTCCGTGGCGGTCCTCGGCTCCGTCGGCAAGCCCAACGTGGAGGCCATCGGCGCGGCCAAGCCGGACCTCATCCTCGTCGATGGCACTTCCATCAAGAACGATCCCGACGCGCTCGCCTCGTTGAAGGAGACGGCCCCGGTGGTCTACACCGGCGACGCCGGGGGCGACTGGCGGGCCAACTTCCAGGTCACCGCCGACGCCCTCAACCTCAAGGACCAGGGCGAGGCGAAACTCGCCGAGTACGACGCCCACGTCTCCGCAGTCTCGGCCGGGCTCGCCGCAGCCGGCTACCTCGACCAGACGTACTCCGTCGTCCGCTGGCAGGGCGACACCGCGGGCCTCATCCTCAAGGAGCTGCCCGCCGGGCGCGCCCTGAGCGACCTCGGCATGAAGCGCCCCGCCAACCAGGACAGGGAGGGCCCGGGCCACTCCGAACCGGTCTCCCTGGAGAACATCGACCAGATCGACGCCGACTGGATCTTCTTCGGCACCCTGGGCGGCTCCTCGGTCAACAACCCGAGCGCGGGCGGCAGCGCCGGCGTCGAGGCGTCCCGCCAGGCGCTGGAGGAGGCCCGGCAGACCCCCGGCTTCGCCGGTCTCGGCGCCGAGCAGGCCGGCCACGTCGTCCCCGTCGACGGCTCCGTGTGGACCTCGACCGGCGGCTACATCCTCATGGACACGATCGTGTCCGACATCGAGTCGACCTTCCTGAAGTGACTGTTGGGCGTTCGCGGCACCGCTGAGCGGAGGGGGCCCGCGCTGCGCCGGAGCGCGGGCCCGTCCGGCTCCCGATCCGGGTGCCGTCCGCCGTTGCTCCGCGGGGCTCCCGTGTTCAGCGTCTGCGCCCTCGTGCTGTTCCTCTCCATGGCCACCTCCCTCGCCATCGGTTCGCGCGTGCTCTCCCCGGCCCAGGTCTGGCAGGCGCTCACGGGCACGGGGACGCCGATCGACACCGAGGTGGTGGTCCGGATGCGGGTCCCGCGCACCATCGCCGGCCTCGTCGTCGGATGCGCGCTCGGCCTGGCAGGAGCCGTCATGCAGGCGCTCACGCGCAACCCCCTGGCCGATCCCGGGATCCTCGGGGTCAACGCGGGAGCGGCCCTCGGAGTCGTGAGCGCCTGCGCCGCGACCGGGGTTTCCACGCAGGCGCGCAACGCCACCGCCGCCCTGGCCGGGGCGCTGGCCGCCTCCTGCGCCGTCCACCTGCTGGCGGGGCGCGGCGGTCCCGGTTCGCGCGCCCGCCTGGCACTGGCGGGCATCGCCCTCACCGCGGCCCTGTCCTCGCTCACGCAGGCGGTCGTCCTCGCCGACCAATTCGCTTTCAACGAGTTCCGCCACTGGGTGTCGGGCTCCCTCGAGGGCGTGCGCTTCTCCTCGCTGGCGTGGGCGGGCGCGCCCTTAGCGGTCGGCGCCGTCATCGCCGCGCTCCTCGGCCCGGCGCTGGGCGCCCTCGCCCTCGGGGACGAGGCCGCGGCCGGGCTGGGCGTGCGGG
>NZ_CP017298.1:227226-229568 GCF_001746855.1 Pauljensenia hongkongensis | reverse complement strand
GGACCTGCGGACTGGTCGCCGTGGGCGCGCTCGCCGGAGCGGCGACCGCGGTCTGCGGCCCTCTGGGCTTCGTCGGACTGGCCGTCCCGCTCATCGCGCGCAGGCTCGTCGGATCGGGGCAAAGCGCCCTCAGTGCCCTCAGCGCCGTCCTGGGCGGCGCCTGGGTGCTCATCGCGGACGTCGTGGCCAGGGTGCTCGTCCCCGAGGAGGTCCCCGTCGGCGTCGTCCTGGCCCTCATCGGGGCCCCCTTCTTCGTGGCGCTGGCACGCGGCCGGGGGGCGTCGGCGTGAGCGGGAGGAGCGGGCGCCCCGCCCGCGCTCGCTACGCCGTGGCGCGCGCAGCGGGACTGTCGATCAGGGCGCACCGGCGCAGCGCACTGGTCACCACTGCCGCCGTGGTCGCCGTCCTCGCGCTGGCGGCCCACTCGCTCGCCCTCGGGGACTACGGGCTCAGCGCCGCGGAGTCCTACCGGCGCCTCCTGGGCGACGCCGGACCCGGCGACGACTTCCTGGGCGTCTACTTCGTCCAGTCGGTCCGCCTGCCCAGGACCATCGCGGGCATCGGCGTGGGCGCCGCCCTGGGGCTATCGGGCCGTCTCTTCCAGGTCGTGTCCTCCAACGCCCTTGGCAGTCCCGACATCGTGGGCTTCACGGCGGGCTCGGCCTCGGGGGCGCTCGTCGCGATCATCGTCCTCGGCTCCACGCCCGTCGCCACCGCGATCGGCGCCGTCATCGGCGGCGTCGTGTCGGGCGCACTCATCCTCGCACTAGCCGGGGGGACGCGGCTCGCGGGCGCGCGCGTCGTCCTGGTCGGCATCGGCGTCTCCGCCGCGCTGCGCGCCCTCAACTCGCTCCTGCTCGTCAAGGCCCCCCTGGAGGCCGCCCAGCGCGCCCAGATGTGGAGCGCGGGATCGCTGTCCGGCGTGACGACGGTCCGCACCGTAGCGCTGGTGGCGGCGCTCGCCGCCTGCCTGCCCGCACTCACGTGGCTCTCGCGCCCACTGGCGCTGATCCCCCTGGGGGACGACGCCGCCACGGCCCTGGGCGCGCGCACTGGGCGCACCCGCCTCGTCGCGGTGTGCACGGGCATCGTGCTGGTCTCGATGGCCATCGCCGTGGCCGGCCCAGTGGCGTTCGTCGCCCTGGCCGCCCCCCACATCGCCCACCGGCTCACGGGCGCTCCGGGCTCCCTGCTCGCCCCGTCCGCCGCGGTCGGCGCGCTCCTGGTGCTGGGCTCAGACATCGTCGCCCAACGCCTCATCGCGCCCGGCGAACTGGCGGTCGGCGTCGTCACCGGGTGCGCCGGCGGAGTGTACCTCCTCGTCCTGCTGGCCCACGAGTACCGGAGGAACCGGATATGAAAGCCATAGAACCCACTCTGCGGGCGCGCGGCATCGTCGTGGGGTACGCCAACCGCCCACCCGTGCTCGACCACGTCGACATCGATGTCCTCGACGGGGAGCTCACTGTCATCGTCGGACCCAACGCGTGCGGCAAATCGACACTGCTGCGCTCGCTCGCCCGGGTCCTCGCGCTACGGGGCGGCCGAGTGCTGCTGGACGGGCAGGACATCCGCGCCATGAACCAGAAGGGGGTGGCGCGCCGTCTGGGACTGCTCCCGCAGTCCCCCCAGGCCCCTGACGACATGCTGGTCGAGGAACTGGTCGGACGCGGCCGGTACCCGTACCAGAGCCTCGTGCGCCAGTGGAGCGAGGCGGACGACGACGCCGTTGAACGGGCCATGGCCGACGCGGGCGTCGCCGGGCTCGCGGCGCGACGGCTCTCCGAGCTCTCGGGCGGCCAGCGCCAGAGGGTGTGGATCGCGATGGCCCTGGCGCAGTGCACGCGGATCCTGCTCCTCGACGAGCCGACCACCTACCTCGACCTCAACCACCAACTGGAAGTGCTCAACATGGCCGGGCGCCTCCACCGCGAGGGGCGCACGGTCGTGGCCGTCCTGCACGACCTCCACCTCGCCTTCCGCTACGCCACGCACTTGCTGGTCATGAAGGACGGGCGCCTCGTGGCGCAGGGGCACCCCGGGCGGATCGTGACCGCCGAACTCATAGAGGACGTCTTCTCCGTGGCCTGCCGCATCATCGACGACCCCGAGACGGGCAGGCCCATTGTGATCCCGTTGCCGTGAGGCGCGGGCCTGGCGCGATGATCCCCACAGGGCCTTCCGCCAGCCGCGGAAGGGGTGCTAGCCTCGAAGGGCCGGGCAATTAGGTAACCCTATATAAACTAAGCCCGGGCAAATCAATACGGAGGTCAATCCATGCGTTCAACCACCGCGCGCGGCCCGCTCGGCCGCATCGCGACGGGCGCGCTCGCGGCCGCGCT
>NZ_CP017298.1:224099-227034 GCF_001746855.1 Pauljensenia hongkongensis | reverse complement strand
CCCCCAAGCCCGTCCCCGACGCCAACGCCCGGGTTTCCGCCGTTCCCGGCACCGACGCGGCCAAGGCCGGCTCCATCGCGGGCGTCGAGACCCAACTGCTCGGCGGTCTTTACCAGACGGCCTACTCGCCCAGGCACGGCTCGATCTACGTCACCTCCTCGATCGGGCGCCCCGGACCCGACTTCGGCGGCTCGGCGATCATGAAGCTCAACGCCGACACCCTCAAGCTCGAGGCCTACATCAACCCCGCCATCGATGACACGTACACCGGGCGCGATGGGAAGACCGTTCCCAATATGCCCTATGCGGCCTATGGCGTCGACGTCGACGACGCCCACAACACGGTGTGGATCACCCAGACCCGTCAGAACACGATCGCCGTCTACAACGCCGACACGCTCGAACTGGTCAAGCAGTTCGACAAGGGCATCGTCTCCCACTCCCGCGATGTGCGCATCGACGCGGCAAGGGGCCGCGCCTATGTCAACGCCGCGCGCTCGAACACGGTCCACGTCTTCGACACGACCACCCTCGCCCAGCTCGACGACATCGTCCTGGCCCCCACCCCCGAGGAGTTCGCCTCGATGGGCCTGGAGCTCGACTCGGAGGGCGGTGTCCTCTACGTGGGGTCGACCTCGACCAACAAGGTCGCCAGGGTCGACTTGGCAGCATCTGCGGTGGACTTCATCCCGCTGCCCGACAACGTCCAACAGGCCACGGGAGTCGCCCGCGACCCCGGGACCGGCAGGCTCTACGTCGTCGATCAGGGCAGTGGCACCCTCACGGTGCTCACCAAGGACGGCCAAGTCCTGTCCAACGCGCCCACCCCGCCCCCCGCTCCTGAGGGCGATGAGCAGCCCAGCTCCGGCGCGCTGTACGCGACCTTCGACGCAGTCAACCGCCTGCTCTACGTCACCAACCGCAACAGCGGCACCATCACCGTCCACGACGCGGACGGCGCCCTCGTGCAGACGCTCGACTCGGGCCCCATGCCGAACGAGGCGCGTGCGGACGGGCGGGGCAATGTGTACGCCGTCACGAAGGGCGGAGCCCGTGACGGATCCTCGAAGCTGGACTACATCCAGAAGTACCACGTGGTGGCGGCCGAGCCGGATCCGGAGGGCCAGTGGATCCAGGACTCCGTCGGCTGGTGGTACCGGCACGCCGACGGCACCTTCACCGCGGACGGGACCGAAGTGATCGACGGATCCACCTACCGCTTCGACGCGGCCGGGTACATGGTGACCGGCTGGGCGCGGGCCGATGGGAAGTGGTTCTACTACGCCCCGTCCGGCGCCCAGGCCTCCGGCTGGGCCTTCGTCGACCGCGTGTGGTACTACCTGGACCCCGCGACTGGCGCCATGGCCACCGGTTGGCTCCAACTCGATGGGAGCTGGTACTACTTGGAGGCGTCCGGCGCGATGGCGATGGGCTGGGCCCAGATCGATGGCGCCTGGTACTACCTGAGGGGCTCGGGGGCGATGGCCACGGGCTGGTACCGGATCAACGCCGTCTGGTACCACTTCGCCGACGGGGGCCAGATGACGATCGGCTGGATCAACGACGGCGGAACGTGGTACTTCCTGCACCCCAGTGGCGCCATGGCCACCGGTTGGCTGAACCTCGGCGGGGACTGGTACTACTTCCTCCCCTCCGGCGCGATGGCGACGGGCAGCCACTGGGTCAACGGGGTCCCCAGGACGTTCGACGATTCGGGAGTCTGGGTCCACTGACCCGTTGAGCCCCGCACGACGGGGGAGGGGGCGGCCCGGCGGCCTTGTCCGCGGGACCGCCCCCTCGGGCGCCCGGTGGTAACCGAGGGGTCAGGAAAGCGGAGCGCGCCGCAATAGAATGCGTCACACTTGTCGAACAAGGGCGGCGGAATCGCAGGGGAAACGGCGTGTTGATACCCTGGTTTGCGTACTACTTCGCGAACTGGGGTGTCGCGAGTGCGCGGCATCCTTTATCCTGAATCTAGTTACTACAACACTGGAACAAATTCTGATCAGTATTCAGTGTTGCCTCTGCTCCGAAGGGACTCTGATGGCTGGACTCGCACCGACGGGCGCGTCGCGTCTGGCGCGCCTCGTCGTGGTGTGCGCGGGCGCCGCACTGGGTGTGGGCGCGATTGCCATGGACGGCGGCTCTCAGGCGCGCGCCGACGCCCAGAGCGGCAATTTGACCAGTAGCGTGGATTTGTGGGGCTCCCCAGTCGATGGCGCGGGCCAGGCCGGGTGCCGGATCGTGTCCGGGGGTGCCTCCCGGATCACGGTGCCCTCCCAGTGGGTCCGCGGCCAGAAGGCCGTGTTGTCGGGCACCGGCTGGACCGTCGTCGCCTCGGCGCGCGCGTTCGTCTCGGTCGCGTTGGACGAGGGCAAGCAGTTGCGCCCCGCCGACAGGCAGCTCCCCCCATGGGCGCAGCGCTCCCTGGCGGAAGACCGGCAGGTGTGGGACGTCGTCGAACTCGACGCCCAGGGCGCCTTCACGGCCGCGATCGCGGTTCCCGACGACTGGGAGGCCGGCAGCAGGCACACGGTTACGATCAGCGACGGCGCGAGCGGCGCGCGCGTCACCTTCTCGGTCTCGGTGGTGGGCGCGCTGACCCCGCTGCGCCCGGAGAACTGCGCGAACAGTCCCGAGAAGCCCGTCCCAGCGGAAACCCCGTCGTCTCCGTCCCCCTCGCCCTCGGGCACGTCCCCGTCGGCGTCGCCGAGTCCGGCGCCCTCAACCCCTGCTCCGTCCCCGTCCGTGTCGTCGAGTCCGGCGCCCTCTGCCCCTGCTCCGTCCCCCTCGGCGTCCTCGCCCTCGCAAACGCCCACTGGCCCGGGCTCCGCGCCGACCATTTCCAGGGAGCCGTCACTCGAATCGAGGGGCGGGGCGCGGGCCGTGGAGGACGGGGCCGCCGAGGGGGCCCCGCCGACTCCGGAGCCCGCTC
>NZ_CP017298.1:207829-224028 GCF_001746855.1 Pauljensenia hongkongensis | reverse complement strand
GCATCCGGCGGCGGTTCCTCGGCGGCCCCTTCCCAGGGCACCGCCCCCGCGACGCGCCCGACGACGGCCCGGCCCTCCGCCTCGCCGAGCACCGAGCCGACCCGGGTATCGGCGGACGCGGCGGTCCCCCCCAACGCCGGCGGCGGGTCCAGTGAGGAATCGGCCTCCGGGCTCAACAGCTGGGTCATGGTCGGCGGCGCCGGCCTGCTGCTCCTCGGTGTTACCGTCGCCTTCACTTTCATCCGCAGGATGGCCCACCCGCATTAGGCGCCGTTCCAACCTTTTCCCGGGGTGCAGTCGGACGGCGCGGCCGGATTAGTGTTTCTCGACAAACCTTGTGGAAAATGTTCGCGCGCTGGTGTAGTTTATTCCTCGTCATGATCACCAGCTTCTTGCTAACCTGGTAGACGACGCGTATTATGCCGATCCGTCGGCGCGAAGGAGGATGGGATGAAGCACGCGCGCGGAGCCGCGGTCAGCGCCCAGCGGCAGATCGCCAATCAACTCCGGTTCCTGACCGTTGGACTCGGAGCCGTCCTCGTGCTCGTCGTCGCCGTCATGCTCCCCGCGACGGCGAGCGACCGGTGGGACAACCCGTTCATGCCGCTCGAGCTCCCCAGCACCGAAGTGCGTGTCACAGTGATACCCGGGTCGGACTTCACCCCCACTGAATCCGAGGCGAAGGGGGCCTACGTCGGCGTCCTCCTCGACGAGGGCGCCGTCACCCGCTACGAGCCGCAGACCAACCCGGATACGGGCGGTCCGCTCGCCAGGGACGACTTCTACGCCGTCGGACGGGTGTCCCCGGACGGCGACTTCGCCGTGTCCGTCGATCTTCCGAACGGCACTAACAACCCCCAGAGGGCCTCCTGGTACGACGGGGACGTGCACAAGCTGACGATCTACGTCTACTACGCGGGCGACGCCCTGCAGTCGAAGACCGCGCACTACCTGCGGATCGTCCAGGCGCCCGAGCCCGGGCCCACCACGGAGCCGGAGCCCTCCGAGGCCCCGACCACCCCGGCGCCCACCGCTCCGCAGCCCACGGCCACCCCGACCACTCCGGCGCCCACCACCTCGGCCCCGGCCCCCACGCAGGAGCCGACCACGGACCCGCAGTCCCATGCGACCACAGCCAGTCCGCGTCCCCAGTCCCCGGCCCCCGATCCGGTGCCCAGCTCCGAGCCGCAGCCGGAGCCCTCCACGCAGACCCCCGATCCCTACACGCCCCCGCAGGAGCCGACTTCGGAGAAGCCGCCCGTCCCCTCCGAGCCGTCGCACGCCCCCGTCGCGCCTGACCCGACGCCCAGCACTGCGGGCCCCGCCCAGTCGGACGGCAGCGCGGATCCGGATCCCACGCCCAGTGCGACCTCCAACACGGTGAAGCCGGATGGGGAGCCCGTACTGCCGGTCGCCAGCGAGTCCGACCTCACCGACGCGAACACAGGGGGGGTCTCCGCCTCCTTCGCCTCGGGCAAAGTCACCGTGAACGTCCCCTCGGACAAGGCGCCCGCCGGCGACTGGGTCTCCGCGAACATCCTGCCGGGCCGTCAGGCCCAGTGGCTGCAGGTCAGCGACGACAACCAGGCGTCGATGGATCTGCCGTCCCTGCCCAACGGCGAGTACAAGATCGTCATCGCCACGCGCGACCACACCCTGGTCGGGTGGGCCCAGTTCAAGGTCGCCACCACCTCCGCCTCCGGCGCGGGGGACGGCGCAGCGGTCGACACCTCCGCTTCCATGAACGCGCACGCGCAGATGCTGGAGAACTCGCTGCGCACCGACGCCGCGGACGGCCTCAACGGCTACTTGCTGGGCGCCGGCGCGTGCATGCTGATCCTCGGCGGCCTAGTGGTCCTCCAGGTGATGTCCGGTCCGACGCTGCGGGGCATGCGCAAGAGCGGGAGCTGAGCCCCAGGCGCTCTGCGGGGCGGCCTCCCAGAGCGGGGGCCGCCCCGCGCCTGCGCACGCAGGGCGTTAGTCTGTCCGCATGGATCTCTTCGCAGCCCAGGGCATCGATGACGCGGGCGTCCCCGCATACAGCCCCGACGCGCCTCTGGCCGTCCGCATGCGGCCCGCGCGCATCGAGGAGGTGGTCGGGCAGGACCACCTGCTCGGCGAGGGCGCGCCACTGCGGCGTCTGCTCGAACCGGCGTCCGGCGCCTCCGTCGCGGTGTCGTCGGTGGTCCTGTGGGGGCCGCCCGGAACGGGGAAGACGACCCTGGCCTACCTGGTGGCCCGGACGACGAGCCGCCGCTTCGAAGAGCTGTCGGCAGTGTCCTCGGGCGTCAGGGACATCCGCGACGTGGTCGGCGGGGCCAGGAGGCGGCTCGCGGCCGGGGGCGGGGAGACGGTCCTTTTCGTCGACGAGGTCCACCGCTTCTCCAAGTCGCAACAGGACGCCCTGCTGCCCGCCGTTGAGAACCGATGGGTGGTCCTGGTCGCCGCGACGACGGAGAACCCGTCGTTCTCCGTCATCCCACCGCTCCTGTCGCGCTCCCTGCTGCTCACGCTGCGCCCGCTCGACGGCGCGGCGGTCGCGGGGCTCATCGAGCGCGCCCTCGCCGACGACCGGGGGCTCGCGGGCGCGTTCACCATCACCGACGAGGCGCGCGACGCCCTCGTGCGCCTGGCGGGGTCGGACGCCCGCAAGTCCTTGACCCTGCTCGAGGCCGCGGCGGGGGCGGCCGCCGGGGCGGGCGGAGCGTCCATCGGCCTCCCCCAGGTCGAGGCCGCCGCAAACCGGGCGCTGGTGCGGTGGGACCAGGACCAGCACTACGACGTGGCCTCCGCGTTCATCAAATCGATGCGCGGCTCCGACGTGGACGCCGCCCTCCACTACCTGGCGCGGATGATCGAGGCGGGGGAGGATCCGCGCTTCATCGCCCGGCGCGTCATGATCGCCGCCTCCGAGGAGGTGGGCATGGCCGCCCCGGAAGTCCTCACCACCTGCGTGAGCGCGGCGCAGGCGGTCGCCATGGTCGGCATGCCCGAGGCGCGGATCGTCCTGGCCCAGGCCGTCATCGCGGTCGCCACGGCGCCGAAGTCGAACGCCTCGTACACGGGGATCGACCGCGCCCTGGCGGATCTGCGCGCGGGCAAGGGCGGTCCCGTCCCCGCCCACCTGCGCGACGCGCACTACCCGGGCGCGGCAGGCCTGGGCCACGGGGAGGGGTACGTCTACGCGCACGACGCGCCCCACCACGTCGCGGCGCAGCAGTACCTGCCCGACGACCTCGTCGGGGTCCGGTACTACGAGCCGACCCGCAATGGAAACGAGGCGCTCATCACGAAGAGGCTCGAGGCGATCAGGAACCTCCTGGAAATGCGCTAGCATGGCGGGGCTGCCTTCTGCGGAAGGCTCCCTGGGGCCCTAGCCGTGCGGCACCGCCGCAAGAGTTGGCCCCATGCCCGTGCCCGGCACGGGCATGACACTGGAAACAGGAAAGAAAAGAGAACATGGCAAAGAACCGTTCCCGCAAGCAGGTGCGCGAGTCGCGCGCCCTCGGCCTGGCCCTGACGCCCAAGGCCGTCCGCTACTTCGAGAAGCGCCCCTACGGCCCCGGCGAGCACGGCCGTTCGCGCCGCCGCCAGGATTCTGACTACGCGGTCCGCCTCAAGGAGAAGCAGCGCCTGCGCGCCCAGTACGGCATCCGCGAGGCCCAGCTGCGCCGCGCCTTCGAGGAGGCCCGCCGCACCGCCGGCCTGACCGGTGAGAACCTGGTCGAGCTCCTCGAGATGCGCATCGACGCGCTCGTCCTGCGCGCGGGTATCGCCCGTACCATCCAGCAGGCCCGCCAGTTCGTCGTGCACCGCCACATCCTGGTCGACGGCAAGATCGTCGACCGCCCCTCCTTCCGCGTCAATCCGGGGCAGACCCTGCAGGTCAAGCCCAAGTCGCAGACCACGGTCCCCTTCGAGATCGCCGCGCAGGGCATCCACCGCGATGTGCTGCCCCAGGTCCCCGACTACCTCGACGTCGACCTCGAGCGCCTGAAGGCCACCCTGGTGCGCCGCCCCAAGCGCGCAGAGGTCCCCGTCACCTGCGACGTCCAGATGGTCGTCGAGCACTACTCGCGCTGACACGGGCCCGCGCGCCCCGGGGCACTGGGCCCCGGGGCGCGTTGTCGTAACCGCAGGGCCGTGCGGGGCCGCCCCCGGTGCCGGGGAGCGCCGGAGGCCCCGCCGTCCGCCGTGCTCGGCGGCCGCGCCGGCCCCCGCAGGGTCCCTTCCACCAACACGACGGAGTGATGTCGCATGCGCCCGCGTGGGCGATGTGGAGGCTGGGGTGGTTGTTGTCTAAGATGGGTTCTCATGCGCACCAGTGAAATCCGCAGCCGTTGGCTGGAGTTCTTCGCCGCCCGGGATCACGAGATCCGCCCCTCAGTCCCCCTGATCTCGCCCGAGCCCTCCATTCTGTTCACGGTCGCGGGAATGGTCCCCTTCATCCCCTACATCCTCGGAACGGAGCCGGCGCCGTGGCCCAGGGCGGCCTCCGTGCAGAAGTGCGTGCGGACGAACGACATCGACAACGTGGGCAAGACGACGCGCCACGGCACGTTCTTCCAGATGAACGGCAACTTCTCCTTCGGCGACTACTTCAAAGAGGGCGCGATCGACTTCGCGTGGCACCTGCTCACCGACCCCCGCGACCAGGGCGGCTACGGGCTCGACGGCGACCGCCTGTGGATGACGATCTGGGAAGAGGACCAGGTCTCCTTCGACTACTGGACCCGCGAGATCGGCTTGCCCGCCGAGCGCATCCAGCGCCTCCCCTTCGCCGAGATCTCCTGGTCGACGGGGCAGCCCGGGCCGGCCGGCTCGTGCTGCGAGATCCATTACGACCGCGGAGCGCAATACGGCCCCGGCGGGGGGCCCGTGGTCGACACGGGGGGTGACCGCTTCCTGGAGATCTGGAACCTGGTCTTCGACGAGTTCGTCCGCGGCGAGGGGGCCGGGCACGACTTCGAACTGGTCGGCAAGCTCGACCGGACCGCGATCGACACGGGGGCCGGCCTGGAGCGCCTGGCCTTCATCATGCAGGACAAGCCGAACATGTACGAGATCGACGAGGTCTTCCCCGTGATCGCCGCAGCGGAGGCGATGAGCGGGAAGACCTACGGCCTGGGCGCCGCGGGGCCCGAGGCGGGCGAGGCCTACGCCGACGACGTGCGCCTGCGCGTCGTGGCCGACCACGTGCGCTCCTCCTTGATGCTGATAGGGGACGGCGTGCGGCCAGGCAACGACGGACGCGGCTACGTGCTGCGCCGCCTGATCCGCAGGGCCGTGCGCTCCATGCGCCTGCTCGGCGTCCACGACGCGGCGATGCCCGTGCTGCTGACGGCCTCGAAGGACGCGATGCGCGCCTCGTACCCGGAGCTCGAGGCCGATTGGGGGACCATCTCCGAGGTCGCCTACGCGGAGGAGGACGCGTTCCGCCGCACCCTGAGCGCGGGGACCACGATCCTGGACACGGCGGTGGCCCAGGCGCGGAGCGCAGGATCGCCGATCCCGGGCGCTTCGGCGTTCTCCCTGCACGACACCTACGGCTTCCCCATCGACCTGACACTGGAGATGGCCGCGGAGCAGGGCGTGAAGGTCGACGAGGACGGCTTCCGCGCGCTCATGGAGGAGCAGAAGGAGCGCGCACGGGCGGACGCGCGCGCGAAGAAGACGGGCCACACCGACGTCCGCGTCTTCCAGGAGATCGAGAAGCGCCTGGGCGGGGGATCGGAGTTCCTGGGGTACACCGAGTCCGGCTGCGACGCCTCGGTGGTCGCGCTGCTGGTGGACGGCCACGACGCCCCCGCGGCGCAGGCGGGCGCCGACGTCGAGGTGGTCCTGGACCGCACGCCGTTCTACGCGGAGATGGGCGGGCAGCTGGCCGACCACGGGACCATCCGCGCCGAGGGCGGGGCTGTCATCGAGGTCAACGACGTGCAGGCGCCGATCCGCGGGCTGTTCGTCCACAGGGGCACCGTCGTCGAGGGCGCGGTGGCCGTGGGCGAGAGGGCGTTCGCGCAGATCGACACGCGGCGGCGCCTGGCCATCGCGCGCGCCCACACCGCCACCCACATGGTGTACGCGGGCCTGCGCGCGGTGGTGGGCCAGGACGCCTCGCAGGCGGGCTCTGAGAACTCGCCGTCGCGCCTGCGCTTCGACTTCCGCCACTCCAGCGCGCTCGGCGCCTCCCAGGTGGACGACATCGAGGCCCTGGTCAACGAGAAACTCGCAGAGGATCTGCCCGTGACCACGGAGGTCATGGGCATCGAGGAGGCCCGCGCGTCGGGCGCCATCGCCCTGTTCGGCGAGAAGTACGGCTCCCGGGTCCGCGTCGTCACAATAGGCGACGGCTTCGACAAGGAGCTGTGCGGCGGGACGCACGTCCCCTCGACCGGGCACCTGGGGCGGGTCACCGTCCTCGGGGAGGGCTCCATCGGCTCGGGCGTGCGCCGCATCGACGCCCTGGTGGGGGACGGGGCCTACGAGTACCAGGCGAAGGAGCACGCCATCGTGTCCCGCCTGGCGTCCCTGGTGGGCGGCAGGCCCGAGGACCTGCCCGAGCGCGTCGAGGCCCTGCTGGCCAGACTCAAGGAGTCGGAGAAGGAACTGGAGAAGAGCCGCATCGACCAGGCCCTGTCGCAGGCGGCCGGCCTGGCCGCGCGGGCCAAGACGATCGGGCGGCTGACCGGGGTCGTGGCCGCTGTGGGCGCCGTGCCCTCGGCCGACGCGCTGCGCACCCTGGCGCTCGACGTGCGCGACCGCATCGGCGGGTCCGGGGCAGCGGTCGTCGCCCTCGCGGGGCTGGTCGGCGGCAAGCCGTCACTCGTCGTGGCCACGAACGACGGCGCCCGCGCGCGCAAGGCGAAGGCGGGTGCGCTCGTGCGCGCGGTCGGTTCCTTCCTGGGCGGGGGCGGCGGCGGGCGCGACGACATCGCGCAGGGCGGCGGCACGAAGCCCGAGGGCGTCGGCAGGGCGCTCGAAGAGCTGCGCCGGCAGATCGAGGGCCTGTGACCTTGCGCCGTGGAGTGCGGATCGGGGTCGATGTCGGCACCGTGCGGGTGGGGGTCGCGCGGACGGACCCGGAGGGGATCCTCTCGATCCCCGTCCGGACGCTCCGGCGCGCCGACGACTGGTCGGACGTTGAGGAATTGGCCACGATCGTCGCCCAATACGACGCCATCGAGGTGCTCGTGGGCTTGCCGCGCCACCTCAAGGGCGGGGAGGGGGTTTCCGCGAAGGGGGCCCGTCGTTACGCGCGCCGGGTCAAGGTCGCGTGTCCTGGCGTTCGCGTTGCTATGGTGGATGAGAGGCTCTCGTCGACCCAGGCCCACCAGCGACTTCGTGCGCGCGGGGTGCCCGAGACCGACCACCGCGGGGTCATCGACCAGGTCGCCGCTCAGATCATCATCGAGCACGCCCTGGACACCGAGCGCATCAGCGGGCGGGCCCCTGGAGAGCCGGTAGACGCACCCGAAAGCGAGGAGACTGGGCGATGACGAGTTCAACCCCTCCCAGCTACCCCTTCCGCTCGCGGCGCGAGATCCACCGCAACGAGCCCCGCACCTACTCCGACGCGGACCTGCACCCGGACTCCGACGAGGAGGCCACCGCCCGTACCGGACGGGCAACCGATCCGGCCGCGGGCCATCCGGGGCGGCACCGTCCCAGTGGGGCGGGGCGCGCGGGCGCGGCCGTCCCCGGTTCCCGCACCAAGGCGGCCGCCAGGGCCGGCGCCCGCAGGGGCGCGGTCCTCGGCACCGCCACCGCTGCGGAGCGCGCCTCCGTCCCCCACCGGAGCGCGGTCGCGCAGGAGTCCGACGACGCCCCCGGTCAGGGGGACGCGCCCGCTTCCATAGAGTCCGACTTCCCCTGGCCCAGCAGCACCCGCTCGCGCAGGAGCACTCCTAAGAAACGCCGCGCGGCGGCCAGCGAGGGCAAGGCGGAGCCACGGCGGGAGCACCCGGGCCCCAGCGCGCACACCGCGGAGATCCCGGCGGTCGGCCGCTCGGACGCCGATGGGGCCGACCAGGAGGAGGCCTTCGAGGAGGAGACCACCGGGATGCGGTCCCGGCGCCTCGCGCGGGAGCGCCAGGCGGCCAAGAAGAGGCGGTTCTGGCGCAGGGTGCGCTCGTTCTTCGTCCTCGTGATCGTCCTGGCCATGGTCGGCGGCGCCGGGTACCTGGCCGTGCGCCAGTTGCGCAGCAGCGCCAACCAGACCGCCCAGGACGACTTCCCGGGCCCGGGCACGGAGGCCGTCTCCGTGACCATCGAGGAGAACTCCACGGGCCGCGACATCGGGAAGACGCTGGTCGACGCCGGGGTCGTGAAGTCGGTCGGGGCCTTCATCCGCCAGTTCGAGAAGAGCAAGGCGGCCACGTCCATCCGCCCGGGCACCTACTCGATGCGGCTGCAGATGAGCGCCGCCGAGGCGCTCGCCGCCCTCCTGGACGAGACGAACCGGACGGACAACACGATCACGGTGATCCCCGGTACGACGATCTGGCAGGTGAAGGCGAAGATCGCCGACATCATGGGCGTGTCCGAGGACGAGGTGCAGCGGGCCCTGGACGACGCGGAGGCCATCGGCCTGCCCGCCGAGGCCAATGGGAAGGCCGAGGGGTGGCTGCTGCCGGGCACGTACGAGGTCGATCCCGAGGACACTCCCACGACGGTCGTCAAGAGGATGGTCGCGGGCACCGTCGCCGAGCTCGCGGAGATGGGCGTCGCCGACGCGGACCGTGAGACGGTGCTCATCAAGGCGTCCATCGTGGACGGCGAGGGCTACATCAAGCGCTACCAGCCGATGATCGCGAGAGTGATCGAGAACCGCCTGGCGGATCCCGACGGCGAGACCCGGGGCCGCTTGGAAATGGACTCGACCGTGCAGTACGGCGTCGGCAAGTCGGGCGGCGTGCCCGACGCCACCGCCATCGCCGACGACAACCCCTACAACACCCGCCTGCACGCGGGCCTGCCCCCCACGCCGATCGGCCAGCCCTCCCGCGACGCCATCTCCGCGGTCGTCAACCCAGCCCAGGGCACGTGGCTGTACTTCACCACCGTCAACCTGGACACTGGCGAGACCCTGTTCGCGGACAACTTCGCCGAGCAGATGGAGAATCAGAAGAAGTTCCAGGACTACTGCGCCTCGCACGAGGGGAAGTGCTGACGGTGCCGTGGGCAGCGGTCATCGGCTCTCCGATCGCGCACTCGTTGTCCCCGGTGATCCACCGGGCCGCATGGGAGTGCCTCGGACTGGCGGGCGACTGGGAGTACAGGAGTGCCGAGGTGGACCGCGGGGGGCTGGGCGCCTTCATCGCCGGCCTGGACCCCCAGTGCCGCGGCCTGTCGGTCACAATGCCGTGCAAGCAAGCGGTCATGCCGCTCATGGACGTCGTCGATCCACTGGCCGCGGCCGTGGGGGCGGTGAACACGGTGGTGCCCGGGGCGGGCGTCCTGACGGGCTTCAACACCGACGTCCACGGCATCACGACGGCCATCGCCGAGGCGAGGGCGGCGCGGGGCCTGGGGCCGGCGCGCAGCGCCTGCGTCCTGGGGGCGCGGGCGACGGCCTCATCCGCGCTCGCTGCGCTCGGCGCCCTGGGCGTCACCCGCACGACCGTTGTGGCCCGCCGGTTCTCGGGCCCGGGGTCGGTCGTGGCGGCGGCGGCGCGCATGGGCGTCGGGATCGACCAGGTGCTGATCGGGGACACCACGAGGGCGGGGGCCGCGCTGGCCGCGGACATCGTGGTGTCGACGCTGCCGGCGGGCGCCGCCGACCCGCTGGCCGCCCTGGTGCGCCCCGGCGGGCACCAGTGCCTGCTCGACGTCGTGTACGCGCCGCGCGACACGGCACTGCGCCGCGCTTTCGAGGCGGGCGGCGCCGTTATCGCCGAGGGCACGGAGATGCTCATCCACCAGGGCGCCCAGCAGGTGCGCCTCATGACGGGGCGCGACCCCGACACCGGCGTGATGCGGGCCGCGCTGGAAGCCGAGGTCGCTAGCCGGGAGGGCCGCTGATCCGCCATGATCGTCGATTGGCTGCCGGAGAAGGCAGTGGCGAACTTCTCCATCGTCTCGGGCTTCCTCACGTGGATCGTCATCCTGTTCTGGCTGGCGAACTCGGGCTGGAGGATCCAGCGGAGGTACTTCGTGGAGGCCACGCGCACACCCCTTGGCCGCAACGGAATAGTGTGGTCTTCGGCACTCATGGGAGCGGTGTTCTTCGTCGCGGGCGAGCGCCGTCCCGGCCTGCCCGCGATCCTCGCGGTGGCGATGGTGGGCGTGCTCAGCGCCTACGTCGACGCCCTCACGCACCGGCTGCCCAACGGCTACACCGCCGCGATGGCAGTGGGCGTCTGCGCGGGACTGGTCGGTGGCGCCCTGGTGTCCCCCTTCTGGAAGGAGCGCCTCACCGGCTCGGCCCTGGGCGTGGTCATCTGGCTCGCGCCCGTCTGGCTGCTCAACAGGCTCCCGGGCGGTATGGGGGCGGGGGACGTGAAGCTCGCCCCCGTCCTCGGCGCGATGGTGGGGTCGGTCGGCGTGGAGGCGGCCGCCGCCGGCCTCGCACTGGCCTTCGTGTCCGCGGGAGTGGCCGCCCTGTGGAAACTGGTCGTCGGATCGGCGGGCACGAAGAGCCGCGTTCCCATGGGGCCGTGGATGATCGGGGCGGCGCTCTTCGCCACCGTCGCGTGGGGAGTGATCCCGGACTGGCTGTAGGCCCGGCACCACCGGAGGCGCGCCCGTGAGACACGGCGGGACGGCCGGTGGCGTCGATGACACAATGATCGGCGTGACCAGTCCTTCGAAGAGCACCAGCGACAACCCGCCCGGCGTCGACCTGCAGTGGGGCCAGACTTGGCCCGACAGGCAGGAGTTCCGCCGTCTGGCCGCGACCCGGCGCGTGGTCCCGGTGGTCAGGCGCGTCCTGGCCGACGAGCTCTCCGCCGTGGGCGTGTACAGGCAACTGGCCCACGGCTCGCACGGCAGTTTCATCCTGGAGTCCGCCGAGCACGGCGGCGCGTGGGGCAGGTGGTCCTTCGTGGGCGCCTCCAGCGCGGGCGCCATCGTCTCCAGCGAAGGGAGGGCCCGGTGGGTGGGGGCGCGCCCCGAGGGCGCGCTCGCCGAGGGCACGTTCCTGGAAGTCGCGCACTCGGCGCTGGCGGAGCTGCACGCCCCGCCGATCCCCGGGCTCCCGCCCCTGACGGGGGCGCTCGTGGGGTCACTGGGGTGGGGCATCATCCCCGAGTGGGAGCCCACCCTGGTGGCCTCGTCGCCCCGCGAGTCGGACATCCCCGACGCCGCGCTGTGCCTGGCGACGGAGGTCGCCGCGATCGACCACCGCACGGGATCTGTGTACCTCATGGCGATCGCCTGGAACCTCAACGGCACGGACGAGGGGGTGGACGGCGCCTACGACTCCGCCCTGGCGCGCGTGGACGCGATGACGCGCCAACTGGCCGCCCCCATCAGCCCGGCGGTGCTCGCCGCCGACCCCGGGGCGGAGCGCCCCGCCGTCCGCCAGCGCACCCCGAGGGGCGCCTTCGAGGCATCGGTGGACGCCGCCAAGCGCGCCATCGAGGACGGCGAGGCGTTCCAGATCGTCGTCTCCCAGAGGCTCGACGTGCGCACGGGGGCGGCCGGGGTCGATGTGTACCGGGTCCTGCGGACGATCAACCCGTCGCCCTACATGTACTACCTGGCGCTGCCCGACGGCGACGGCGGCCAGTTCGAGGTCGTGGGCTCCTCCCCGGAGACGCTCGTGCGCACCCAGGGGCGCCGGGTGTGGACCTACCCGATCGCGGGTTCGCGCCCCAGGGGCGCTGACGGCGCGCAGGACCGGGCACTGGCCGAGGAGCTCCTCCAGGATCCGAAGGAGCTGTCGGAGCACGTGATGCTGGTCGACCTGGCGCGCAACGACCTGTCGAAGGTGTGCGACCCGGCGACCGTGGAGGTCTCCACCCTCATGGAGGTCAAGCGCTTCTCCCACATCCAGCACATCTCCTCGACGGTGACAGGGGTGCTGCGGCCCGACGCGGACGCCCTGGACTGCCTGGTGGCGGCCTTCCCCGCGGGGACCCTGTCGGGAGCGCCCAAGCCCCGTGCGATCCGCCTCATCGACGAGCTGGAGCCCGCGGCGCGCGGCGTCTACGGGGGAGTGGTGGGCTACTTCGACCTCGGCGGCGAGGCCGACCTGGCGATCGCCATCCGCACGGCCGCGCTGCGCGGCGGCACCGCGTCGGTGCAGGCGGGCGCGGGACTGGTCGCGGACTCTGTGCCGTCCTTGGAGTACGAGGAGTCGCGCAACAAAGCCGCCGCCGCCCTGGAGGCGGTGACGACCGCGTCGACACTGCGCCCCTGGTCGTCACTCTAGCCCGGATACCGGTCGGCGGGGGGAGCGGATTTCGGGCGCCGCGCCCCGTGGCGATAGCATCGTTGGGACTGAAGGTTAGAGGAGGGTCGCCGTGAGCGTTCTCGAGGGCATTATCGCCGGAGTGATGGAGGACCTGAGGGTCCGGGAGTCCGCAGTGCCGATGGAGGAGGTCAAGGAGCTCGCCCTGCGCGCTCCCGACGCCAAGGACGCCGTCTCCGCGCTGAGGGGCTCCGACGGGGCGGTGACGATCATCTCGGAGGTGAAGAGGTCCTCGCCCTCGAAGGGGGAGCTGGCCGCCATCCCCGATCCCGCCTCCCTGGCCTCGACCTACGAGCGCGGGGGCGCCTCGGTGGTCTCGGTCCTCACGGAGGGGCGCCGCTTCGGGGGCTCCCTGGCGGATCTCGACGCGGTGCGCGCGGCGGTGGACATCCCCGTGCTGCGCAAGGACTTCATCGTCACCCCGTACCAGATCCACGAGGCGCGGGCCCACGGCGCCGACCTGGTCCTCCTCATCGTCGCGGCCCTCGAGAAGCCGGCGCTGGTGTCCCTGCTCGAGCGGGTGCGCTCGCTGGGGATGGAGGCGCTCGTGGAGGCGCACTCGCGCCTGGAGGTGCTGCGCGCCCTCGAGGCCGGCGCCAGCGTCATCGGCGTGAACGCGCGGGATCTGACGACCCTGGAGGTCGATCGCCACACCATCGAGCAGGTCATCGACGTGATCCCGGAGGACGTCGTGGCGGTGGCGGAGTCGGGGGTCTCCAACGCGCACGACGTGTTCGAGTACGCGAAGTGGGGGGCCGACGCCGTGCTCGTCGGCGAAGCGCTGGTCACCTCCGGGAACCCGTTGGAGTCTATTCGTGACATGGTGAGCGCCGGGGCGCACCCCGCGCTGCTCACGGACCGCAAGGCGCGCGTGCGCCAGGCCCTACAGGAAGGCTGATCCTATGTCTCTCAACACCGCTCAAGGACCCTACTTCGGGGGGTTCGGCGGCCGTTTCGTCGCCGAGTCGTTGATGGGCCCGCTGGAGGAGGTGGAGGCCGCGTGGAGGCGCCTGTGGCCCGATCCGGGGTTCCAGCGGAGCCTGCGCTCCCTGTTCGCCGACTACGCCGGGCGCCCCTCGCTGCTCACCGAGGCGCCCCGCTTCGCCTCGGACCTGGGCGGCGTGCGCGTCCTGCTCAAGCGGGAGGACCTCAACCACACGGGCTCCCACAAGATCAACAACGTGCTCGGCCAGGCGCTGCTCACGCGGGAACTGGGCAAGACCAGGGTCATCGCCGAGACGGGCGCCGGCCAGCACGGGGTCGCCACGGCGACGGCCGCTGCCCTGATGGGCTTGGAGTGCACGGTCTACATGGGCAAGGAGGACACGGAGCGCCAAGCGCTGAACGTGGCGCGCATGCAAATGCTCGGAGCCGAGGTGGTCGCGGTGTCGGCGGGCTCGGCGACACTCAAGGACGCGATCAACGAGGCGTTCCGCGACTGGGTGACGACCGCCGCGACGACCAACTACGTGTTCGGCACCGCCGCGGGCCCGCACCCCTTCCCGGAGCTGGTGCGGGACCTGCAGCGCGTCATCGGCGACGAGGCCCGCGCCCAGCTGCTCGCGGCGGAGGGGCGCCTGCCCGACGTGGTGTGCGCGTGCGTGGGCGGGGGCTCGAACGCCATCGGAGCGTTCACGGCCTTCCTGGACGACCCGGGGGTGGCGCTGCTGGGGTGCGAGGCGGGGGGCGACGGTTTCGGCACGGGCCGCCACGCGGCGTCGATCATCGCCGACCAGCAGGGCGTCCTCCACGGCGCCCGCACCTTCGTCCTCCAGGAGCGCGACGGGCAGACGAAGCCCTCGCACTCGATCTCCGCGGGACTGGACTACCCGGGCGTTGGCCCCGAGCACGCGTGGCTGGCAGAGACGGGGCGCGCCTCGTACACCCCCGTCCCCGACGACGAGGCGATGGACGCCTTCGCGCGCCTGAGCCGCACGGAGGGCATCATCCCCGCGATCGAGTCCGCGCACGCGCTGGCGGGCGCCCGCGCATGGGCGCGGGCGAAAGCCGAGGCGGAGGGCCCCTTCGACGGGGCGGGGGCGCCCATCGCGCTGGTCGTCCTGTCGGGCAGGGGCGACAAGGACATGGGCACCGCGTCGCGCTGGTTCGGCTACGGGCGGGCCAAGGAGCAGATCATCGACCCGAGCGCCGGACCGAGCGGGGTCCGCGCCGTCACGAAGGAGGCGCGATGACGACCGCGCGCGCACCCCATTCCGCAGTCCGCATCGACCAGGCCAACGCCCGGGGCGACGCCGCCCTGATCGCGTACCTGCCGGTGGGCTTCCCCACAGTGGAGGCGTCGGTGCGGGCGGGCAAGGCACTGGCCGACGCCGGTGTGGACGCCATTGAACTGGGCTTCCCCTACTCGGATCCGGGGATGGACGGACCCACCATCCAGCGGGCCACGGTGGCCGCGCTCGAGCGCGGAACGCACATCGAGGACCTGTTCCACGCCGTCGACGAGCTCACGGCGCACGGGGTGGCGACCATGGTGATGACCTACTGGAACCCGGTCGAGTGGTGGGGGGTGGAGCGCTTCGCCGCCGACCTCGCCGGGGTGGGCGGCTCCGGCCTGATCACCCCCGACCTGCCGCCCGAGGAGGGCGCGCAGTGGGAGGCCGCGGCCGACGCCAACGGCCTGGAGCGCGTGTACCTGTCGGCGCCGTCCTCGCCTGCCCGCAGGCTCGCCCTCATCGCCGCGCACTCCAGGGGGTGGGTGTACGCCGCCTCGTCGATGGGCGTCACGGGGGCGCGCGCCTCGGTGGGCGCGCACGTGCGCGACGTCGTCGAGCGCACCCGGGCGGCCGGCGCGGAGCGCGTGTGCGTGGGCCTGGGGGTCTCCACCGGCGCCCAGGCGCGCGAGATCGGCGCCTACGCCGACGGCGTCATCGTCGGATCGGCGCTGGTGCGCACCCTGTTCTCCGAGCCCTTCGAACGGGCGCTCGTGGAACTGGGGGCGCTGGCGGACGAACTCGTCGGGGGAGTGAAGGGGGCGCGCCGATGACTGCGCTCGTCCAGGCCGGGATCCCCTCGCCGTCGGTCGGCGTGTGGTACGTGGGCCCGGTGCCTCTGCGCGCCTACGGGATCATCATCGCGGTCGGCATGGTCGTCGCGCTCGCGTGGGCCTCGCGCCGCTACGGGCGGCGCGGCGGGGACCCCGACCTGCTCTTCGACCTGGCGCTGTGGGCGATCCCCCTGGGCATCGTCGGCGCCCGCCTCTACCATGTGATCACCTCGCCCGAGCAGTACTTCGGGCCGGGCGGGGACCCGTGGCAGGTGTGGCAGATATGGCGCGGCGGCCTCGGCATCTGGGGAGCGGTCGCCCTCGGCGCGGTGGGCGCCTGGATCGGGGCGAGGCGCGCGGGCGCGCGCCTGGGGCCAGTCGCGGACTCCCTGGCCCCCGCCCTGCTGGTCGGGCAGGCGATCGGGCGGTGGGGCAACTGGTTCAACCAGGAGCTCTTCGGCGCGCCCACGTCGGCGCCGTGGGGGCTGCGCATCGACGCCCTGCACATGCCGCCCGGGTACCCGCCGGGCACCCTGTTCCACCCGACCTTCCTCTACGAGTGCCTGTGGAACCTGGTCGGCGCCGCCCTCATCGTGTGGCTGGAGAAGCGGCTGCGCTTCAAGGCGGGGCAGGTCTTCGCCCTCTACCTCATGGTGTACACGGCGGGCAGGGTGTGGATCGAGGCGCTGCGCATCGACGACGCGCACAGGATCCTGGGCGTGCGGCTGAACGTGTGGACGTCGCTGCTCGTCTTCGCGGCCGGCGCCGTGTCGTTCCTGC
>NZ_CP017298.1:191392-207779 GCF_001746855.1 Pauljensenia hongkongensis | reverse complement strand
CCGACGGGGACGGAGCGCCCGCTGCTCCCGAGGGCGGTCCGCGGGCCGACTCCGCCGACCCACTCGAAGGGGAGGCGCTCACGGCTGCCGACGGCGCCGGTACCCCGGAGGGGACGGCCGCGGTCGGGTCCGGCGCGCCTCGTGCGGACAGTCCTGGCAGCGCCCTGACCGGCGGGAACGACGGGGAGGACGCGGGGCCGGACCGCGACTGAGGCGATCCGGTCGGCGCAATGGGGACTATCACGTCCGCCTCCGACGATTCACCGGGAACGGACGTTCCCGTCCACGCTATTATCGTCTATATGCGCCGAGCTAAGATTGTCTGCACTATTGGTCCCGCGACCGACTCGCCGGAGCAGATCCAAGCACTGGTTGACGCCGGAATGGATGTCGCGCGTATCAACCGGTCCCATGGAAATGCCGAGGAGCACGAGGCCGTCATCGCACGCGTCCGCACGGCGTCCCAGACGTCGGGACGCGCCATCGCCGTCCTGGTCGACCTCCAGGGGCCCAAGATCCGTCTCGAGACCTTCGCCGATGGGCCCCAGGAACTCGCCGTGGGCGACACCTTCACCATCACCACCCGTGATGTGCCCGGCACGAAGGAGCTGGTCGGCACCACGTTCAAGGGCCTGCCGGGCGATTGCGCCCCCGGCGACCGCCTGCTCATCGACGACGGGAACGTGGCGGTCCGCGTCGTCGAGGTCACCGACACCGATGTCACGACGCGCGTCGAAGTCCCCGGGACCGTATCGGACCACAAGGGCCTCAACCTGCCGGGCGTCGCCGTCTCCGTCCCCGCACTGTCGGAGAAGGACAAGGAGGACCTGCGGTGGGGCATCCGCCAGGACGCCGACTTCATCGCCCTGTCCTTCGTGCGCAGTGCGGCAGACATCGAGGACGTGCACGCGATCATGGACGAGGAGGGCAAGCGCATCCCCGTCATCGCGAAGATCGAGAAGCCCCAGGCGGTCGACGCCCTGGAGGGGATCGTCGACGCCTTCGACGGCATCATGGTCGCGCGCGGCGACCTCGGTGTGGAGATGCCCCTGGAGGCGGTGCCCCTGGTCCAGAAGCGCGCCATCGAACTCGCCCGCATCGCGGGAAAGCCCGTCATCGTCGCCACCCAGGTCATGGACTCCATGATCAAGAACCCCCGTCCCACCCGCGCCGAGGCGTCCGACTGCGCGAACGCGATCCTGGACGGAGCCGACGCGGTCATGCTCTCCGGCGAGACCTCGGTGGGGGCTTTCCCCATCGAGACGGTCCGGACGATGGCCCGCATCATCGAGGCCACCGAGGAGGAGGGCGGCGAGCGCATCGCCACCATCCCCGGGTACTACGCGTCTGACCGGGCCGCCGTGATCTGCGAGGCGGCGGGCAAGATCGCCGAGCACCTCGAGGCGAGGTACCTGGTGACCTTCACCCAGTCCGGGCGCAGCGCCCGCCTCATGTCGCGCATGCGCCGCGCCATCCCGATGCTCGCCTTCACCCCTTTGGAGTCCACCCGCAGGCAGTTGGCCCTGTCGTGGGGCATCCGGGCCTACAGGGTCCCCGAAGTGCGCCACACCGACGACATGGTGTGGCAGGTCGACCAGGTGGCCCAGACCTCGCGCCTGGCTGAGATCGGCGACCAACTGGTCCTCATCGCGGGCATGCCCCCGGGGACGCCGGGCTCGTCGAACATGCTGCGCATCCACAACATCGGTGACGAGGCGGACTACTCGATCGGAGGCACCCGCTAGTCGTACCGCGACGCGGGGGGCGCCGGGTTTCCGGCGCCCCTCTGCTCATGCGCCCGGCCGGGACTGATCGGCTGTGGCGGGGGAGTGCTCGTCCTCGTACGCGCCGCCGACGGGGGCGCGCCGTTCTTGGAACACCGCCACTGCCCAGGGCCCTCGGAGCAACCGCCACGTCATGGTCCTCGGAATTGGGGGGCTGGGGGTGACAAGGGCCCGTGGATGCGCTAGAGTACATGACTACGCGTGATGCGCGTTGGGGGATCGGGCCAAAGGGGACCCAGTCCTGCGGCCGTGCGGCCGCGAATGAGAAGCGCCCCAGTTGCCTGTGCGGGTCAAGCACATACTGCGGGCGCGACCGGAAATGATGGAGGAGAAATGAATACAGATATCCGGACCGTGTCGGTCCACGACACACTGTTCGGCCGTGTGGCCAACAACCTGGAGGTCGCGCAACTGTCGCACGCTGTGGCGCCTTGGTTCGCCGACTTCCACGATTCGAGGATCGCGAAAGCGATCGCGGACCTCGATGAGCCCGAACTGCGCGGGAAGGCGGCCGAGTACCTCGGCCTCGAAGTCACCCCGGTCGCGTGAGGGAGAAAGCGAACGGCCCCGAGCTACTGCTCGGGGCCTTGCTTTATCCGCGTCCGCTCTTCGCATCCAGGGGCCGGGGCCTTCATCGTCGGCGCCGGAGGGCCGACCCGTTCCCGGCGTCGGCGCATGGGCTGCGCGTAGAGGCTCCGGGGCACTGGGGCCCGTCCCCTCCGGGTCCGACCAGGGCCCTCCGGGTGCCGAGGGGGCAGCCGGAGCCCGCGGAGGACTCCTCTGTTGTGGCGTGGCGCGCACAGTCAATGCCAGCAACGCGGCCTGTGAACCGGTACCATGATGCCACGGCCACCAAGGGCGGTACCCCGAGTGGGATTCGAACCCACAACAAGCCGGGTTTGAGCCGACCGCCTCTGCCAGTTGGGCTATCGGGGCTTACGCGCTGCGTAGGTACACAATAGAATAGTTGAACAAACCGATCAAACCGAGGAACACGATATGACTGAAGAGCAGACCGAGCCGCGTCGCGTACTCGTCGCCGAGGACGAGGGGCTTATCCGTCTCGACATCGTCGAGACGCTGACGTCGGCCGGGTTCGACGTCGTCGGCGAGGCGGCCGACGGCGAGGAAGCGGTCCAGCTGGCGCTCGACCTGGAGCCGGACCTGTGCGTCATGGACGTCAAGATGCCGAAGATGGACGGCATCACCGCAGCGGAGAAGATCCTCCAGGAGCTCTCCTGCGCGGTCGTCATGCTCACGGCGTTCTCGCAGACCGAACTGGTGGAGCGCGCGCGGGACGCGGGGGCGATGGCTTATGTCGTCAAGCCCTTCAGCCCCGCGGACCTGATCCCCGCAGTCGAGATCGCGCTCAGCCGCCACGCGGAGATCGAGTCCCTGGAGGACCAGGTCGCCGACCTCACCGACCGCTTCGAGACCCGTAAACGCGTCGACCGCGCGAAGGGCCTGCTCATGAAGAACATGGGGATGAGCGAACCGGAGGCGTTCCGGTGGATCCAGAAGACGTCCATGGACCGCAGGCTCTCGATGCGGGAGGTCGCGGACGCGATCATCAACCAAGTGGACGACTGAGGCCCGGGCCCTGGCGCCGTTGGACGGACGGCGGCGCCCGGGCCCGCCCGTCACCGCCGCATGAGGATCCTGTTGGTGATGCGGGCGCAGGATATGAGGCGCCCGTCCTCGTCGCGCACCTCGACGGTGTGGACGGTGGAGGTGCGGCCCAGGTGCGCTGCGGTCGCCACGGCGGTGACCCGCCCCCCGCGCCCGGCTGCGACGTGGGACGCCGAGAGCTCGGTCCCCACCGCGTAGGCCCCGCCCCCGGGGTGGAGGTCGTCGGCGTGGGCGCACGCGGCGAAGGAGCCCGCCGTCTCCGCCAGCGCGGCGCTGGCGCCGCCGTGCAGTATCCCTCCGTTCTGGAGGTTCCCCGCCACTGGCATGGAGACCACGGTCCTGCGCGCCGTGTGCTCGAGGACCTCCATGCCCGTGAGCTCCATGAGAGTGCCGGGCCACGAGGCGCCGACCCAGTGGCGGGCGGCGTCGGAGGGTGTTTTCGTCTGGTCTGATGGTGCCATGGCATCTAGGGTGTCATGTGTGAGTGACACTGTGCTGATCATCGACGGCCATTCGATGGCGTACCGCGCGTTCTACGCCCTGCCCGCGGACAAATTCGTGACGACGACGGGGCGCTGCACGAACGCCGTCTACGGTTTCGTGTCGATGCTCACGCGCCTGCTGGAGCAGGAGCGGCCCACCCACGTTGCCGTCGCCTTCGACCTGTCCCGCCATTCCTTCCGCACCGACGAGTACCCGGAGTACAAGGGCACGCGCGACGCGACGCCGGAGGAGTTCAAGGGCCAGGTCGAACTCATCGGGCAGGTGCTCGGCGCCATGGGCATCACGAGCCTCACGAAGGAGCGCTACGAGGCGGACGACATCCTGGCCACCGTGGCGCGCAGGGGCGCCGAGGCGGGCATGCGCGTCCTGGTGGTGTCGGGCGACCGCGATTCCTTCCAGACCGTGGGCGAGCGCGTCACGGTGCTCTACCCGGGCACCGGACCGGGGGACCTGAGGCGCATGGATCCGGCTGCGGTCGAGGCGAAGTACGGCGTCCCCCCGCACCGCTACCCGGAGGTCGCGGCCCTGGTGGGCGAGGCCAGCGACAACCTGCCGGGAGTGCCGGGGGTCGGGCCGAAGACCGCCGCGCAGTGGATCGCCCGCTTCGACGGGCTGGACAACCTGCTGGCGCGGGCGGACGAGGTCGGCGGCAAGCGCGGGCAGGCCCTGCGCGACCACGCCGACGAAGTCCGCCGCAACCGCAGGCTCAACCGCCTCGTCGACGACCTCGACCTGGGAGTGGGCATCGACGACCTGCGCAGGGGGCCCACCGACTTCGCGGAGATCCAGTCCCTCTTCGACGCGCTCGAGTTCGGTTCGCTGCGCCGGAGGGTCCGCCAGGTCGCCCACGTGGGGCGCGCCGGAGCGGAGGGGGCACGTGGGGCCGACGCGCCGGCGGGCGGCAACGGGGGGCCGGACGTCGCCGTGGGGGCGTGCCAGGAGGACACCGACATCGCCCAGTGGGCGCGGGACAACGCCCCGGTCGCCGTCCTGGTGGAGGGGGACCCGCGCGCCGTCTCGGGCCGCGTGGACCGGCTCGCCCTGGCGGGCGCGCGCCGCGCCCTGGTCATCGACCCGGCGCTGCTCACCCCCGCGCAAGTGGACCAGGTCGGGGGCGTGCTGGCCGGCGCAGTGGCCGTGGTCCACGACTGGAAGGGCACCGCGCACGCCCTGCGGGCCCAGGGCTGGACCCTGGGGGAGGAGTGCTTCGACGTCATGCTCGCCGCCTACCTGGTCGCCCCCGACCAGCGGTCCTACGCCGCCGCCGACCTGGTCGGCAGGGTCCTGGGCCTCGACGTGGGCGGGGGCGCCCCCGACGACGCGCTCTTCGACCTGGCGGCCGAGGGGGAGGGGCCCGGCGTGGCCGGGGCCCGCCTCGGGCGACTGTGCGCCGCCCTGCACCCCCTGCGGGCCGAGCTGGGGGAGGCCCTGCGCGGCAGCGGGGAGGCGGGCCTCCTCTCCGATGTCGAGATGCCCACGGCGGCCGTCCTGGCGGGCATGGAGAGGGTGGGGATCGGAGTCGACTCGGCCCGCCTGGGCGCGCTGTCGGACGAGCTCGGCGGCGACGTGGAGCGGGCGCGCGAAGGGGCGCTGGCCGTCCTGGGGCGCGAGGTGAACCTGTCGAGCCCCAAGCAGTTGCAGGAGGTGCTCTTCGAGCACTTCGGCCTGCCCCGGACCCGCAGGACGAAGACCGGGTACACGACGAACGCCGAGGCCCTGCAGGACCTCTACGCCAAGACTGCGGAGCGCGGTGGCGACGGCCACGAGTTCCTGGGGCACCTGCTGGCCCACCGCGACCGCATCAAGCTCAAGCAGATGGTGGACTCCCTGATCGCCTCCGTGGCCGACGACGGGCGCATCCACACGACCTTCTCCCAGGTGGCGGCCGCCACGGGCCGATTGGCGTCGGCGGATCCGAATCTGCAGAACATCCCGGCGCGCAGCGCGGACGGGATGCGGATCCGGGGCGGTTTCGTGGCCGGACCGGGCTTCGAGGCGCTCATGAGCGCCGACTACTCCCAGATCGAGATGCGCATCATGGCCCACCTGTCCCAGGACGAGGGACTCATCGGGGCGTTCAACTCGGGGGAGGACCTGCACCGGACCATGGCCTCCATGGTGTTCGGCACGCCGGTCGCCGAAGTCACCGCCCAGCAGCGCTCCCGCATCAAGGCCACGTCCTACGGCCTGGCCTACGGGCTGTCGAAGTACGGCCTGTCCAAGCAGCTCGGCATCCCCGTTCCCGAGGCGGCCGCCCTGCGCGAACGCTACTTCGAGCGCTTCGGCGGCGTGCGCGACTACCTGGAGTCGCTGGTGGACCAGGCGCGCTCGCGCGGCTACACGGAGACGATGTACCACAGGCGCCGCTACCTGCCCGACCTGGGCAGCGACAACCGGCAGCGCCGGGAGATGGCCGAGCGCGCCGCGCTCAACGCCCCCATCCAGGGCAGCGCCGCGGACATCATGAAACTGGCGATGATCGGCGTCGTCGGAGCCCTCGGCCGGGCGGGCCTGCGCTCGCGCGTCCTGGTGCAGATCCACGACGAGCTGCTGGTCGAGGTGGCACCGGGGGAGCGCGAGCGGGTCGAGGAGGCCGTGCGCCAGGAGATGGCGGGCGTCGCCTCCCTGAGGGTCCCCCTGGACGTGTCAGTGGGGGTGGGGCCGTCCTGGCAGGAGGCGGCGCACTGAGGGCGCCTCCAGCGACCAATGCCACGTCGCGCTTGGGGACAAGGGCCTAGGCGCCTGTGAGAAACCTGATAGGGTGATAGCAGTGCCCGGGGTGGACTGCACCCGTAGTCGGCCCCGGTCGCTGGAATTGTCCACCCAACTACCCAGTCCACTTCGGAGAAACTACTACATGACCACGAATACGCCGCAGGTCGCGATCAACGACATCGGATCGACTGAAGATCTGCTCGCCGCCATTGACGAGACCATCAAATATTTCAACGATGGCGACATCGTCGAGGGCACTGTCGTCAAGGTCGACCACGATGAGGTCCTCCTCGACATCGGCTATAAGACTGAGGGCGTGATCCTCTCTCGCGAGCTGTCCATCAAGCACGACGTCAACCCGGACGACGTCGTCGCCGTCGGCGACCAGGTTGAGGCGCTTGTGCTCCAGAAGGAGGACAAGGAGGGCCGTCTGCTGCTGTCCAAGAAGCGCGCCCAGTACGAGCGCGCCTGGGGGCAGATCGAGAAGGTCAAGGAAGAGGACGGCGTCGTCACCGGCACCGTCATCGAGGTCGTCAAGGGCGGCCTGATCCTCGACATCGGCCTGCGCGGCTTCCTGCCGGCCTCGCTGGTCGAGATGCGCCGCGTCCGCGACCTCGCGCCCTACATCGGCCGCGAGCTGGACGCGAAGATCATCGAACTCGACAAGAACCGCAACAACGTGGTCCTGTCGCGCCGCGCCTGGCTGGAGCAGACCCAGTCCGAGGTGCGCACGAACTTCCTGCACACCCTGCAGAAGGGCCAGGTCCGCACGGGCACCGTCTCCTCGATCGTCAACTTCGGCGCGTTCGTGGACCTGGGCGGCGTCGACGGCCTCGTCCACGTCTCCGAGCTGTCCTGGAAGCACATCGACCACCCCTCCGAGGTCGTCGAGGTCGGCCAGGAGGTCACCGTCGAGGTGCTCGACGTGGACATGGACCGCGAGCGCGTGTCCCTGTCGCTCAAGGCGACCCAGGAGGATCCGTGGCAGGCCTTCGCCCGCACGCACGCGATCGGCCAGGTCGTGCCCGGCAAGGTCACCAAGCTGGTCCCCTTCGGCGCCTTCGTGCGCGTCGAGGACGGCATCGAGGGCCTGGTGCACATCTCCGAGCTGGCCCAGCGCCACATCGAGCTGCCCGACCAAGTCGTCAAGGTCAACGAGGAGGTCTTCGTCAAGGTCATCGACATCGACTTGGACCGCCGCCGCATCTCCCTGTCCCTCAAGCAGGCCAACGAGGGCGTGGACCCGAACTCGGAGGAGTTCGATCCGTCGCTGTACGGCATGGCCGCCGAGTACGACGAGGACGGCAACTACAAGTACCCCGAGGGCTTCGACCCGGAGACCCAGGAGTGGATCGAGGGCTTCGAGGCCCAGCGCGAGGCCTGGGAGAACCAGTACACGGAGGCCCAGGCCCGCTGGGAGGCCCACAAGGCGCAGGTCCGCCGGGCGCTGGAGGAGGACGCGGATTCTGCTCCGTCCATCCAGGAGCAGGCCTCCTACTCCACGCCGGTCGACTCCGAGGGCACGCTGGCCTCCGACGAGGCCCTGGCCGCCCTGCGCGAGAAGCTCACCAACAACAACTGAATCGGCGCGTCGCGCATGTGAACGCGTGAGCGGTGGCCCCGGAATATCCGGGGCCACCGCTTTGTCCACGTCCGGGCTGATGATGTGTGGCGGTAATGCGAAGAGTGTTGTGCCGCAACGGAGCATCAGTCCGCGGTTGCCGTTGGCGGCCCTGGATCCGTCCGGGGCCGCCGGTGCTGGCGGGGCATCGGGGTAGGGAACCACACATTGGGGTAGGCAAATTACCTACTCCGATGACCCGTTGCCTACCCCAATCGCCCTTTGCCTGCTCCGATGCGGGGCCCCTCCCCAATGCGTTGCCCACCCCGATGACCAATTGCCTACCCCAATGGCCCCTTGCCTGCCCCGATGCGGGGCCCCTCCCCAATGCGTTGCCCGCCCCGATGACCAATTGCCCACCCCGATGCTGGCCGACGACCCGTCCTCGAGCACGGGGAGGTGGGCGGCCAGGCACACGGTCTGGGTGCCGTCCGCCCCACGCCTCGAGCGCAGGGATCCGGTTCACGCATCGCGCCGCGCCACGGCCAGGTCGGCGGCCAGGCCGACCGCGAAGGCGAGGGCGGTGGGAACGATCCAGCCGAGTTGCAGATCCTGCCACGGGCTCACCGAGAGCAGCGCCCGCAGCTGCCCCAGCGGCGCCGCCGCGGCGAGAGCGCTGGCCCCCGACCAGATCGCAGCGGCCCACGCCGAGGCGCGGAACGCCCACAGCCCGGGCGTCGTCAGGCGCAGAGGGCGCGTGAGGATCGTCGTGAACACGATGGTGATGGCGATCGGGTAGAGGAAGGTGATGATGGGGACCGCGACGGCCAGCACGGAGTTCAGGCCCGCAGCCGCGAGAACGAAGGAGATCACGGTGAAGGCGGCCATCCACGCCCGGTAGGGCACGACCGGGAGCAGGCGGTGGAAGAACTCGGAGGTCGCCGCGATGAGGCCCACAGCCGTCGTCATGCACGCGGTGAGGACGATCAATCCGAAGACGACCTGCCCCGGCCATCCGATGGTCATCTGCGCGGCGTCGGCCAGCAGGCTGGCGCCGTCGGTGTACTCCTGGCCGCCGGGCATCACGTGCCCGATCAGTCCGAGGCCGACGTAGACCAGCGCCAGCAGCGCCCCCGCGATGAGTGCCGTCACGGAGGTGCGGCGCACCATCTTGGCCCCGATGCCGCCCCCTGTGCGCTCCAGGGAGGTGACCACCACGATGCCGAAGGCGAGCGCCGCAATCGAGTCCATCGTCATGTACCCGTCCAGCAGACCGGATGTGAGGGGCGCGCTCGCGTAGGCGGCGGTCGGCGCGGAAGTCGAGGCCGGCAGGTTCGCCAACGACAGGAACACCAGCAGCACCAGGAGCACGAGCAGCAAGGGCGTGAGGACCTTGCCCAGCGAGTCGGTGATGGACCGGGGGTTCCACGACAGGAAGAGCGCGACTCCGAAGAAAACGACGTTGAAGAGCGTCGAGGCCAATGACGAGGACCAGCCCGTCAAGGGCGCGATCGCCGTGGAGAAGGACACGGCCCCCGTGCGCGGCAGCGCGTAGAAGGCTCCGATGGACAAGTAGACGAGGCCGGGGAAAACGATGCCGAAGACCCGGCCTCCCCTGGACGCCAGATCCCGCAGGTCGGTGCCCGACAGGGCGATCGTGATGATGGACAGCACGGGCAGCGCGACCGCGCCGATCAGGAAGCCCGTCATCGCCCACGGGAAACTGGTGCCCGCGTTCGCCCCCATGATCGGCGGGAATATGAGGTTCCCGGCGCCGAAGAACATGGAGAACAGGGTGAGCGAGGTGGCGATCAGCAGCCCGGTCCTGTTCGGGGCGGCGGTCGTGTTCGTGTTCGTATGCGTCGGCACTGTCCTGGGGCCTCGTGAGCGGTCGATGTCTGCGTCGATTCTGGCATGGGCGGGCGCCGGTGCCAAACGGGGAATACCCTGGGCGGATGGACCAGATCGTCATCGGGGGCGCCCGAGCCCGCCTCGTGCGCCCCCTGCCGCCCCCGCCCGCGGCGGGCCCGGCCCGCGTCGTCGCGCTCACCGGGGGCATCGGCTCGAGCAAGTCCACGGCCGCCCGCGAGATGGAGCGCAGGGGGGGCTGTCCTCGCCGACGCGGACGCGCTCGCCCGCGAGGTCGTCGCCCCTGGGACCCCTGTGCTCGCCCGTATCCGCGAGCGCTTCGGCGAGGACGTGGTCGGCGCCGACGGGGCCCTGGACCGGGCGGCGCTGGCGGCCCGTGTCTTCGGCGACGACGAGGCGGTGGCCGCGCTGGGGGCCATCACCCACCCCGCCATCGACGAGCGCGCCTGGGCGGTCCTGCGGGCCGCGCCCCGGGGGGCCGTCGCCGTCTACGACGTGCCGCTGCTCGTCGAGGGCGGGGGCGCAGGCCTCTTCGACGCCGTCGTCGTCGTGGACGCCCCCGTGGAGGAGCGCCTCGAGCGCCTGGCGGCCAGGGGAGTGGGTCGTGCGGACGCTCTGCGGCGCATGGCCTCCCAGGCCTCCGACGAGCAGAGGCGCGCGGTGGCGAGCGTTTGGATCGACAACTCGGGCACCGCCGACGAGCTGCGCGCGGTCGCCGCCGCTGTGCTCGCCCAGTGGCTGGCGCCCACCGGCCCGTCAGCGGGGGCGGGCGCTATGGCGTAGCGTAGGCGGGTGAGCGAAAAACCCGTCCTCCGCCAAGAGCGCCCCTTCGAAGTCGTCTCCGAGTACTCGCCGTCGGGGGACCAGCCCAAGGCGATCAAGGAACTCGCCTCCCGGATCCGCGACGGCGAGCAGGACGTGGTCCTCATGGGCGCGACCGGCACCGGCAAGAGCGCGACCACCGCGTGGCTCATCGAGGAGCTGCAGCGCCCCGCGCTCGTCCTCGAGCCCAACAAGACCCTGGCCGCCCAGCTGGCCGCCGAGTTCAGGGAACTGCTGCCGGGCAACGCCGTGGAGTACTTCGTCTCCTACTACGACTACTACCAGCCCGAGGCCTACGTCCCCCAGACCGACACGTTCATCGAGAAGGACTCCTCCATCAACGACGAGGTGGAGCGCCTGCGGCACAGCGCGACCAACTCCCTGCTCACCCGCCGCGACACGGTGGTCGTGTCCTCCGTGTCGTGCATCTACGGCCTGGGCACCCCCGAGGAGTACGTGGCGCGGATGATCGAGCTGGAGCGCGGCATGCGGATCGACCGGGACGCGCTGCTGCGCCGTTTCGTCGCCATGCAGTACGTGCGCAACGACATGGCCTTCACGCGCGGCACCTTCCGCGTGCGCGGCGACACCATCGAGATCATCCCGGTCTACGAGGAGCTCGCCATCCGGATCGAGATGTTCGGGGACGAGATCGACTCCCTGGCCGTGCTGCACCCCCTCACCGGCGATGTCATCGACGAGGTCGACCGCACCTACCTCTTCCCCGCCTCGCACTACGTCGCAGGGGAGGAGCGCATGAAGCGCGCGATCGGCACCATCGAGGAGGAGATGGAGGAGAGGGTCGCCTGGTTCGAGGGGCAGGGCAAGCTCCTCGAGGCCCAGCGCCTGCGCATGCGCACCACCTTCGACCTGGAGATGCTCCGCGAGATCGGGTCGTGCGCCGGGGTGGAGAACTACTCGCGCCACATCGACGGGCGGGGGCCCGGCACGCCCCCGCACACCCTGCTCGACTACTTCCCCGACGACTTCCTGCTCATCATCGACGAGTCCCACGTGACGGTCCCGCAGATCGGCGCCATGTTCGAGGGCGACATGTCCCGCAAACGCACCCTCGTCGACCACGGTTTCCGCCTGCCCTCCGCCATGGACAACAGGCCCCTCAAATGGGACGAGTTCACCGCGCGCATCGGCCAGACCGTGTACCTGTCCGCCACCCCCGGCCCCTACGAGCTCGACCGCTCCGACGGCGTCGTCGAGCAGATCATCCGGCCCACCGGCCTCGTCGACCCCCTCGTCACCGTCAAACCGACCGAAGGGCAGATCGACGACCTCCTCGAGCAGGTGCGCGCCCGCGTCGAGAAGGACGAACGGGTGCTGGTCACCACCCTCACGAAGAAGATGGCCGAGGAGCTCACCACCTACCTGGCCGAGCGCGGCGTCCGGGTCGAGTACCTGCACTCCGACGTCGACACCCTGCGCCGCGTGGAGCTTCTGCGCGAACTGCGCAAGGGGGCCTTCGACGTGCTCGTCGGCATCAACCTGCTGCGCGAGGGCCTCGACCTGCCCGAGGTCTCCCTCGTGTCCATCCTGGACGCCGACAAGGAGGGGTTCTTGCGCTCCACCCGGTCCCTGATCCAGACCATCGGCCGCGCCGCCCGCAACGTGTCCGGCGAGGTCCACATGTACGCCGACACCGTCACGGACTCCATGCGCGAGGCCCTGTCGGAGACGATGCGCAGGCGCGACCTGCAGATCGCCTACAACCGCGAGCACGGGATCGACCCCAAGCCTCTGCGCAAACGGATCGCGGACGTCACCGACATGCTGGCCCGCGAGCAGATCGACACGGAGTCCCTGCTCGAGGGCGGCTACCGCCGCGAGAAGACGGCTGCCGAGCGGACCGCGGCGGGCGCCCGGGGCGCCGCCGGGCGCGCCCAGGGGGACCTCGCCTCCCTCATCGAGGAGCTGTCCGAGCAGATGATGACGGCGGCCGCCCACCTGCAATTCGAACTCGCGGCGCGCCTGCGCGACGAGATCGAGGACCTCAAGAAGGAGCTGCGCGCCATGAAGCGCGCCCAGTAGGGCCGCGACGCACACCACCCGGACGGTGTCGTGCCCGCCCTGCGTCATCGGGTACCCTGGTTCCCGTTAGCGGAGGGGAGTACTTCCACCAACAGTGGCATCGTCACCACGACGGCCCAACGGCCTCCGGTGCCACCGGCCCGATCCCACCGGGGAGGGCGGAAGGAGACCTCCGGTACCCCAACCGTACCGGAGGAATATCTGTGGAGGTCCACGCCATCGGATGGGCCGCGCTGGCGGCGATCATCATCACCATGATCACCATCGACATAGTCGGCCACGTCCGAACCCCCCACGAGCCCACCATCCGCGAGGCCGCGTGGTGGTCGCTGGGCTACATCGGATTCGCCCTCGCCTTCGGCGGCCTCGTCTGGGCCGTCTGGGGCGCTGACTTCGGGCAGCAGTACTTCGCGGGCTATGTCACCGAGAAGGCCCTGTCCGTCGACAACCTGTTCGTGTTCGTGCTCATCATCACAGCCTTCCGCGTGCCCAGGAAGAACCAGCAGGAGGTCCTGCTGGCGGGGATCGTCATCGCCCTGGTCCTGCGCCTCGCCTTCATCCTGGTCGGCAAGGCCATGATCGAGAGCTGGTCGTGGGTGTTCTACCCTTTCGGCCTGTGGCTGCTGTGGACCGCGTTCTCACAGATCCGCGAGGGCGCTGAGGACCCCGACGCCCACCTGGACGAGGAGTACAGGCCCCCGTCCATCGTCAAGTGGGTCTCCCGGGTCGTCCCCGTCACCGACGGCTTCATCGGGGCGCGCATGCTCTACCGGCACGGCGGGCGCACCTACGTCACACCCCTGCTGCTGTGCGTCATCGCCATCGGCACGGCCGACGTCATGTTCGCCGTGGACTCGATCCCCGCGATCTACTCGCTGACCGTGGAGCCCTACCTGGTGTTCGCGGCCAACGCCTTCAGCCTGCTGGGCCTGCGCCAGTTGTACTTCCTCATCGACGGCCTCCTTGACCGCGTCGTCTACCTGCACTACGGGCTGGCGGCGATCCTGGGGTTCATCGGCTTCAAACTGGTCAACCACGCGCTGCACACCAACGAGCTGCCCTTCATCAACGGCGGCGAGCACTGGACCGCGGTCCCCGAGCCGTCTATCCCCTTCTCCCTGGGCTTCATCGTCGTCGTCATCGTCATCACCGTCGCCGCCTCCCTGGCCGTCTCGGCGGGGCGCCGGGCGAGGGCGCGGCAGGCGGAGGCGGAGCGCGCCCGGGAGGGGCACCGCGGGGGAGACGCCGCCCTATGACCGTCCACCCCTGGGCGTGGGCCGTCCTCGCCGTCATCGCGCTCGCGTTGTTCGCCTTCGACTTCGCGGGGCACGCGCGCAGGCCGCACCCGCCGTCGTCGGGGGAGGCGCTGCGGTGGACGCTGTTCTACGCGGGCCTCGCGGTGCTCTTCGGCATCGGGGTGTGGCTGGCCGCTGGCGCGGCCTACGCCCAGGAGTTCTACACGGGGTGGGCGATGGAGTGGTCGTTGTCGGTGGACAACCTCTTCGTCTTCATCCTCATCATGAAGTCGTTCCGCGTGCCCAGGGAGTACCAGCAGAAGGCCCTGCTCTTCGGCATCGTCATCGCCCTGGTCCTGCGCCTCGCCTTCATCCTGGCGGGGGCGGCGCTGGTGAGCCGCTTCTCCGCCGTGTTCCTGGTGTTCGGCCTGTGGCTGGAGTGGACGGCGTTCACGCAGATCCGCGAGGCGCTGCGGGGCAGGGACGGCGACGGGGAGGAGTACCGGGAGAACGGCTTCGTCCGCCGGGTGCGCCGCGTCCTGCCCGTCACCGACGGCTACACCGGCAACCGCTTCCTCCACCGCCACGGCGGGCGCACCTCCATCACCCCACTGTTCCTGGTGGTCATGGCGCTGGGCTCGGCGGACCTCATGTTCGCCTTCGACTCCATCCCCGCGATCTTCGGCGTCACCTCCGAGCCGTTCCTGGTCTTCTCGTGCACCGTGTTCGCCCTGATGGGGCTGCGCCAGCTGTTCTTCCTCGTCGACTCCCTGCTCTCCAGGCTCGTGTACCTGGGGTTCGGACTGGGCGCCATCCTCGCTTTCATCGGCGTCAAACTGATCCTCGAGGCCCTGCGCGGCGGCGCGCTGCCCTTCGTGGCCGGTGGCGCCCCGCTCACCGCCCTGCCCGAGATCTCCTCGGCCCTGTCCCTGTGCGTCGTCGTCTCCGTCCTGGCCGTGACGGTCGTCGCCTCCCTCGTCGCCAGCTCCACCAAGGAAGGAACAACGCGTGAGTAACGCCGTAACAACCACCGCAGGACTCACCGCCGCGCAAGTCGCGCAGCGGGTCTCCCTCGGCCAGGTGAACAAGGTGCGCGAGCAGACATCGCGTTCCCTGGCCGCCATCGTCCGGGAGAACGTGTTCACGCTGTTCAACGCGATCATCGTCGGGGCCAGCGTCATCGTCCTGCTCTTCGGGCACATCCAGGACGGCATCTTCGGCGGCGTCATGGTGATCAACGCGGTCATCGGCATCGTCTCCGAGCTGCGCGCCAAGCGGACCCTGGACGCCCTGGCCATCGTGGACGCCCCCCGCGCCCGTGTGGTGCGCGACTCCACCGCCCAGCAGATCCCCGCGGCCGAGGTGGTCCTCGACGACGTCGTCTCACTGGGCCTGGGCGACCAGGTCCCCGTCGACGGCGAGGCCCTGGAAGTCAACGGGCTCGAGGTCGACGAGTCCCTGCTCACTGGCGAGTCGCGCCCTGTGAAGAAGCAGGCGGGGGACCGGCTGCTGGCAGGAACCTCCGTGGTCGCCGGAGCGGGGGTGATGCGCGCCACCGCCGTGGGCGCCGACGTGTACGCCCAGGGGATCTCCGCCGCCGCCCGCCAGTTCACGCGCACCGTCTCCGAGATCCAGGCCTCCATCAACCGGGTCCTGCAGGTCGTCTCCTTCCTGCTGGTCCCCGTCGTCGTCCTGACGTTCTGGTCCCAGAACCGCGTCGCCGGAGCGGACGGCGGGGACTGGCGCAACGCCCTGGTCCTGTCGGTCGCCTCGATCATCGGGATGATCCCCCAGGGGCTCGTCCTGCTCACCTCCATGAACTTCGCGCTCGGCTCGGCCACGCTGGCGCGCCGCGGCGTGCTGGTCCAGGAACTGCCCGCGGTGGAGGTCCTGGCCCGCGTGGACGCGCTGTGCGTCGACAAGACGGGCACCCTGACCACGGGGGGCATCCGGGTGCGCTCCGTCGAGGTCCTGGCAGGGGACCGGGACCAGGTCCTCGGCGCGCTGGCCACCGCCTCGGCCGACCGCACGAACGCCACGGCCACCGCCATCGCCACCCACCTGGAGGCGGAAGGGGCACCCGCGCCGCTGGGCCCGCAGGCCTGGGGCGTGCCCTTCTCCTCGGCGCGCAAGTGGAGCGCGTGGGGCGACGGGCGCACCGCGTGGATCCTGGGCGCCCCGGAGATCGTCATCGACCGCGCCTCCGAGGGCGGGGCCCGTGCCCT
>NZ_CP017298.1:170829-191342 GCF_001746855.1 Pauljensenia hongkongensis | reverse complement strand
AGCTCGCCGCCGGGGCCGCCAGCCAGGGCGCGCGCGTCGTCGCCCTCGTGAGCGCCCCCGCCGCGCTCGTCGAGGACCGGCTGCCCGAGGCGCGCCTCGCGGCCGCGGTCATCACACTGGAGGAGGACCTGCGCCAGGACGCCGCCGAGACCCTCGACTACTTCCGCCAGCAGGGCGTCCACGTGCGCGTCATCTCCGGGGACAACCCCACCACCGTGGGCGCACTGGCGGCCCAGGCCGGCCTCACGGCGCCGGGGGGCGGCGAGCCCCGACTCATGGACGCCCGCGAGCTGCCCGAGGACACCGCCTCGGAGGAGTTCGCCCGCGCCATCGCCTCCCACGACGTGTTCGGGCGCGTTACGCCCGAGCAGAAGCGCGCCATGGTGGGCGCCCTGCAGGGCAGGGGGCACTGCGTGGCCATGACGGGCGACGGGGTCAACGATGCCCTGGCCCTGAAGGACGCGGACCTGGGGATCGCGATGGGCAACGGCTCCCAGGCCACGAAGGCCATCGCGCAGATCGTCCTGGTGGACTCGAAGTTCTCCGTGCTGCCCGGCGTGGTCGCCGAGGGCCGCCGCATCATCGCGAACATGGAGCGGGTGTCCAGCCTCTTCCTGGCGAAGACCACCTACGCGGCGATCCTGGTGATCATCACGGCCCTGGTCGGGTGGCGCTACCCGTTCCTGCCCCGCCAGTTCAGCTACATCGACTCCCTCACCATCGGCATCCCCGCGTTCTTCCTGGCGCTGTGGCCCAACCGCCGCCGCTACGTGCCGGGCTTCCTGCGCCGCACCCTGTCACTGGCGATGCCCACGGGCGCCGTCCTGGCCGCCGCCGCACTCACCGCCTTCGGCATCGTGGAGGGCCCGCCGTCCTCGCGCGAGTCCACTGCGGCGATCCTGGCCCTCATGGTGGGCGCGATCTGGCTGCTCGTCATCACGTCCAGGCCCCTGACCCCCGTCAAGTGCGCGCTGCTGACGGCCGTCGCCGTCGCCACCGTCGGGGGGGTCGCCCTCGCACCCGTGCGGGACTTCTTCCAGATGGTGTGGCCGACGCCGTGGGAGTGGGCGGTCATCGTCGGCGTGGGCCTGTGCGCGGGCGCCCTCATCGAGGCAGGGCAGAGGATCTTCTACCGGACCGCCTACAGGCGCTCCCTGGAGGAGGGCGGAGCGACGGCCCAGGACTGACCCCATAATTTGAACAGGATATGTGATTATCCTGTAATCCATCGCACTTTCAAAGTGGTTAACAACCGCGCGCCCTCCTGGATATAGTCGCATTGGGGCCCGTTAGGAGCACGGGCACGGCGTTGGAAGGACAATGCGGTATGAATGACAGAGGCGGCGTCGACCCTGAAGTCGAAGGGCAGGCCCTCTCGCGCGCAGCAGTGGGGACGACCGATCTGGACGAGGCGGGAGAAAAGGGCGTCCAGGCGCTCGCCTCCGAGCAGACCGAGCTGAAGTGGGGGACGGAGACCGGGCCGCAGACGGCACGGAGCGCTTTCAAAGCGCTCCTGGATGCCGTTGACGCCGAGCTACTGGAATGCCGTACGGCGCTGGAGCAGACGCTGGAGGATTCGAAGAGGGCCGTGGCGGGTTACGAGGCCACCGATGAGGACATCGCCGCACGGCTCGCCGCTGCCTTCGCCGGCGAGTCCTATGGCGCTGGTGCGCAAGTGGACAATTCCACTCCAGCTGACGGCTACGACGATTACTCGCCCGGAGGCGATGGGGAATGAGAACCCACATTGGACTCAGGCGCGCGCAGACTACCGGGATGAACGAGGAGGGGCGCTGATGGGGGAAGCGGGCAAAACGAAGGGTGGCGCGCTCAAGCAGGACCAGTTCTTCAGGCGCATGCAGGCCGTCGCGGATCTGCGTTATGACGACTCCGCTGATGAGGAGGCGTACCGCTCTGCGCTCGCGCGCATTGACGAGTGCGACGGAGCCGTCCTGCGCTACGCCCAGGAGAACGGGTACCACTCCACTATGGTCAATGATGCGATCGCGCGGTGGGCGTACGAGTTCCGATGCCGTCTGCAAGCGGCGCGGGCACGGCTCCAGGAGGGGTTCGCCACCATCGGGGGCGCCCGCGACACGATGCGCTCCCTGCGCGACGACTTCAGCCAGAACGTCGCCTCCGAGCTGCTGACGCCCGAGGAGGAGTCCCTCCGCGAGTCGTCCAAGGGGCAGATGGTCGTCGTGCCGGCCGGTGGCCACTACATGTACACGCCGTCGGAGTGCTACTTCGAGACCCTTGAGGTCCAGCGCCGCACCGAGCGCGAGGACTACTGCAAGGGCCTGCTCGACCAGCTCAACGACCAGGTGGGCCAGCACGGCAGCAGCGTCCAGGAAACGGCTACGAAGCAGGGCACGGCATGGAGTGAGCACTTCCCTGCCACCCCGGAGAAGCCGTCGCGCCCTGCTCCTGCCGACCAGTCCGCGGGCGGGGCCGTCGCGGCCGACGGTCATTCCGGTGCGGCGCCCGATGGGCCCGGGGGCCCGGCTGCGCCCCAAGGCGGCCCCGCACCCGGATTCGATCTGGCGGCCGAGGGCTTCCAACGCCCCGGCCTGCCCCAACAGGCGCCCGATAGCGCCGTCGTGGACGACCTGGACGGAGTGGATCTGGTGGGCCGTCCCATCAATATGACAGTGACCCCCAACGGCCTGGTCGGCGGGTACGTCCCGCCCTCCGCCGTCAATGCCTCGGATCCGCGCTGGGACCCCACCTACCGCATGCCAACCAGTGTGCGGCAAGTCTCAGCGGCCACTGCGGGCGCGCTCGGAGCAGGCCTGCTGGGACCGGGCAGGAGCCTCCCCAGCGCACGGAGCGTCCTGGGCGGCCGCGTAGCAGGGGCGCCGGGGCGCGCTTCGGGAATCGGCGGAACTCTTCCGGCCGGGGGCAAGGCGACCTCCGTCGGCACCGGGGCGCCCGCCTCCGCTCCGGGTGGTCAGCCGATGATGGCGCCGATCGCCGCCGGCGTGCCGGTCTCCGGCGCGGCGGAGGAACGGCAGAAGGCAGACGGCAGGCGCAGCGACAACGGTGAGAACCCCGAGGAGGAGGACCAGGAGAAGGAGGTCGTTCCCCTCCCGTACTTCGATTCCGAGCCGAAGGCCGAACCCGTGTGGGATCCTGCGCACGGCCCCGGTTCGGCGGACGACGGAGTGGAGTTCTCCTTCGACCTGGAGGAGTGGGAGCTGTGAGGGCGTTGTCGCGGGCCGGGCGCCGGTTGCGGATCGCGGTGTGCGCGGCCGCGCTGGTCGCGGGCACGGGGGTGGTCGGCGCCGCGCCCGCGCTGGCGGTGGAGGAGATCACGACCCAGGACTACGTGTCAGTGCTGGGCATCGATAAGGCGGTGGCGCGGGGATTGACGGGTACGGGGGTGCGGATCGGGGTCATCGACGGTCCTGCGGACACGGGCCTGCCGGAGTTGGAAGGGGCGAATGTGCGGGTGAGGAAGATGTGCGATTTCGAGGGCTCCGATACGCACAAGACCCATGGGAGCGCGATGGTGTCGATCCTGTCGGCGCGCGGGTACGGGGTGGCGAGGGGCGCGGAGGTGGTCAATTACTCGTTCCCGCGGCGGTGGTCGGGGAAGGGGGACGACGACACTGTCAACGACACCAAGGGGTGCTTGGGGATCGGGATGGAGGAGACTCTCGACGCGGCGGTCGCGGAGGGCATGCAGATCATCTCGATCTCAATGGGCGGGGGCGATCTCAGCGAGTCCCTGCGCGACGCGCTGGTGCGGGCGCTGGCCAAGAACGTGATCGTCGTGGTCTCGACGGGCAACGAGGGGCGCGAGGACCCCGAGGACTCCTTGGCGTCCCTCAACGGCGTCGTGGGGGTGGGGTCGTCGGATAATCAGGGCCTTATCTGGCGGTATTCGAACTTCGGGAAGGGGCTGACGGTTCTGGCCCCGGGGGAGAACCTCAAGGTCCATGACTTCGCCTCCGGTGAGGTCGTCTCGGTCACGGGGACCTCGGTGTCCACCCCCATCGTGGCTGGTGCCCTGGCGGTGGCGATGCAGCAGTGGCCGCAGGCGGCGCCGAACCAGATCCTCCAGTCCCTGGTCGGCACAGCGACGAATGGCCGCGGCGGATTCCCGCTACTCAGCACAGGCGGCTTGGACAGGACCGATCCGACGGGGTACCCGGATGCGAACCCGTTGATGGACAAGTTCGCCGGGGAGGAGCCGAGCGCGGCCTCGGTGGCGGACTACACCGACGGCCTGGCGTCGAGGGACTCGTTCTTCAAAGCCGATGAGGCCTACGTGTACCGGGGCGTGGATCCGGAGGTCGTGGACAAGCACCCGGGCCAGTCGGCACTGGGCACATCGCCGCGCTACCACCGCCAGGACTAGACCGACACCGGCCGAACACCCAACACCGGACCCAGGAGAGAGCAATGACGGACTTGAACATCATCGCAGGCGACTTGGAGGCCCTGCGCGACGGCGCCGACGCCGTGGCCGAAGCGCTCGGCTCCGCGCCGTTCGGCGATGCGGCGGGGTACGTGGCCAGCGGCATGCCCGGCAGTCGGAGCGCGCAAGTCGTGCTCCAGGCGTGCCAGAGCATCGACGACGCGTGGGCCGCGCTCGCGCAGGGCCTTGAGGACTACGCGTTCAATATCGGCGAGACGATTTCGGCATTCGCCACGACTGAGGACGCCAACTCCGTGGTGTTCCAGAACCTCGCAGCCGCCTCCCAGGCGGATGCGTACTGAGTGAGGAGGAACGGCAATGGTGGCGTGGAGCGATCTGGAGCAGTGGCGGTCGGACTATCTCGACGAGTCCGCGAATGCCGGGGGAGACGGCAGGAGGAGAACGCGCACCCAAGTCGAAGAACTCGCGGGGCACTTCGACCGCTTCCGTTCTGAGGGCCAGGCGGCCGATGCGATGCGCGGCGCGGGAACGGCCCTGCAGGACGACCTGGACCATTTGGTCCAAGTGGCCAGTGAGTACATGCTGGCCTGCGAGGAGGCGGCCGACGGGGTCAGACGGGTCGAGGCGAAGGTGCGCAGCGCCCAGGAGATCTCCGCGGAGATCGGCTACCCGATCAAAGAGGACGGGAGCCTGGATCCATTCGTCCGCGAGTACGAGAATTGGACCATAACCGTGCCCGGAACGATGCCGACGACTCAGACTACCCGGGAGCAGAGTTACGCGAGCATCGTTAAGGAGCTGAAGTACGGGGAGCTCCAGCAGTACATCGCCGACGCGCTGCGCATCGCGGAGGAGGTCGATGCCGCTTTGGAGAAGCGGCTGAGCGCACTGGCGAATGGGACGTTCGACGGGGGCGGAGCGCGGGAGGGGCGCGACTCGAAATCCCCGGGCCTGCCAGATGACGCCGACCCCTCGTGGTCGCCGGCGGAGGTGAGCGCCTGGTGGCACGCCCTCAGTGACGCCGAGCGCCAGGAGTGCATCGAGCGCGACCCCGCCACCTACGGGAACCTCGACGGCATCGACATGGCGTCAAGGGACAAGGCGAATAGGCTCGTCCTCCACGGGTACACCGATTCCGGCGGCAACCACGTCCCGGGGCTCATCGAGAAGGCCGAGGCGGCGGTCGCCGCCGCTCAGGACAAGATCAACAACGCGGGGTACCAGTCGCCCCGCGAGTCCGACCTCGGTGCCGCCCTGCGGCTCGATCTGAAGAACGCCCAGCACGACCTCGAGGAGTTGCGCAGGCTCGACGCCCAGCTCCAGCGGACCGGGGCGGACGGAGCTCCCACGTCTCTGCTTGTTCTGGATCCGTCGGGCGAGCGCCTCAAGGCGGCGGTGGCGGTGGGCGATGTCGACAACGCGAAGAACGTGGCCACCTTCGTCCCCGGCATGGGGACCAACGTCCATGATTCGATTGAGAGCTATGTCGATACTGCGATGAGACTTCAAGAGAACACTGCTGCGGTCTCAAGTAGTCCCCGAGCGGACACTGCTGTTGTCGCATGGCTAGGCTACGACGCCCCGCAGAACGACGTCTCCGTCGCCTCGACGGAGAAGGCCGAGGCCGGGGCTCCCCGCCTCAACAACTTCCTCACGGGCATCAAGTCGTGGCGGTGGGAAGGGGGCGGCGACCTCCACCAGACGGTCGTCTCGCACTCCTACGGATCCACCACGGCGGGACTGGCCATGAAGGACATCGGAGCGGGTGTGGTGGACGATTTCATCTACACGGGGTCCCCTGGTGCGGGCACCAGCACGGTAGGCTCGCTCGGAGTCGATCCCTCCCATGTGTGGGTGTCGGCGGTCGAGCACCTCGACTGGGTGAAGGGGATTCCACCAGACCAATGGGAGTCCTTCGGACGCGATCCCGTAGACCTCGAGGGCATCCAGCACCTCTCCGGTGACGCGTCTGGCGCGTCCTCGTACCATGCCAATTATTTTGGTTGGATATTCGCCAATCATTCCAGTTACTTCGACGCCCCTGCGCCTGGCCAGCACAACGAGGCGTTGGACGACATCTGCCGTGTCATCGGGGGGGCGAAGTAATGAGAGCCATATGGTTGCGCGCTTTGGCTGTCGTGTGGTGCGCGTGCGTGGCGGTGGCCGTGTGCGGGTGCGGGCGGGGCACGGACATTTTCGGCAGGCCGAATCCGGTGTTGCCCTTCGACAGGAGGGCTCCCATCGGGGTGTACTTGTCGGATACGGAGCCGCTGATCGAGCGTTTCGTCGACGCCCTGGCCAAGCAGAACGGAGGAGCCCTCGGCTACGATGGTTCTGCGTATTTCAACGGGTGCGGGGAGACGGGGGATGAGCACGGGATACGGGTGGCGAGTCCGATATTCAAGGTCCTGATGACGGATGCGATGGATCTGCGGGCGCTGTCGGAGCAGATCCTCGAGCCCGCCGGGTTCACGCCCCCCGACACCTTCGCGCCCGATGAGGAGCGCAGCCTGGTGTGGGGGGAGGACCGCAACGGGACCCTGCTGAGCGTCTACTACGTGCCCGGTGAGATGGTGCGCTTCTATTACCATTCGGGGTGCGTGCCTTTCGGGGACATGAGCGAGGACGACCTCAAAGCGAAGGTCTACGGGCGCGACCTGACCCAGACCTTCCCCGACCTGGTGCTCTACCAGTCCTTCGACGCCGACGGCAACCCCCAGGGCCCGCCCGACCAGCAATCCGGAACCAGCGCCCAATCCACCCAATCGGGGGGCGAGCAGTGAAGCGCGGGCGCCTGCGCGCTCTGGCTGTGGCGTGGTGCGCGTGCGTGGCGGTGGCCGTGTGCGGGTGCGGGCGGGGCACGGACATCTTCGGCAGGCCGGACCCGTTGCTGCCCTTCGACAAAAGGGCCCCCATCGGGGTGTACTTGTCGGATGCGGAACCGTTGATCGAGCGTTTCGTCGACGCCCTGGCCAAGCAGAACGGAGGAGCCCTCGGCTACGATGGTTCTGCGTATATCAACGGGTGCGGGGAAACGGGGGACGAGCACGGGATACGGGTGAGGAGCCCGGGTTTGAAGATCCTGATGACGGATGCGATGGATCTGCGGGCACTGTCGGAGCAGATCCTCGAGCCCGCCGGGTTCACGCCCCCCGACACCTTCGCGCCCGATGAGGAGCGCAGCCTGGTGTGGGGGGAGGACCGCAACGGGACCCTGCTGAGCGTCTACTACGTGCCCGGTGAGATGGTGCGCTTCTATTACCATTCGGGGTGCGTGCCTTTCGGGGACATGAGCGAGGACGACCTCAAAGCGAAGGTCTACGGGCGCGACCTGACCCAGACCTTCCCCGACCTCGTGCTCTACCAGTCCTTCGACACCGACGGCAACCCCCAGGGCCCGCCCGACCAGCAATCCGGAACCAGCGCCCAATCCACCCAATCGGGGGGCGGCCAGTAGCGGGCACGGACCGGCCGCGACCGGAGCCTGGGCCCGTACCAGCCCCATGGACCGGCGGAACGGCCCGCGCCCGCCGCAGGATCAGAAGTGGCGGATCACCGGGTTCCACTCGCGGACGGTGCGCGTGGACACGACCCCCGCCTCGTGGAACGGGTCCGCGTCCAGCATGGCGAGCACGTCGGCCTCGGCGTCCGCCTTGAGGATGAGGAGCGCGCCGGGCGCGTCCCCAGACAAGGGGCCCGACCCCAGGTTCTTCCCCTCGTCCCGCAGCGCCCCCAAATAGGCGCGGTGCCGGGGGCGCACCTGGTCCATGAGTTCGGTCTTCGAGGGGTCGTACACGTATTCGACTGCGAAATATGCCATGCCCCCACCGTAGCGCTCATCCCGGGATTTGCCCAGGGCGCCGCTAGGATCGTAGGGTGCATGACCAACTAGTGATCCAGGGCGCCCGCGAGCACAACCTCAAGGATGTCAGCCTGACCCTGCCCAGGGACGCGATGATCGTCTTCACGGGCCTTTCCGGCTCCGGCAAGTCCTCCCTGGCCTTCGACACGATCTTCGCCGAGGGGCAGCGGCGCTACGTGGAGTCCCTGTCCTCCTACGCCCGTCAGTTCCTGGGGCAGATGGACAAGCCCGACGTCGACTTCATCGAGGGGCTGTCCCCGGCGGTGTCCATCGACCAGAAGTCCACGTCCCGCAACCCCCGTTCCACGGTCGGCACCATCACCGAGATCCACGACTACCTGCGCCTGCTGTACGCGCGCGCCGGGATCGCCCACTGCCCCCAGTGCGGGGCACGCATCCAGGCCCAGACGCCCCAGCAGATCGTCGACCGGGTGCGCACCATGGACGACGGCACCCGTTTCCAAGTGCTCTCGCCAGTCGTGCGCGGCCGCAAGGGCGAGTACCAGGACCTGCTCGACGAGCTCAAAGCCGACGGCTACACGCGCGCCATCATCGACGGCGAGGCCGTGCGCCTGGAGAACGCGCCGAAACTGGAGAAGAAGCTCAAGCACACCATCGAGGTCGTCGTGGACCGCCTCGTCGTGCGCAGCGGAATCCGCCAGCGCCTCACCGACTCGGTGGAAACTGCCCTGCGCCTGTCCGACGGCCTCGTCGTCATCGACTGCGTGGACCTCGACGAGGCGGACCCCGCGCGGCGCCGCCGCTTCTCCGAGAAGCGCGCCTGCCCCAACGACCACCCCCTGTCCCTGGACGAGATCGAGCCCCGCACCTTCTCCTTCAACGCCCCCTACGGCGCGTGCCCCGACTGCACGGGCCTGGGCTTCCGCAACGAGGTCGACCCCGAACTGGTGGTCCCCGACGAGGAGCTGTCCCTGGCCGAGGGCGCCGTCGGCGTGTGGAGCACCAACTTCAAGTACCACAAGCGGCTGCTGGAGTCGTTGGCGGCCGAGCTCGGCTTCGACATGTCCACGCCGTGGAAGGACCTGCCCAAGAAGGCCAAGGACGCCGTCCTGTACGGCAAGGACTACGAGGTCCAGGTGAAGTTCCGCAACCGGTGGGGGAGGGAGCGCTCCTACACGACCGGATTCGAGGGGGCGGTCGCCTACATCGAGCGGAAGAAGGAGGAGACCGAGTCGGAGTGGGTGACCGAGAAGCTCGACGGCTACATGCGCCAGGTCCCCTGCCCCTCGTGCCACGGAGCGCGCCTGAAGCCCGAGGTCCTGGCCGTCACCGTGGGCGGCCTGTCCATCGCGCAGCTGTCCGACCTGTCCATCGCCGACGCCCGCGCCCACCTGGCGGAGCTGGAGCTGGAGGACCGCTCCGCCTCGATCGCCGCGCCCATCCTCACAGAGATCGCCGCCCGCCTCGACTTCCTGGTGGACGTGGGCCTCACCTACTTGACGCTGTCGCGCGCCGCCGGCACCCTGTCGGGCGGCGAGGCGCAGCGCATCCGCCTGGCCACGCAGATCGGGTCGGGCCTGGTGGGCGTCCTCTACGTCCTCGACGAGCCCTCCATCGGCCTGCACCAGCGCGACAACCGCAAGCTCATCGCCACCTTGGAGCGGCTGAGGGACCTGGGGAACACGCTGATCGTCGTCGAGCACGACGAGGAGACGATGGAGGCCGCGGACTGGATCGTCGACATCGGCCCCGGCGCGGGCGAGACCGGCGGATGGGTGGTCCACTCGGGCACCATGGACTCGCTGCTGGTCAACAAGAAGTCCCTCACAGGCCAGTACCTGTCCGGCAGGCGCGCCATCGCCCTGCCCGCGGCCAGGCGCTCCATCGACCGCAGGCGCCTCATCACCGTCAAGGGCGCCCGGGAGAACAACCTGCGCGGCATCGACGTGTCCTTCCCCATCGGCGTGTTCACGGCGGTCACGGGCGTGTCCGGCTCCGGCAAATCCACGCTGGTCAACCAGATCCTCTACCGGTCCCTGGCGGCCCGCCTCAACGGCGCGCGCACCATCCCGGGGCGCCACCGCACCATTTCGGGCATCAGCGGCCTCGACAAGGTCGTCCACGTCGACCAGTCGCCCATCGGCCGCACGCCCCGCTCCAATCCCGCCACCTACACGGGCGTGTGGGACCAGATCCGCAGGCTCTTCGCCGAGACGCAGGAGGCGAAGGTCCGCGGCTACGGGCCCGGGCGCTTCTCCTTCAACGTCAAGGGCGGGCGCTGCGAGTCCTGCAAGGGCGACGGCACCCTGAAGATCGAGATGAACTTCCTGCCCGACGTGTACGTGCCGTGCGAGGTGTGCCACGGGGCCCGCTACAACCGGGAGACCCTGGAGGTGGAGTACAAGGGCAAGACGGTGGCCGATGTGCTCTCCATGTCGGTGGCCGAGGCCGCCGAGTTCTTCGCGCCCATCTCGCGCATCGCCCGCCACCTCAACACCCTGGTCGAGGTGGGGCTCGGATACGTGAGGCTGGGCCAGTCCGCCACGACCCTGTCCGGCGGCGAGGCGCAGCGCGTGAAGCTGGCCTCCGAGCTGCAGCGCCGCTCCACGGGCCGCACCGTCTACGTGCTGGACGAGCCGACCACGGGCCTGCACTCCGAGGACATCCGCAAGCTCCTGCTGGTCCTGCAGTCCCTGGCCGACAAGGGCAACACCGTCATCGTCATCGAGCACAACCTGGACGTCATCAAGAGCGCCGACTGGGTCATCGACATGGGCCCCGAGGGCGGCTCCGGCGGCGGCCAGGTGGTGGCCGAGGGCACCCCCGAGCAGGTGAGCGAGGTCCCCGAGTCCCACACGGGCCGCTTCCTGGTGGACGTGCTGCGCAAGGGCAAGGTCCGCCAGATCGCAGAAGGGGCGTAGGGCAGGGGGCTGATGCGGCCGCCGCTGGCGGGGAATGTGAGGATGCCGTGAGTGATATCGTCGGAGCGCTGGGGTCGCTGTTCCCAGTTCTCAACAGCCACCCGTGGGCCATGGCCGCCCTGATCGGGGTGGTCGTCGTCGCCGTGGCCATGTGGCTGGCGCCCCGTATCATCGTCGCCACCGAGAGCCTGATCAACATCAGGAGCCGCCTCAAGGATCCGGACGATTGGGCCAGCGGGGACTCCTTCCTGCGGACGAGCGATCCCGTGCTGTGGAGGCAGAACCTCGTTTTCAACAGGCTCCGCCTCGACTACCTGAACTCCGCGAGGGTGCATAGCCAAATTCGCAGAAAAGAGACTCCCATTTCGATGCTATTTCTGCTTCAACTGATCGCTCTGTGCGCAGCGCTCTTTTCCGTGCGAGCATCACCTACATTCTTTCAACCAGTAGGTTCTGAGGCCTGGCGTCAATTTATCCCCCCGTTTCTTTTGAATGCGATTATACTGGTATCAATAGCCCTGTACGCGGTAGCGGAGATTGCGTTTCTGCTTGTGTTATATAGATGGATAAAGGATGACGAGAAAAGCAAAAAAACTGATACGCTTAGTCACTACTTGCGGAATCTGGGTTTTGGCGAACAGTTGTCCAGTCATATTGCAACGTGCTGGTACCACTTCAAGGTCGAGCACCGCGACCCACCGATTGCGCTTGATGAACACAGGGTGAGGACGAGAACCGGCGTTCTGCTCTCTTTCCGGGTCGAGCACCGCGAAGATGACGGCGTTCTACTCAAGGACGAGTACGTGGGCGCGATGAATGACCGTCGGCTAGTGAAGTGTCCAACGTGCGGCAAGCGGGTGTGGTCGTACTCGCGATCATGGTTGTTTTTCAAGTGGCTGCGGTGGTCGAAGGGGAGCGTGAAGAGCAGCGGCAACTGGACCGCAAGGGATGTCACACTCGCCCTGGGGGCGCTATCCCACTTGTTCAGTGCTCAGAACGTGGAGAAGTATTTGCGTCGCCATGAGTCGTGCGTCGGACACGGCGGCTCGGCCGAAGCGGGCGCGGGCGGCCCGGAAGGAGCTGGTGGTGATGATCGCGCTGCGGGGAACGGGTGGTTCAGCAGGGCCCTGAGGCGGCAGCGGCAACGGCGGCAACCCCTGTCACGGTGATGGGTCGACGGCCCCTCCTTCAGCGCTCGAAGAAGGGCGGGGTAGCCCGAGCCGCGTCAGGTCGACTGGTCGGGCTGTCCCAGTCCGCCATTGCACAGCGACCTCGATCATCCAGCAGCCCCCGACCCTATACCGGCTTCTGCCATACTCAAACGGCGAAGGGCCATTTTTCTATTGGAAAGCGGACCCGGCAGCGGCAGCGCTCGGGTAGCTTTGCAAGCGAAGTGGAGTTCTCACAGTGATACCACGCTTTGCAAGTGTGATAACGCTTGCACAGTGTGGTAGCGCTGTGAAGGCGGAGGCATCGCTGTGAGAACGCTCTCCGCCTCGTCGGCATAGCGCCCCTCCCGGGCGCAACGAACCGCATTGGGGCAGGAAACCACCCATTGGGGTAGGGCGTGCGCTGGCGGCACGGGAACGGAGGGAGGCATTGGGGTAGGAAATCACCTATTGGGGCAGGTTATTAACCTGCCCCAATGCACCGTTTCCTACCCCAGTGCTCGCCCGCGCCCGACCATCGCGCAATCATAGTGGTCGTGCACCCCGACCCGCACCTGGCTGAGGGCATCCGGCAGCGGTGCGTCCGCCTCGCACCCGACCACTGGGCGGACAGTTCGGCTAGGTCCCTCCCGCACCCGGCGATCAGGCGGACAGTTCGGCAGGGCGCCCGACCCGCCCCCGACCGCAAGGCGCCCGGCTCCAGCCGAGCGCGCTGGCGGCACGGAAGCGGAGGGAGGCATTGGGGTAGGGAACCACCTATTGGAGCAGGTTATTTACCTGCCCCAATGCACCGTTTCCTACCCCAATGCTCGCCCGCGCCGGGCCCGGGCGCCTCAGCTGTCGGGGTCGGCGTCGATGGCGCCCTGGACGTCCTCGAAGAGCAGGTTGGAGATCTCGACCTGGACCATCTCGACCTTCGGCACGTCGTGCAGCAGCAGCGGGTCGTCGGAGGAGGTCTGCAGGGCCAAGGTGCCGCATCCGAAGAAGCGGTCGCTGAAGTCCTTCACCAGCTGCACGTCCGAGATGCGGGTGAGCGGCAGGTCGTGGCCGGTGCGCCGGAAGACTCCCCGGCGGGTGATCACCCGTTTCGTGGTCACGGTGTACGTGTGCATGTACCACAGCAGCCACGGGATGAAAAGCAGGGGGAAGCTCACGACCAGGACCAGCGCCCACAGCGCGATGGCCGCCCAGGGCTGCCAGTCGGCGGGGATGAAGACCGTGCCCGCCGCGGCCGCCGCGATCAGGAGGAGCCAGGCGATGATCCTCCACAGGAGGACCTTGATGTGGGTGTGCATGTGCCGGACCACGACCTCGTCGCGGCTCAGGACCTTCTTCGACAGTGCCATGCCCCCAATCATGCCAGTTCGGCGCCTGTGGCGCGTCTCAACTGGGGTTCCCGCAGTTCTCCGGCTTTTCGTGATCAAATCGTGACCTTCTGGGAAGGGCAGCCGTCGTTCCAGATCAACAGCGATTATTCGGCATCCTTGCCTGGCTTTTAACCTGGTCAGAGGGGGTGCTCCGAATTGCGGCAACGGCCTCGGGGTGTCATGGGACACGCTAAACTGTAACGGTAGGTCGAAGTCGTCAACGGGGATGGTTTCGACCTGACACCCCCATCCGCTCGCGCGGGGACGGCCTCAGCGCTTCTCCCCGCGCGAGCGGCCCAGCCCCCGGCCCTCTATCCAGTACGCCTGCGCGTGGAGGCGCCCCTTCGCCAGCCCCCATTCCTTCAAGCGGAGTTTGAGCGCCCTGAGGGAGCGGAACTCCGGCGTCGCCCACGCGTACCACCCCCGGTAGTCGCCAGGATCGACGGCGCGCGCCAGCGACTCCGGGCCCTCGCGGGGCACCCAGCGCACCTCGAGGCGGGGATGGGAGGCGAAGGGCAGATCCCGATCAGAGTCCGAGTGCTCCTCCAAGTACACGCGGACGGGCACATGGGCGGGCGCCTCGGCCACCAGCGAGCGGATCGCCGGCACCGAGGCGGCGTCCCCGATCATGAGGTAGCCCTCCGGCTGGTCCTGCCCGGCGAAGGAGACCTCCGTGGACCCCATGCTCATCGCGGCGATGCGGTCGCCCGCCTCCGCCCTGGCCGCCCACGTGGAGGCGGGGCCCGACGGCTCGTGCTGCACGAAGTCGACGGCGATCGTCCCGGCCCGCGCGTCGTGGGCGGCGATCGTGTAGCCGCGCTGGTGCTCGACATCGGGGCGCTCGGGATCGGGGACCCACAGGCGCAGCCACGAGGCGGCGGAGAGGGGGACGGCGCCCAGGAGCTCGGGGGCGGAGAAGACGATGCGGACGCACGAAGGGGTGAGGGGACTCCGCTCCAAGACCGCCAGCGGGTACTCCCTCGCGCGGAGGACCTTCAGGACGGCGCCCTGGAACCCTCGTTTCGCCATACACCGAGCCTCACAATCATCACGGGTGTGCGCACGTGATGAAGGATACACCAGGTGGCGCGGACGGCGCCTAGCGCAATCCCGCCACCTCGTTGAGCACCTGGCGTATCGGCACGGGCAACGGCGCCTCGCGCTCGAGGACCGCGTCGAGCTGGCGGGTCGTGCGCGGGCCGATGATGGCGCTGGACACGCCCGGGTAGCCGCTTGCCCACGCGCACGCCACGTCGGCGGCCGTGCGGTCCAGCCCCTCGGCCGCTCTCACGGTCGCCTCGATCACGCCCCTGGCGGCCGCGGTGAAGTGCGGTTCGACGAGGTGGCGCAGGTGCGGGGAGGCCGCCCGTGAATCCGGGGGAGTGGAGTGCCGGTACTTGCCGGTCAGCGCCCCTCCGGCCAGGGGGGAGGCCGCGAAGAACCCAATGCCCCGGTCCTCCAGTTCCGCGACCAGGCCCGCGAGCCGGGTGTCCACCAGGGACAGGGGGGCCTCGACGGCCGTGATGGGCGCCCCGCCGGGCATGGCGCCGCGCGTCACGGCCTCGGCGATGTCCCACGTGCGCGAGGAGGCCATGCCGATGTAGCGGGCCCTTCCGGTGCGGTGGGCGTGCTCCGCCGCTGACAGGGTCTCCTCCAGGGGGACGCCCGCCTCGGGCGACACCAGCCACACGTCGACGAAGTCACTGCCCAGGCGCTGCAACGCGTCGTCGAGGCTGCGCAGCATGTCGCCGCGCCCGCCGGCGGGCCTCCACGAGTCGGCGTCGGGCCGCGAGGCGCCGCGCCACGCGAGGACGACGCGGTGGCGGCCCACGGCGGCCACCGCCTCGGCGAGCACGTCGGTGGCCCTGCCCTCGCCGTGCATGGGGGAGCACTCCACCAGATTGCCCCCCGCGTCGACGAAGCGCGCCAGCATCTCGCAGGCCTCCGCGGCGTCCGTGTCGCGCCCCCACGTGAGGGTGCCCAGGCCGATGGAGGACACGCGCAGCCCGCTGCGCCCGCAGAACGTAGTCACCATGCCACCACACTAGGCCGTGGCGGGGGGCCCGGCCCAGTACGCCGGGGTGTGTCCGCCGGTTCCCCCCCCGCGGGGGCTGCCCGGTCCGCTCCGGCGGTTCCCCCCGCACGGGCGGCGCCGGGCACGGTCACAGGACCTTCGAGAAGAACTCCCTCGTGCGATCCGAGGACGGATTGTCGATGACCTGGGCGGGGGTCCCCGCCTCGACGATCGCGCCGCCGTCCATGAAGACCACGTGGTCGGCGACCTCCCGGGCGAAACCGATCTCATGGGTCACCACGGCCATCGTCATGCCCGAGGCGGCCAGGTCCTGCATGACCGCCAGGACCTCCCCGACCAGCTCGGGGTCCAGGGCGCTCGTCGGCTCGTCGAAGAGCATGATCTCCGGGTCCATCGCCAGGGCTCGGGCGATGGCGACGCGCTGCTGCTGGCCGCCTGACAGCTCCGCGGGGTAGTGGTCGGCGCGGTCCGCCAGCCCCACGCGGTCCAACAGCTCCAGGGCGCGGGCCCGCGCCTGGTCGGCCGGCTGCTTCGCGACGTGGACGGGGGCCTCCATGACGTTCTCCAGCGCCGTCTTGTGGGGGAAGAGGTTGAACCGCTGGAACACCATGCCGATGCGGGCCCGCTGCGCGGCGATCTCGCGGTCCTTGAGGTCGTGGAGCTGGCCGGAGGCGTCCTCGCGGTAGCCCAGCAACGTGCCGTCCACGTACACGCGGCCCGCGCTGATCCGCTCCAACTGGTTCAGGCAGCGCAGCAGCGTGGACTTGCCCGAGCCCGAGGGGCCCAGGATGACGCACACCTCGCCGCTGGCGATGTCGAGGTCGATGCCGCGCAGCACGTGCAGGTCGCCGAAGAACTTGTGGACGCCGCGCACCGACACCATCGGCTGGGGGGAGGGATCAGGGGTCATGGGGTCACATCCAGGAATCGTTTCTGGGAGGGGGAGGGCTCGTCGTCTGAATCGGACTGGGCGGGGGAGGCCCCCGTCGTCTCGCGCCGGTCGAAGCCCTTGGCGAAGTGCTTCTCGATGTAGGACTGGATCCACATGAGCAGCGTCGTGATGAGCAAGTACCAGATCGCGGCGGCGATGAGCAGGGGCACGGGCGCGAACATCGCCTGCCCTTTCTGCCTGGCGACGAAGGTGAGCTCCAACGTGAAGGGGATGGCCGACACGAGAGACGTCGTCTTCAGCATGGAGATCGTCTCGTTGCCGATGGGCGGCACGATGACGCGCATCGCCTGGGGCAGCACGATCCTGCGGAATATCAGGGAGCGCGGCATGCCCAGGGCGGTGGCGGCCTCCCACTGCCCCTTGTCGACGCTGAGCAGGCCAGCGCGCATGATCTCGGCCAGGTACGCGCCCTCGTTGAGGCCCAGGCCCACGAACGCCATCCAGAACGGCGTGAAGTAGGCGGCCGTCTCGAAGGTGACGAACTCCGGGCCGAAGGGGATGCCCAGCGACAGCTTCGGGTAGAGGGTGGGCAGCAGGGACCAGAAGATCAACTGCGTGTAGATGGGGGTCCCGCGGAAGAACCAGATGTAGGCGGTGGCCACCCACTTGAGCACGGGATTGATCGACTGGCGCATGATTGCCATCGTGATCGCCAGGGCCGTGCCGATCAGCATGGCGAGGACGGTGAGGATGATCGTGAAGAGCACCCCCGACATGATCGACTGGGAGAACAGCCACGCCCACACGGTCGACCACTGGTAGTTCGGGTTGGTGACGAGCCCGTGGACGGCCATCGCCACGATCACCGCGACGACTCCGGCGCCCACCCAGCGGCCGGGCCGGGGGACCGGTTTGGCGTCGAGCAGCTCGACTCCGTCTTTCACATGGGGCATGATCGCTCCTTCCGCGCTCAGTCGTTGACCTGCGGGTTGAGCTCCGCGGTCGTCAGTGCGGCGCCCTCCGCGCCGTAGGGGGCGAGGATCTGCTGGAGGTAGCCGTGGTCCATGAGGTACTGCGCGGCCTTCTGGACGGCCTCGGTCAGCGCGGCGTCCTGCTTGTTGACCGCGATGCCCTGGGGCGCGGACTCGATGACGTCGCCGATCTGCTCGATCTTGCCCTGGGACAGGGCCGCGGTGTAGCCGATGACCGTCGAGTCTGCCAGGGTCGCGTCGTACTGCCCGCCGACGACCTTGGTGGCCACGGAGGTCTGGACGTCGTGGGGCATGACGGTGATCGCCTCGTTGCCCGCGGACACGCACTCCTGGGACAGTTTGTTGATGTACTCCTCCTGGGCCGTGCCCGTTTGCACGCCGATGGTCTTGCCGCACGGCTGGGCGGGGTCGAAGCCCTTCGGGTTGCCCTGGGCGACCCCGTAGGCGGAGCCGACCTGGACGTAGGCGATCATGTTCGTCTGCTGCTCGCGCTCGGAGTTGATTGTGAAGGAGGAGATGCCGACGTCGAACTTCGTGCCGATGGAGGGGATGATCGTGGGGAACTCGGCGTGCGAGGTCGTCCCGTCCTTCAGGCCCATGACCTTGGCCAGGGCCCTGGTGAGGTCGGCGTCGTAGCCGACGACCGTCTGGCCGTCGCTCGCGCGGAACTCACCGGGGGCGTAGTCGGCGGAGGCGCCGTTGCGCAGGGTGCCGCGGGTCTTGACCTCGTCGGGCACCAGGGCGGCGATCTCGTCGACGGTGGGGATCTGGGAGACGTCGAAGGGGGTGACGTCCGTGGTCGCGGCGCCGCCCGAGGCGGCCGCGCCGTTGGGGTCCGAGGCGGACTGCGTGGTGGCGCCGGGGTCGGAGCACGCCGCGAGGACGAGCGCGGACGCCGTGGTCAGTGCGAGGAGGGCCGCTGTCGCGGGCTTGTGCGGGGTGTGCATCTCGGGATCCTTAAGTGCGGGGGATTGTCGGTACGGCATCAGTATGCATCATCATGCATGGCTATGCATAATATGTGATGGATGTCCGTTCGCGATGCGGACGCCGACGGAGGCCCCCGCGCCCGCTCCGCGGACTGCGCCCCTGCGGCGGGCCGCTGCTCCGGCCAGTCAGGACCACTGCCGCCCGGCCGGTGGGCGCTGCCCCGGGCTCCGGGGACAGGGAAGGGGCGGCCGGGGCCGCCCCTTCCCGCGCTACGCGTGCGCCGCTCACTTGCCCCGCAGGGCGCGCCGGTTCGGGCGCGCCCGCTGAGGGTCGATTCCCTTGGGGATCGGCGGGTTGTTCGCCTTCAAAGCCGCCAGGCGGGAGGAGACCTGCGGGACCTCCTCGCTGGTGAGGGCGTTCTTGAGCTTGTTGATGGCCGCCTGCAGCTTGGCCAGGGCGACCTGCCCCTCGTCCTTGCCGACCTGGATCTGGTGGACCGGGACGTTCTGGAGGATCCTGGTGACGCGCTTCGCCTCGGCGTTGAGCAGGGGGCGGACGCGGGAGGAGGGCCCCTCGGAGATGAGGACCACCCCGGGGCGGCCCACGATCCGCCACACCAGGTCCTGCTCGCGGGTCACGGCGACGGGCTCCTCCGGGATGATCCACCCGCGCTTGATCTGCTGGAGCACCGCTTTGGAGGACCCGGGGGTGTCCTCGATCTGCGAGTACAGGGCGCGGGGCACCAGGAAGGACAGGATCGCCATGTCCGTCGTCAACGCGGCGAGGAGGCCGACGAACAGCCACGCGATCCAGTTCAGGTGGAGGAGGGCGGCGATGATGAGGAACAGACCGATCACGGAGATCGCCGCGCCCACCAGGACCCACGGGATCCAGGGGTAGGAGCGGGCGGAGACGCGGTACGCGTCCGCCATGTTGTTGTACCAGCGGCGCTTTGCGGGGGGTTTCTTCTCACTCATAGCACACCCATTCTACCGCCACGCCGGCCGGGCCCGGACATGGGGGCGTTCACGCGCACGCGCATGACTTGCCTCACATGGGAGTCTTCGGAAAGATTGGACCATGGAAATCGGAGGGTACGAACTCGGCACCATCATCCACATGGGCGCCAACGGGCCGCTGTGGTTGACGGAGACCAGCAAGGGCCCCGGCGTCGTCGCGATCCGGGGCGAGCGCGAGGCGCGCGGGAGCGTGGACCGCTGGCGCGCGTGGGCCGGCATCGACTCCCCGCACGTGGTCCGCCTGCTCGACGTCGTCCGCCACGAGGACGGGCAGTGGGCGGTCGTCCAGGAGTACGTCGAGGGCCGCCCGCTCGACATCGCCCTCGCCTCGCACGCGCTGCGCTCGCCGCGCACCCGCCGGAGGGTGTGGGAAGGGGTGGCCGCCGGCGTCAGCGCGCTGCACGAGGCGGGGATCGTCCACGGCGACATCAGCCCCGCGAACATCATCGTCGACCCGCAGGGGCGCGCCGTCATCATCGACATCATCGACCCGCCCCGTCCGGGCGCGGGAACGCGGGGATGGTCGCTGGGCGCGCCGGAGGGGCGGGAGGGCGACGAGGCGTGCGCCGACCGCATCGGCGAGCTCCTGGGCGTCGACCCGTCGGACGCCGACAGCGGCGGAACGGACGCCGACTCCCCCGTGCTCGTCGATGGCGGCGTCGTCGACCCCGCTCAGATCGTCGCCGATCTGCGGGCCGCGGCCCTGAGGGAGGACACCCTGGCGCCCGGGCGGACCCAGGAGGGCGCGGAGGGCGGCGCGGAGCAGGGGGGCGCCCCCGGCCGCAGTCGGCGCCGCGTGGCCGCGATGCTCGCCCTCGCAGTGGTCCTCTTCGCGGTCGGCGGAGTGCTCGTGTGGCGCAGCGGCGCCTTCAACGGGGCCCCCCAGACGCGAACCGGGCAGTCCGCCGAGGGAGCGGGGGCGGGCGCCGCGCCGGAGGAGCAGCCCCCGTCCGACCCGTGCGCCGCCGGGGCCGTCGAAGC
>NZ_CP017298.1:169610-170779 GCF_001746855.1 Pauljensenia hongkongensis | reverse complement strand
ATCCGCGCGCGCGACGCCGCCATCGTCGCGGGCAACGCCTCCGCCCTGGACGGCGTCGTGGGCGGCGCGCTGGCCGACGCCGACCGCAAGCGCATCGAGTCCTTGGCCGAACAGGGGATAACGGTGGAGAAACTTGAGACGCAGGTGCGCGTCAAGGAGGTCGTGGCGTGCACGGACTCCCTCATCCGCGCCAGGGCTGCACTGACCCAGACCGCGCTGCGCGCCTGCGCGAACGGAACGTGCACGGACGCCTCGGCGCAGCCCGCTCAGGAGGTCGTCCTCGATATCGAACGGGCTTCGGGGCTGGTCGTCGCCGCCCAAGGCGCCTCCGGCCAGTCCGGCGCCGAGGGGCGCTGACGCCCCCAGCGGCGGGGCCGGCCCGTCGCGGACCGGCCCCGGGGCTCACAGGGCCAGATCGGCTTCGAAATCGCCCTCCTCCAGGCGCCGCTTGACGTCCATGAGGTAGCGCGAGGCGTCGGCGCCGTCCACCAGCCTGTGGTCGTAGGACAGGGACAAGTACACCATCGAGCGGATCGCGATGGCGTCGGCGCCGTCGGCGCCCTTGACCACCATCGGGCGCTTGACGATCGTGCCCACGCCCATGATCGCCGTCTCGGGCATGTTGAGGACGGGCGTGTCGAAAAGGGCGCCGCCCGAACCCGTGTTCGTGATCGTGAAGGTCGAGCCGGACAGCTCGTCGGGGCCGACCTTCGACTCGCGGGTGCGCGCGGCCAGGTCGTTGATGGACTCGGCGATGCCCGCCAGCGTCTTCGCGCCCGCGTCCTTGATGACCGGGACCAGCAGTCCCCGCGGGGTGTCGACGGCGATACCGATGTGCTCGTGGTCGAAGTAGGTCACCTGGGCCCCGTCGATCGTGGCGTTGATCTTCGGGTGGTACCGCAGCGCCTCGGTGGCCGCCTTGACGAAGAAGGGCAGGAAGGTGAGTCTCGTGCCGTGCGCCGCGGCGAAGGCGTCCTTCGAGCGGGCGCGCAGGGCCGCCACCCTGGTCACGTCCACCTCGATGACGGTGGTGAGCTGGGCCGCGGTCTGCAGCGACTCCACCATGCGGCGCGCGATCGTCTGGCGCAGGCGGGACATCTTCTCAGTCGTCCCGCGCAGCGGCGAGGGCTCGCGCGAGGGCGCGGCGCTGGGCGCCGGGGCCCCGGAGG
>NZ_CP017298.1:164965-168675 GCF_001746855.1 Pauljensenia hongkongensis | reverse complement strand
GGGGTCGCCGATGAGGGCGATCCGGGCGCCCACCTCGACGGTCTCGTCCTCGGGCACCAGGATCTCCAGCAGGACGCCGGAGACGGGGGAGGGGACCTCGGAGTCGACCTTGTCGGTGGACACCTCGACGATGGGCTCGTCCACCTCGACGCGGTCGCCCACGGACTTCAGCCACGTCGTGACCGTGCCCTCCGTGACGGACTCGCCCAGGGCCGGCATAGTCACTGCGGTTGCCATAAGTAATCTCCTAGTAAATCTGGGGCTCAGTTGTGGACGTGGAGGGGCTTGCCGGCCAGGGCCATCGCAGCCTCCCCGATGGACTCGTTCTGGCTGGGGTGGGCGTGGATGATCGAGGCCACGTCCGAGGGGAACGCCTCCCAGTTGACCATGAGCCCGCCCTCGCCGATCTGCTCGCCGATGCGCGATCCGATCCCGTGGAAGCCGACGATCGGCCCGTCCTGGACGGAGACCAGTTTGATCATGCCCGAGGTCCCCAGGATCGTGGACTTGCCGTTGCCCGCCAGGTTGTACTCGACCGTGCGCACAGCGTCGCCGTACTCCTGGCGCGCCTGCTTCTCCGTCAGGCCGACCGAGGCGATCTCCGGCTCGCAGAACGTCACCCGCGGGATGTTCGCGTCGGCCTGCATCCTGGGGCCCAGGCCCGCGATCTCCTCGGCGACGAAGATCCCCTGCAGGAACCCCCGGTGCGCCAGCTGCGGGCCGGGGACGATGTCGCCGACCGCGTAGACGCTGCCCGCGCCCGTGCGCAGGCGCTCGTCGGTGAGGACGAAGCCGCGGTCCATCCGGATGCCCGCCTGCTCGTAGCCCAGGCCCTCGGTGACGGGCCCGCGGCCCACGGCCACCAGCAGGACGTCGGCGTCGAAGGACTTGCCGTCCTCCGTGACCACGCGCACCCCGCCCTCGTCCTGCACAGCGCCCGCGAAGCGCGTGTTCGTGTGGAACTTGATGCCGCGCCTGCGGTAGGCGCGCTCGAGCTGCTTGGAGACCGCCTCGTCCTCGTTGTTGGCCAAATGGGGCAGCGCCTCGATGATCGTGACCTCGGCGCCGAAGCTCCTCCACACGGAGGCGAACTCCAGTCCGATGACGCCGCCGCCGAGGACCACCGCGGACTGGGGCGCCCAGTCCATCTGCAGCGCCTGGTCGGAGGTGATGACGCGGCCGCCGATGTCCAGGCCGGGGAGCGAGCGCGAGTAGGAGCCGGTCGCGAGGACGACGTTCCTGCCCACCAGGGCGCGCCCGCCCACCTCGACCGTGTCGGGCGACACCAGGCGCCCCCACCCCTTGACGACCTCGACGCCCCTGGAGGAGAGCAGGCCCTGCAGCCCCTTGTACAGGCCGCCGATGACGGAATCGCGGTACTTGGCGACCTGCGCCATGTCGATTCCGCCGAACGTGGAGCGGACGCCGAACCTGGCCGACTCCCGGACCGCGTCGGCGGTCTCGGCGGCGTGCAGGTAGGCCTTCGTGGGGATGCAGCCGCGGTGCAGGCACGTGCCGCCGACCTTGTCCCCGTCGATGAGGGCGACCCTCATGCCGAGCTGGGCGGCCCGCAGCGCGGTCGCGTAACCGCCCGAGCCCGCGCCGAGGACGACGATGTCGTACTGTGGCTCACTCACGTCTGAACTCCTTTGAACTCCTTGTGGGACGGCGGCGGGCGCCGCCCCGGTGGATCCGATTTCATGACGGGACTCACTGCCCCTCTGGGCCCATTGTCCCACGGCGCCGCTGCGCTGTCCGCCTGCCCGCGGAAGTCGCCAGGTGCAACGGCCCACACCGGGGGGCGCCCCCTCGGCCGTGCGACAACGACGAACGGGGGGCGCGGCGGTTATGATCGGAAGGCGCCTACAAGGAGGGACCATGCCCGATCAACCAGACAGCCCGGGGTCGCACGGGGACCAGCGCCCGCCGTCGTTCGGATTGGGGCGCATCGTCATCGCCCTGTTCTGGCTGCTCGGCGCGTGGATCCTGGTGGTCGCAGTGGTGGATCTGTTCCACCACAACGCCGACGAGCCCTGGGGGCCGCCCATCCTGGCGGTCCTGGCGGGGGCCGTGTACCTGGCGGCGGCGACCGCCCTGACGCACAACGGCAGGCGCATGCGGATCGTGGGGTGGACGTCGATAGGCGTCACCATCGCCGCCCCCCTGGTCCTGTGGGTCGCGGGCCTGGGGGTCCCCGAGCTCAACGGCCCCCGGTCGGCGTGGACCGGACTGGGCTCCGACTTCTACTACGCGCCCCTGGCCGTCTCCCTCATCGGCCTGGTGTGGATGTGGCGCTCCAACCCCCGTCGCATCGTCGAGATCGCCGAGTCCATCGAGCGGCCGTCGCGCTGGCAGCGCTGACGGGCCGCCCGCGCCGGGACCGGGGCCGACGGGGCTGGACACCTCCAGCCGCCCCTCCGGTCAGGCGCCCCGCCGAGGGGGCGGGGGAGCCGTCGCCCCTCACGCGCCCCCGGGGAAGCCCAGCTGGCGCCACGCCTCGTAGAGGACGATCGCGGCCGAGTTCGCCAGGTTCAAGGAGCGGACCCCCGGCACCATCGTGATGCGCACGCGGCCGGCGACCCCCGGGTGGGACATGGCCTCCTCGGACAGGCCCACGGACTCGCGCCCCAGCAGCAGTCCGTCGCCGTCGCCGTAGGCCACGTCCGTGTACGCCCGCTCGGCGCGGCCCGTCAGCGCCCACACGCGGCCCGGGATCCCGGCCAGCGCCCCGTCCAGGGAGTCGTGGACGCGGACGTGCGCCAGATCGTGGTAGTCCAGCCCCGCCCGCCGCAGTTTCGCGTCATCCATGTCGAAGCCGAGCGGGCGCACGAGGTGGAGCACCGAGCCGGTGCACGCCGACAGCCGGATGGCCGCGCCCGTGTTCCCGGGGATCTCGGGCTCCCAGAAGACGATGTGGAGCATCGGGCCTCAGGCCTGGAAGGTGACGGTCAGGTCGGCCCGCGCCAACGTGTGGCCCAGGGCCGTGAACGCCGCCATCGTGGGCGTCGCGTCGTCGTCCAGCCCCAGGGTGTCCACGTCCAGGGCGTGCACGGAGAACACGTACCTGTGGGGGCGGTCGCCGGGGGGAGGGGCCGCGCCGAAGTAGGAGGCGTCGCCGGTGTCCCCGCGCAGGTGGAAGGCGGGCCCGTCGAGCTCCAGGTCGGAGCGCCCGGCCCCTTCTTCCAGGCGCGAGGCCGAGGCGGGCAGGTCGAGGACGGCCCAGTGCCACCACCCGGCCGGGACGGGGGCGTCCGGGTCGAAGCAGGTGACCATGAACGAGCGGGTTCCGTCCGGGGCGCCGGACCAGGCGAGGTGGGGGGAGCGCGAACCGCCCTGCGCGGTCGCGCTGGCGGGCATCGTCCCCCCGTCGGCCAGGGTGTCGCTTGTGAGGGAGAAGGAGGGGACGCCCATCCCCTCGTAGGGGGCGCGGGCACTCGGGCGCGTCGTCAGATCCATGGTTCCTCCATCGGGTTGCCCGGAATCGGGCGGGGCCTCCATTGTCGGACCGGCGCGGCCCGGGCGCCACCGGAGGCCCCTGGACGCAGGCGCGGGCGCCCTCCCCTAAAATGACCGAATCGAACACCTGTTCTACGGAAGGAGGGGGAGGTGGGGGCATCCGCCATCGACAGGCTCGCGGCGGCCCGCAGCGCGCTGGCCGCGGCCGAGAGGGCCACGGGGCTGGTGAGGCCGCCGTCCTCCCTCCCCCCGTC
>NZ_CP017298.1:162405-163931 GCF_001746855.1 Pauljensenia hongkongensis | reverse complement strand
CGCCGCGCGGCCGGCCGGGGAACCTGGAAGTCGTCGGCTCCGCGGTGGTCGAGGCCCCCGCCGCGCGGTCCCGCCTCGTGCGCGCCGTCCTCGGCTCCTGCCCGGACGGGGGGTGGGCCGCCTTCGTGGGAGTGGCCGACATCGGGTGGGAGTGGGCCCACCAGGAGGGGCTCGACCTCGACCGCGTCCTCGTCGTGGCGGTCCCCGGGCACGTCAGCGCGGCACTGGTGTGCTCGCTGTGCCTGGACGCCGTCGACGTCCTGTGCGTGGGCCGGGCCGCGCTCAGCCCGGAGGAACAGCGCCGCCTCGCCGCCCGCGCCCGCGCGCGGGGGCACCGCATCATCACCGAGCGCCCCTGGCCGGGCGTCTCCCGCCCCCTCGCCACGGGCCTGCGGGAGGCGGTATGAGATGAGGCGCATCGCACTGTGGGTCCCCGACTGGCCCGTCAACTCCCTCGCCGCCGGCCTGGAGGCGGGGGAGCCCGGGGCGGTGGTGGCCTCGGGGCGCGTCGAGGCCGCCACCGCCGCCGCCCGCTCGCGGGGGGTCCGAGTGGGCATGAGGGCCAGGGACGCCTTCTCCCTGTGCCCGGAACTCGTGTGCCTGCCGCGCGACGTGGAGAGGGAGGGGAGGGCCTTCGAGGCCGTCCTGAGCGCCTTCGACCAGGTGGCCGCGGGCGTCGAGTGCCTGCGGCCCGGCCTGGCCTGGGCGAATGCCGCGGGGCCCGCCCGCTGGGCCGGCGGGGAGGAGGGGGCCGCGCGGGGCCTCGTCGAGGCCGTGGAGGAGCGCGTCGGCGTCGAGTGCTTCGCCGGGATCGCGGACGGCCCCCTGGGCGCCGTCTGCGCGGCGAGGCAGGGGCGCATCGTCCCCGCGGGGGGAACGGACCGCTTCCTCTCGGGCGTTCCCCTGGGGCCGGTGGTGACTGGCCTGGCGCCCCCGGGCCTGCGCGACCGCGTCGAGGAGGCGGTCGCGCTGCTGCGCCGCCTGGGGATCCGCGTGTGCGCGGACCTGCTGGGCATGGGCGCCACGGCCGTTTCCAGCCGCTTCGGGGCAGCGGGGGAGTTCCTGTGGCGGGCCGCCAGCGGCGGGGAGCTGGTCCTGGCGGGGGCGCCGCGCCCCCTCGGCGACATCGGGACCGGGGTGGACATCGACGAGGGAGGGGAGAACGTCGACGCCGTGCTGGCGCCCGCCCTGCGCTGCGCCCACGACCTCGCCGACCTCCTCGCGCGCCGCGGCCTGCTTGCCGACGCCCTCCTGGTCGAGGCCAGCGCCGGGGGAGGAGGGGAGCTGACCCGGAGGTGGCGCGGGGTCGACCTCATGAGCCCCGACGAGATCGCCGAGCGCGTGCGCTGGAACCTGTTGGGCTGGGCCGAGGGCGCCGCCCGGCCGGAGGGCCCCATCCGCTCCCTCCGCCTCACGGCCGTCGAACCCTACCCGGCCGCCGCCCTCACGCCCCTGTGGGGGGCCGACGCCCGGCAGCGCGGCGTCAAGCGCCTCGCCGCCAGACTCCAAGGGCTGGCGGGGGAGGG
>NZ_CP017298.1:157275-162355 GCF_001746855.1 Pauljensenia hongkongensis | reverse complement strand
CCCGCGGCACTCTACGACCAGCCGCGTCCGGCGCTCCTGCTGGGCGCGGCCCCGGGGCGCGCACCCATCGGCGTCACCGCGCGCGGACTGCTCAGCGCGGAACCGGCCCTCCTGGTCCTCGACCCGCAGGGGCGGGCCAGGACGGTTCCCGTCCGGCCACTGGCGGGCCCGTGGGCCGTCGCCGGGCGCTGGTGGGACGCGGAGGGCTCCGCCCGCGCCTACCTGCGCGTCGCACTGGAGGGGGAGGGCGGCGCGGAGGATCTGCTGCTCGTGTTCCGCGCGGGGGCCTGGGCGGTCGAGGGGGCCTACGGCTGAGGACCGGCGGTCCCTTCCGCGCGGGCCGGGGCGTCTGCAGGGTCTCGCCGTCGCGCCACTGGCCGGCCTGGTCCCTTCCGCGCGGGCCGGGGCGTCTGTGGCCATGTGCCTTCCGCGGCCACTGCGCGGTTGTGGGCGGGCGCGCCCCCGCATTGGGGTAGGCAACGGGTCATTGCGGTAGGCGCCTGTGTGCATTGGGGTAGGCAACGGGTCATTGGGGTAGGCAATTTGCCTACCCCAATAGGCAGTTTCCTGCCCCAATGTGACTCGCCAGACCCGGAGTTCGATGGGCTCGTCGCCCCCGCCCGGTGGTTTCCTGCCCCGATGCGGCTCACCGGGCCCACGACCGCACCGCCGCTGGCCATCTCCCTTTCTACTCGAATCTGTGCACACTGATTGGTCCGTGCTGTCGCGCGCGGGGAGCCTTTTCGGGCCCCTCGTGCACAGGCGCTAACCCGCACCAGCGCAGCGGAACCCGAGCGCTCCGCGCTGTCCTCACAGCAGTACCGCCCGGTCGGCGAGTACCTGGACTTGTGCGCCGTGGGTCGTCCTCACAGCAATGCTTCCGCTTTCACAGCGATACCACACTTCGCAAGCGTTATAACACTTGCAAACTGACGGTATCCCTTTGAGAACTCGACTTCGCTTGTGGAACAGCCGCCACAGGAGCCCGGCGGGCGAGGTATCCCTTTAAATGCCTGGCATCGCTTGCAAAACGAACGGTGCTCGACTCCCGACCGGCCCATTTTTCAATACAGGCCTCCGCGAGAAGGGCACTTCCTGCCAGGCACAGCCCCGAGCGGCCGATCAGTCGGCGCACAGCCCCGAGCGGGCCGCTTCGCGGCACAGAACTCCACCAGGGGACAGGGCTCCCCGCGCTTGACAGCCCTGACCTGAGATGCGCACGTGGCTGCCCCCGCCAGGGGAAAGGCTCCCCGCGCGCGACAGCACGGACCAATCAGTGTGCACAGATTCGAGTAGAAAGGGAAAGGCTCCCCGCGCCCGACGGCACAGGCCGGGCGCGACCGCGCGTAGACTGGAGGGATGCCCTCCTCCTCGTTCGCGCGCAGCATCGCCTCCCTCGACGACGACGACATCATCGCCTGCACCGGGGCCGCCGTGTGGGCGAGGGGCCTGGCCGCCTACAGGGCGGGCAAGGTCGTGGAGACCAAATGGGAGGACGGGGACCGCCTGGTCGGCCGCGTCCGCGACGGGGCCCTCACCTACAAGACGCGGATCGTCCCCCAGCCCGCCAGGCCGGGCATCTCGTGCGCCTGCCCCATCGGAGTCGACTGCGCCCACGGGGTCGCCACCGTGATCGCCTGCCGCGAGGACCTGCGCGGAAGGGCCCTGGCGGAAGAGGCGCCGTGGAAGCGGGCCCTGGCCACGATGATCGGAACGGCGGCCTCCGGGGGCGAGCCCCTGGGGCTCCTCGTCGACGCCCACGACCCCTCGGCGCCGATCTGGCTCAAGCCGCTGCGCCGTGGCGCCAGGACGGCGTGGACGGACAAGCGCGCGGGCTGGCCGGACCTGACCAACACGCGGTGGGAGTCCGTGACCGAGGGGATCAACCCCACGCACCTGTCCCTGATGCGCGAGGCCTACCGGCGCTCCCACGAGGGCGGCGCGTGGCGCTCGCGCGGCGAGGTGTCCCTGGAGTCCCTGGGGGACGGCGCCTTCGACTGGCTGCGCAGGCTCCAGCGGGCGGGGGTGGCCCTATGGGCGGGAATGGACCCCCTCACGCCGCTCGAGCTCGAGCACACGACCTGGGACGTCGACCTGGACGCCTCCCTGGGGCCGGATGCCCTGACACTGCGGGCTGTGGCCCGCGACGGCGACCGCGTCGAGCGCCTTCCCAGGATCGCGGTCGAACCCCGGCTGCTCGTCTCGAAGGGCGGCACGGCCCTGGCCAGGGTCAACGGCGTGTCCCTGCTGGACGCCCTGCCCGAGGGCGGCGCCGTGGACGTGCCCGTGGCGGACCTCGCGGAGTTCCGCGCCTCGTGGCTGCCCGGGCTGCGCAGGCGCGCCCACGTGGTCTCCCTCGACTCCACCTTCGCCGACGTGGAGGGCGCCCGCGCGGCCATCGTCGCAACCGTTCGCCTCGAGGGCGGGGACCGCGTGGCGGTGCGGTGGTGGGCGGAGTACGACTTCGGCGCCGCCCCCTCGCGCGTCCCCCTGGCCGGGGCCATGGCCTCGGACCCCGGCCTCGCCTCGCGCGCGGAGCGGATCGACGCCCTGGGCGCCCCGCTCAGCGGGGACGGGCTGTGGCGGCCGGTGCCCTCCACGGCGCGGATACCCGCGTGGAGGGCGCCCGCCTTCCTGGACGCGGCCGTGGGGGCCCTGGCCGACGCCGGCGTCGTGTGGGACATCGCCGACGAGGTGCGCCGCATCAGAGTGGACGACGACGGCATGAGGGTCACCGCGGTGGTCGATGACTCCGGTACGGACTGGTTCGGCCTGCGCCTGGAGGTCACGGTCGCGGGGGCCGCCATCGCCATGGAGGACGTCCTGGCCGCCCTGGCCAGGGGCGAGGACCACGTCCTGGTCGACGGGACGTGGGTCGCCCTGGACGGGGAGCGCGTCGAGCGCCTGCGGGCGCTGCTGGCCGAGGCGGCGGTGCTCACGGACTCCGATGCGGGCTCCCCGCGCATCAGCGCCGCCCAGGCCGGGTTGTGGGGAGCGCTCTCCGAGTCCGCGGACCACGTCCGCGCCAGCGAGCGGTGGAGACGGGCCGTCGGCCTCCTCCTGGACGGGACCGACGGCCCCTCCGGCGCGGGCCTGGCCGTCTCGCCCGCCCTCACCGCACGGCTGCGCCCCTACCAGCGGGCGGGACACGACTGGCTGACGGCGCGCGCCGGGGCCGGGCTGGGCGGCGTGCTGGCCGACGACATGGGCCTGGGCAAGACCGTGCAACTGCTGAGCGCGGTCCACTCCCTGCGCGACGCCGATCCGGAGGCGCCGCCGGTCCTCGTCGTCGCCCCCACCTCCGTGCTGGGCGCCTGGGAGGAAGAGGCGCGGCGCTTCGCCCCGGACCTGGACGCGCGCGTCGTCGCGGGCACCGCCAGGAGGCGCGGCACGAGCGTCGCCGAGGAGTGCGCGGGCGCCCACCTGGTCATCACCTCCTACACGATCGCACGCCTCGAGGCCGGTCAGTGGGCGGCCCAGGAGTTCTCGGGACTGGTCGTCGACGAGGCGCAGACGGTGAAGAACCCGCGCACCGCGGTCCACGCCGCCCTGGCAGCGGTCCGGGCCCCCTGGTGCTTCGCGGTCACGGGAACGCCCGTGGAGAACTCGGTCGCCGACCTGTGGTCGGTGCTCGCCCTGGCGTGCCCCGGGCTGCTGCCCCGGTGGGAGGTGTTCAACGAGCGGATCCGCAAGCCGGTCGAATCGGGGCGGGACCCCGCGGCCCTCGACCGGCTGCGCAGGCTGATCGCGCCCTTCGTGCTGCGCCGGACCAAGGAGGAGGTCGCCCCCGACCTGCCCGACAAGGTCGAGACGCTCGCCCGCGTGGAGCTGGGGGAGGAGCACAGGCACATCTACGAGCAGCACCTCACCCGCGAGCGCGCGAGAGCCCTGTCCCTCATGGAGGACTTCCCCCGCAACCGGATGGACGTCCTGGCGTCGATCACGCGGCTGCGGCAGCTGGCCCTGGACCCGGCCCTGGTGGACGGCGCCTACGCGCACGTGGGCTCGGCCAAGACCGAGTACCTGGTGGGCCAGCTCGTCCAGATCGTGCCCCGCGGGCACCAGGCCCTGGTCTTCAGCCAGTTCACGTCCTTCCTGGCGCGCATACGCCGCGCCCTGGAGCGCAGGGGCATCACGGTGGCGCAACTGGACGGGGCGACGCGCGGCAGGGCCCGCGTCATCGAGCGCTTCCGCAGCGGCGCAGCCTCGGTCTTCCTCATCTCCCTCAAGGCCGGGGGGACGGGGCTGACGCTCACCGAGGCGGACTACGTGTACGTCATGGACCCGTGGTGGAACCCCGCGGCCGAGGCGCAGGCGGTGGACCGGGCGCACAGGATCGGCCAGTCGAAGAAGGTCAATGTGTACCGCCTGGTCGCCGACGACACGATCGAGGCGAAGGTGGTGGAGCTGCAGGACCGCAAGCGGCGCCTGGTGTCCAAGGTGGTCGATGGCGCGGCGGCGGGCGCTTCCCTGGGCGCCGAGGACTTGCGCGCCCTGCTGGAGTAGGGTGGCGGTGTCCGCCGGGCGCGGCGGCGGAGGACGTGAGGAGGACTGCGTGGACGATGTCGAGGTGCTGGAGGGTGTGGACGGCGACGGCGCGGAGGCCCTGTGCGGTTGGGTGAACGCGCGCGGCGCGGCCTTCCTCGAGCAGTGGGCGGGCCCGGCCCTGTCCTTCCCGCTGACCCGCGGGCGCGTGGCCGCCCTGGAGGGCCTCCACTCGATCCGCTGCGGGGGCGCGTTCGTCGGCGTTGTGCAGTGGATGTCCACCGACGGGGGAGAGGCCCACATCGGGCGCTTCATCATCGACCCGGCCAGGACCGGGCGCGGCCTGGGCCGCAGGGCGCTGGAGGCCTTCCTCCGGATCGTGTTCGCCGACGAGCGCGTCTCCACCGTGTCGCTGTCGGTCTACGAGGACAACGCCGGCGCCAGGGCGCTGTACGAGAGAATGGGGTTCAGGGTGCGCGGCGCGCGTGAGGGAGCCAGGCGGGCGCTCAGGATGGAGCTGGCTCGGGGCGGGGCGGAGCCGACGCTCCCCGAGTAGCCCCCGCGGGGCCACGCCCCATGCCCTGCGCCGCGCCCG
>NZ_CP017298.1:154970-156767 GCF_001746855.1 Pauljensenia hongkongensis | reverse complement strand
GGAGCGGCCGCCGCCCTCGCCCCATGCCGGGCAGCACGGCCGCCTTCAGGCCGCGCCTGCGGCGCACCGCGTCGAAGGCCGCGTGGACGTCGCCCAGGGCGAAGCGGTGGGTGACGAGCCCTCCCAGGTCCAGGGCCCCCGACGACAGCAGGCGCACCGCCTCGGCGTAATCGGCGTGGGTGGCGTTCGCCGAGCCGAGGACGGCGAGTTCGCGGTAGTGGACCAGGTTGGGGTCGATGGTGGCCGACGCCCCGGCGCTGAACCCCGCGAAGTAGGACACGCGGGCGCCGACGGCGGCGAGCTCCAGCGACACCCCCGCAAGCTCCGGGGCGCCGACGGCCACGATGACGGCGTCGGCCCCGCGGCCCCCGGTGAGGCGGCGCGCCTCGGCGACCAGTTCCGCGCCGGTGGCGGCGGTCGCGTGGGCGGCCCCGAAGCGCAGGGCCGGCTCGAGCCTGGCGGGCCTGCCCGAGGCGATGACCCTGGCCCCCGCGCGGGCGGCGAGGGCGCAGTGGATGAGCCCGATGGGCCCGGTGCCCAGGACGGCCACGGTGTCCCCGGCTCCGATGCCGAGGCGGGCGTGGGCGCGCAGGCAGCACGAGAGCGGCTCTGCGAGGGCGAGCAGCGCCGGGTCGGTCTCCCGTTCCACCGCGACGACGCACTGGGCGACGGCAGGGGCGGGGACCAGCAGGTAGTCGGCCAGGCCCCCGTCGACGGTGGTGCCGAACAGGCGCATGTTCTCGCAGACGTTGGCGCGCCCACAGGCGCAGGGGCCGCACGACCCGCACACCCATTCGGGGGCGAGGCCCACCTGGGCCCCGACTGCGGGAGCGCCGGCTCCCAGACCCCCGCCGAGGGCCGCGACCCTGCCCGCGACCTCGTGGCCGAGGACGACGCCCGGAGTCACTCCGCGCGTCTTCGCGCCCGATTCGATGCGCAAGTCGGTGCCGCAGATCGTCGTGGCCTCGACGGCCAGGAGGACCTCGCCGGGACCGGGTTCGGGGACCGGCCGTGTCGTCAGGGCCAGCGAGCCCGGTGATCCGAGCGCGGCCGCGCGCATGGTTGCCATGGGGACAGGGTACGCCACGGCCCGCGGGCGGCCCGCCTCGCGAATCGAACACCTGTTCGATATCCTGGCGCGGTGAGTGGAACCCGGCCCCGTTACGCGGAACTGCACGCGCACAGCGCCTTCACCTTCCTCGACGGGACGTGCGAGCCCGCCGAGATGGTGCGGGCCGCCCAGGGCCTCGGCCTCGAGGCCCTCGCGGTGCTCGACGTGGACGGCATGCACTCCGCTGTGCGCACGACCATGGCGGCGCGCGAGGCCGGCCTGCCCATCGTCCACGGCTCCGAGCTCACCATCGACGCCTCGTCGCTGCGCCCGGCGCTGCCCGGCGCCGGCGGGCCGGGCTGGGGACTGCGCCCCGGCGCCCACGACCCCGGGGTGCGGCTGCCCGTGCTGGCGGCCTCCCCGCAGGGGTACTCCGCCCTGGTCTCGGCGATGAGCGACCACGCGCTGTCACGGCCCGGACGGCGCGACAGCAGCCATCGGCTGGACGACTTGTCCGGGCGCGCCCGGGACTGGCTGGTCCTCACCGGATCGGGCCGGGGCCCGCTGCGCCGCGCCCTGCGCTCCCACGGCACTGCCGGGGCCAGGCGCGTCCTCGACTCCCTCGTGGACCTCTTCGGGCGCGACGCCGTCGTGGTGGAGGTGCAGCGCAGGGCCGGGGACGGCCCCGAGGAGGCCGACGCCCTGGCCGGCCTGGCGCGCACACGGGGCCTGCGCCTCGTGGCGAC
>NZ_CP017298.1:149378-154447 GCF_001746855.1 Pauljensenia hongkongensis | reverse complement strand
CTGGCGGGGCTGCCCCGCCACATGGGCATCCACCCGGGGGGCATGGTGCTCACCGACCAGCCCGTCTCCAGCGTCTGCCCCATCAGCTGGGGGTCCGTGCCGGGCCGCAGCGTGCTGCAGTGGGACAAGGAGGACTGCGAGGACGCGGGCCTGGTAAAGTTCGACCTGCTGGGGCTGGGGATGCTCTCGGCCCTGCGCCTGGCCTTCGACCGCCTGGCCGGCGCCCCGGAGGGAGAGCCGTGGGGGCGCAGGAGCGCGCCCCTGCTGGGGAGGCGGGGGCTCCCCATCGGACTGCACACCCTGCCCCAGGAGGATCCCGGGGTCTACGACCTGCTGTGCGCGGCGGACACGGTCGGCGTCTTCCAAGTGGAGTCGCGGGCGCAGATGAGCACCCTCCCCAGGCTCAAGCCCCGCTGCTTCTACGACATCGTCGTGGAGGTGGCGCTCATCCGCCCCGGGCCCATCCAGGGCGGATCCGTCACCCCCTTCCTGCGCAGGCGCGCCGGCGAGGAGGAGGTCTCCTACCTGCACCCCCTGCTCGAGCCCGCGCTGGCCAAGACCCTGGGCGTGCCCCTCTTCCAGGAGCAGCTCATGCGGATCGCGGCCGACGCCGCGGGCTTCACCCCGGCGCAGGCGGACCGCCTGCGCCGGGCCCTCGGGGCGAAACGGGGCGTCGAGCGCGTGGAGGGGCTGCGCCCGGCCCTGATGGAGGGGATGGGGAGGCGCGGGATCGACGCGGCGACGGGCGCGGCCATCGTCGAGCAGCTGAAGGGCTTCGCGGACTTCGGCTTCCCCGAGTCCCACGCCTTCTCCTTCGCGCACATCGTCTACGCCTCCGCGTGGCTCAAGCTGCGCGCCCCCGAGCACTTCTACGCGGCCCTCCTGGCCTGCCAGCCCATGGGCTTCTACTCGCCCTCCTCCCTGGTGCACGACGCGCGCCGCCACGGGGTGCGCGTGGCCCCGCCCGACGTCAACCACTCGCGCGTGGGGGCGGTCGTGGAGGAGGCGGACGAGGGGGAGGGGGGAGTCCCGCGGGCGCCGGAGCCCGTCCCGCAGGCCGTCCCCCTCGACGTCGACCCCCGCCTGGCCGTGCGCATCGGCCTGGGCTCCATCGCGGGCCTGGGCGCGGCGGCCGAGCGCACCGCCACCGCCAGGGGGGAGGGCCCCTACTCGTCGGTGGGCGACCTGGCCCGCCGGGCCAGGCTGGGCGAGAAGGACCTCGAGCGCCTCGCCCATGCGGGCGCGCTCGCCTCCCTGGGCGCCTCCCGGCGGGAGGGCATGTGGTCGGCCGGGGCACTGGGAGCACCCCGGGGGCCCGTGGGGGCGGACGGGGGATGGCAGCCCGCCCTGCCGGGGATCGACCCCGCCCCGGCGCCGGACCTGCCCGCCATGGACGCCGTCGAGGAGCTGCGCGCCGACACCGAGTCCACCGGCCTGACCACCGGGGACCACCCATTCGCCCTCGTCCGGGCCCACCTGGATCCCGGCGCCCTCCCCGTCTCCGCCCTCCACGGCTGCGACGACGGCGCCATCGTGTCCGTCGCGGGCCTCATCACCCACCGGCAGAGGCCCCCGACTGCGGCGGGGACCGTCTTCCTCACATTGGAGGACGAGAGCGGGATGGTCAACGTCACGTGCGCGGCGGGCATGTGGGCGGCCCACCGCGCCGCCGCCCTGCGCGCCCGCGCCGTCGAGGTCCGCGGGCGCCTCGAGCGCCGCGACGGGGCCGTGGGCGTGCGCGCCCACTCCCTGCGGGAGGTCGCCGCCCCCGTCGCCGCTAGGTCCCGCGACTTCCGCTAGACCGGGCCCCCGCCCAGGCACAGGGCGGCCAGCTCCTCCATGGTCTCCACCCGCCAGTCCGCCTTGTCCAGGCCGCCCTCGGTGGCGTACCCCCAGCCGACGCCGATGACCGGCAGCCCCGCCTCGTGGGCGCCGCGCACGTCCCACACGGAGTCGCCCACCATGACGGGGCACGACACGTCCGCCCCGAGGCCGGCCAAGCGCTCCAGCGCCTCGTGGATCACCGTGGTCTTCGTCGACTCCGGGTCCGGCGTCGCCCCGGCGACGACGTCGAAGTACTCCATGAACCCCAGGTGCTCGAACTGGGCGAGCGCCATCGGCGCCTGCTTCGACGTCGCCGTCGCCAGGGCCACGCCCGCGCTCCTCAGTGCGGCGAAGAGGCCCTCGATCCCGTCGAAGGGGCGCGGCTCCAGGAAGCAGTGGGAGTAGAGGTCCCGGTACGTGGCGACGAGGCGCTCAAGCAGGGGCGGGGCGTAACCCAGGTCCCCGAAGGAGTACCGCAGGGGCGGGCCCACGTAGGCGCGCAGGCGCTCCCGCTCCGGGACGGGCAGGTCGAAGGATCTCAGGGTTTGTTCGAACACACCGACGACCGCGGGCGCGGAGTCCACCACCGTTCCGTCCACGTCGAAAAGGGCGCAGCTGAATGTGGTTCCCATGAACACCGCCTCGGTAGGTTGAGTGCTTTCCGCGTCACTATCGCCTATTATTCCCGAAAGGGGCGGACCGCCGCACCAGCGCGCCGCGCACCGAATGGAGGAGATGTGGACGACCGACCGGGACTCAACCCGATCACGGACCCGGGCAACAACCGCGCCGCAGCCTGGCGCGTGTTCTTCGAGGCCTCCGGGCGCCTCCAGGGGATCCTCGAGACGCGCCTCAAGCGCACCTTCGGCGTGACGATGCCCGACTACAACATCCTCCTTGCCCTGTGGGAGGCCCCCAAGCACCGACTCCGCATGGGGGAGCTGGCCGACAAGGTCGTCTACTCGCCCTCCCGCGTCACCTACCTGGTGTCGAACCTCTCACGCGACGGCTGGGTCGAGCGCGTCCCCTCGGCCATCGACCGGCGCGGCTACGACGCGTGCCTGACCACCCAGGGCGTCGAAACGGTCCTGGCCGCCACGGAACTGCACCAGCAGACGGTGCGCGAGTACCTGCTGGACGGCATGACCGACGACGACATCGGGGCCATCGTCAAAGTGTTCTCCACGCTGGACTCGCGCCTCAAGGGCTTCTCCGCGCGCGAGCGCAAGCGCAGGCGCTGAGGCCCCCGAGGCCGACCCGGCCCGATTGGCGCGGTGCGGAACAACCGTGTTAGAGTTCTTCTCGCTTGCGGGCGACACGTCGTCCGGGCCGCCTGCGCGGGTGGCGGAATAGGCAGACGCGCTAGCTTGAGGTGCTAGTCCTCATTTTACGAGGGTGGGGGTTCAAGTCCCCCTCCGCGCACGAGAAGAGTGCCCCGGGGCCGGAAGGCTCCGGGGCTTTCCCGTAGAGCAGTGGGCGCGGCCCGGAGGGAGTGCGGATGCGCATCGACATGTGGATGGACACCGCCTGCCCGTGGTGCTACCTGGGGCTGCGCCACCTGCGCGCCGCCCTGTCCGCCTTCCCCCATGGCGACCAGGTCGAGGTCGTCCTGCGGGCCCACGTGCTCGAACCCGACCTGGAGGGCCCCGTCGACACGCCCCGCGCCGCCCACCTCGCCCGGACCACGGGGATGGAGCCGGAGGCGGTCGCCGAGGAGGACGAGCGCCTGCGCGCCCTTGGGCGCGCCGAGGGGGTCGTCTTCGACTTCGAGTCCCTCGTCGTGGCGCCCACCTCCCGGGCCCACCGCGTCATCGCCGCGGCTGGGGAGGCCGACATCGACGCGGGCGCCACGACGGGCCCGGACACCGCGCACCTCAAGGCGGCCGAGGCCATCATGCGGGCGCACTTCGAGATGGGGCTCGACGTGTCCGACCCCGACGTGCTCATCGGCTGCGCCCAGGACATCGGGCTCGGCGCCGCAGTCGCGGCGGGGGCCCTGGCGGACGGGCGCTGGGCCTCCCAGGTCTACTCCGACCACCAGATGGGCGTGGGCATGGGGGTCGACGCGCTCCCCACCTACATCCTCGGCTCGCGCTTCGTCGTCCAGGACCGCCTGAGCGCGACAGCCATGGCCAACGTGCTCACGACCGCGTGGGCGCACTCGCGAGAGGACGGACGATGAGAGCGATCGAACCGCTGACCGTGCCCGGGCCCGGGATAGAACTGGTCCCGATGGGGGAGGAGTTCATCGACCCGATGACGGCCGTCCTCCAGGACCGCGCGTACTCGCGCTTCACCACGATCCCATGGCCCTACGAGCGCTCGATGGCCGAGGCGAACGTCGCCGCCACCGCGGGGAGCTGGGAGCGAGGCGGCTGCGACTGGGCGATCGTGGGGGAGGGGACCGGGGAGTTCCTCGGCAGGATCGAGCTGCGCCCCGCCGCCCTCATCCCGGACTGCCTCGAACTGGGGTACTTCACCGCCAAGGACCACTGGGGCCAGGGAGTGATGACCAGAGCCGTCGCCCTCGCCCTCGACACCGCCTTCACGGCCATGGGCGCCACCCGCGTCCAGTGGTACGGCGACGAGGGCAACTGGGGGTCGTGGAAGGCGGTGTGGCGCAACGGGCTGCGCCGCGAGGGCGTCCAGAGGCGCGCGGGGAGGCGGCTGTGGGCGGCGGGCGTCCTCGCCACGGACCCGCGCGAGCCCGACACCCCGTGGGACGGGCCCGGCGCCGGGGCGCCCGCGGCCCTGGACCCCGGGCGGCCCATGGGCCTGGTCCGCCAGTTCCACCAGACGTACTCGGTGCCCGACCGCCTCGCCGAGCACGCGGCGCCCACCCTGGACTACGAGCGCCTCGGCATGCGGGTCGCACTGGTCAGCGAGGAGTACGCCGAGCTCATCGGCGCCGTCTACGGCCCCGCCGCCCGCTCCCTGGTCGAGGAGGCCGCCCGGGCGGCCGAGGGCGCCGACGAGGGGGTCCGCGATGTGGTGGAGGCCGCCGACGCCCTGGCCGACTTGGTCTACGTGGCCTACGGGATGGCCGTCGAGTCCGGCATCGACCTGGACCGGGTCCTCGCCGAGGTCCAGGCCTCGAACCTGTCCAAACTCATGCCCGACGGCACGGTGCGGCTGCGCGGGGACGGCAAGGTCCTCAAGGGCCCCGGCTTCTTCCCGCCCGACGTGCGCCGCGCCCTGGGACTGGGCGGCGGCGCCGGCTGACGCGCCCTCGGCCGCCGACGGGG
>NZ_CP017298.1:138592-148578 GCF_001746855.1 Pauljensenia hongkongensis | reverse complement strand
CGCCGCGTCCTGCGCCGTGTTGAGCCGGCGCGGTCCGCCGCGGAACCGCCTCCCCAGCGCGTCGAACCCGGCAGCCCCGCCGGGGGCGGATCCGCGCCGCGCCCCGCTCACCTCCTGCGGCGCTCGCGCACCCGCACGGAGATGCGGATGGGCGTGCCCGCGAAACCGAAGGCCTCGCGCAGGCGCCGCTCGATGAAGCGCCGGTACCCAGGATCCAGGAAGCCCGTCGTGAACAGGACGAAACGGGGGGGCTTGGAGGAGGCCTGCGTGCCGAAGAGGATGCGCGGCTGCTTCCCGCCCCGCAGCGGGTGCGGGTGGGCGGCCACCAGCTGCCCGAGGAACGCGTTGAGGTGCCCGGTGGGGATGCGCGTCTGCCAGCCCTCCAGGGCCGTGTCCAGGGCCCGCACGATCCGGTTCGTGTGCCACCCGGTCCTGGCCGCCAGGTTGATGCGCGGGGCCCACTGTATCTGCACGAGGTCCCGCTCCAGCTCGCCGCGGAGCGCGCGCTGGCGCTCCTCGTCGACCAGGTCCCACTTGTTCGTGACGACCACCAGGGCGCGCCCGGCGTCGATGACCTGCTGGACGACGCGCACGTCCTGCTCGGTGAGGGGCTCGGAGCCGTCGATGAGGACCAGGGCGACCTCGGCCTTCTCGATGGCCGCCTGCGTGCGGATGGAGGCGTAGTAGTCCGCGCCCGTCGTGCGGTGCGCCTTGCGGCGGATCCCGGCGGTGTCGACGAACCACCAGGGGCGCCCGTCGAGCTCGATGAGCTCGTCGACCGGATCGCGGGTGGTGCCGGCCAGCTCGTTGACGACGACGCGCGAGGACCCGGCCAGCGCGTTGAGCAACGACGACTTGCCGACGTTGGGCCGCCCCACCAGGGCGACGCGCCTGGGCCCGCCCGAGGGCGGGGCGGGGGCGTGCGCCGACTCGTCGGGCAGCACGGCGGCGACGGCGTCGAGCAGGTCCCCCACGCCCCGCCCGTGCAGCGCGGACACCGGGTGGGGCTCGCCCATGCCCAGCCCCCACAGGTAGGCGGCGTCCGCCTCCTGCACCGCGGAGTCGACCTTGTTGGCCGCCAGGACCACGGGCTTGCGCTTCGCGCGCAGCATCGTGACGATCCTCTCGTCCGATGCGGTGACTCCGACGGTGGCGTCCAGCACCAGCACGACCGCGTCGGCCAGGTCGACGGCGGTCTCCGCCTGCTCGGCGACCGACCGGTCCAGGCCCTTGACGTCGACTTCCCAGCCGCCCGTGTCCACGAGGGTGAAGTCGCGGCCCGCCCACTCGGCGGGGTAGGAGACGCGGTCGCGGGTGACGCCCGGGGTGTCCTGGACGACCGCCTCGCGCCTGCCGAGGACGCGGTTGACCAGCGTCGATTTCCCGACGTTGGGCCGCCCGACGACGGCGAGGACCGGGAGCCCTGGCCGGGTGCCCGCGTCGTCGTCCTCCGACGGGGGGGAGTCGAGCAGCGCCAAGTCCTCCTCGTCCAGTTCGAACTGGTCGAGGGAGGCGCGCATCGCCCGCGCGCGGGCCTCGTCGTCCTGCCCGCCGCCCTCCCCGGGCGCGGCCGGGGCGCCGTCCGCTTCGGTTCCGTGAATGGGGTAGTGGTCGCTCACCGGCCCAGTTTACGTGGAAAACCCGCCCCGGGCGCGGGGCGCGGCAACGGCGCGCCGCCTCACACGTGGGAGCGCAGGTCGCACTCGAGCACCTCGCGGGCGACGGGCACGTCGTTGTAGCGGTGCTTGATGCCCTCGACCTCCTGGTACCACTCCGCGCCCTTGCCGGTGATGATCACCGTGTCGCCAGGCTGCGCGGCCAGGATCGCACGGCGCACGGCGTCCCGCCTGCACGTCACCACCTCGGTGACGTCGGCCATGGAGGGCCGCTGGGAGGCGATGCCCCTGAGCAGGTAGTCGCGGATCGACTGGGGGTCCTCGGTGCGCGGGTTCTCATCGGTGACCCACAGGACGTCCGCCCCCGCCGCGGCGATCCCGGCCAGGTGCTCGCGCTTGGAGGCGTCGCGGTCCCCGTCGGTGCCGAACACGATGTGCAGCCGCCCGGCGGTGAGCTCGCGCGTGGAGCGCAGGGTCCACTCCAGCGCCTCCGGGGTGTGCGCGTAGTCAACGACCACCAGCGGCTGGTTGCCGGGGACGGGGTTGACCTTCTCCATCCGCCCCGGGATCTGGGGGGCGGCCTCCAGCGCGCGCAGCGCCCCGTCGAGGGGGACGCCCGCGGCCACGGCGGACACCAGGGCGACGGCGGTGTTCTGGACGTTGACCTCGCCCAGGATCGGCATGCGGACCTCGTGGCCCGTCCCGTCCGGGTCCACCAGGGTGAAGACGGTGCGGCCGATGGAGGGGTCGGGGTGGGCGGCGCGCACGCGCCAGTGCGCGGGGGCGTCCGTCAGGGCCGACACGGTCGTGACGGGGATCGGGGCGGAGGCGGCGAGGCGACGGCCCCACTCGTCGTCGACGCACACGACTGCGCGCTTGGCGTGCTCGGGGGTGAACAGCAGCGCCTTCGCGTTGAAGTAGCCCTCCATGTCCCCGTAGTAGTCCAAGTGGTCGTGCTGCAGGTTCGTGAAGGCGGCGACGTCGAAGACGACGCCGTCGACGCGGTGCAGGCTCAGGGCGTGCGCGGAGGTCTCGATGACCGCCGCCCCCTCCCCGCACTCGCGGGCCAGGGCCAGGAAGCGCTGGACGACGGGGGACTCGGCGGTGGTGCGCTCGGCCTCGAAGGACACCGGCCCCACCCGGGTCTCCACCGTGCCGCACAGCGCGGCCCGCGGGTGGACGGCCGCCAGGGCGGCGCGCATCAGGTAGGAGGTCGTGGTCTTGCCGTTGGTGCCCGTCACCGCCAGGGTCACGAGGTCGCGGGCGGGGTGGCCGTAGACGGCGGCGGCCAGGGCAGCCACGTGGGAGCGCGGGTCGTCGACGACGACGACCGGCAGCCCCAGTCCCTCGGAGACGGCCCGGCTGGCCCCGGCGGCGTCGGTGAGGACCGCGACGGCCCCCGCCTCCTTCGCGGCGCGGGCGAAGCGGATCCCGTGCTGGGACAGGCCGGGGATCGCGACGAAGAGCCACTGGGGCTCGCAGTCGTCGGAGGAGACGGTGACGCCCGCGATCCGCGTGCCCAGGTCCGCCCAGGCGGTCTCGGCGCCGTCGGGGCCGTAGGCGGCGCGCACGGCGGAGCCGGGGAGGACGCTGGTCAGGGGCACGGCGGGGGTGGAGGGGCGGATGTCTGTCACGGAGCTCATGGCCACCACTCTAGTGCCTATCGCGGACGGTAAACGTGTCGCGATGCCCTGGCGCTGCGCCCTGGGCATTAGAATGGGGACATGCAGATCCTGTCACGCAACGAAGCATCTGACCGAAGTGGGAACATTGAGCTCTCCTCCGTCGACGTCACGGTGGATGTCTCCGGCGCGCCGGAACTCGCCCGCGAGGACTACCCCGTCACATCGCGCCTCGCGCTCACCACCGCCGCCCCCCGCCTGTTCATCGACGTGGCCGGCCGGGTGGACGCCGTGCGGATCGACGGGGAGGACCGCGCCTTCACCGCGGAGGAGGACCGCGTCTGGATCGACGGCGTCCCCACGGGCGCCCCCGTCGAGATCGAGGTCGACGCCCGCTGCCGGTACTCGCGCACGGGCGAGGGGCTCCACCGCTACCAGGACCCCGAGGACGGGCTGGTCTACCTGTACACGCAGTTCGAGCCCAACGACGCCCACAGGGCGTGGCCCTGCATCGACCAGCCCGACGTCAAGCCCCGGTGGACCTTCCACGTCACCGCCCCGGCGGGGTGGGTCGTCTCCTCCAACGGGCCCCTGGACGCCTCCGAGGAGCTGCCCGGGGCCCCGGACTCGGTGCGCCACGACTTCGGGACGACACCGCCCCTGTCCAGCTACATCACAGCCCTCGTCGCGGGCCCGTGGGCGGTCGTCGACGGCGGCCACTGGCAGGGCGGCGCGGCCGACGGCGGGCACGCGGATCTGCGGCTGCGGCTCATGTGCCGCAAGGCGCTGGAGCCCTTCATCGACTCCGACGACATCCTGGAGGTGACCCGCGCGGGCCTGGACTTCTACCACGCGCGCTACGGGACCACCTACCCGTGGGGCACCTACGACCAGGTGTTCGTGCCCGAGTACAACCTGGGCGCCATGGAGAACCCCGGCTGCGTGACCTTCAACGAGACCTACCTGTCGCGCACGGCCCCCACCCTCTCCGAGCGCCAGCGCCGCGCCAACACGATCCTGCACGAGATGTGCCACATGTGGTTCGGGGACCTGGTGACCCCCGCGTGGTGGGACGGCCTGTGGCTCAAGGAGTCCTTCGCGGAGAACCAGGGCGCCACAGCCGCTGCCGCCGCGACCCGCTACAGGGGGGAGTGGGCGAGTTTCGCGGTGAACCGCAAGGCCTGGGCCTACGAGCAGGACCAGATGCCCACCACGCACCCCATCGCCGCGGACATCCCCGACGTGGCGGCCGCCAAGACCAACTTCGACGGCATCACCTACGCCAAGGGGGCCGCCGTGCTCAAGCAGCTGGTCGCGTGGGTGGGCGAGGACGCCTTCTACGCCGGCGCGCGGCGCTACTTCCAGGACCACGCCTTCGGCGCGACCCGCCTGGGGGACCTGCTCGCGGCCCTCGAGGCCGCCTCGGGGCGCTCCTTGGAGCAGTGGAAGGGCGCGTGGCTGGAGACCACCGGCCCCTCCGTCCTCTCCGCGTCGTGGTCGACCGGCCCCTTCGGCGAGGTCACCGACTTCACCCTGCACCAGAGCGGCGGCGTCCTGCGCCCCCACAGGCTCGTCGTCTCCACGTGGAAGTTCGGCGGCGGGCGCCTGGAGGCCACGCACAGCTTCGACGTGCGCATCGAGGGGGAGTCGGCCCCCATCGACCCGGAGGGGGCCCTCGCCCACCCGGGCGGGGCCGCCGAGGTGGACATGGTGGTCGTCAACGACCAGGACCTCACCTACGCCGTGTCCCGCCTCGACCCCCATTCCACGGACGTGGCGCTCGCCTACGCGGGCACCTGCCCGGAGGCGATCACCCGGGCCGTCGTCTGGGCGGCGCTGTGGAACGCGCTGCGCGACGGACTGGTGGATCCCCGGCGCTTCGTCCAGTCCGCCCTCGTCGCAGTCGAGTCCGAGGCCGAGCCCGCCGTGCGCGACCGCCTGCTCGCGCTCGCCCACTCCGCCATCCGGGACTACCTGCCCGGAGGCGCCCGCCAGGGCCTGCGCGAGCTCCTGTCCGCCGCGACGATCCGCTACGCCCGCGAGACCGGGGACGCCGACGCGGCGCGGGCCTTCACCCGCGCTTTCATCACCGAGTTCGAGGCCTACGGCCCCGGCGCCTTCACGGAGCTGGTGCGCGGGTACGCGGCCGGGGACGACATCGACCTGGCGTGGCGCGCCCGTTGCGCCCTGGCCGCCCGCGGCTTGGTGGACGCCGATGGCATCACCGCGTGGCGGGACGCGGACGGGTCGGGCGAGGCGCAGCGCCACGCCGCCCGGGCCCTGGCCTCCCTGCCCGACGCCGACTCACGGGCCGCCGCGTGGGAGTCCGTGTTCTCCGGCGCCCTGTCCAACGACATCCTCTCGGCCACCCTGGCGGGGCTGGCCGCCTCCTCGTGGGAGGGCGATGCGGGCACCGGCGCGGCCATCGACCGGATGGAGGAGTTCTGGCAGTCCCACACGATCGGCATGTCGCTGCGCTACGTGCGCGGCGTGCTCGCCGTGGGCCTCGACATCGACAGGCCCGGCACCGTCGCCCAGACCCTCGACGCGCTGCGCGCTTGGCTCGACTCGCACGAGGGGGCGCCCGCCCAGTTGCGGCGCGTGGTGGTGGAGCACTGCGATTCCTACGAGCGCTCCCGCCGCGTCCAGGAGGCGTGGAAGGAGGACCGGTGAGCGGGGGAGGGGACCGCGGGGAGGACCGGGCCCCCGGCGGGGGGACGGCGCCGCGCGACCCCGCGGCCTCGATGTCGCTGCTCACCTCCCTGCTCAACAACCCGCTGGACGCGGGCTACGTCGCCCACGGGCCGCGCGAGTCGGGGGCCGCCCGCACCGTCATGGGGCGCGCCCTGGTGGGGGCGGCGGCGCTGGCGCTCGGTTTCGCGTCCGCCATCACGGTGCGCTCGCTGCGCTCCGTCCACACCGACGCCGTCAAGGACCAACTGCGCGGCCAAGTCGCCGCGCAGCAGAGCGCCGTCGCCGACCTGCAGGGCCAGATCCAGTCCCTGTCATCCTCCGTGGCCTCCTACGCCGGGCAGTCCGGCGCCGCCGGGGACGCGCCCGCCCTCACCCTGGAGAACTCCGCGCAGCCCGTCAGCGGGGACGGCCTGGTCGTCACGCTGGCCGACCGCGCGGGCCGCACCGGGCGCGGCAGCGGCCTGGTGCGCGACCAGGACATCGCCATGGTCGTGAACGCGCTGTGGGCGGCGGGGGCCGAGGCGGTCAGCGTCAACGGCCAGCGCGTGGGCCCCGGCACCTTCATCCGCACGGCGGGCCCGACGATCCTGGTCAACATCACGCCGGTGGCGTCGCCGTACTCCGTGGCGGCCATCGGCGACGCGAACGCGATGTCCGTCGCACTGGTGCGGGGGGCCACCGGGGACTACCTGTCCAGCGCGCAGTCCGTCAACGGCATCACCGTGCGCACCGAGACCGCCTCCGGGCTGGCGATGCCCGCCCTGGAGCAGCTGCCGCGCAAGTACGCCCGCCCCAACGACCAAGGAGGAGCCCAGTGATAGCAGTCATCGGCCTCGCCGCGGGGATCGTCCTCGGACTGATCGTGGACCCCGCGGTGCCCACCTGGCTCACGCCGTTCCTGCCCGTCGCCGTCGTCGCCGGCCTCGACGCCCTCTTCGGGGCCGCCCGCGCGTGGCTGGAGGGGAGCTTCCACGACCGAGTCTTCGTCATGTCGTTCTTCTGGAACGTCGTCGTCGCCTGCCTGCTGGTCTTCCTCGGCTCGCAGCTGGGCGTGGGCTCGGCGATGACCACGGCCGTGGTCGTCGTCCTGGGCATCCGCATCTTCTCCAACACCGCGTCGATCCGGCGCCTGATCTTCAACGCGTGACCATGGACGAACCCACCCCCGCCCCCACCGCCGAGGAGCCCGCCGGGCCCCACGGCCCCCACCACGACCACTTGGCCCACCGCCTGCGGGAACGCGCCCACCGCGCTTTCTGGGCGGTCCCGCGCGGACCGCACGCCGTTCTGCTGGTCATATGCATGGTCCTGGGGTTCGCCCTGGTCACGCAGGTGCGCTCGCAGCGCCAGGACCCCATAGACTCCCTGTCCGAGCAGGACCTCGTGGTCCTCCTCGACGAGCTCACCACCCAGGAGCGGGGGCTGCGCACGAGGCGCGCCGACCTGCAGGACCGGCTCAGCGCCCTGCAGAACGCCGCTTCCCAGCAGGAAGCCCGCGACGAGGCCGCCCAGAACGCCCGGGTGCAGGCGGAGATCAACGCCGGCACCGTCGCCGTCCACGGGCCGGGCGTCGTCATGCGGATCTCGGATCCGGCGGGGGCGCTCACCACCGCGCAATTCGTCATGACGCTGGGGGAGCTGCGCAACGCGGGGGCCGAGGCCATCGAGCTGAACGGCAACCGCCTGTCCACGCGCTCGTCCTTCACCAGCGCGGACGGGCGGATCAGCGTCGACGGCACGGCCATCGACCCGCCCTACGAGTGGAAGGTGATCGGCTCGTCGCAGACGATATCGACGGCGCTGGAGATCCAGGCCGGCTCCGCCTCGCAGATGAGGGCCAAGGGCGCCGTCGTGTCCATCGACCCCGTCGACGACGTCGTCATCGACTCCCTGGCGGTGCCGCTGAGCCCGCAGTACGCGTCCTTCGGCTGAGGCCGCGCTTCCCGCCAGCGGACGGCCCGGCGGCTATGCCCTCCGCCCCCATGCCCGTTACACTGGAAACAAGCAACGGAAACAGCCTTCGACAACGTAAATTACGGAGCCCGCCATGGAACCCCAGCAAGACTTCGACCCCACAGCGACATCGGTTTTCGGCATCACGCCCGTCCCCGATGACATCGAGGAAGCGCCGGTGGTCCTGTCGGCCAGGGACCGCGAGGCGGTCAACGCCCTCCCCGCCGGCTCCGCGCTCCTCATCGTCCAGCGCGGCCCCAACACGGGCGCCCGCTTCCTGCTGGACCCGAACGTGACGAACGCCGGGCGCTCGCCCAAGGCCGACATCTTCCTCGACGACGTCACCGTCTCGCGCAAGCACTGCCAGTTCATCGCCGACAACGGCGGGCACATCGTCCGCGACTCCGGCTCCCTCAACGGCACCTACGTCAACCGCGAGCGCGTCGACCAGGCGCGCCTGAGCGCGGGTGACGAGGTGCAGATCGGGAAGTACCGCCTCACCTACCAGCCCTCGCCCCAAGAGGCGTGAGGGGCGCTATGGCGAACGCGGCCCGCGCCTTCGAGCCGGTCGACGACGAGGCTCCCCCCGGGCGGGGCGCCGGGCCCTGGCCCCAGGGGGCGAGCAGGGCGCCCTCGTTCTCCATCGGCAGGGTCGTCGAGTCGTTGAGGGCCGAGTTCCCCGCCGTCACGCTTTCGAAGGTGCGGTTCCTGGAGGACCAGGGCCTCGTGCGCCCGGCGCGGACCGGGGCCGGCTACCGCAAGTACTCCGAGGCGGACGTCCAGCGCATCCGTTTCGTGCTGACCGAGCAGAGGGACTCCTTCACGCCCCTGCGCGTGATCGGCGAGAAGCTGGCGGCCCTCGACGCCGGGCACGACCCCGGCCCCTCCCGCAAGGCGCAGGTGGTCGCCTCGGAGGGAAGGGTCGTGTCCACGCAGGGCAGGCGCTTCATCCCCGCCTCCGACCTGTGCGACCTGACCGGCGTGGACGTCGACACTGTGACGCGGTACGCGCGCCTGGGGCTCATCACCCCGGACCTGGCCGGGTACTTCCCCTCGCGGTGCGTCCAGGTGGTCGCCCTGCTCGCCCGGATCGAGTCCCTGGGCGTGGACGCGCGCGTCCTGCGCACCGTGCGCACGGGAGCCGACCGCAACGCCGACATCATCGACCAAGCGGTGTCCTCGACGCGGGCCCGGGGCCGCAGCGCCGACAAGGAGAGGGCCTCGGCGCGCTCCCTGGAGCTGGGGGAGGCCGTGGCCGACCTGCACCGGGAACTGCTGCGCGTGTCCCTGTCGCAACTCGCCGAATAGGCGAGTGAGTTTCAACCTATAGTTGAGGGTGAGGCCCTCCGCGTGGGTCGTTGACCCGGTGGGCGCCAGCCTCTAGCGTATTGAATGGATCAAGAACGTGAACACAAGGAGCCACCAGTGAGTGCCGAGCCTTTACACGCCGACGCAGCGCGGCAGGGCATGCTCTTCGGCGACCCCCTCGAAGGGCTCGACACCGATGACATGGGCTACAGGGGCCCCATCGCCTGCTCCGCCGCCGGGATCACCTACCGCCAGTTGGACTACTGGGCGCGCACGGGCCTGCTGCAGCCCTCCATCAGGGCGGCCCGCGGCTCGGGCTCCCAGCGCCTGTACTCCTTCAAGGACATCCTGGTCCTCAAGATCGTCAAAAGGCTGCTGGACGCGGGCGTGTCCCTCCAGCAGGTCCGCGTCGCGGTGGGCACCCTGCAGAACAGGGGAGTGGACGACTTCGCCTCCATCACGCTCATGAGCGACGGCGCCTCCGTCTACGAGTGCACCTCCACCGACGAGGTGATCGACCTGCTCCAGGGCGGGCAGGGCGTCTTCGGCATCGCCGTCGGGCGGGTCTGGCGCGAGGTCGAGGGGTCGCTCGCGGAACTTCCGATCGAGCGCCCGGACGACGGGGCGTTCGTCGACGAGCTCGCCCAACGGCGCAGGCAGAGGATGTCCTCGGCCTCCTGAGATCCCGCCGCCCAAGCGGCGCCGCAACCCGATCACCCACGCGCCCGTCGGCACCGCGCCGACGGGCGCCGCCGTCCCTGGCGCCCCGGGCCGCGCCGTGCGATGGCAACGG
>NZ_CP017298.1:134658-138542 GCF_001746855.1 Pauljensenia hongkongensis | reverse complement strand
GAGCGGTTGCCGGGACCGCCCGCCCGTGGGCGGGCGGTGGCGCGTGGACGCGAACAGGCCGGTGCCCGGAGTCGCCCTCCGGGCACCGGCCTCCGCCAGTCCACTGCGCTGGCTACCTGCCGAGCTCCTTGCGGACCGTGTACCCGGTCTCGGTGTCCCGGATCTCGACGGTCACGATCCCGTTCTCGTCCACCCAGTAGTGCTCCTGGATGAGCGGCCCCTCCTCGGTGCGCACGACCTCGACGGAGGACAGATCCGCGTCCGAGTCCTGCAGGGCGCGGTCGAAGGGGAAGTAGACGTCGCCGCACGGGTGGATGTCGCCCCGGGGGACGCCGGCCTCGTCGGCCGACGTGTACTCGACGAAGCGGAAGAAGCCGACGTTGTGGGCGGCCAGGTACTGGCGGCTCAGGCCCGCGCTCTGCCCGGGCGTCCTGCCCATGTCCGGGGTGAGCAGCGTGTCGAAGGAGACGGTGGAGCCCGACGAGAGCTCGCGGAACACGCCGACGCCCCTCGACAGCTGCTCGCGGACGGTGAACCCCGAGTCGGGGTCGGCCCCGATGGCCAGCCCGATCGCAGTGGACGCCGCGGTGTGGGGGGATCGGTGGACGCGGCGCCCGAAGCGCTCGCGGAGCACCCGCGAGATGAGGGGCAGCTGGGAGCCGCCGCCGACGACGTAGAGGCCGGCCACGTCGGGGCCGAGCTGGCCGACGCCATCGACCGGGGTGAGCAGGGGCTCCAGGGCGTCGATGGTGGAGGCGACCAGCGGGGTCGCCGCCTCGTAGAACGCGGTGACGGGGATCGTCACCTGCTGGTCGTCGATGGCGACCGTGATCTGGCGGGACTGGGGGATGAGCGCCTCTTTCGCTGCGCGCGCGTCGTCGAGCAGGGCGGCCCAGCGCTCCTCGCCGAGGCGGGCGGAGTCCGTTCCCGCGGCCGTGGCGAGCAGGTTGGCCAGGATCGTGTCGAAGTCGTCCCCGCCGACCAGGTTGAGGCCGCGCGAGCCCAGGACCTCGTGGCGGCGCCCGGCCGCCTCGACGACCGAGGCGTCGAAGGTGCCCCCGCCGAGGTCGTAGACGAGGACGCTGGTCCGCTTGGAGTTGAGGGTGCCCGCGTGGCGGTGCGTGTACTCGAATCCGGCGGCGGAGGGCTCGTTGAGCATCGTGGTGACGTCCCAGCCGGCGTTCTTGAAGGCCTCCAGGGTGAGGAACCGCTGGCCGGACCAGGCGTGCGCGGGGACGCCGACGGCGACCTCCAGCGGCTCGGACTTCCTCACGCGCGACACCGACGAGCCGGTGCGCACGCAGTCGGCGACGTGGGCGAGGAAGCGGGTGAGCACGTCCATGAGCTCCACGTCGCGGTAGCCCAGCCGTATCGAGGTGGACGCCGTGACGTCCGGGTCGGCGAGGAACCGTTTGAAGGAGCGGATGTGCGGCGCCCCCGCCCGGGCGGCCCTGTCGGCCTCGAAGCCGAAGACCAGCTTCCCGTCGTCGAAGGCGACCACCGAGGGGACGTAGTCCCGGGTGTCGGCGCCGTCCTCGAAGGACACGACGGGGTAGTTGCCTCTGTCAGCGACGGCGACGGTGGTTGTCGTCGTTCCAAAATCCACGCCACATTTCATGCCATAAGGGTATATCCCACAGCGCGCCACGACTAGGACTTGGGCCGGTCCAATCTCACATTTCTTAGTAACCCCGCGATCGCGACGAGCGCGCACGCGATGAGGAAGTAGGCCACACCGGCAACGGCATCGACGACGTAGTGGTTGCCCGTGGCGATGATGGACGCGATCGTCACGAGGGGGTGCAGGGCCAGGAGCGCGCGCTGCCAGGCGCGCTTCCACACGAACGCCCCCAGGACGGCGGCCACCCATACCGCCCAGCCCGTGTGCATCGAGGGCATCGCGCCGTAGGGGTTGGCGAGGGTGCCGAAGAGGCTGGAGTACGCGGAAGTGTGGCGCGCCACAGCGTCGACGATGCCGTTGCCCTCGACGAGGCGCGGGGGCGCCAGGGGATAGGTCCAGTAGGTGACGAGCGCACCGCCCGTCATGACGAACAGCGCGTTGCGGGCCTGGTGGTAGCGGTCGGGCCTGCGCCACCACATGATGGCGAGCGCGGCGGCCGTGAAGGCGAAGAAGGACACGGCGTACTGCAGGGACGCCGCCTGGGCGATCAGCGGGCGCGCGACGAGCCATTGGTTGGCCGCCAGCTCGATGTCGATGCCGGTCCGCGCCTCGAAGGACGCGACCTGGGCGGCGTGGGCCATGGCGGCCTCGCGCGTGACCGGTGCGAGGAAGCAGGCCACGGAGTACGCGCAGCAGCAGCCCACGAGCACCAGGGCCTCGAGGACCGCCGGTCTCCAGCGCCGCGCGATGGGGGCGGGCGGCCGGGTGGATGCGTCTGTCATGCGGTCAACTGTACTGGTCGGCGGCCAGGGGGACGGTCCGCCACGGCGGGTCGGGGCCGCCCCAGCAAATCTGACATAATGCACATTATCGGATCGGAGTGCGGGACAGCGGGCGCCGGCCCGGCGGACCGGGGCCCGCCGCGTTTGACGAGTCCGGTAGAATCGAAGGGTTCACCATCAGCCCCCAGGAGGCAAACCATGGCAGACCGCGCACTGCGTGGCATGCAGATCGGCGCCAAGTCCCTCGAGTCCGAGGACGGAGTGGTGTTCGCCGACCGTTTCATCGTCCGGTACCTGTGCCCCAAAGGGCACGAGTTCGAGGTGACCCTGTCGACCGAGGCCACCGCGCCGCCCACGTGGGAGTGCCGCTGCGGGCGCAGCGCCGATCTGCTCGGGGAAACCGAGGAGGACGACGACGCCAAGCCCGCCAAGCCGCAGCGCACCCACTGGGACATGCTGCTCGAACGGCGCTCGATGGCCGAGCTCGACCAGGTGCTCGCCGAGCAGCTGGCGGCGTACCGCGAGGGGCGCCTGCGCCCCGAGGGGCACTACCGCAAGGGGTGAGCCCCGCTCGCTCAGCGGCCCACGAGGCGGCGGGCGGCCCCGGCCAGACGGCTGAGGCCGCCTTTCGTCACCATGACGAGCTCCTCGACGAAGATCGCTCCCGACAGCTTCGACTCGCCGGACATGCGCTCGTCGAAGGTGATCGGCGCCTCGGCGATGCGGGCGCCGCGCGCCCCCTCCGCCTGCGTCATCTCCACCTGGAAGCCGAATCCCGTGGTCGACACCCGCGTGAGGACCCCGCTGTCGCGCAGGAACGAGGCGCGGTGCAGGCGCATGCCGGCGGTCGCGTCCCTGACGGGCGTCCCCAGGCAGAATCTGACATAACGGTTCCCCGCCTTCGACAGCAGGATCCTCTTGCGGGACCACCCGTTGACCCGGCCCCCGCGCACCCACCGGGAGCCGATCACCAGGTCCGGGCGGTCCGGGCCGCCCATGCGGGCCACCAGTTTGGGCAGGTCCTCGGGGCGGTGCGACCCGTCGGCGTCCATTTGCGCCACGAAGCCGTAGCCCCGCTGCAGCGCCCACTCCATCCCCTCCACGTAGGCGGTCGCCAGCCCCGACTTCGAGGGCCGGTGCAGGCAGTGGATCCGCCCGTCCCCCTGGGCCAGGGAGTCCGCCCACTCCCCCGTCCCGTCCGGCGAGGAGTCGTCCACGACGAGCAGGTGCGCAGCGGGCAGCGCCGCCTGCACGCGCTCGACGACCACTGGCAGGGTCCGGCGCTCGTTGTACGTGGGGATGACGATGACGAGTCCCGAGCCGTCGTTGCCCGGCGCCCGCCACAGATGTGAAGGATGTGACATGGGTTAATCATCTCCGTTTTCTTCGTCCCGCGCATCCCCGGCCGCCCGCGCATCCCCGGCGGACCTCGCCACGCGGGCGCGGACCGCGGAGGCGAGGAGCAGCGCCCCCGCCAGGGC
>NZ_CP017298.1:130694-134151 GCF_001746855.1 Pauljensenia hongkongensis | reverse complement strand
GACGGCGCGGGCGGGCAGCGCGCCCATGCGCGCCGCGGGCGTGAGGGAGGTGCGCAGCGGCACCGTCTCGACCATGCTCGCCGCGCTCATCACCGGCGTGGCCGCCTGCACGGAGCCGTCGGGCCGGATGACCGCCGACACGCCCGTCGTGGACGCCTGGACCGCGCTGCGCGAGTACTCCATGGCGCGCATGCGCAGCAGCTGCGCCTGCTGGGCGGACTCGGCGGAGGACTCGAAGAGGTAGTTGTTCGACGGCGTGATGATGACCTGCCCGCCCAGTGCCACGCCCTCGCCGATCACGGACTCGTAGGCGCCCTCGAAGCAGATGCCCACCGCGATCGGCACCTCGCGGCCGTCGGCGAGGCGCGCCGTCATCAGCCCAGGCTCCCCTCCCGCCGCCATGTCGTGGTTCTGCCGGGCCGCCTCGGTCGCCAGGCTCGCGATCAGCGGCCTGAACGGGATGAACTCCCCGAAGGGCACGGGCACCTGCTTGGCGTAGCGCGACTGGGCGTCCAGGCCCGAGCCCGGGTACCACAGCGCCAGCCAGTTCCACACGTGGTCGTCGTCGGCCAGGACGGAGTAGCCCATCAGCACCGGGGCGCCGGCCTCGTCGGACACGTCCTCCAGGTCGCGCGCCACGACGGCCGAGCCGGCCGGGTCGCGGTCGGCCGACCCCTCCCCCCACACGACCAGGTCCACCGCTCCCCCGCCCGCCGACTCGAGCATGCGGCGCGTCTGGGAGGCGTGGTTGCCCGTCACCTCGCCCTCGTGGGAGTAGGCCCGCGAGCCGGGCAGGGAGATGTTCCCCTGGACGACGCCCACCGTCAGGGCCCCCGCCTCCTGGGCGCTGGGCAAGTCGATGGCCAGGGGCGCCACGCACACCGCGGCGGCGCCCGCCAGCATGGCGGGGCGCCACCACCACCGCTCCCGCCCCGCCCCCGCCAACGAGAAGGCGCGGCGCACCAGGACCGCCACCGCCATGACGGCGAAGGACACCAGGGCGACCCCTCCGTAGGGCGCGAGGCGCCCCAGCGGCGAGTCCACCTGCGGCAGCGCCACGGTCCCCCAGGGGAACCCCGACCACGGGAAGGCCGAGCGCGCCTGCTCCACGCCCGTCCACGCCAGTGCGCAGCCGAGGGCCTGGCCGACGGGCGAGCGCGCCCACGACCACACCCGCATGAGGCTGACCGACAGGGACCACAGCCACAGGAACAGGACCTGGGAGACGACGAGGGCCGCCCACGCCAGGGGCGTGCGCGTGGAGACCACGACCCACGGGATCAACGGGGCCCAGAAGGCCACCCCGAACGCCGTGGTGTTGAGCAGGGCGCGGCCCGCACGGGCGCGGTCCACGCAGGCCACCAGGAGAGCCAGCGCCGGCACTGCCGCCCACCACCAGCCCACCGGCGGGAACGCCAGGTACAGGGCGGATCCGGCTGCCGCGCTGACCGCCATCCCCCCCAGCGCCCTGGGCGCTGTGGCCCTCGCCCCGCGCCACTGCGCCTCTTCTTCCCTCATCGTTCCTCCACTCCCGACCAGGCGACCACTCCCCGCGCCAGGAGCGAACGGGCGCGCCTCGCGCTGGCGCCCACCTGCCCTGCGGGGTCCACCGACTCGATCTGCCCGAGGGCGTCGATGACCTGGCGCGTCCACCTCACGAAGTCCCCGCCCGCTATCCCCGAGTCGGCCAGGGCGGTCGCCAGGGTGGAGCCGTGGGCCCAGGCGGAGCACGCCGCCATGAGCGCGGGGTCTGGGGGCGGGGAGGCGTCCACACCGGCCGCGGCCTCGGCGCGCGCGACCCTGGCGGCGACCCGCGAGGTCTCCTCCCACGCCCGGCGCGGAGCGGGTCCCAGGCCCGCGGGCAGGGCAGAGGCCCCGTCCCCGCGCGACTCGTACACGCACGCTGAGACGATGGCGGCCAGCCCCGGCGCGTCGAGGCCCTCCCACGCGCCCGAGGCGAGCGCCTCGGCGATCACGAGGTCGCGCTCGCCGTAGACGCGGCGCAGCTGCTGGCCGCGGGCGGTGACGCGGCCGCCGTCGAGGAAGCCCAGGGACTCCAGGACGCGGCGCACGCGGTCGAACTGCTTGACCACGGAGTGGGTCCGCGACTCGACGGCCCGGGCCAGCGAGGCGGCTTCCCGGTCGGCCCTCGCCCACGCGGCCCCCGCGCGGGCGTGCTCCTCCCTGTGGGGGCAGCGGTGCACGGGGTGGGCGCGCATCCGCGCCCGCAGCTCGTCGGCGTCGTCGCCGTCCCCGCGCGCGCCGTCGAAGGGGGCGAGCGCCCCCGAGCGCACGAGTCGCACGAGGTCCGCCGCGAGGCGCACCAGGCCCTTGCGACCGCGCGGTCCGCCCGCGCCCGGCAGGGCCATCCGTCCGACCGCGCGGACGCCGCCCGCGAAGTCGTGGGCAGTGAGGGTGCGCCACTTCGCGTCCATTGTCACGGCGCGCAGCGCGGTCCTGCCATCGGCTGCGCGCGCCGACGCGGCGACGACGACGTGGCGCACGCGCCTGCCCGCCCGGAAGGCGAGGACGTCCCCCGGGCGGGCGGAGTCGATGACGGCGCGGGCTCCGGCCCCCGCTGCCGCCCTGCGCCGGCGCGCCCCTTCCTTCTCCGCCCGGGAGATCCGGTCGCGCAGCGCGCAGTACTCGGCCGCGTCGCCGTACTGGCACGCCAGGTCCCCGCGCAGTGCCCCGGCCCGCGCCCTGGCGTCGCGCAGGCGCGAGGCCAGGGACACCACCGCGCGGTCGGCCTGGAACTGGGCGAAGGAGGACTCGAGCAGTTCCCGCGCCTGTTCGACCGTGGAGTGCTCGAGCAGGTTGACGACCATGTTGTACGTGGGCCGGAAGGCCGACACGAGCGGGTATGTGCGCTTCGAGGCGAGGGCGGCGACCTCCTCGGGGGCGGTGCCGCCCCGGTGCGAAACGACGGCGTGGCCCTCCGTGTCGATGCCGCGCCTGCCCGCGCGCCCCGACAGCTGCGTGTACTCCCCCGCGCTGAGCGGGGCCCGGGAGGAGCCGTTCCACTTCTGGAGGGACTCGATGACGACGGTGCGGGCCGGCATGTTGATCCCCAGGGCCAGGGTCTCGGTCGCGTAGACCATCGAGATCAGGCCCTGGGAGAACAGGTGCTCGACCGCCTCCTTCATCAGGGGCAGCATGCCCGCGTGGTGGGCGGCGACGCCGCGCACGAGCGCCTCCCGCCACGCGTCGACTCCGAGGACCTGGTAGTCCTCCGGGGCGATCGCCCGGACCACCCCGTCCACGTACTCGCCGATCCGGCGGGCCGTTGCCCGCGACGTCAGCGCGATGCCCGACGCCACGACCTGGCGGACGGCGTCCTCGCAGCCCGCCCTGGAGAAGACGAAGGTGATCGCGGGCAGCAGGCCCGCCCTATCCAGGGCCACCAGGGTCGAGGGGCGCGACTCGCGCCGCCTCCCGCCCCGGGCCCCTCCCCCGG
>NZ_CP017298.1:129593-130343 GCF_001746855.1 Pauljensenia hongkongensis | reverse complement strand
CCCCGGCCCCCCGGCGCCCCGCGGCGCCGGGGCCCCGCTGGCTCCGCGGCGCGGTGAGGTGGACCAGCCGGGGGTTGAGCGCGCCCGAGGGGGTGTACAAGTCGAGGATCTCGTCCCCCACGACCATGTGCTGGTACAGGGGAACGGGGCGCTCCTCGGAGACCACCACGGCGCAGCCCCCGCGCACCTCGCCCATCCACGCGCCGAACTCCTCGGCGTTGGAGACCGTGGCCGACAGGGCGATGATCTGCACGTGCCGGGGCAGGTGGATGATGACCTCCTCCCACACCGGCCCCCGCATCCGGTCCGACAGGTAGTGGACCTCGTCGAGGACCACCACCGCCAGATCCGACAGGCCCGCCCCCGCGTAGATCATGTTGCGCAGCACCTCGGTGGTCATCACCACGATCGGGGCGCCGGGGTTGATCGACGTGTCCCCCGTGGCCAGGCCCACCTGGTCGGCGCCGAACATGTCCGACAGCTCCAGGTACTTCTGGTTCGACAGGGCCTTGATGGGTGTCGTGTAGTAGGCGCGCATCGAGCCCCGGCGCGCCATGTGCGCCCCGAAGTCGCCGACCACCGTCTTGCCCGCGCCCGTCGGCGCGGCGACGAGCACGGCCGCCGCTCCCGCCTCGACGGCGTCGAGCGCCTCGACCTGGAAGGCGTCGGGTGTGAAGGGCAGGGCCGCCGCCCACCGGGCCCGCTCCGACGCGTCCGAGCGCGCCTGCTCCTTGAAGGCGGCGTAGCGCT
>NZ_CP017298.1:120600-129145 GCF_001746855.1 Pauljensenia hongkongensis | reverse complement strand
TCCGCCTCGAGGCCCTCGATGCCGTCCAGGCGGAAGGACCGCTCCGCCCCGGCGCCGTGGCACCAGCCGCGCAGGATCCACCCCGTGGCCGAGCGCTCCAGCGCCCACGGGCTCACCCGCCGCGAGGAGACTCCGCCCTGCCCGTTCGTGTACGTGAAGGACACCCGCTCGCGCCCGGCTATGGCCCGGCCGAGCGCGTCGAAGAGGCCGCGCAGCGCCGCGTCCTGGTCCTGGTCGTCCCCCCGGGAGCGCAGCGTCACCTCCCCTCCGCCGTCTTCGGAGGCCAGGGCGCGCACCGCCATGGCCGCCCCCGGGATCTGCCGACGGTACTCGTCGCCGACGACGTCGGACAGGGCCTGGAGGCCGATGAGGATCGCCGTCGCCTCCTGGGCGCTGAGCCGCAGGGGCGCGTCGGCGCCCAGCGCGGAGCGGATCACCAGGGCGCCGTCCTCCTCCAAGCGCTCCCAATCGAGGTCGAGCGAGGCGCCCGGCAGGGAGTCGCCGACCTCGGCGAGGTAGCGCGCGTCCCGCAGCATCTGGCGCTTGGAGCGCCCGAAGTGCGCGGCCGCCTCGTCGACGCCGACCCCGGGGTGGTCCCACAGCCACGCCACCAGCGACAGGAGGCGCACGACGGATTGCGAAGTCCCCTCAGGCATCTCCGCCCTCCGCCCCACGGTCCCCGTCGAGGCGGGCGGCGGCCTCCAAGCGGCGCAGGACCGCGTCGCGCAGCTCCACGGGCTCGACGACGACCACGTCCTCGGCGCGCGCCAGGACCCTGCTGATCCACCGGCCCACGTCCGCCTCGCGCCCCCGCCACAGGCGCCACGGGGAGGACGGGGGCTCCTCCCCCACCGGCCCGTCCAGGTGGCGGGCCAAGCGCCCCGGGTCGCCGAGGACGGCGAGCACCGGGGCGACGCGGCGGTCGGCGAAGGGGTCGCCAAGATCCGTGGGCGGCTCGTCCGCGTCCCCGGCCTGCCCGAGGAAGGACACCGCGGAGCCCACCCGGCTGATGCGGAAGAGCCTGTCCGCCCCGCGGTCCAGGTCGAAGCCCCACAGGTACAGCGCGCGGCCGCGCACGACGATCCGCCAGGGCTCGACGCTGCGCTCCTCAGTGCCCCGCGCCCCCTCGTAGTCGAAGGAGACGACGCGGCGCTCGCGGATACCGGTGGCGAAGTCCGCGGCGGCGCGGACCCCTGTGAGGTCCATCCGCAGCAGGTCGGGCGCCCCCGATCCGTCCGAGGCGGCCGCGACCTTGGGGCCCGCGCTGGGCCCGACGCCGTCACCGGGCGACCACGCCTGCAGCGCGAGGCCGACCAGGACGGCTTGGACGGGGTTGAGGCGCGCGCCGACGCGGGCGAAGGAGCCGGGGCTGATCGAGTAGGTGTCGCCATCGGGACCAGCCCCCACCCGCAGGTCGACGCCGATCTGGCGCAGCGCGTCCTTGTCCCGCTGGAACTGGGACTCGAAGGCGCGCTCCCCCAGCCCCCTGTACGCGTCCATGCGGCGGATGCGGGCCTTCGAGCGCCCGCGCTCAGCGCCGAGCACCTCGAAGAAGAGCTCGAGCAGGCGGGCCTGGGCGGACAGCGTTTCTACCACGCGACCACCCTACTTCGAAGCCGCGGGCGGCCGCAGCGCACTCGCCCGCCTCAGCTGGACCGGGGCGCGGCCGCGTAGTCGTTGGTCACCACCGAGGACACGTCGATGTCCGTGGTGACGGCGTTGATCTGGCGGAGGAAGTCGGCCATCATGCCCCACCGCTCCAAGTCCTGCGCGGTGTTGGCGCTGCCCGACTCGTCGACCCACAGGGGATCCGTCGCCTCTAGCACCGCGCGGGCGGCGGCCTCGGCGCCGGAGTCGGTGCCCGTCTGCGCCATGGTCGCCTCGATCGCGGCGTCCGGGCGCTGGTGGATGGCCTCCATGGCCGCGCCCAGCGAGGCGACGACGCCGCGCGCCTGATCGGGGTGCGAGGCCGCCCACGCGCGCGTCGTGATGATGGAGGCGCCGATCAGCGGGGCGTCGTCGGGCAGGCCGATGGACCGCACGTCCAGGCCCGCCAGGCGCATCTGCACGAGGTCGTTGTTCGAGAAGCCCACGACGGCGTCGACGTCGCCCTGCGTGAGGGCGGCCTGCTGCGTGTACCCGATGGACGAGACGGTGACGTCGGCCAGGGTCAGGCCCGCCCCCTGCAGGGCGGCGAGGGTCGCGTACCAGTTGGACCCGTACTCTCCGGGGATCCCGATGGTGGCGCCCTTGAGGTCGGCCAGGGACTGGATGGGCGAGTCGTCGCGCACGATGACCGTGCCCGGATAGTCGCGGTAGTAGCTCCCGATGGACACGAGGTCCATGCCCTGCGTGGAGGCGACGGCCGCCTCGTCGCCCGAGGCGATGACCACGTCCTCCTCACCCGCGAGCAGCGCGGTGAACAGGCCCTCGTCGGAGCCGTGGTGGCGCACGGAGGCGTCCACGCCGTTGTCGGTGAAGATCCCCTCGGAGACCGCCACGTAGGCGGGGGCGAACTGCACGTTCGGGATGTAGGTGAGGCCCACCACGACCGATGTGGACCGGTCGTTCCCGCCCGAGGCGGGGGCTGCCTGCTGCGATCCGCAGGCGCTCAGCCCGAGGGCCGTGACCGCCAGGGCGGCGGCGGCGCGTAGGATGCGTGAGAGGGTCATTGTGGTGCTCCTTCAGCGGGTGGTGTCGTATCGCCTCGACCGCTCGACGCGGTAGATGACCGCGTAGAGGACGGTCGCCATGAGGCACAGCAGCGCGATGACGACGAACATGCCGGCCGTGTCGACATTGGTTCTCATTTGGACGAGCACTTGCCCCAGGCCGGTGCCCCCCATGACCATCTCCCCCACGACCGCTCCCGTCACGGACAGGGTGAAGCCGTTGCGCAGGCCGCCCAGGATGGAGTGCGCCGCGAGCGGCAGCTCCATTGTGAGCGCCATCGTGGCCCCGGAGGCGCCGTCAAGGGCGGCAGCCTCGAGCAGCTCGGGGTCGATGTGGCGCAGTCCGACCACCGACGAGACGAGGATGGGGAAGAAGACCATGAGCGCGCACAGGAGTGCGACGGAGAGGGGGCCGTAGCCGGTCCACAGGACGACGATGGGGGCGATCGCGATGGCCGGGAGGGCCTGGGTGGCCCCCAGGAAGGGCTCGACCGCGGCGGAGACGAGGCGGCTGCGGTACACGACGTAGGCCAGTGGCAGCGCCACCGCCGTCCCTATCGCGCACCCGGCCAGCGCCTCCCCGCCCGTCACCGCCGCACGCGACCACGTCTGCGGGTTGTGGGCCAGTTGCACGGCCCGGGCCGCCACCGCCGCTGGCGACGGGAGCCTCCACGCCTCGATGCCGGTCGCCGACGTCGTGGCCCACCAGCCGAGCAGGCAGATGGCGAGGAATGCGAGCGGGGCGACCACTGCGAGCGCGCCCCGGGGCTTCGATCCGCGTGCCACGGTGTCTCTTTCCGGCATCCGGGTACGCACGGCGAAGAGGACGCCGGGCGCCCTCCGCACTCCTCCCATCCGGACTCTCACCGTCGGTTCCGGATTCCCACCGGATCAGCCGTCCGCGTCTGGCGGACGGGTCGCGGACTCTCACCGCCGGTTCGGAATTGCACCGACCCCGGAGTACTCGTCCCCCATTGTGCCATCGGGGCGCACGGCTTGGCCAGCGGGCCCGGAGGGCGGCACGGGGCCAGGGCGCACCCGCTGCGCCGGGCACGGGATTTCCGCGCCGTTGCAACGGCGCGGCGGATTCTCCTCGCGCTGGGCCTGGGAATGGACCGCATGCGCGCTGGGCACTGCGCGGACGACTCCTGTTCGAATCTTGGGATACTACTGGATGATCCCTGTATGGAACCTGCATGCTCGCTGGACGGATACGCAGAGGATCTGCGCCCGTCCCAGCCGCGCCGCCGTCCGGCCAGCACGGCGCCCGGAGCCACCGGCGATCCTGACCGCATTCCCAATATTCAAGCGCATCCGCTCCATCCACTCAAGACCATGACGCGACTTCGTGGCGTACCAATGGGTTGCAGTACTACCACGCGGTCATAATTTACGTTATGCTGCCCGTGACAGGCACTCCTGCCGGGAGCGCCCCATCACCGCCAGGGCCCGCGGCTCGGGCGGCGGTGTTCCGATCAAAGGCGCCCCCCGGCGACCCCGGTGGGCGCGCAATTCAGGAGGACCACACATGATGAGGAAGAACCCAATGACAGCGGCGGTCCTCGCGGCCACCGCCGCCCTCGTGGCCGCGGGGTGCTCGGGGGGATTGCACCAGTCCGCGGGGGCCGCGCAACCGGCCGGCCCCAGCCAGGCCCCTTCCTCCCAGGCCCCCGGGACCGCTGTGCCCGGGTACAAGCCCGGGGAGATCCCGCCCATCCCCCTCTTCTCCATCCCGCCCATCGACGTGTTCGCCCAGAACGCCGACAAGGCGGTCATCTCCTCGGTCTCCTCCGCCGTCGCCTCCGTGCCCGGCGTCACCGTGGCGCCCGCCTCGTGCGACGCCGCCGGCTACAAGCACTCGGGGAACACGACGTTCTCCGGCGACGGGTCCAGCCTCACCCAGAGCGGCGACCTGTCCGCCTCCAACAACGGCGACGGGAGCGGCTACATCTCCGAGGGGCCGATATGGGTCTCCTACGACGGGCAGGGCGGCGGCACCTACAGGAACGACGACGACGACATCAGCATCAGCGTCAATCCGGACGGATCGGGGCACTACTACTCCCCCTCGGTGGACATCAACCGCTGGGCCGACGGATCGGGCAACTACTCGAACAAGGACACCGGGGACGATATCCAGATCGATCCCAACGGCTCCAGCTACTTCTGGAACGACAAGACGGGTACCCGTTACTTCAACTACGGGAACGGCAGCGGCTACTACACGGACGACACCGGTCTGTACATCATCAACAACGGCGACGGCACGGCCACCGTCAACGGCGACACGACGGTTCCCGCCGACCCACTGCCCCCCGTGCAACCGGTGGGGGCCTTCCCGCCCGTCGCGGGCCTCGCCCCCTCCCAGTCGTGCGGCACAGCCATCACCTTGGACGACTCCGTGCTCTTCGACTTCGGCGAGTCCACCGTGCGCGCCGACGCCGCGGACACCCTGGCCAAACTCGCCAGCGTCCTCACCGACGCCGGAGCCCCCACCGCCCACGTCTACGGGCACACCGACTCCGTCGGGGACGACGCCTCCAACCAGACCCTGTCCGAGCAGCGCGCCAAGGCGGTGGTGGACGAGCTCAAGAAGAACGGCGCCACCACCGCTCTGGATTGGAAGGGCTTCGGCGAGACCCAGCCCATCGCCCCCAACACCAACGACGACGGCAGCGACAACCCCGCCGGGCGCCAGGCCAACCGCCGCGTCGAGATCTACATCCCCACCTTCTAACCCACGACACAAACCCACAACCCGGCGCGCGCCCGCGGCCCCCGGCTGCGGGCGCGCCGTTCAGGAGGACCACGCACAATGGCGACCGCACTCGCACTGCACGAATGGGGGGACCCCACGGCCCCGCCCCTGCTCCTCGTCCACGGCCTGACGGAGTCCGCCACGGCGTGGCCCGACGCGGTGGCCCGGTGGTCGCCCCGTTACCACGTCCTGGCGGTGGACCAGCGGGGGCACGGGGCGTCCCCGCGCTGGGACGACCAGACCCTGGCCAGGGCGCCGCGAACCCTGCAGGAGGACCTCGAAGGGGTGCTCTCATCGTTCCCCGAGCCCCCGGTCGTCGTGGCGCACAGCCTCGGGGCGCTCGTATCCCTGCGTGTGGGCGCCGCCAGGCCCGACCTGGTCCGCGCGCTGGTCCTCGAGGACGCCGCGCGCCCCACTGGGGACTGGGAGCCGGACGCCTGGTTCGTGGAGCACCAGGAGCGGTTCCTCGACGCCTTCGCCGACGGAGGCGCGTCCGAGCGGGAGCGCATGCGGCGCGCGTCCTCGTGGAGCGAGGCGGAGATCGAGGGGTGGGCGGGCTGCAAGGCGCAGGTCGACCGCCGTTACATCCGCGAGGGCACGTACCTGGGCGAAGCCGACCTGCTCAGCGCGGTCAACCGGTTGGAGGTGCCGGCGCTGTACCTCGCCCCCCGCAACGGGGACATGGCGCCGGCCCCCTCCGAGGTGGTCAACCCGCTCGTGCGCCTGGTACTGCTCGACGGCGTCGGGCACTGCGTGCGGCGGGACGACCCGGAAGCCTACCACTCACTGGCCGACCCCTTCATCGAGGAGGCCTCAGCCGCCGAGCGGTGACCGCGCCCGAGGCGCGCAGCCCCCGTCCGCGTGATCCGGATTCGCAGGATCCGGGCGGCGCGGCCTAGTGGCAGTGCGCGGAGGCGAGGCGGCGCAACACCTCCACCTCCTCGAGGGCGTCGTCGGCGCGGAACACGGCGGAGCCTGCGACGAAGTTGTCCGCGCCCGCCTCGGCGGCGAGCTCGATCGTGGAACGGGACACCCCGCCGTCGACCTGGATCGAGACCTCCAGGCCCGAGGCGTTGACCGCCGCCCGGGTGCGCCGGATCTTCGGCAGCATCGACTCGAGGAACGACTGGCCACCGAAACCGGGCTCCACCGTCATCACGAGGATCATGTCGAACTCGCCGAGCAGATCGACGAAGGGCGCGATGTCGGTCGCCGGGCGGAGTCCGAGCCCCACCTTCGAGCCGATCCTGCGCAGTTCGCGCGCCAGGCGCACCGGCGCCTGCGCGGCCTCCGCGTGGAAGGTCACCGACTGGCATCCGGCCTCGGCGTACTGCGGCGCCCACCTGTCCGGGTCCTCGATCATGAGGTGCGCGTCCACCGGCAGGATCCCGGTCTTGACGACCGCCTCGGCGACGGGGAGCCCCCAGGAGAGGTTCGGGACGAAGTGGTTGTCCATGACGTCGACGTGCGCGACGTCGGCACCCGAGATCTTCTCGAGCTCACCGCGCAGGTCCGCGATGTCGCAGTTGAGGATCGACGGGGAGATTGTGGCATTCATAACGTAAATGCTACAGGCGGCGGAGCGCGGCCACAAACATGGAGTCCGTGCCGTGGCGGTGCCCCCACAGCTGCAGGGTCCGGCCCGCCCCTCCCCCGTCGACGCGCCCCGCCCGGTCGGGGACCGCGAGCGGCTCGACGGCGACCGAGTCGGCCAGCGCGACGGCGTCGAGGAGCTCCCAGCCGCCCGCGCCGAGCAGCCGCTCCACCTGGTCGCGGGTCTCCCTGCGGTGCGGGGAGCACGTCACGTAGGTCATCACGCCGCCCGGGCGCGTGAGGGCGCCCGCCCGGTCGAGCAGCCGCTCCTGCAACTCCACGAGCCCGTCGACGTCCCCCGGGGCCCGCCTCCACCGCGACTCGGGGCGTCTGCGCATGGAGCCCATTCCCGTGCAGGGCGCGTCCACCAGGACGCGGTCGAAGGAGCCCAGCGGCCACTGCGTCCCCTGCCCCCCGAACGTCCTGCCGTCGCCCGACACGACTTCGACCGTCCCCAGTGCCCGGGTGGTCCTCTCCACGAGGCGGGCGCGGTGCGGGTGGATCTCGTTGGCGACCACATGGGCGCCGCGCCCCGCCGCCAGTGCGCCCAGGAGGGCGGCTTTGCCCCCCGGGCCCGCGCACAGGTCCAGCCATGAGGAGTCCCCCTGGCCGACGAGCGGCGCCCCGGCGCAGATCTGGGCGGCCAACTGGGAGCCCTCGTCCTGCACGCCCGCCAGCCCCTGCCGGATCGACGGCAGTCGCGCGGGGTCGCCGGAGGCGAGGAGGACCGCGCACTTGCTCACCAGCCCCGTGGCGACCCGCGCCGACAGCACGTCCTCGGCCTCCTCGCACAGCTCCTCGACGCCGATCAGGCCGGGGCGGGCGGCCAGTGAGACGATGGGCGCCTCGTTGTCGGCTGCGAGCGCGTCCTCCAGCTCCGCCTCGTCGTAGCCGTGGGCGGCCAGGGCGGCGCGCAAGGCCCGCACCATCCATTCGGGGTGCGAGTGGGCGACCGCCAGGCGCGCGTCCCCGTCCTCGATCCGCGCGATCTCCTCGTCGATGCGGCCGACCTCCTCGCGGGCGAGGGCCCTGAGCACCGCGTTGACCATGCGCACGGGGCCGTCGGTCAGGTGCTCCCGCGCGACATCGACGGTGGCGGAGACGGCGGCGTGGTCGGGCACGCGCATGTCGAGCAGCTGGTGGGCGCCCATCCGCAACAGGTCGAGCACGCGGGGATCCAGGTCCCCCAGTGGGCGGTCCACGTGCCGGGCGAGCGCCCAGTCGAGGCGCCCCCGGGCCCGCAGGGTGCCGTGGACCAGCTCCGAAGTGAAGGCCGCGTCCCGGTCGTCGAAGGGCTCTTCGCGGCGGATCCGGCGCAGGGCCTTGGGGAGGACGATGTTCGCGAAGGCGCCGGAGGAGGTGACTTCGGAGAGGACTTCGAAGGCGACGCGCCGGGGCGCGTCCGCCCTGCGCAGCTTGCGGTACCCGTCGGCGTAGCGCCTCTGGCTCATCGCGGCGCCCCCTCCGTCCCGCCCATGCGGGCCCCGGGCGCCAGGCGGGCGCCCCGCGCCCACGCGGCGGC
>NZ_CP017298.1:118718-120099 GCF_001746855.1 Pauljensenia hongkongensis | reverse complement strand
CCCTGGGCGCAGCCCACGTGCACGTCGCGTTTGCCGGCCTCGACCTGGCCGGCTCGGAGCCCCCGGTCGGGCGCGGCGGTGACGGGGCCGAGCTTGATCCGCCCGCCCCCGGGGCCCAGCGTCCACGCACCGGGATTGGGGGTGACAGCGCGCACGCGCCGGTCCGTGGCCGGCGCGTCCTCGTCGAAGGACACGTAGCCGTCGGCCGCCGTGAGGCGGCGGGCGCGGGTTGCGCCCCTGTCGCTCTGAGCGGTGGCCCTGGCCGTTCCCGCCGCCAGGGAGTCCACGCAGGCGAGCACCTGCGCCCCGCCGGCGGCGGCCATGCGGTCGAGCAGCTCACCGCTGGTCTCGTGGCCGATGGTGAAGGGCTCGCGCGAGTACACGGGCCCCGTGTCGAGCCCCTCCTCCAGCGCGAAGACGCACGAGGCGGTCATCGGGTCGCCCGACAGGACTGCCCACTGGACGGGGGCGGCGCCCCTCCACCGGGGCAGGTCCGAGAAGTGCAGGTTCACCCAGCCGTGGGCGGGCATCGCGAGGACGTCCGGCGGCACGAGGCCCCCGTAGGCGACGACGACGCCCAGGTCGGCGCCCACCGCCCCGATGGCCCCCGCTGCCTCCTCCCCTTTCAGGGACGCCGTCTCCAGGACGGCCAGGCCGGCCCCGCGCGCGCACTGGGCGACGGCCGAGGGGCGCATGGCGCGTCCGCGCCCCGAGCGCGCCGGGGGCCGCGTCACCACCAGGGCGACGTCGTGGGTGGAGGCGATGAGGGCGGTGAGTGTGGGGACCGCCGCCTCGGGGGTCCCTGCGAAGATGATGCGCACCCGCTCATTCTACGGGAACGGCGGGCCGCCCCTTAGAACAACTCGGGCGGGTTGACGCTCATCATGACGGGCGGGGACTTCTTCGACGCGCGCGCCTGGCGCACGCCCGTGAGGACTTCGAGCAGCCGCAGGCCCCGGTCGCGCGGGACGCGGACGATGGCGCGCACGTCCATGGAGTCCTTGGAGCGGCGCGGAGCGGGGACGGTGCCCACCACCTCGGCGCCGGCCTCGCGCGCGCACTGGTCGGCCACCTGGGCAACCTGCGCGCGGTCGCCGTCCAGCGCGACCAGTGTCATCGCCGGGAAGAACCCCAGGGCCTCGCGCTCGTCGAGGAGCCGGTCGGCGTAGTCCGAGGGCGCCCACCGCACCAGGGCCTGGCCCATGTCGTCGGGCAGGTCCCCGACCACCAGGGCGTCGCCGCCGGGGCGCACCAGCGCGAAGGCGTTGAACCACCTGCGCACCGCCTCCTCGGGCGCCCACAGCTCGGGGCGCCCGGCCACAGCCTGGGCGTCCAGGACGACGCCCGCCGCGTAGCCCCCTCGACCGCGGGCTCGGCGGCG
>NZ_CP017298.1:117744-118668 GCF_001746855.1 Pauljensenia hongkongensis | reverse complement strand
CGGGGCGCGCGGGCAGGCGGCGTGTGACGCGGTGCGCGGCGGAGGACTCGAGCACCGAGGCCTCGGGGAGCGCGCGCGCCACCTCCTCGGCCGTCCGGTCGGCCCCGACGCGCAGGGCCCGCAGCCTGGTCCCGGAGCAGTGCGGGCACCTCCAGCTGCTGGGGGCGCGCCCGCACCACCCGCAGCGCATCGACCCCTCCGCTCCCAGGCCCAGCGGGCCGTGGCACGACGGGCACCGGGCCACGGTGCGGCACCTCTGGCACGACACGACCGGCACGTACCCGGCCGAGGCGACCTGTATGAGCACCGCGCCGCCCTGGCAGGCCCGGCGCACCAGGCGCAGCGCCTGGGAGGGGAACCGGACGACGCGGCCCTCCCCCGTCCTGTCGGCCTCGCGGCTGCCGTAGAGGCGGACCCTGGGTGTGGCCGCGCGGACGGCGTCGCGCACGGCCTCGACGCCCACCGCCCAGCCGCTGCGCACCAGGGCGTGCGCCTTCACCGAGCGGGAGAAGGAGCCGACCACCAGGGCGCAGCCGTCGACGACGCAGCGCTGCACGGCCACGTCGAGGGCGTCACAGCGGGGCGCCCGCTGCTCGCGCAACCGGTCGTCCCCGTCCCCCCACACGACGACGAGGCCGAGGTCGCGCACGGGGGCCCACACCGCCGACCGTGTTCCCACTACGATGCGGTCCAAGCCGTTGAGGCAGCGCAGGTGCGCGGCGTAGCGCTCCTCGGGCCCCACGGAGGCGCCCATGAGGGCGGCGCGCTCGCCCGTGGCCGCCTCGATGGCCCCGGCGAGCCACTCGGCCTCCTCGGCCGTGGGCGCCACGACCAGCGCGGAGCGCCCGCCCCTCCTCGTGGCGCGCACGAGGTCCGCGATCTGGGCCGCGTGCCGCCCGGGGAGCGCGGTCCACACCGCTTTGG
>NZ_CP017298.1:103915-117673 GCF_001746855.1 Pauljensenia hongkongensis | reverse complement strand
GGCGGTCGGCGCGGGGGCGCGGGGCGCGGACAGGTCCGCGATGACGGCGCGCTCAGCGCGCGCGTGCCGGGCCGGGACGGCCACTGACAGGACCTGGGAGGAGGTGGCCAGGAAGCGCAGGGCGATGCGCGAGGCGAGCTCCAGTTGGGCGGGGGTCGTGACTGGCAGGTCCGAGACGACGCGCTCGACGGCCGCCATGCGGGCGCCGATGGGGCCCCGCCGCCGCGACACGATCCACCCGTTGGCCCGGCTACCCGCCAGCGTGACGCGCACGAGGCGCCCGACCTGCGCCCCGCCGCTCAGCTCCTCGGGCACCGCGTAGTCCAGGGGGCGGTCCAGGTGCGCCAGGTCGACGTCGACCAGGACCCCCGCGATCTCGCCGGTGCGGGCGGGGGCCTCCTCGAATCCATCGAACGCCGCCTGGGTGCCTGTCATGGGTCAATTCCACCACGGCCCGCCCGCGTCTGCGGATCAGCCGATCAGGCCCGCCCCGTAACGCGCGGCGACCATCGCGCAGATGATGAAGACCAAGAGCCCCCAGATCGACCAGTCGAAGCCCTTCTCCACGAAGTGGCGCGCCGACTGGGGCAGGCCCAGCACCCCCTCGCGGATGTTGATCCGCGTGATCCCGCCGAACACCAGGGTCGTCGTGATCGTGATGAGCAGGCACCACGGGCACAGCACGTGGATGACGAAGTAGGACTGGAGGAACAGCCAGTAGGCGAAGGCCAGGGCGACCGTGTACATGATGTTCACGCACACCATGTACCAGCGCGGGAAGCGCACCCCCGCGAAGAGGGCGACGGAGACGGCCAGGACCGCCGTCTCGAAGAGGATGCCCAGGAACGCGTTGGGGAACCCCAGGATGCGGGCCTGCCACGTCTGGGCGACCGTCGAGCACGACAGCACCGAGGACACGTCGCAGCCGAAACGGGTCGTCGAGTCCATCGCCAGCTGCCACGCCTCGATGGACAGCACGAAGGAGGCGACCAGGCCGACTGCGCCGCTGACCGCCATCTCGGCGCAGGTGCGTCGCGTCCACGCGGTGGCGCTCATGCGAGCGCCGCCCTGAGATCGTCGGCGCGGTCGGTGCGCTCCCACGGGAAGCCACCGCGCCCGAAGTGGCCGTAGGCCGCGGTCTGGCGGTAGATGGGGCGCAGCAGGTCGAGGTCCTCGATCATGCCCAGGGGGCGCAGGTCGAAGACCTGCCGGATCGCGTCGGCGATCGCGCCGTCGGGGACGGCGCCGGTGCCGAAGGAGTCGACGTAGAGGCCGACCGGGTTCGCCCGCCCGATGGCGTAGGCCAGTTGGATCTCGCAGCGGCGCGCCAGGGAGGCGGCGACGACGTTCTTGGCGATCCACCGCGCCGCGTAGGCGGCCGAGCGGTCCACCTTCGACGGGTCCTTCCCGGAGAAGGCGCCGCCCCCGTGGCGCGCCATGCCGCCGTAGGTGTCGACGATGATCTTGCGCCCCGTCAGGCCCGCGTCGCCGGCCGGCCCCCCCAGGACGAAACGGCCCGACGGGTTGACCAGCAGCTCCATGGAGCCGGCGTCCAGGCCGAGTCCGGAGGCCGCCAGGACGGGGGCCACCACGTGCTCCCCGATGGCGTCGCGCAGGTCGGCCTGGGACAGCTCCTCGTCGTGCTGGGCGGAGACGACGACCGTGTCGATGCCCACGGGCCTGTCCCCCTCGTAGGCGAGGGTGACCTGCGTCTTCCCGTCGGGGCGCAGTCCGGGCACGGTCCCGTTCCTGCGCACGTGGGCGAGGCGCTCGGCGAGCCGGTGGGCCAGCCAGATGGGGGCGGGCATGAGGTCGGCGGTGTCGGTGCACGCATAGCCGAACATGATGCCCTGGTCGCCCGCGCCCTGCCGGTCCCTGGGGTCGCCCGCCGCTCCGCCGCGCACTTCGAGGGCCTCGTCGACGCCGCCGGCGATGTCGGGGCTCTGCCCGTCCAGGGAGATGGAGATGCCGCACGAGGCGCCGTCGAAGCCGACCCTGGAGGAGTCGTAGCCGATCTGGAGGATCTCGCGGCGCACGATCTCGGGGATCTCCACGTAGGCGTCAGTGGTCACCTCGCCGGCGATGTGGATGAGGCCGGTGGCGGCCATCGTCTCAACGGCGACGCGCGCGCGCGGGTCCTTCTCCAGCAGGGCGTCCAGGATCGCGTCGGAGATCCGGTCGCACACCTTGTCGGGGTGCCCCTCGGTTACTGACTCTGAGGTGAAAAGCTGTCGACTCACGCACTCAGCGTAGCAAGGCGGCTCGCGATGAGTCCGACCAGGTACTCGGCGACGTCGTCCTTGGTCCCCGAGGCGGCGCCCACGCTGCGGCCGTCGGCGTCGAGGACCTCGATGCGGTTGGGCACGTCGCCGAAGCCCTCGCCCTGCCCCACGCGGTTCACGGCCATCAGATCGGCGCCCTTGCGGCGGGCCTTGGCGCGCCCGAAGGCGGCCACTTCCTCGTCCGTGCCCGTCTCTGCGGCGAAACCGACGACGACGCGCGGCCGATGGGGGGCGCGGGCGGCCTCGGCGAGGATGTCGGGGTTGCGCACGAGCTCGATGACGGGCGCGCCGTCCCCGTCGGGGTCCTTCTTGATCTTCGAGGCGAGGGCGCGCTTGGGCCTGAAGTCTGCGACGGCCGCCGCCATGACGAGGGCGTCGGCGCCCTCGAGCCTGGCGGCGACGGCGTCGCGCATCTGCACGGCGGTGGAGACGGGGACGACCTCGGCCCCCGCTCCGGCGCCGCGCACCAGGGCGTCGTCGATGTTCGCCGCGACCAGGGTGACGCGCGCGCCCGCGGCCGCCGCCGCGCGGGCGATAGCTGTGCCCTGGCGCCCGCTGGAGGAGTTGCCGAGGTAGCGCACCGGGTCGATGGGCTCGTGGGTGCCGCCGGCGGTGACGAGCACATGCGCTCCCGCCAGCGGTCCGCCGCACCGCCCCCGCCCGGCCAGGACCGCGAGGGCGCGCGAGGCGATGGCCGCGGGTTCGGGCAGGCGCCCCACCCCGGTGTCGCCCGAGCCGAGCGCGCCCTCCTCCGGGTCGATGACCGTGTACCCCCTGCGCCGCAGTTCCGCGACGTTCGAGGCGGTCGCGGGGTTGGTCCACATGGCGGAGTGCATGGCGGGGGCGATGACGACGGGCGCGGTGGAGGCGAGCACCGTGAGCGCCACCATGTCGTCCGCCATGCCCGCGCGGATCCGCGCGAGGGCGTCGGCGGTGGCCGGGACGACGAGGACCAGGTCGGCCGCCCGCGCCAGTTCGACGTGCTCGGCGCCGGCCCCGAAGACATCGACGACGGCGGGGGCGCCCGTCAGGCCGGCCCACGTGGAGGGGCCGACGAAGTTCAGGGAGGCGGGGGTCGCGGCCACGCGCACGTCGTGGCCCGCTCGCATGAGCTCGCGGACCACGCGCACGGCCTTGAAGGCGGCGACGCCCCCGGTGACGCCGACGACGACCGTCGCCATGTCAGACCCCGGGGGACGCCTCGAGGGTGAGCATCCCCTCGTCGATCTCGCGCAGGGCGATCGCCAGGGGCTTCTCGTCGGGGGAGGTCTCGACGACGGGGCCGACGAACTGGATCATGTTCTGCGCGAGCTGCAGGTTGTACAAGTTGATCTGCCGGGCGCGCCTGGCCGCGAAGATCACCAGGGCGTACTTCGAATCGACGTGCTCGAGCAGGTCGTCGATGGGCGGCGAGGTGATGCCAACGGGCTGGGCGACGATTCCTGACATACGTGTCTCCTCTGTTCAACGGCGTGAGTGGCAGTCTACTCCAGGCCCATCAGGGCGGCGAGTTCTGATACGGCGCGTTCCACGGAGTCGTTGACGACGATGTGGTCGAACTCGGCGCTGGCCCGCATCTCCACGCGGGCAGTCTCCAGGCGGCGCCGCTGCTCGGCCCCGTCCTCGGTGCCGCGCGAGACGAGGCGCCGTTCCAGTTCCTCCCACGAGGGGGGCGCCAGGAAGACGAAACGGGCGTCGGGCCGCGTGCGCCGGACCTGCCTGGCGCCGTCCAGGTCGATCTCGAGGAGCACCGGGTGCCCCTGGGCGATGGCCCGGTCGACCGGGCGGCGGGGGGTGCCGTACTTGTTGCGGCCATGGACGAGCGCCCACTCCAGCATGTCCCCGGATTCGACCATTGAGTCGAACTCCTCATCGGAGACGAAGTGGTAGTGGGCGCCGTCGATCTCGCCGGGCCGGGGCGGGCGGGTCGTCGCCGACACCGAGACCCTCAGGTCCGGGTGGCGCTCCTTGAGCGCTGCGACGACCGTCCCCTTCCCAACGGCGGTGGGGCCGGCGAGCACGGTGAGTGCGGGTGCTTCGGTCATGCGCCCATCGTGCCACGCCGGACCGCTTCATCCGAAACGCTCGACCAGTTGCTTGCGCTGGATAGGGCCGAGTCCGCGCACGCGGCGGCTCGCTGCGATCTTGTACTGGTCCATCAGGACTGCCGCGGTGTTCGTCCCGACGCGGGGCAGGGACTCGAGCAGGGTCACGACTTTCATCTTCGCGACGGCGTCGTCCCTCTCCGCCAGTTCGAGGACCTCTGAGAGGTTCATCGAGCGGGCCTTCAACGCGTTCTTCACCTCGGCGCGCCGACGGCGCGCCTGAGTGGCCTTCTCGAGGGCCTGAGCCCTCTGCTCGGGCGTGAGATCAGGTAGTGCCATTCTGATCACTTCCTCCATTGGGGTCTTCGTGAATTAACTATGTCACCAACCGGATGATTTTTCTCCTGCTTTCCGCGCGCCGTGCCGTTCCGGGCTATCCGGCGAGCTCGGTTACGGCCCGTTTGTACGCCGAACGGAGCCCCCGCAAATCGGGACCCGATTCGAGTATCGCACGCGACGAGGACGCGAGCACGGCGGAGCGCGCGCCGCGGAAAACATCCCTGACCTGCGCCGGCCCGGCGCCCTGGGCGCCGACGCCCGGCGCCAGGACGGGGCCGCGCAGTGCCGCCAGATCGATCCCCAGATCGGCCACCGCCGAGCCCACTGTGGCGCCCACGACGACCCCCGCGGGACCCAGATGAACTTTGTCACAGGAGGCGTTGAAGTCCGCCAGCTGGGACACGATCCGCGCGGCGACGGACACGCCCTCGCGCGAGCGGCAGTGCTGCACGTCCGCGCCCTCCGGATTCGAGGTGAGGGCGAGGACGAACACGCCCCGGCCGGTGCGCTCGGCCAGGCGCAGCGCGGGCGCCAGGGACCCGGCGCCCAGGTACGGGGACAGGGTCACCGCGTCGCCCGCCAGGGGCGAGGCGTCAGAGAGGTAGGCGTCGGCGTAGCCCTCCATGGTGGAGCCGATGTCGCCGCGTTTGGCGTCCACGACGCACAGGGTCCCGAGCTCCCGGCAGGCGGCCACGACCTCCTCCAGGACCGCGACCCCCTGGGACCCGTGGCGCTCGAAGAAGGCGGACTGCGGTTTGAGCGCCGCGGCCCGGCCGCCGAGCGCCTCGACGACCCTGAGGGAGAACTCGCGCAGGCCGCGCGCGTCGTCGTCCAGGCCCCAGCGGGCCAGCAGCGCCGCGTGGGGGTCGATGCCGACGCAGACGGGCCCGTGGGCGCCCATCGCCTCGTAGAGCCTGTCGCCGAAGCCCATGCGGGCGGGTTCCTTGGCGTTGAGGGGGTTCATCGGGCCTCCTTGGACCGGTGGGAGTCCCACTCCTGCAGGGAGCGGACGGAGTAGGCGCCGCGCGCGCGCACCTCGATCGCCTGGACGACGGCGTTGAACGCCTGCAGCGTCGTCACCGCGGGCCGGTCGTGGGCGGCCGCGGCCGCGCGGATCCGGTAGCCGTCGTGGCGGTTCGCCGACCGCTGCGGGGTGTTGACGACCAGGTCGATGCGGCCCTCGTTGATGAGGTCCACGACGGTGGGCTCGCCCTCCGCGCCGCGCCCCTCGGAGGACTTGCGCACCACTTGCGCCGCGATGCCGTTGCGGCGCAGCACCGAGGCCGTGCCCGACGTGGCCAGGACCGTGAAGCCCAGTTCCGCCATGCGCGCGGCCGGCAGGACGATCGCCCGCTTGTCGGTGTCCGCGATGGAGATGAACACCGTGCCCCGCGTGGGCAGCTCCGTGAACGCGCCCAACTGGGATTTGGCGAAGGCCGTCGGGAAGTCGCGGTCGATGCCCATGACCTCGCCGGTCGAGCGCATCTCCGGGCCGAGCACCGTGTCGACGACCTCCCCCGCCGCGGTGCGGAACCGCTTGAAGGGCAGCACGGCGGCCTTGACCGCGATGGAACCGCCGTCGGGGATCGTCCGCGCGTCGCGCCCGGGCAGGAGCCCCTGGGCCCGCAGGGAGGCGATCGTGCGGCCCACCTGGATGAGGGCGGCGGCCTTGGCCAGTTGCACGCCCGTCGCCTTCGAGGCGAAAGGCACGGTCCGCGAGGCGCGGGGGTTCGCCTCGATGACGTACAGGGTGTCGGAGAGCATCGCGAACTGGATGTTGATGAGCCCGCGCACCCCCACTCCCCTGGCGATGGCCTCCGTCGAGGCGGTGATGCGCCCGAGTTCGCGCGCCGACAGCGTCATGGGGGGCAGCACGCACGAGGAGTCCCCGGAGTGGACGCCCGCCTCCTCGATGTGCTCCATGATCGCCCCCATGAACAGCTCCTCGCCGTCGTAGAGGGCGTCGACGTCGATCTCGATGGCGGCGTCCAGGAAGCGGTCGATGAGCAGGGGCCCGCGGCTGAAGAGCACGTCGATGTCGGGCCGGTCCAGGTACGCGCCCAGCGCCTCCTCGTCGTTGATGATCGCCATGCCCCGCCCGCCCAGGACGAAGCTGGGGCGCACGAGCACGGGGAATCCGATGGAGCGCGCCACCGGGAGCACCTGGGCGGGCGAGTGCGCGACGTCGTGGGCGGGGGCGGGGCAGCCCGCCGCCTCCAGGACCTTCCCGAACTCCCCGCGGTCCTCGGCGAGGTCGATGGCGTGGGGCGTGGTCCCCAGGACCGGCACGCCCGCCCGCTCCAGGTCCGCCGCCAGGGACAGCGGCGTCTGCCCGCCCAGCTGCACGACCATGCCCTTGACGGGGCCGGCCTGGCACTCGGCGCGGTAGACCTCCAGGACGTCCTCCAGGGTGAGGGGCTCGAAGTAGAGGCGGTCGGAGACGTCGTAGTCGGTGGACACCGTCTCCGGGTTGCAGTTGACCATGACGGTCTCGTAGTCCCCGCGCAGCGCCATGGCGGCGTGGACGCACGAGTAGTCGAACTCGATGCCCTGCCCGATGCGGTTGGGGCCGGCGCCGAGGATGATGACGGCCTCGCGGCTGCGGGGGGCGACCTCGGTCTCCAGGTCGTAGGACGAGTAGTGGTAGGGGGTGCGCGCCGCGAACTCCGCCGCGCAGGTGTCGACGGTCTTGTACACCGGGCGGATGCCGAATGCCCCGCGCACCTCCCGCACCGTGTCCTCGGACAGGCGCCGCATCGAGGCGATCTGCCGGTCGGAGAACCCGTGCCGTTTCGCCCGGGCCAGCACGTCGCCGGTCAGGGCGGGCGCGCCGATGGTCTCCCTGGCGACCTCGTCGAGCAGGACCATCTGGTCGAGGAACCACGGGTCGATCCCCGTGGACGCGTGGAGCTCGTCGATGCCGGCGCCGCCGCGGATGGCCTGCTGGACCTGCACGAGGCGCTCCTCGGTGGCCGTCCCCGCCCGCTCCACGAGCGCGCGCGTCTGCTCGGGCGAGGGGTCGGGCCCGTCCCAGTGGAACTGCGCCCCGGGCTTGTCGATGGAGCGCAGGGCCTTGTTCAGGGCCTCGGTGAAGCAGCGGCCGATGGCCATGGCCTCCCCCACCGCCTTCATGGAGGTGGTGAGCGAGGGGTCGGCCCCCGGGAACTTCTCGAAGGTGAAGCGCGGGACCTTGACGACCACGTAGTCCAGCGCCGGTTCGAAGGACGCGGGCGTCGAGCCCGTGATGTCGTTGGGGATCTCGTCCAGGGTGTAGCCCGTGGCCAGGCGGGCGGCGATCTTCGCGATCGGGAAGCCCGTGGCCTTCGAGGCCAGCGCCGACGAGCGCGACACCCTCGGGTTCATCTCGATGACGATGACGCGCCCGGTGCCCGGGTGGACCGCGAACTGGATGTTGCAGCCCCCGGTGTCCACCCCGACCTCGCGGATGACGGCGATGCCGATGTCGCGCAGGCGCTGCAGCTCCCGGTCCGTGAGGGTCAGGGCGGGGGCGACTGTGACCGAGTCGCCCGTGTGCACGCCGACGGGATCCACGTTCTCGATGGAGCACACGACGACGACGTTGTCCGCCTTGTCGCGCATGAGCTCCAGCTCGTACTCCTTCCACCCCAGGATCGACTCCTCCAGGAGCACCTCGGTGGTGATCGACGCCGCCAGCCCCTGGCCCGCGATCCTCTCCAGGTCCTCGGGCGTGCGGGCGAAACCGGAGCCCAGGCCGCCCATGGTGAAGGAGGGGCGCACGACCAGCGGGTAGCCCAGCTGCTCGGCCGCCGCGTGGCACTCCTCCATCGTGTGCGCGATGAAGGAGCGCGCCACCTCGGCGCCCGACCGCTCCACGATGGCCTTGAACGCCTCGCGGTCCTCCCCGGCGCGGATCGCGTCGATGGAGGCCCCGATGAGCTCGACGCCGTAGCGCTCCAGCACGCCCTCCTCGGCCAGGGCGACCGCGGTGTTGAGGGCGGTCTGGCCCCCCAGCGTGGGCAGCAGCGCGTCGGGCCGCTCCTTGGCGATGATCGAGGCGACGACCTCGGGGGTGATCGGCTCGACGTAGGTCGCGTCCGCGATCCCCGGGTCGGTCATGATGGTGGCCGGGTTGGAGTTGACGAGGACGACGCGCAGCCCCTCCTCCTTGAGCACCCGGCACGCCTGGGTCCCCGAGTAGTCGAACTCGCAGGCCTGGCCGATGACGATGGGGCCCGAGCCGATGACGAGGACCGAGCGCAGGTCTGTGCGGCGGGGCATCAGCGGCCCTCCTTCGCGCTAGCGGCGCCCCGGCGGGCGGCCATCAGAGTGATGAAACGGTCGAAGAGGCCCTCGCCGTCGTGGGGGCCGGCCGCGGCCTCGGGGTGGTACTGGACGGAGAAGGCCGGGATGTCCAGGGCGGCCAGCCCCTCGACCACGCCGTCGTTGAGGCCCACGTGGGACACGACGACCCTGCCGTAGCGCCCCGAGTCGTAGGGCGAAATCGACGGCCCCCCCACGGGCGCGTCCACGGCGAAACCGTGGTTGTGGGCGGTGATCTGCACGCGCCCGGTCTCCACGTCCTTCACGGGCTGGTTGATGCCCCTGTGCCCGTAGTCGAGCTTGTAGGTGCCGTACCCCAGGGCGCGGCCGAAGAGCTGGTGGCCGAAGCAGATCCCGAAGTACGGGATGCGGGCGTCCAGCACCGAGCGCAGCACCGAGATCTCGTGCTCCGCCGTGGAGGGGTCGCCGGGCCCGTTGGAGAAGAACACCCCGTCGGGGCGCAGGTCCGCGATCTGGGCGAAGGAGTAGGAGGAGGGCACGACGACGACCTGGACGCCCCTGGCCGCCAGGTGGTGGGGCGTGCGGGACTTGATGCCGAGGTCCACCGCGACGACCCTCGCGACGGGTTCGGCCCCCTCGAACTCCCCGAGGGGCTCGACCACGTAGGCGCCCCCCGTGGAGACCTCCCCCGCCAGGGCCGCGCCGCTCATGCCGGGCGACTCGGCCACGATGCGCACCAGGGCGGCCACGGCCTCGGGCCCCAAGTGGTCGGCGCCCGCGGGCAGCGCGTCCCCGGAGAACACGCCGGCGCGCATGGCGCCGCGCTCGCGGATGTGGCGGGTGACCGCGCGCGTGTCGACGTCGGCGATGGCGACGACGCCCTGGGAGGACAGCTCCTCGTCGAGCCCGCGCCTCGACCTCCAGTTCGAGGGGCGCCGGGCAGCGTCGCGCACCACGAAACCCGCGACCCAGATGCGCGCGGACTCGGGGTCCTCGTCGTTGACGCCCGTGTTGCCGATGTGCGGCGCGGTCATCACGACGATCTGGCGGTGGTACGAGGGGTCGGTGAGGGTCTCCTGGTAACCGGTCATCCCCGTGGAGAACACGGCCTCCCCCAGGGCGCGCCCCCGGGCGCCCCAGGCGCGGCCCCGGTAGACGGTGCCGTCCTCCAGGACCAGCAGCGCTGTGTCGCCGCTCATCGGTCCTCCTTCGCGACGGGGGCGGCGTCGTCCACGGTGATGGCGCCCGCCAGGATCGTGTAGCGCACGCGCCCGGGCAGCTCCATGCCCGTGTACGGGCAGTTCGTCGAGCGCGTCCACTGCTGCTGGGGGTCGACCGTGCGCCGCTCGGCGGGGTCGACCAGGGTGATGTTCGCGCGCGATCCGGCGCGGATGTGCTGGCCCTGCCCCTCGACCCGGCCGATGGCGGCGGGGGCGGCGCTCATGACGCGCGCGAGGTCCGCCCACGTCATGCGGCCGGTCTCCACCATCGTCGAGATGAGGATGGGCAGGGCCGTCTCCAAGCCGGTCATGCCGAAGGCCCCGGCCTGCCACTCGCAGTCCTTGGCCTCCAGGGGGTGGGGGGCGTGGTCCGTGCCCACGCAGTCGATGGTGCCGTCGGCCAGGCCCTCGCGCACCGCCGCGACGTCCTCGGCGCTGCGCAGCGGCGGGTTCACCTTGTACAGGGGGTTGTAGGTGGAGGCGAGGTCCTCGGTGAGCAGCAGGTGGTGGGGGGTGGCCTCGGCGGTGACGGCGACGCCCATGCGCTTGCCCCACCGGATCAGGTCCACGGATCCGGCGGTGGACAGGTGGCACACGTGCAGGCGCGAGCCGACGTGCTTGGCCAGCAGGATGTCGCGGGCGATGACCGCCTCCTCGGCGACGGCGGGCCACCCGGCCAGCCCGAGCTCGCCCGAGAGCCGGGACTCGTTCATCTGGGAGCCGTCGGTGAGGGCGGGGTCCTGGCTGTGCTGGGCGATGACGCCGCCGAATCCCTTCACGTACTCCAGGGCGCGGCGCATGAGCACGGGGTCCGACACGCATTTGCCGTCGTCGGAGAAGACCCGCACCCGGGCGCGCGAGCGGGCCATGGCGCTCAGGGCGGCCAGGCGGGCCCCGCCGAGCCCCTCGGTGACCGCGCCGACGGGGCGCACCTGGACCCAGCCCGCCTCCTCGCCCAGGCGCAGGACCTGGTCGACCACGGAGGCGGTGTCGGCGACGGGGCTGGTGTTCGCCATGGCGTGGACCGCGGTGTAGCCGCCGACGGCGGCGGCGCGCGTGCCCGTGAGGACGGTCTCCGCGTCCTCCCCGCCGGGCTGGCGCAGGTGGGTGTGCATGTCGACCAGGCCCGGCAGGGCGATCAGGCCGTCGGCGCCGATGCGGCGCGGGTCTGTGAGGGCGTCGGCGGCGCCGGGCCCCACGGCCACGATCGTGCCGTCCTTGACGGCGATGTCGGCCCTGCCGGAGCCGACCACGTCGGCGCCGCTGATGAGGATGTCCCGTCGCGTGCTAGTCACGGTGTTTCCCTTCCGGTGCGAGGAGCAGGTAGAGGGCCGCCATCCGGACGCACACCCCGTTGGCGACCTGTTCGACGACGACTGATTGGTCCGAGTCCGCTGCCTTGGCGCAGATCTCGAGGCCGCGGTTCATGGGACCGGGGTGCATGACGACGGCATCGGGGCGCAGCGAGCGGAAGCGCAGGGGCGTGAGCCCGTACTCGGCGTGGTAGGCGCCCACGGAGGGGAAGAAGCCGCCTCCCCGGGCGCTCATGCGCTCGCGCTGGACGCGCAGCATCATGACGGCGTCGGGCTGGTCGGCCAGCGCCGCGTCGAAGTCGTAGGACACCGCGCAGCCCCATGCCTCCACGCCGACGGGCAGCAGGGTGGGCGGCGCGACCAGGGTGACGCGCGCGCCCAGCAGGGTGAGCAGGTCGACGCCTGAGCGGGCGACCCGCGAGTGGAGGACATCGCCGACGATGACGACGTGCGCGCCGTCGAGGCCGGATCCGGGAGCGGGGGTCGCTCCCCCGCCGTCCGGTCCATCCGGGCGGTAGTGGCGCCGCAGCGTCATTGCGTCGAGGAGGGCCTGGGTGGGGTGCTGGTGCGTGCCGTCCCCGGCGTTGAGCACCGGCAGCCCCATCCACCCGGCGTGGGCGAGGCGGTGGGCGGCGCCCGAGGAGGGGTGGCGGATGACGACGGCGTCGGCCCCCATGGCCTGGAGCGTGAGGGCGGTGTCCTTGAGGGACTCCCCCTTCGACAGGGACGAGCCGCCGGCGGCGAAGTTGATGACGTCGGCGCTCAGGCGCTTGGCCGCGGTCTCGAAGGAGATGCGCGTGCGCGTGGAGTCCTCGAAGAAGAGGTTGACGACGGTCCTGCCCGCCAGCGTGGGCAGTTTCTTCACTGCGCGCGACTGGGTGGCGGCCATGCTCTCGGCGGTGTCGAGCAGCAGGACCGCCTCGTCGCGGGACAGGTCGCGGATGGAGATGAGGTGGTCGAGGCCCATCAGCGCACCCCCAGCAGCACCGCGTCCGCGCCGTCCGTCTCGTCCAGCAGGATGGTGACGGTCTCGGAGCGCGAGGTCGGCAGGTTCTTGCCGACGTAGTCGGGACGGATCGGCAGTTCGCGGTGCCCGCGGTCCACCAGGACCGCCAGCTGCACCCGCGAGGGCCGTCCCGTCATGCCGAGCGCGTCGAGGGCGGCTTTGACGGTGCGGCCCGTGTAGAGGACGTCGTCCACCAGGACGACCGGCCGCCCGTCGATGCCGGATTCGGGGATCTCCGTCCGGTGGGGAGGGCGCAGAGGCTGGGCGCGCAGGTCGTCGCGGAACATCGTCGTGTCGATGGACGCGTACTGGGTGCGCGCTCCCCCGACTTGTCCGATCCGCTCGACGAGGCGGCGCGCCAGCGTGGCCCCCCGGGTCGGTATTCCCGCGATGACGAGCCCGTCGGCCCCGTCGTTGCGTTCGATGATCTCGTATGCGATGCGCGTCAGGGAGCGGGCGATGTCGTCCGGTCCCAGGACCTGTTTGCCCCTGGTGGCGCGATCTGGCTGCGGTGAGCCCACGCTGTTCTCCTTCCCCGCCTCACAGGACGGTCATTAAAGGAACATCACCCGTAACGATACACGCCCGGGCCGCCGGGCACCGGAGGGCGAGGCTCGGCGCGCCGCCCGGGGCGGGAGGCGGTCAGGGGCGGGACGCGGGCTATGCTGTTCGGTGACGTTCCAGCGAGGCCGGGGGGATTCTTGTGGAGAAGCAGCCCTTTGGGAGGAGGCCCCCGACCCTGCGCGACATCGCCGTGCGGGCCGGCGCCTCCGTCTCCACCGTGTCGCGGGCACTGCGCGGCGATCAGCGGATCAGCGCCCGGACCCGCCAGAGGATCGTCGAGATCGCCCAGCGGCTGGGGTACCGCGCCGACGTGGCCGGCAGCCTGCTGCGCGCGTCGAAGCCGCGGGTCGTGGGCCTGCTGTGCGACCTGTCGCAAGAGCTGCACGTCGCCTACCGCCATGAGGTCCTCCAGCGCGCCGAGCAGGCGGGCTTCCGCGTCGTCGTCGAGTCCGTGGAAGGGCGGTGCCCCCCGGGCGCCGCCCTGCGGCGCCTGCGCGAGTTCCGGATCCAGGCGCTGGTCGTGGTGGATCCGAGGTGCCTGGGCGACGCCGGGGACCCGGGGGCGCCGGTGGTCGTCATCGGCCAGGAGCGCCCCTTCGCGGACGCCGACTTGGTGACCAGCGACAACGGGGCGGGCATGGGCGAGGCCGTCGAGTGGCTGGCGGGCCTGGGGCACAGGGGCATCACCTACGTCGACGGCCCGCCGGGGGCCTCGGCCCGCGCGCG
>NZ_CP017298.1:96424-103429 GCF_001746855.1 Pauljensenia hongkongensis | reverse complement strand
GCCCCGGCGCCCGTGGTCACGACCGCCTCGCCCCCCGCTGCGCGCGCGGTCACTGCGCGTCGGTCATGAGGCGTTTGAGCAGCGAGGCGTGCACTCGGGGCGCGCCCACCAGGATCGAGCCCTTGTGCCGCACGTCCATAGGCGTGCCGTCCAGGCGCGTCACGCGGGCCCCCGCCTCCTCGCAGATGAGCGAAGCGGCCGCGATGTCCCACGGCGACACCCACATGTGGACGAAGGCCCCGGCGCGCGAGGCCGCCACCTCGACGCACTCGAGCGCCGCCGAGCCGTAGCGCCTGTGGCCGCGCGAGTCCACGAGGGCGCGCGCGAGCCGGGGCAGGGCGAGGATCTCCTTGATGTCGGTGATGATGATGGCGTCCGTGTAGTCGTCGGCGTCGAGGACGGGCGCGAGCGCCTCGCCGTCGCACCGAGCGCCCTCGCCCCGCACCGCTGTGTACACGTGGGAGCCGACGACGTCGGCGACGACGCCGACGACGGGCGCCCCGTCCTCGCACAGGGCCAACGACACCGCGTAGTCGCGGTGGGTGCTCACGTAGTTCATCGTGCCGTCGATGGGGTCGAGCACCCACACGCGCCCGGCGAAGGAGTCGACGGTGTGCCCCTCCTCGCCGAGCACCGGGTAGCCGGTGGCCTCCGCCAGGCGCGCCGTGACGACTTCCTCGATGCGGCGGTCGACTGCGGTGACCAGGTCGTTGCGATTCGTCTTCGTGCGCACGTCGAGGCTGATGCCGGGGTCGAGGGCGAGCGCCATGGCCTCGCGCACGGTCGCCTCGGCGATCTGCAGGAGCTGGGTCGTGGTCGGTTCTGACATGGTCACGCCTCACTTCTCCGACTCGGTCGAGTCCGCCTCGGTGCCGGTCCGCGCCGCGTTGCTGGCGGCGTAGGCGCGGTCGCCCCTCAGGTTGCGCTCTTCGAAGAGGGCGACCAGGACAAGGCAGATGAGCCCGACGGCCGCGGAGAAGAACAGGACGTTGAAGGTCGCGCCCCAGCCGTGCAGGTGGAATCCCAGGATCGTCACGCCGTCCTTGGTGGGGTCGGCGATCCGCCCGATGAGGACCTTGGCCAGGGAGTCGCCGAACACGTACCCGAAGGCCCGGGGCACGGCGTTGACGACCACGGTGGCGCTCTTCGGGGCGAAGCCGATGACGCAGATGCCGATGAGGGTGACGGGGCCGAAGACGAGGAACCCGATGAAGAACAGGGCCGCGTAGACGACCCCTGGTGCAGTGGCGTGGGAGTAGACGAAGATCGGGACGACGACCAGGCACATGCCGATGGCGGCGCTCAGGGCGCGCCTGCCGCCCATCTTGTCCGAGAAGTACCCCCACAGCAGGGACCCCGCCAGTCCGCCCAGTTCCAGGGCCATGGTCGTGTTCACCGCGAGGTAGTCGGAGAACCCCAACTCCTGGCGGGTGTACAGGACGTTCCAGTTGTCGATGCCGATGCGCACGCAGTACGCGGCCACGTTGGCGACGCACAGGAACCACACCGCCGGGTTCTTCAGGACGTAGTCGACGAGGATCCGCCCCTTGTCCATGTTCTCCGAAACGGTGTCGGCCTTCGCCTCGGGCTCACCGAAGATCGTCTCGGGTTTGTCCCACCCGAGCTCGACGGGATCGTCCTTGCCGTAGAAGTACCCCCAGACGCCGATCGGGATCGCGACGACGGCCGGGACGATGAACATGCCGATCACGGAGCCCGCGAAGAGGGTGTTGGCCCCCCACAGGGCCAGCACGCCGGCGATCATGGCGCCGAGGTTGTGCGAGGCGTTCCACCAGCCGATGAAGCGCCCGCGCAGCACGCGCGGTGTCCACCGGTTCATCGTCGAGTTGCAGCACGGGCCGCCCGGGGCCTGCAGCAGCCCGTTGAGCGACCACAGCAGGAGCATCCACCCGTAGGGGCTGTTCATCGAGGCCAGGAGCGCTCCGATGAGGATCGAGGCGACGCCCGAGCCGATGAGCAGTGCCGAGACGACTTTCTTCGTGTTCTTCCCGTCGATGAAGAACCCCAGGATGAGGCCGCCGAATCCGTAGGTGAGCGAGAAGCCGAAGCCGATGTACCCCAGGTCGCTGGTGGTCAGGCCCGTCTGCTCGACCAGGAAGGGCTGGGCGGACTTGAAGTTCGTCCTCAGCAGGTAGAAGCCGCCGTAGGCGATGATGAGGACGGCGTAGGTCTTGAGGAACTCGTAGACCCATTTCTTCCTCTGGACCTCCAGCGGCAGGCCGGCGTGGGGCGCCGGCCGTATGTCGAATGCGCGTGAGAGAAATTCCACTGGTACAACCTCCATGTTGTGCCCCCGCTGGTCGCCCGCGGCCATGCGGGCACCGTGCCCCAGGGAGGGCGCTTCCACTATACAAACGTTTGCGCATTGATGTCACTAGGTTCGCAGACATTGTTGGGGAGTTCGGGCGGCCCGTTCTTTCTTGAGGGGAAAATCCCTGTAAAATACTGTCCGCTGTTGCGGCCCACCGCAGCGGCCCCAACCGACAGAAAGGCCACCCATGACCATCGAAGAGTTGCCCCTCACTGAGGCCCCCAGCGGCTGCGGCTGCGGCGGGCACGAGGCGCACCCGCCCATGATCGACGCCGCCGCGATCCCCCACCGGATCCGCCACGCCGCGGTCCTCGGCGTCGCGCAGTCCATGCGCGGGGGCGAGGCCTTCGTCATCCGCGCCCCGCACCTGCCCACGCCGCTGCTGGCGCAGATCGAGCAACTGCCCGGCCAGTGGGCCTTCGAGGTCCTCACCGACGGGCCCGAGCACTGGGACGTGAAGGCGACGCGCACCGCGCTGTGAGCCGCCGTCCCCCGCTCCGGAGCGGGGGCGGCCCCGGTAGTCCCCCGGCGGCGCCGGGAGGACGAGGCCGCCTCCGTTCCCGGGCCGGGGCCCGCGGGGTCTTCCCAGCGGGCCGCCCGGGCTCCAGCCGGGGCGCTCAGATGTCGAGCGGTCGCAGCAGTTCGGGCGCGGGCAGGCGCCCGTCGACCACGTAGGCGCGGAACACGGGGGCGGCCTGCTCCCCGGTGAAGACCTCCTCGGGGTGGACGCGGACGGCGGCAGGCCCGCCCTCACCGGTGTCCCACTCGATGCCCATCCAGCTCTCGGGGTCGGCGACCGGCTCGCGGGCGACGACGTAATGCTTGTACGAGCCGTCCTGGCCGGTCACGCGGATCTCGACCGTCATCACCCCGGTGGAGCCCGCGCACTGGATGTACGTCGAACGCGCGGGGTCGTCGGCTGCCACGTCCTCGGGGCGCTCGGCGCCGGGGGGCAGCTCCCACACGACCATCGCGTACATGTGCGAGCCGTCGAAGCACCTGGGCGCGGTGAGCACCTCGGTGATCCCGTCGGCGACCGCCTCGGGAGTGCTCTCAGCGGAGAACTCCTCGACGGGCCCCGCCTCCGCGAGCAAATCCGTTCTTGCGAACCGTCTCATACTTCCTGCCTCGGCATGGTCCAGCACCTCTCCCCACCGATAGTAGCCGCCGCGCGGAGCCGGCGCCCGGCCCTCGCAGGGCGCGTCGGCTCCCTGCCGCCGGTGGGCGCCCGTCATCTCATGGTTGGTGGCGCCCGGGCGCACCGGGCAGGGGGTGCTCGGCGTACCAGGCGTCGTAGCCCCGGTTGAACTGGTCCCAGAAGGCATCGTCGAGCGCGAGCTCACGAAGAGTGCCGTTCTCACCACGGGAGTTCTCATCGAACCAGGCTTCGCGCATTTGCTGCGGCAGATCAACAAGGCGCAACCCGGTCCACTGGCCAGAAGCACACGGCACCACAGTTCTAAATTGGTATCATCCATTGCTCGGCCTCAGTGGTTCTGAACGGATACTCTCATATATCTCCGGTCCACCAGATCCCGGGCAGGATGATCGACCACGGTTCCCACGTGTCCGCCACGACGCGGATCCAGCCGTTCGTGAAATCGAGGTGCAACCAGCCCTGGCCGCCGTCCACCGCCAGCAGACGGTTCATCTCGAATGCTTTCAAGCGGACGGCGAGGTCCTGGGGGTCCATTTCGTCCCACATCGCCTCGCCCGCGCTCTGCCCCACGAAAGCGCCCCAAATCTGAAGCCCCATGGCTCCGGCGTGGATGACTGGAACGGTGTCCGACACCAGCTCAGAGCTCGTCACCGTCGCTGGCAGCAGAGAACCAATGCGCTCACGGATGTTCCCCACCATTAACGTTCGGATGCCTTTCTGCGCGATCACGGATCCGCACCAATACTACTACTACGCAACACGGTGCCGACCCAGTGCCTTGCAGGTGGCGGTGCCCCCGGCCCGCGTCATGGGCCAGACGCGCAGAGCCCACGCCCGCACAATCCCCGATGAGTTCCCCCCCCCCGCAGAGGCCCGGAACCCGTAAAACGGCCCTCCACCGGCGCCGCCTCTGTCAGATGGCGAGGGGGCGCAGCAGGGCGGAGCTGGGTAGGGCCCGCACCGCCATCGCGTACGCGAACGCCCTGTCGAGGTGCTGCGGGGCCGTCAGTGGCTTGCGCACGTCGTCCACGATGGACTCGGGTTTTGCGGCAAGGAGAACCTCCGCGTCCGCGCGCAGAGCAGTGATTGCAAATCATCTCATATCTCCCTGCCCTCCCCGTGTTCTGGCACTTCGCTCCCGATGGTAGTGGCCGTCCGGTTGCCCCGGGCAATACCACCGCGACCGCGGGGCGGCGGCGATGCCCACGCGCGCGGGTCCGGGTAGTGGGGGCGTGGGTGGTCCAAAAAGCGTCTGGGTTTCGCCGCGTTCGGGCGACTCCGCGGCGGGTTGGTCCAAAAAGCGTCTGGGTTAAGCGAATTTGGCCGGATCCGGGTGAATCCGGGCAGACTCAGACGCATTTTGGACCACGCACCCGGAAAGACCCTGGATCCGCCCGAGACTCAGACGCTTTTTGGACCACCGAGCGCCCGGACCACCGGGTGTCAGATCCAGGCCCGCACGATCTCCATGAAGCGCTCCACCGCAGGGGCGCGGAACTCAGGACCCATGCGCTGCCTCCCCTCCCGCGGGTGTCAGATGTCGAGGGGGCGCAGTAGTTCGGCGGGTGGGAGGATGCCGCCCACGATGTAGTCGCGGAAGACGGGCGCGGCCTGGTCGCCTGTGAAGACCTCCTCGGGGTGGACGTGGATCGTGAAGGAGTCCTCGCCTTTTTCCCATTCGATGTGCACCCACCTGTCGGGGTCGGCGACCGGCTCGCGCGCGACCACCCAGTGCTGGTAGGAGCCGTCTGGGTGGGTGAGGCGGATCTCGACGGCCATGGCGCGCGTGGAGCCCGCGCACTGGATGTAGGTCGAGCGGGCCGGGTTGCCCTCGGGCACGTCCTCGGGGTACGCGGCCCCCTCGGGCAGGGCCCACACCACCATCGCGAACGCGAACGCCCCATCGAAGTATCTCGGCGCCCTGAGCCGTTTGCAGACGTAGTCGGCAGTGGATTCGGGGGTTTGCGGCAGGAAGAACCGCTCCACTTCCCCCACATCCGCGTGCAGGACCGAAGTCGCGAACCGTCTCATATCTCCTGCCTTTCCGTGTTGTGGCGCCGCCCCCGATGCTGCCGGCCGTCCGGGCGCCCCCAAAACCCCGGCGGAAGCGGCCGCGGTGGCCAATGCCTTCGCGGCCGCCTGCCCGTGGTCCTCTCAGCCCTCCAGTAGTGGGTCGTTGGCGGGGCTGTAGTCCACGATCCCGCGGCGCAGGTCGTCCTGGTGGATGCCCGCCATCTCCGGGGACTCCAAGGAGAGCGCAATGAGCCCGTCATTGCCCCCGACCCACACGCCGACGCCGTTGCCCAAGAACCACTGCGACGAGAACACCCCATTCTTGTCCTTGACTGACTTCGGGCGCCCCAAGACCCCGGTGAAAGCGGCCACGAACCCCGCGTAGGCCGCGCGGACCTGGGAGCGGTAAGCGGGGCGCTCCTCTTTGGGAACGACGTTGGACAAGTGCGTCCGAACGCTGTCGATCTGATCGCCCTCGCTGGTGAAGAACGAGTTAGCCTCGTCCGGGGACGTGTCGGACGTGAACAACTGCGGCTCTTGCGGGTGGGGCGAGAACCCAAAACTGGTGTACACGTCGATGCCGTCCTGAACGCTCATGGGCCAGGGGTGGAACGCCCAGGCCCGCATGATCTGGACAGCGCGCTCAGGGGTCACGGCTTCGAACTCGGTGGTCATGGTGTGGTTCCGTTCGTTGTGGGCAGGGGGTTGAGTTCAGTGTCGAGCTCTTCGATGGTGCGCGCCTCCAGGGTGAACTGTCCGGTGGTGCGCTCGATCAGGGACAGGTCGGCGGTTCGGGTCTTGCACACCACGTTGCTGAGCGTGACCTGCCCGCTCGTGATCCGCTCCCACAAGTCGGGGTTGTCGCCCGGCAGCTGGGGGAAGTTCTCGTCGGTGGGCGATGCGGTTCGAACACGCCGCCGTCCCCTGCTCCAACACCTCCCCCTTGCTCCCATCGGGCAGGAGGTTGCGGGCATGGCCCATTTGGGTGTTGGGGCCGCCCTTGGCCTCGACGAAGTCGATGCTCTCCACCTTCTCATCCACCGCGAGCAGGTCGAAGCTCCTGTTCCCGCCCCCGGCTCCGCCGATACCGGGGATCACAGTGCGAGGCGGCTCGCCCGTGTTCTCCAAGAACTCCGCCCCCAACTGCCCCAACTCCTCACTCGCCGCCTCCGGGACTATTCGGGGGCGCGTGCTCTGGTGTTCGCGCTCAGGGCACCGCGTCCGGGTCGTCGAAGACCGACTCGCCTGTACGCGGTTCGGCAAGGCGCTCCGAAGCGCCCCACCGCAGGGGCGCGGAACTCGAAACTCATAAGATGCCTCCGCTCGCGCGGGTTCTGACCCGTTTCCGCGGGTTTCAGATGTCGAGGGGGCGCAGCAAGGCGGGATCGGGCAGGGCGCCATCGACGATGTAGTCGTGGAAGACGGGCGCGGCCTGCTCCCCGGTGAAGACCTCCTCGGGGTGGACGCGGATCGTGAAGGAGTCCTCGTCCTTTTCCCATCC
>NZ_CP017298.1:88389-96374 GCF_001746855.1 Pauljensenia hongkongensis | reverse complement strand
ACTCGAATCCGTCCAGGTACCGCGGAGCGGTCAAGCACGTGCGCATCTCCTCGGCGATGGACTCGGGCGTCTGGGGGGACGTGTACCCGTCCGATGTCCCGTACCTGTTGTCCACAGTCCTAATGACGTACCTGGTCATTACTCCGGCCTTTCGACATGGTGGACTTGAGTGCTGGTGATCTCGATTATCGTACCATTTTCTAGATACCCGAAGGGCGACTCGTGAAGCGAGTGGGTCAGAATGAAACCGCGCGTCGACCCTGACCAGGGCGGCGCACATTAGAAAACTAGTCCGCTTCCGCTGTTCGAGCCGAACCACCGCCTGCCGCCCTCAGTCATATGAGCGAGCATAATCCCGGGTTGACGCGCCGCCATGCGGGCCGGTCACTACTATGGGCGCTCATCGGAGTAGAACAGCTGATGAACCCGTTTGCTCTCAGCCTCCCATTGTTCCCAGTACCGGCCCCAGAAGGCGTCGTCAACGACCAGGGGGGACAGCTTCCCGCCCTCAAGGGTGTTGTAGTCGTACCAATGGAGCGAATCATCCTTGGCGTCTTTCACCAACATATATTCCGAGCCGACTGGCTGGAAGTAAAGTAAATCAATGATGGGGAACAGATCCCCAACGGTGTTGAAGTTCACGATCCGCATGCTTGAGGGCGACTCGAGGAACTCGGGGGTGTCATCCTCTGAATAGAGGCGCCAGCCCGAGTCGTTAACATTCTCCGACTCCTCGCGCATCGCCCATTTCACGGAGGACTCGCGCCGAAGGATCTTCACCGACGCCACGCATGCGAGCGCGAACGGAATTCCTGGGGGCGCGGCAGCTCTTTTCGGCATCTCTCTCCTCAGGGGTGGCCAGTTGGCGCATTGTAGCATGTTTATGCGCCTCGACATGCGAATGCCCGTTCATCCACATTGTACGCGTTCTGCATTTTCACTTATGCACGTCCTGCATCCAGCATTGACATCTTCTCATGTTTCTGTTGGAACTAATCGGCGTTTACGCCGTGGTTTTGGTGCGGTGGGTGAGTTGCACGGCGTTGTGGGTGAGGTTCTCGGCGCCCGTCATCTCATGGCTGGGGGCGCCCAGGCGCACCGGGCAGGGGGTGCTCGGCGTACCAGGCGTCGTAGTCCCGGTTGAACTGGTCCCAGAAGGCGTCGTCGAGCGCGAGTTCACGAAGAGTGCCGTTCTCATCACGGGAGTTCTCGTCGAACCAGGCCTTGCGCATTTGCTGCGGCAGATCAACAAGGCGCAACTCGGTTCCCACGGGCTGGAAGTACATGGGCATGATCATGGGCTCGATCACCCCGGCCTCGTTGAAGGAGATAATGACGAAGTTGCCCTCACCCTCAATGAACTCCGGAGTGTCGGACGCCGAGTAGAGCCTCCACTCCGAGTCCTCGCCCGGCACCTCCGGCTCGACACGGACCAGCCACCTCAGGGGCGATCTCCTGTAGACGAAGTGACTGGATGCCAGGATGTTGAGGGCGCCACGGATGGCAGGAAAGCGGGCACTCATGATTCCTCCAGAAGTCAATCAGCGATCCGTGACGCGGCGCACCAGCACGACACGTATTCCGATTCCACCGACTATGCTAACGCTCTTCGGACGCCTTTTTTCGCGATCGAAGACCAGCGCGAGTCGAGTTGACGAATACCTGGCACCGCGTGTCGAGAACCATGCGGAACTCCGGCGGCCGGGCCTTCCGCTGCGAGTATATCTTCGCGCGCGTTCGCCGACCAGTGCGGCGGCTACGCCTTATGATCAACGATCAACAAGGGCGGGCATGCAGTCACAGCACTGGTCGCCGAGCGGTCAGTACTCCTCGAGCAGTTCGTCCAGCTCGTCGTCGACCAACTCCGCGGACTCAACGGGCTCGGCGCCCTCGGGCAGGGCACGGGTCGGGACGGGCAGTTCCTCGAGGCGGTCCGCCCCCAGTGCGCCCGGATCGGCGCTGTGGGGACCGCTGCCCTCGGCGGCGTCCAAGCCTGTGGCACCGCCATCAGTGCCGACGCCTCCGTCCACGTGGGCAATGCCGCCGCCGCTCGGGCCGCCGCTGGCCCAATCGGGATCAGTGCCGATGTCGGCGCCACCGGTCCGGTCGGCACTCCCCTGCCCGCCGACTCCGGCAGTATCGGCACCACCGTCCCCGCCGGCGGGGACTTCCCCGCCGCCAGAACGGCCCGCAGCGCCATCACTGGGCCGATCAGCACCGTCCGAGCCATCAGCGCCCGCCGTACCAGCGGCCTCCCCGGCGCCAGCGCCGTCGTCGCCAGCCACACCCTCGGCCCGCCCGGCGCCCGCCTCGTCGAAGTCCCCGTCGTCCCCGCCGCGGCGCGCCCACGAGGAGGCGATGTCCTTGCGGATCGCGTCGAGCACCGCGTTGACGAAACGGGGCGAGGCGTCGGTGGAGATCGAACGGACGATGGAGATCGCCTCGTCGATCGCCACGATCGGCGACACGTCGTCCGAATTGGCCAGCATCTCCCACACCGCCACGCGCATGACCGCCAAGTCCACAGCGGCCACCCTGTCCAGCCCGGGGACGCGCGCGTGGGCCTCGATCAGGTCGTCGATGCGGCGCAGGCTGTCGGCCACGCCCGCGATGATCTGGATCGAGTACTCCGGCAGGGGCGTCTGCGCGGCGGTGATGACGCGCCGCTCGCGCAGCAGGTCGCGCAGGGCCTCGGGGTCGCGGCCCATCCCCCGCTGGTCCGCCTCGAAAACCACGTCGGCCGCGCGCTTGCGGGCCTTCGTGCGCGAAGTGAAACGGTGCTGGCGCGACATCAGTCGGTCACGCGACCCGAGTACGAGCCGTCGCGGGTGTCGACCTTGACGCGGGTGCCCTCCTCCATGAAGAGGGGGACCTGGATCTCGTAGCCGGTCTCCAATGTCGCGGGCTTCGTGCCCGCCGAGGAGCGGTCGCCCTGCAGGCCGGGCTCCGTGTGGGTGATGGTGAGGACCACCGTGGCCGGCAGCTCCACGAAGAGGACGGTGCCGTCGTGCTGGGAGACGATGACGTCCTGGTTCTCCACCATGAAGTTGCGGGCGTCGCCGACGACCTCGCCGGGGACGGTGATCTGGTCGTAGGTGGACTGGTCCATGAAGACGTAGTCGGTGCCGTCCTGGTAGAGGTACGTCATGTCGCGGCGGTCCACCGTCGCGGTCTCGATCTTGATGCCCGCGTTGAAGGTCTTATCGACCGTCTTGCCCGACATGACGTTCCTGATCTTCGTGCGCACGAAGGCGGGGCCCTTGCCGGGCTTGACGTGCTGGAACTCGACAACCTGCCAGAGCTGGCCGTCGATCACCATGACGAGGCCGTTCTTCAGATCATTCGTCGTTGCCACAGGGGTACCTCACTTTTGAAGGAATCGTTAACCGTCGGCCAGTTTACACGCCCGGAGCACCGAATCCGCGACCTGCGCGGGCGTCAGGGAGTCCGTCTCCACTGAGGAATCGGCCACGGCGGCGTAGTGGGCGCGGGCCTCCTCCATCATCGCCCGGAGCGCGGCGCGGGGCGCCCCGAGGCCGACGGAGCGGGGCGCGCCCAGCCCCATGCGGCGCGAGACCGCGGAGATGCCGGCCTCCAGCCACACGACCGTGGCGCCCTCTTCGCGCGCACGGGCGAGCGCGGCGGCGACCCCGGGGTCGGCGGGCATCGACGGGCCGAGCACAGTGACCCCCTCGGGCCCGGCGAGAGCGGCGACGGCCCTATCCCGTCTGGCGCCGGCCAGCCTCGGGTCCCGCCGCACCACCAGGGCCGCCATCGTCGAGCCCAGGGAGGCGGCGGCCTCGTCGTCGGTCTCGTGCAGTGCGACGCCGAGGCGGGCAGCCAGCAGGGCGCCCACGGTGGACTTGCCCGACCCGGAGGGCCCGATGAGCACGAGGCGGGGGCAGCCGGCTCGGGTGCCCCCGGGCTCCGGCCCCACGTGCCTCACAGGGGGATCCCCGTGCTGCGCGCGGCCGCCTCGAGCTCCCCGGGCTCCACGACGTGCACCTGCGGGTTGCCGATCCCGTCGAGCAGCACGAAGCGCAGCACGCCCCGGCGGACCTTCTTGTCGGAGCGCATAGCGGCGACCAGCTGGTCCAGGGGCGCCCCGTCGAAGCGGGTGGGCAGCCCGGCCTCGCCGAACAACTCCTCGTGCTCGGCTGTCTCCGCCTCGTCCAGCATGCCCCGGGCGCGGGCCAGGTGCGCCGCGAAGACGCATCCCACGGCCACGGCGTCCCCGTGGCGCCACGTGTACCCCTGCGTCCTCTCGATCGCGTGGGCCAGGGTGTGCCCGTAGTTGAGGATCTCGCGCAGACCGGACTCGTGCGGGTCGGCGCCCACCACCCCGGCCTTGACCGCGACGGAGCGCCGCACGAGCTCGGCCAGCAGCGGGGAGGCCGGGTCGGCCAGCTCCTGGGCGGGAGCCTCGGAGACGAGGCGCAGGATCTGCGTGTCGCGGATGAAGCCGCACTTGACGACCTCGGCCATCCCGGCGGCCAAGTCGCGGGCGCCCAGCGTGTCCAGGGCCGCCAGGTCGCACACGACCCGTGAGGCGGAGTGGAAGGCGCCGACGAGGTTCTTGCCCTGGGGGGTGTTGATGCCCGTCTTGCCGCCCACGGCGGCGTCCACCATCGCCAGCAGCGTGGTGGGAACGTTCACCAGGCGAACGCCCCGCAGCCACGTCGCGGCGGCGAAGCCCGCCATGTCGGTCGTGGCTCCGCCGCCCATGGCGACGACGGCGTCCTTGCGGCCCAGGCGCATCCTGCCGGCCGTGTCCCACAGGGAGGCCACGACCTCCAGGCGCTTGCCCTCCTCCGCGTCGGGGTGGGAGGCGGTCTCCACCTCGTAGCCCCGCTTGCGCAGATCCTCGGCCAACTGCTGGGCGCGTCCGGCGACGGGCCGGGCGTGGACCAGCAGGACCTTCTGGGTGAGGGTGTCGAAACCCGCGGCCACGTGCCCGCTGGCCAGGTCCCGTCCGATGACGACCCGCGAGGGGGCCGCTCCGCCCACCTCGACGACGCGGGGGGCGGCGCCCGTGTCGATCATCGCCGCGATCTGGTCGATGACGCGCTGGACGGGGCGGGCGTCGGAGTGGACGCGCACCGAGGCGACCTCCTCGTACAGGCGGGCCCGCTGGTGGCGCAGGAGCGCGAGGGTCCCCTCGGGGTCCACCCGCAGCAGCGGGCGGTGGCCCTTGCCAGCGGTGCGCCGCACCAGTTCCTCGTGGTCCACGTCGATGTGGACGACGCTCACGCCGCGCAGGAGCTCGCGCACGCGGGCGGTCGCGACGGCCCCGCCGCCCAAGGAGACGACGGCGCGCATGCCGAGCGCCCGCTCGACGGCGCGGGCCTCCTTCTCCCGGAAGGCCACCTCCCCCTGCTCGGCGAAGATCGCGGAGACGGCGGCGCCCTCCTCCTCTTCGATGAGGGCGTCGGTGTCGACGTGCGGGACGCCGAGGGCCCCGGCGAGCCCGCGCCCCACGTGGGATTTGCCCGCGCCCGGCATGCCGACCAGGACGACGGGGAGCGTCAATCGTTGGGACACAGTCTCTCCTCCACGCGGTTCAGATAGGACTCCAGGTTCCGGCGCATCTCGTCGACCGAGTTCCCGCCCGCGTGCTCGAAGAGCGCGTCGGCCAGGACCAGGGCGACCTCCGCCTGCGCGATCACGGCGCCGGGGACCACCTGGCAGGCGTCGGAGCGCTGGTGGAGGGCCACCGCCTCCTCCCCCGTCGCCAGGTCGATGCTGCGCAGCGCCCGCGGCACTGTGGAGATCGGTTTGAAGGCGGCGCGGGCGACGACCGGCTGCCCGTTCGACGTGCCCCCCTCGATGCCGCCGGCGTGGTTCGAGGCCCGGGTGGGCCGCCCCCGCCCGTCGCGCACGATCTCGTCGTGGGCCGCCGAGCCCGGCAGCGCGGCCTGCGCGAAGCCGTCCCCTATCTCCACGCCCTTGACGGACTGGATCGACATGAGCGCCCCGGCGATGCGCGCGTCCAGGCGCCTGTGGGCGCTGACGTGGGAGCCCAGTCCGATGGGGACCCCCCACGCGACGACCTCGACGACTCCGCCGATGGTGTCGCCGGCGCGTTTCGCCGCGTCGACGGCGCCCACGAAGCGCGCGCCCGCCTCCTCGTCGAGCGTGCGCATGGGCGAGGCGTCGAGGCTGGCCGCGTCCTCCGGGACCGGCAGGGGGCCGGGGGCCGCGGCCTCGGCGCCGACTCCGACCACGTGGGACACCAGGCGCACCCCGGCCACCTGTTCGAGCAGCTGCTCGGCGATGGCGCCCAGGGCGACGCGGGCGGCCGTCTCGCGGGCGCTGGCGCGCTCGAGGACGGGGCGCGCGTCGTCGAGGTCGTAGGAGACCATGCCCGGCAGGTCCGCGTGGCCGGGCCGGGGCCTGGTGAGGGGCCGGTTGCGGGCGATCTCGCGCTCGTCGCCCGTGCCCGCGTCCTTGAGGAGCTCGGCGGGGTCGACGGGGTCGGCGGACATGACGACGCGCCACTTGGGCCATTCGGTGTTCGCGATCTGGACGGCTATGGGCGCCCCCGTGGTCAGGCCGTGGCGCACCCCGGCCAGGATCGTGGCCTCGTCCTCCTCGAAGCGCTGGCGCGCGCCCCTGCCGTGGCCGAGGCGCCTGCGGGCCAGTGCGGCGCGCAGCACCGCCGTCGTGAGACGGATCCCCTGGGGGACGCCCTCGATCGTCGCGACCAGTGCGGGGCCGTGGGACTCCCCCGCCGTCATCCATTCGAGCATGGGCCCAGTCTCCCACAGGCGGCGCGCCCCGCGCGGGAACGGCCCCCTACTGGACAGGGCCGGACTGCGGCTGCGACTGGGGCTCGTCCACGGGCGGCTCGGTGCCCAGGACGTCGATGACGATGCACAGCGTGTCGTCCCCCTCCGCCAGGTCGGGGGGCACGGTGATCGCCAGGCGGGACCCGACCTTCTGGTCGACGAGGGTCTCGGACAGGCCCTTCATGGCGGTCTTGAGGTTGACGACCTCGGGGATGCCGGTCTCCCACGTCGAGGCGCGCACGACCCCGTCGGTCCAGCCGACCACGGTGAACTGCGCGACGACGCGGTCGCCGGCGTGGACCTGCACGCCGTCGCCCTTGACCAGGGTCTGCGTGGTGATGGTCCCCGACGGGGCCTCGGCGTGCCTGATGACCGGGCCCTCGGGATGCATCTCCACACTGAGGGGGCCCGAGGACGCGTCGATGGCGGTGCCCTGCGCGATGGAGGGCAGGACGTCGATGATGTCCACCTCCACGTCCGAGACCGCGTTGGCGGCCTTGTTCTGCTCGCCGAGCTTGCGCACGACCACGAGGCGCGAGCCCTCGTTCTTACCGACGACGATCCTGCCCAGTTCATCAGGGATCGTATCGGAGCCGACCAGTCCCAGTGTCAGCTGGGGGCGGCCCGACACGGACAGCATCTCCCCGCTGTGCCCGTCGAAGGCGGTGATCGACACGAGCACCGGCGAGCCCTCGGTGATGGTGCGGCCCGTGCCCTGGGAGACCACGGTCGCCTGAATGCCCGTCACGGACAGCTCCCCCGCGATCGTGATCGTCGGCGTGGCCCCCACGCGCCCCGACACGGTGACCTGGTCCGTGACGCGCGGCATCGAGGCGGACTGCGCCGCGGGGGAGTCGGAGGGCCGGGGGGACAGCGCCCACCACGCGCAGGCGGCGCCCGCGACCACCAGGACGAGCGCCAGGGCGATCCACGCGTACAGGGAGGCGCGCGAGCCCCCCTGGCTCCTCTCCCCCAGCCTGCGGGCCCGTGCCGAGGCCCCCCTGCGCGCCCTGGTGGAGCCGCGCGTCCAGTCGCGGTGCCCGCTCATGCCGGCAGTACGGGGGCCGAGGCCCCGATCCGGGAGACGAGGGCGTCGACTCGGGGGTCGGAGGAGGACAGCGGGTCCTGCAGGGACAGCGGCCCGGACGACTGGTCGTCGAGGCGGACGTGCACCCAGTCGACCGTGACGTCGGCGCG
>NZ_CP017298.1:72327-88339 GCF_001746855.1 Pauljensenia hongkongensis | reverse complement strand
CGTGGCCGGCGGGGCCGTGAGGGCCCGCGAGGCGCCCCCGGGGCTGGTGAGGCGCTTCATGAGCCCCGCGGCCTCCATCCGGTCGCGCAGCCCCTGGGCGGTGATGTCGTGGTAGCCCAGTTCCAGGCGGGCGACGCGCGGATCGGCGTAGTCGGCCCCGGTCCGGGCAGTGTAGGAGTCGAGGAGCCTGCGTTTGATCGCGATGTCCAGTTCCGTGTCGACCCCGCTCCAGTCCCCCGACTCGATGGCGTCGAGGCCGCGGCCCCACAGGTCCGCGACGTAGCGGTGCGCCTCGTCGAGGGAGTCGGGGCCGATGGCGCTCAGGACCCGGGAGCGGATCTCCCTTTGGAGGGCGACGGGGGTGGTGCGCGCCCCCGACGCGAGTTCGATGGGGGCGGCCCCCGACAGGTCCGCGTTGATCTGGCGGATCGCGCGCATCGGATCGGCCAGGGCGAGGTCCTCGATGCGCAGGCCGTCCTCGACGGCGTCGAGCAGCATCCACGTCATCCCGATCTTGAGCGCGGTCGTGGGCTCGGCGACGTTGGTGTCGCCGACTATGACGTGCATGCGCCTGTAGGAGCCGGAGTCGGCCAGAGGCTCGTCGCGCGTGTTGATGATGGGGCGCGAGCGCGTGGTGGCGGAGGAGACCGCGTCCCACATCTGGTTGGCGCGCTGGGAGAACTCCAGGCGGGGCCGGGCGCCCGACAGGTTGATCCACCCATTGCCCACCAGGACCAAGCGGCTGATGAAGAAGGACACCAGCGCGTCGGCGACCTGCCGGAAGTCGCGCCTGCGGTGCAGCATGTAGTTCTCGTGGCAGCCGTAGGAGTTGCCCTGGGAGTCGAGGTTGTTGCGGAAGAGGTGCACCCGCAGGTCCTCGCCCAGGGCCGCCATCGCCTCGTCCGCCTGGGACGCCAGGTCCGCCAGCATGAGGGACCCGGCCCGGTCCTGCTCGAGCAGGTCCTCCAGGCGGTCGCACTCGGCCGTCGCGTACTCGGGGTGGGAGCCGACGTCGAGGTAGAGCCGCCCCCCGTTGCGCAGGAAGAGGTTCGAGGAGCGCCCCCGCCGCAGCAGCGGCTCGAAGAGCTGGCGGGCGGCGTGCTCCGCGTCCATGCACGGCCCGTCCCCCGAGGCGGGGGCGGCGAGCAGCCCGTGCTCCGTTTCGATCCCGACGACGCGGCGCCTCACGTTATTGGCCGCCCTTCTGGACGAAGCCCTGGACGAAGGCCTCGGCGTTGGTCTCGAGCACCGAGTCGATCTGGTCGAGCAGCTCGTCCACCGACTGCGTGCGGGCCCGCACCTGGCCGGCCTGCTCCTCGCCGCCCTCGGGGGCGGGGGATCCGGCGTGGATCTGGGATTGGGACATGGTTTCCTTCCTTCTTTCGGCGTCAGGCGCCGCGGGCGTCGGCGATCGGGTACCGCAGCAGGTCCCCCTGGCCGGGGTCGAAGACCAGCGAGGTCCACGACGCCTTGACCAGGTCCGGGCGGTTCGCCACCGCCTCGCCGCGCGCCCGTGCCCGGGTGTTGGCCGGCGGCTCGTCCGCGGCGGCCTCCACCCGCTCGGGGGCGAAAAGGCGTTTGACCGCTCCCGCCCGGTCGAGGCGGTGGACGAGGCCGTGGCTGGGCCGCAGGTCCGCCCACTGCAAGTCGATGGCCGCCAGGCGGGGGTCGGACCACTGGAGGCACGCGCGCTCGCGCTGGCGGAGCAGCAGCTGGTACTTGCAGACCCATTCGACTTCCGCGGCCACTGAGAACAGGTCCGCGCGCATCCGGTCGAGCACCGACTGCCACTGCTCCAGGACCAGCCTATCGTCCCCGCTCGGCTGTGCCCCCGCCTCGTCGAAGGCGTCGAGGACGAGGTCGAGGTAGACCTGTTGGAGCTCGGCGGCCGTGTAGGACCCGCCCCCCGCGGTGGAGATCCGGTAGTCGAGGTCCGGGTGGTGTGAGACGTTCCATGTCTCCTGGACCGGGTCGTCGAGGACGAGCGAGTCCCACCTCAGGTCCGTGCCCTGCTCGATGGCCCACAGCACCAGGGAGGTCGTCCCCAGGCGCAGGAGCGCGGAGTAGTCGAACATGTTCGCGTCGCCCCCGATGACGTGGAGGCGGCGCCACCGCGCCGGGTCGGCGTGGGGCTCGTCGCGGGTGTTGATGATCGGCCTGTTGAAGGTGGTCTCCAGGCCCACCTCGTTCTCCACGAAGTCGGCGCGCTGGGACATCTGGAAGCCGGGCGCCTCACTGCGCTGCCCGATGCCGACGCGCCCCGCCCCGCACACGACGGGGCGGGTCACCATGAAGGGCGTGAGGGCGCGCACGAGGGCGTCGAAGTCCGTGGCCCGGGGGACCTGGTAGTTCTCGTGGGCGCCGTAGGCGGCGCCCTTGCCGTCGGTGTTGTTCTTCACCAGCACGACGGGGCCCCGGCCCGACGCCTCGACCGCCTCCATGGCGCGGCGGGCCACGACCTCGCCGGCGCGGTCCCACAGCACGGCGTCCACGGCGCCCAGGGCCTCCGGGGCCGAGTACTCGGGGTGGGCGTGGTCCACGTAGAGGCGGGCGCCGTTGGCCAGCACCGCCGTCGTCGCGGCGGGCAGCGCCAGCTCCTCGGGGGTGGGGCGGGCGACCCGCTCGTGGCCGCCCGAGGGCGCCAGGTGGTACGGGTCGTCGGTGAGCAACGACGGGTCGGCCGCCGCCCGCGACATGCGCATGCCCCGCAAGTCGTTGAGGGGGTCCTCCCCCGTGTAGTCCCACCGCACGGGCGGCGCCCCCCGCGCGGGCGTGCGCTCCCGCGACACCTGGGCGTAGGCGTCGACCACGGCGGCCGACAGGGCGATCGGGTTCGCCCACGGGTCGCCGGGCCGGTACACCCCGTACTCGGTCTCCGTTCCGATGACGCGCCCGCCGCTCATTCCCTCGCCCCTATCGGTTTGACGCCCACGATCTCCGCCCCCAGGCCCGACGTGCGCGCCCAGTCCTGCGGGGAGGCGGTGGCCGCCAGCTCCAGGGACTCGCGCATCTCCTCGGCCAGGCCCTCCATGAGGTGGTCCATGCCCAGCCCGGGGGCGCCGCCGCCCAGCGCGTCCTTGATCGCGTGCTTCTTCGCCCGTTCGACGACACCGGCGATCAGGGCGCCGGAGACCAGGTCGGACAGGTAGATGCGCCTCGTGCCGCCCGAGGCCAGAGTGGCGACGAACAGCGCGGTCGTCTCGTCGTCGACGTAGAGGCGCTCGACGGCGGCCTCCCGCATCCTCTCGACGGCGGCCCCCACTCCCCCGTGGCGCTCGACCTCGTCGCGCCTGATCGGCACGGAGGGGGTGAGGTACTTGGAGAAGATGTCGAGGGCCCCGGCGCGGTCGGGCCGGTCCACGCGGATGCGCACGTCGAGGCGCCCGGGCCGCAGCACCGCCGGGTCGATCATGTCGGCGCGGTTCGACGCGCCGATGATGACGACGTTGTCCAGGGACTCCACCCCGTCCATCTCGGCCAGCAGCTGCGGCACGATCATCGTCTCGACATCGCTGGACACGCCCGTGCCCCGCGTGCGGAACAGCGCCTCCATCTCGTCGAAGAAGACCACGACCGGCGTGTCGGAGGCGGCCAGGGCGCGCGCCCTGGCGAAGATCGCGCGGATCTGGCGCTCCGTCTCGCCCACGAACTTGTTGAGCAGCTCCGGCCCCTTGATGGACAGGAAGTACGTCTGAGCCCCGTCGCGCCCGCGCGACAGGGAGTTCGCGACGGCCTTGGCGATCAGGGTCTTGCCCGAGCCGGGGGGCCCGTACAGCAGGATGCCCTTGGGCGGGCGCAGCCCGTAGTCGCGGAAGAGCTCGGGGTGCGTGAAGGGCAGTTCCACCGCGTCGCGCACCTGCTGGATCTGGGCGTCGAGGCCGCCGATGTCGTCGTAGGAGGTGTCGGGCACCTCCGGGGCGAGCAGCTGCTCGACGTCCTCGCGCACGATCCGCTCCAGGGCGGTGCCCGTGCGGGTGTCGGCCACCAGGGAGTCGCCTGGGCGCAGGTTCCCGTGGCGCAGCGGGCCCGCCAGGACCAGCATCTGCTCGGCGCCGCCCTCGGAGGAGACCAGGACCCTGTCGTCGCCGACCATTTCCAGGACGGACACGACCGTGCCAGAGCGCGGGTAGTCCGAGGCGGCCACGGCGACCATCTGGTCGTCCAGGCGCACCCTCTGCCCGTGGGACAGGCCCGCGACGTCGAGGCGGGGGGAGGCCGCGACCCGCATGACCCTGCCGCCCGTGAACACCTCGATCTGGCGCTCGCGCTCGTCGGCGCGCAGGAAGGTGGCCAGCGACTGGGGCGGGCGGTTCACGTCCGCCAGTTCCGCCTTGATGCGCACCAGTTCGGAGCGCGTGCGGGTCAGGGCCTCGGTGAGGCGGGCGTTCTTCTCCGTCAGGGACACGACCTGGCGCTGCAGGCGCGCGGTGTCGGCGCCGTCAGTCATCGCGGGCCCCCTCCCCGTCGCGGGATCCGCCGTCCACCCACGTGGCCGCTTGGGCGGCGAGGCCGCGGCGGACCTTGCGGACTTTCTTGTCGGAGTTCACGCGCTGCCCGACTCCCTCCGGCGTCCAGCCCTCCTCCTGGTCCCAGGCGCCGCCCTTGCCCTCGGCGGCCTTCGCCGGGCGCTTGGCGCGCTCCTGCGGGAGGACCCCGGGCGCCAGGAGGCGCGCCACCACCAGGAAGCCCGTGTGGGCGACCATGCGGTGCGCGGGGCGCACCGCCAGCCCGTCCAGGTGCCACTCGCGGCGCATGTCCTCCCAGGCGACGGGGTCGGTGAAGCGCCCGGAGGCGCGCAGGTCCTCGACCAGGCGCGACATCTGCGTGACTGTGGCGACGTAGCAGGTGAGCACGCCGCCGGGGACGAGGGCGCGGGTGAGGGGGCCGATGTTCTCCCACGGGGCCAGCATGTCCAGGACCACCCGGTCCACGCTGGCCTCCTCGAGGGAGTCGAGGACATCGGCCACGTCGCCGACGCGGAGGTCCCACGCGGGGTGGCGCCGGCCGAACCACAGGTCCACGTTAGCCGCGGCGATCTGGGCGAAGTCCTCCCGCCTCTCCACGGAGACCAGGCGCCCGCCCTCGCCGACGGCGTCGAGCAGCGCCATCGACAGGGCGCCGGACCCGGCCCCCGCCTCGACCACTGTGGCGCCGGGGAACACGTCCCCCATGTGGGTGATGACGCCCGCGTCCTTGGGGTAGACGACGGCGGCGCCGCGCGGCATCGCCATCACGTAGTCGGCCCGCAGGGGCCGCAGGATCTGGAACTGGCGGCCCTCCTCGGTGGTGACGACCTGCCCGTCGGGGCGCCCGATGACGTCGTCGTGGTCGAATCCCCCGCGGTTCGACTGGAACCGCCCGCCCGCGACCAGGACGACCTGGTGGTAGCGGCCCTTGGGGTCGCGCACTTGGACGCGGTCGCCGTGCGCGAGCGCCCCCCTGCGGCCGGACTGACCGAGGGGTGCCCGGGCCCCTCCCGTATTTCGTTGAGTGTCCATCGGGTGAAGTCTATCGCGTGGGGGCCGGGCCGCCATTGCGGCGCCGCACACGCCCGTGCGGCGCAGTATTCACGGCGATGGCTCCACTGACGGCGCCGCACACGCGCGTGCGGCGCGGTAGCGTGTCACCCATGACGGAAGTGATCGCCCCCCGCCCCGGGCCCCGCTCGTGGGAGCCCGCCCTGTCCGCCTCGCGCGCCAAGGAGTACGAGCGCTGCCCCCTGCAGTACCGCCTCCACGTCATCGACGGGTACCGCGAGCCGGCGACGCGCGCCACGGCGATGGGCACGCTCATCCACGCCGTCCTGGAGGACCTGTACGGGCTGGAGGCCCCGGGGCGCACGGAGGAGGCCGCCCAGGAGATGGTCGGGGACCGTTTCGAGGCGCTGCTCCGCCGGGATCCCACCGTGGGCGCCCTCTTCGACGACGACGGGGACCGCCAGCGGTGGCTGGGCGAGGTCCGGGCCGTGCTCGGCCAGTACTTCGCCATCGAGGACCCGAAGTGGATCGCCCCGTGGGCGCGCGAGAAGAACGTCGAGGCGTCGACGCGGGCGGGCGTGCGCCTGCGCGGTTTCATCGACCGCATCGACCGCGCCCCCGACGGGAGGCTGCGTGTCGTCGACTACAAGACCGGGAAGGCCCCCTCTCCGCGCTTCACAGAGGAGGCGCTCTTCCAGATGCGCTTCTACGCCCTCCTGCTCATGCGCACCGCGGTCCTGCCCGCCCGCATGCAGTTGGTGTACCTCAAGTCCGGGCGGGTCCTCACCCTGGATCCCTTCCCCGGCGACATCGAGCGCTTCGAGGAGCGCGTGGAGGAGCTGTGGGGCCGCATCGAGGCGGATGTGCGCGGCGACGGCTTCGCGCCCCGCAAGAACCCCCTGTGCAACTGGTGCGGGGTGCGCTCCCTGTGCCCCGTCTTCGGCGGCCAGGCGCCGCCGATGCCCGCCGAGCACGCGCAGTGGGTGCTCGGCACCCGCAAGGGCGCCTGAGGGGCCGGGTCGGCGCGCCTGAGGAGCCGGGTCGGCGCGGGGGGCGCCTCTCCAAGGGCTCACAAGGGACGCCGCGCCCTGGGTCACGAGCGGCGCCCCACCCGGGGTCACGAGCGGCGCCGCCCCCGGGGCTCACGGGCGCGGCCCCGCCCTCATCGGCCGGTCCCTCCGGTCCCGCGCAGCGCCGTGGTGATCCGGCGCACCTCCGCCTCGTCCGTCCCATCGGATCCGGGGGCGCGCATGTGGACTTCGCGCGCGCCCGAGGCCGCCACGACCCCGGCGACGTTGTGGGCGCGCAGGCCGCCGGAGACCAGGATGATGATGTCCTCCCCCGCCCGGGCCACGAGGCGGGCCAGGGCCCCGGGCCTGGCCACCGCGGGGTCTCCCCCCGTGGTGAGAACCCGGTCGTAGCCCAGCTCCATGAGGACGTCGAGTCCGCGGTCCTGGTCCTCCACCTGGTCGAAGCCGCGGTGGAAGGTCAGGGGCGCTCCCCCCGCCTCGTCGCGCAGGCGCGCGGCCGCGTCCACGTCGATCTGCCCGTCGCGAGTGAGAACACCAACGACGAAGCCGAGGCGCACGGGCGCTCCCCGACCAAGCGCCGACAGGGTCACGATGTCGGAGGCGATACGATCAACTTCCTCGCGCGTGTGGACGAAGTCCCCGGGGCGTGGGCGCACGAGCACCTGGACGCCACCGGTGGGCGCCACCTCAAGGGCGGCCGCCACCTCGTCGAAGGCGGGGGTCAGGCCACCGCAGGACAGGTCCCGGCAGATCTCGATGCGATCCGCTCCCCCGTCGTGGGCCCGGCGGGCGCCCAGTGCGTCCTCGACGCAGATCTCGACGACGGTCACGGCTGCCACCTCTCGTAGCTGGTCGAGCCGCCCACCCTGGCGGCCAGGACCGCCGCGCCCCAGCGCCCGCCCGCCCCGCCCAGGCGGGCCCGCACGATCTCGGGGGCGTCGCGGAAGGTCAGCATCGACGCGAACTCCTGGCGCAGGGGCGCCAGCAGGTGCTCTCCGGCGTGGGACAGCCCTCCGCCGATGATGATGCGCTCGACGTCGACGGTGAGCGTCATGTGGGTGAGCGAGAGGGCGAGGGCCCGCACTGCGGTCCCCCACACCTCACTCGCCACCGGGTCGGAGCCGATCCCCGCCTCGACGGCCTTGGCGCCGATGTCCTCCCCGGTGGCCTGCTCGTAGCGGCGCGCGATGCCCTTGGCTGAGGCGTAGACCTCCAGGCACCCCCGCGAGCCGCAGCGGCAGGGCTCCCCGCCGGGGAAGACGGGGGCGTGCCCGACCTCCCCGGCGCTGAAGGCCGCTCCGCTCCACAGGACGTCTCCGAGCATGAGCGCCACGGAGATGCCCGTGCCGATCGGCATCATGAGGAAGGAGGAGGCCCCCCGCCCCGCGCCGAGGAGCCCCTCGGCCAGGCCGGCGGCGCGCCCGTCGTGCATGAGGGCGGCGGGCACGCCCGTGGCCTCCTCGACTGCGCGCGCCAGCCACGCCCCGCGCAGCTCGAGGTTGGCGGCGTAGACGACGGTCCCGGTCTTCTCGTCCACGAGGCCGGGGCAGATCAGGCCGAAGCCGGCCAGTCCCGGGTGGCTGCGGGCGAGGCGCTGGCCGGTGCCCCCCACCTGGGAGGCGACGGCCTCCCGGTCCGTGGGCTCTGCGCCCTCGTCGAGGACGTCTCCGGCCTCGTCCACGACCATCCATTTGATGGAGGTCCCCCCGATGTCGATGCCCGCGAAAACGGGTCCGGGCGAGCCGTCGCCGCCGCTCACGGCTCCACGACCTGTGCCCGCAGACCGGGGTCGGCCATGTCCGGGTCGAAGGGGAACATCGGGCGGTCGATCCGGTGGTGGCCCAGCCTCACCAGGTCCTGGTCGACGCCGCCGGGGGTGAGGGCCATGAGCCAGCCCTTCTGCGTGTTGTACAGGTCGGGCTCCAAGTATCCGATCTTGACGACGACGACATCCGCTGTGGTGATGTCGACGCCGAGGAGGGCGAACTGGCTGAACATCGTGTACTGGTTGCGCTTCGTCGTGACGATGAAGCGCAGGCCACCCGTGCGCAGCAGGGCCGTGCGCCCGCCCACGGGGTCGTCGGCGAGCGCCTCGACGGTGGCGTGGACGCGGATGGGGCCGGGTTCGCGCGTGTCGATGCGGCCGCCCACCTGGGTGTCGACCTCGGCGCCCACACCGGCCTCCCACGCGACGCCGGCCGCGTCGGGGTCGATGATCGAGGCGTGGACGACGTCCAGGCTCGCCTCTTGGACGGGCTTCCAGGCGAGGAGGGCGGCGAGCGCGACGGTCACGTCATCGGCTCCCCCCGCGCCCGGGTTGTCGCCGGAGTCGGAGATGAAGAAGGGCTTGGGGCCCTCCTCTGCGGCAGCCAGGCACTCCTCCATGGTGGCGACGGGGGCGACGAACTCGAAGCGCTCGCGCACGTCCCAGAAGTAGCGGCCGATCCGCTCGGCCTGCTCTTTCACGAGGTCGGCGTCGTCTCCGGTGACGACGACCGCTCCCTTGCAGCGGGGCTGGTCGGCCCAGGCGAATCCGATCCAGATGGCCGCGTCGACGATGCCGTCCATCGCCTCGACGGGGTCGATCATCTTGTAGAGGGACTTGGCGGGCTCGATGCGTGTGGAGGTCTTCTCCCCGGGGAGCAGGATGGGGACGTGCACCAGGGCCTTGACGGGCTTGGGGGCGCCGTCCAGCAGGCGCCGGCCCAGGTTGTGGGCGGCGCGGCGGCGCGATTCGAGGGCGTCCTCGTGGGGGGCCAGGCGGTAGCACGTGAGCAGGTCGCAGCCCTCGAAGAGGTCCTGGGAGACGTTGCCGTGCAGGTCCATGGAGGCGCTCACCATGGGGTCGGGGCCGATGACCCCCCGGATGGCGGTGATGAGGTCGCCCTCGGCGTCGTCCATGCCCTGCACGCTCATGGCGCCGTGGATGTCGAAGAAAAGGCCGTCGAGGGGACCCGCCGCCGCCAGACCCTGGAGGATCTCGGCCTTCCAGGCGTCGTAGGCGCCGCGCTGAACGACGCCGCCGGGCAGTGCGCGGGCGTGGAGGACGGGGATCCATTCGATCTGGCGGGCCCAGTCCTCGTCGATCCAGTAGAAGCGGTCGAGCAGGTCGGCCCCCCGGGTGACGATGAAGTCGTCGGCGGTGGAGGCGTAGGGGGTGAAGGTCGAGGACTCGATGTGGATGCCGGCCACGGCGACACGGGGTCTGGTCATGGGCGATTCTCCTTCGGGAGCGTGGGTGTTGATGTTGTGAGCCCCCACAGCGCCGCGGCGCGCCCCGTCCGGGAGGACTCGATCACCAGGGAGTCCATGATAGAGGGGAGGCACGACTGGTGGAGGGCCTGGCGCACTCCGGCGACGTGGGCGTCCACGGCGGAGAGCGCGCCGCCGATGATGACGGCGCGGGGGTTGAGGAAGGACACGATGTGGGCGAGGGACTCGCCCAGGAGGATGCCGGCGGAGCGTATGGCCGTGGCCACTTCGGGTATGCCGTCGCGGGCGGCGTTGAGCAGGGAGGCGTTGGAGTCGAAGGAGACGCCGGAGGCGGCCAGGTCCGCGCGGATGGCGTCGGCGGAGGCGATGGTCTCCAGGCATCCGACGTTGCCGCATTTGCAGGGCCGCGAGGCGGCGGCGGGGACGGGGATGTGGGAGATGTCGCCGGCCAGCCCGTCGGCGCCCTCCACCGGGGAGCCGTCGATGAGGAGGGCGCCCCCGATGGCGCTTCCGGCTTTGACGTAGATGAGGGGGTTGGCGCCGTCGGCTCCGGCGCCCTCCCTCCTGCGGTAGACGAGTTCGCCCATGGCCCCCGCCCGGGCGTCGTTCTCGATGGAGGCCGCCATGCCCGTCTCCTGGCGGATGAGCGCGGCGAAGTCGACGCCGTCCCAGCCGGGCATGCGCGCGGGCCTGATGACCCGTGAGCGGGGGGCGTCGACGGGGCCGGGCACGGCGACGGCGATGCGGGTGGCGGTGCGGCCGTGGGCCTCCTCCAGGCGGGTGATGGCGTCGCGCAGGGCGGTCAGGACGCGGCGCGGCCCGTCGGCGATGTTGATGGGGGCGCTGGTGGGCTCGGTGATCCCGGTGTCCGGGTCGGTGAGCGCCAGGAGCGCGTGGTGGGCGCCGAGTTCGATGAGGGCGCCCACTCCCCCGGCGTCGGCGGGGGCGAGCATGCGGGCGCGGCGCCCTCCGGTGGAGACGGACTCCTCGGTCTCGTTGATGGCTCCGGAGTCGACGAGGCGGGAGACGGCCGCGGAGATGGTGGAGGCCGCCAGTCCGGTGCGCTTGACGATGTCTGCGCGGGTGCGCGCCTGGCCCGAGCCTATGAGCGCGATGATCGCGTCCTCGACGCTTTGAGCGGCCATGGCCCCTCCTCACCTGGGTTCTTGGACCTCTTCAACATACGGCATTCACCTATGAACGCGGAACCATTATTACGCATCATCCGGAATTTGGGGCTTGTTTCGCCAAACCCAACGTTACATGACCGTAATATTCTCAATCTTTCGCCATTTCTGCACGAACTGGGCGCGAGATGTCCTAATATTGGACCGTCTGAGGGGTCTCCCCCTCGGAGCCCACCCGATCAATGTTGATGTGGAGTAGTCATGAACCCCAGAAAGAAGCGGCTGGTCAGCGGGGTCCTCGCCCTCGCGATGACCGCCGCGCTCGGCTTGACCGCCTGCGGCGGCGGGAACCGGGCCGCCACCTCGGAAACCGGGAAGAACGAGGTCACCATGGCCTCGCGCACCCCGAACTGGATCTTCCCCGTCTCCGCCAAGGGCTACACCCAGGGCGAGAACGGGAACTTCATCCAAGCGATGTACCGCCCCCTCTTCGCCTACAAGTCGACCTCCGACACCCCCTACAGGATCAACCTCCCCAAGTCCCTGGGCACCGTGCCCGAGGTGTCCGAGGACGGCCTCACCTACACCATCGCCCTGCGCCAGGACGCCAAGTGGTCCGACGGGACGCCCGTGACCACGCGCGACATCGAGTTCTGGTGGAACCTGGTCACCAACAACAAGGAGGAGTGGGCCTCCTACAAGGAGGGCTTCTTCCCCGACGGCGCCACCCTGGACGTCAAGGACGAGCACACCTTCTCCATCACCACTGAGGAGAAGTTCGCCCCCGACTGGTTCATCGACAACCAGATCAACAAGGTGGCGCTGCTGCCCCAGCACGCCTGGGACAAGGACTCGGCCGACGCCGCCGTGAGCGACATGGACCGCACTCCCGAGGGCGCCCAGAAGGTCTTCGCCTTCCTCACGGCCGAGGCCAAGAACCTGTCCACCTACGCCACCAACCCCCTGTGGCAGACCGTGAACGGCCCGTGGAAGCTCTCCACCTTCACGCCCGACCAGGGCCTGGAACTGGTCCCCAACGAGAACTACTGGGGCGAGGACAAGCCCAAGATCGACAAACTCATCTACAAGGCGTTCACCGGTGACGACGCCGAGTTCAACACGGTGCGCTCGGGCGGCATCGACTTCGGCTACATCCCCGCCGCCCAGTACGGCCAGAAGAGCGCCGTCGAGGCCAAGGGGTACACGGTCTTCCTGTGGCCCGGCAACTCCATCACCTACCTCGCACTGAACTTCGCCCCCCAGGCCTCCGGCTCGAAGTTCATCAACCAGAAGTACATCCGCCAGGCCATGCAGCAGCTCATCGACCAGAAGACCCTGTCCGACAAGGTCTGGAACGGCACGGCCTCGCCCACCTGCGGGCCCGTCCCCATGTCCCCTGAGAAGGTCGGCACGATGGAGGGCTGCGCCTACCAGTTCGACCCCGCGGCCGCCCAGAAGCTCCTGGAGGACCACGGCTGGAAGATCGTCCCCGACGGCGCCTCCACCTGCGAGAACCCGGGCACCGGGGACAACCAGTGCGGCGAGGGCATCGAGGCCGGGGACTCCATGAACTTCAAGCTCAACTCCCAGTCCGGTTTCGCCTCGACCCACCAGATGTTCGAGGAGGTCATCTCCCAGTTCCGCAAGCTCGGCATCGGCATCGACATGCAGGAGCTGCCCGACTCCGTGGGCGCCTCGCAGGTGTGCGACGACGAGACCCCCTGCACGTGGGACCTGTCGTTCTTCGGATCCCAGACCTCGTGGGGCTACCCGATCTACGCCTCCGGCGAGCGCCTCTTCGCCACCAAGGCGCCCGTCAACCTGGGCCAGTACTCCTCCGAGAAGGCCGACGAGCTGATCACCGCCTCGACGAAGTCGTCCGACGCGAACGCCCTGGCCGAGTACAACGACTACCTGGCCGAGGACCTGCCGGTCCTGTGGATGCCCAACCCCTACTACCAGATCACAGCCGTCAAGAGCGGCCTCGACCTCGGGGACATCGACGCCACGGGCGACACCTGGCCCGAGGACTGGTCCTGGAAGCAGCAGTGACCCTCCCACCACCCCGGATCATGAAGGAAGGGCGGGCCCGCCGGGGACCCACTGCCCCTGACGGGCCCGCCCAGCCCACACCTCGGAGCCCGCAATGCTGAAATACCTCCTCAAACGGTTGGGCCAGGCGGTCGTCGTCGTCTTCCTGGTCACCATCGTCACCTTCGCACTCCTCCAGTCGCAGCCCGGCGGCGCGGCCCGGGCGGCGCTGGGCAAGGACGCCACCCAGGAGCAGCTCGACGCCTTCGACCACGAGAACGGCTACGACCGGCCCATCGTCGAGCAGTACGTCACCTACATCGGCAAGATCGCGCACGGCGACTTCGGCTACTCGTACCAGCACAACCAGTCCGTCAAGACGCTGCTGGCCGTGCGCCTGCCCCGCACGATCTTCCTCTCCCTGCTCTCCACCGTCCTCGCCCTGCTCATCGCCGTGCCGCTCGGCGTGTTCCAAGCGGTCAAGCGCAACAAGGCCCCCGACTACGTCATCACCATCGGCTGCCTGCTGGCCTACTCGACGCCGATCTTCTTCGCGGGCCTGCTCCTCATCGTCCTCTTCTCGCAGGTGTGGCCGATCCTGCCGGGCGAGGCCCCCCAGGGCCAGGACCTCGCCGTCATGTGGGAGCAGTGGGACCACCTGGTCCTGCCCGTGTGCGCCCTGTCGATCGGCACCATCGCCGCCTACGCCCGCTACGTGCGCTCCTCCATGGTGGACAACCTCAACGAGCAGTACGTGCGGACCGCCCGCGCCAAGGGCCTGTCCGAGGTGCGCGTCGTCTTCGTCCACACGCTGCGCAACGCGATGTTCCCCGTCATCACGATGATCGGCCTGTACATACCGGCGATGTTCTGCGGCGCCCTGGTCATCGAGACCCTCTTCAACTTCAACGGCATGGGCTACCTCTACTGGCAGGCCACCGGCCGACGCGACTACCCGATCCTGCTGGGCGTCACCCTGATCGTCGCCCTCGCCACGGTCGTCGGCGCCCTGCTGGCGGACTTCCTCTACGCCGCAGCCGACCCACGTATCCGATTGGCAGGTCGCAGCAAATGAGCGCAGTACCCGCACAGGCCCCCGCGGGGGCGGTCCCCCGGCAGCGCGCCAAGCGCGCGTCCACGAAGCTCCAGGGCCTCCAGGTGTTCATGGAGAACAGGCTGGCCGTCTTCGGAGTGGTCCTCCTGGCGCTGCTCGTCCTCTTCTCCTTCGCGGGCCCCCTGCTGTGGCGCACCGACCAGATCCACACGGACCTGATGAACTCGGTGCTCCCCCCGTCCGCCGAGCACCCCCTGGGCACCGACAAAGTCGGCTACGACCAGCTGGGGCGCCTCATGGAGGGCGGCAAGACCTCGATCGTCGTCGGCATCTTCGCCGGCACCTTCGCCACGGCCATCGGCACCGCCTACGGGGCGATCGCCGGGTTCGTGGGCGGCTGGGTCGACGCGCTCATGATGCGCATCGTGGACTCGATGATGTCGATCCCCGTCCTCTTCCTGTTCATGCTCATCGCCACGATGATCCCCCCGACGGTCCCCGTCCTCATCGCGATCATGGCGGCCCTGTCATGGCTGGGCACGTCCCGCCTGATCCGCGGCGAGGCCCTGTCCCTGCGCACCCGCGAGTACGTGATGGCGATGCGGGGCATGGGCGGGTCGATGCCCCGCGCGATCCGCACGCACATCGTGCGCAACACGATCGGCACGGTCATCGTCAACGCCACCTTCCAGGTCGCCGACGCCATCCTCTACGTGGCCTACCTGTCGTTCCTGGGCCTGGGCGCTCCCCCGCCGGCCACGGACTGGGGCGCGATGCTCTCCAACGGCCAGTCCGACGTGTACTCGGGCAACTGGTGGCTGATCTTCCCGCCCGGCATCGCGATCATCCTGCTGGTCCTGTCGTTCAATTTCATCGGGGACGGCCTTCGCGACGCCTTCGAAGTCCGCCTGCGCAAGAGGTGACCATGTCCACTCCAACTCCGCTCCTAGAAATCAAGGACCTGCACACCGACATCGAGATCCGCTCCGGCGTGGTCCGGGCGCTGTCGGGCGTCGACCTGGTCGTCAACGCCGGGGAGACCCTGGGCGTCGTGGGTGAGTCCGGCTCCGGCAAGACCATGACGGCCCTGTCCCTGATGGGCCTGCTGCCCCAGGGCGGGCGCGTGTCCTCGGGGTCGATGCTCCTGGAGGGCGAGGATCTCACCTCGATGCCCCCCGCGTCGGTGCGCAAACTGCGCGGCACGAAGGTCGGCATGATCTTCCAGGACCCGCTCACCAGCCTGAACCCGACCATGAAGATCGGGCTGCAGGTGTGCGAGCCGTTGCGCGTGCACGAGAAGATGCCGAAGAAGGAGGCACTGGCCCGCGCCGTCGAGATCCTCAAGCGCGTGGGGATGCCCCGCCCCGAGTCGGTCATCAACTCCTACCCGCACCAGCTGTCGGGCGGCATGCGCCAGCGCGTCATGATCGCCATGGCGCTGGTGTGCCAGCCGCGCATCCTCATCGCCGACGAGCCGACCACGGCCCTGGACGTGACGACGCAGATGCAGATCCTCGACCTCATCGACGAGCTGCGCGACGAGTACCAGATGGGCGTCATCCTCATCACCCACGACCTGGGCGTGGTCGCCGGGCACACCGACCGCGTGTCCGTCATGTACGCGGGGCGCATCGTGGAGACGGCCCCCACGAGGACCCTGTTCACCGAGCCCCGCCACCGGTACACGAGCTCGCTGATGGCGGCCCTGCCCGAGCGCGCCCTGGCCGAGCGCACCAGGCTGTTCTCGATCCCCGGCGCCCCGCCCTCGCTGACGGACCTGCCGGTCGGCTGCCGTTTCGCGGCGCGCTGCCTGTGGGCCACGGACCAGTGCCGCGCGGCCTACCCCGGCCTCGGCGGCGAGGGCGCGCACACCTACGCGTGCTTCCACCCCGTCCTCGAGGGCGACGAGTCGCCCGCCGCCCTCCAGGCCAGGCTCGACGCCGAGCGCGCGGCCGACGAGGCGGGGGCCGGCTCCGCCGACCGGGCCGGGGCGGGCGGCGCGGAAGGCACCAGGCTGGGCTCCGCCGACCAGGCTGGTGCAGGAGCGGGGTGCGCAGGGCGCCAGTGCTGGCAGTGCCT
>NZ_CP017298.1:60561-72277 GCF_001746855.1 Pauljensenia hongkongensis | reverse complement strand
CGGGAGCGGGCGCCGCGGAAAGCGCCGGGGCCGACTCCGCCGAACGGGCCGGAGCATACGGCGCGCAGGGCCCAGCCGCCCCGCCGACGGGGCCCGCGCCCCGTGGGACCCTGCTCGATGTCAAGGAGGCGTCCCGCGAGTACGAGTCGGCCGGGTCGGGGTTCTTCAAGCGCGACAAGGGCGTCGTCTCCGCCGTCGACCGCGTCTCTATCACGGTCCGCAAGGGCGAGACCTACGGCCTCGTGGGCGAGTCGGGCTGCGGCAAGTCCACCGTGGGACGCCTCATCGCGGGCCTCGAACCGCCCTCGGGCGGGGCCATCGAACTGGACGGGCGCGACCTGGCGGCCCTGAAGGGCCGCGACGCCGTCAGGATCCACCGGGATGTCCAGATGATGTTCCAGGACTCCTACGCCGCCATGGACCCGCGCATGCGCATCGACCAGATCCTGGCCGAGCCCATGAGCATCCAGAGGACCGGCGACGCCCAGCAGATCGCCGAGCGCATCATGGAGATCTTGGAACAGGTGGGCCTGACCGAGGAGATCCTGGACCGCTACCCGCACGAGTTCTCAGGAGGCCAGCTCCAGCGCATCGGCTTCGCCCGCTCGCTCACCCTGGCGCCCGACCTCATCGTCGCCGACGAGCCCGTGTCCGCCCTGGACGTGTCCGTCCAGGCGCAGGTCCTCAACCTCATGAAGGACCTGCAGGAGGAGCTGGGCCTGTCCTACCTGTTCATCAGCCACGACCTGGCCGTCGTGCAGTACATGGCCGACCGGATCGGCGTCATGTACCTGGGCAGGATCGTGGAGGAGGGACCCGCCGAGGAGGTCGTGGCGAACCCGAGGCACCCGTACACGAAGGCGCTCATCGACTCCATCCCCGTGCCCGACCCGGCCTTCGAGCACGCCGACGACGCCATCAAGCTCACGGGCGAGCCGCCCAGCGCCATCAACCCGCCCGAGGGCTGCCGCTTCCGGCCACGCTGCCCCTTCGCCACCGATGAGTGCCTGGCCCAGCCCCCGCTGTCCGGCGGCGGGCACCGCGTGGCCTGCCACCACCCGCTCGCGTGGGCGGCGGCCGGGGCAGTGGCCGAGGAGGCCCCGGTCGGCTAGCGCCCGCGCCCACTGCTCCCCCATCGGGGTAGGCAACAAGTCATTGGGGTAGGCAATTTGCCTACCCCAATGGGCGGTTTCCTGCCCCAATGCCGATCTCCCCGCCCCAATACGGGGGGTCGCACGCGCGGGCGCACTGCGGTTCGCCCAACGCGGGCCGCTCTTGCAGTGGAACCTCCGCCTGTACGGCGGTGTCCCACACAAAACCGGTGGCCTTCCCGTGTTGACACGAATCGATTCAGTTCGTCTTTGTGTTCGTCAAGTGGGGGCCGATGTAGCCGATGTAGACCTTGTGGGTATTCCTAGTGTCCGCGTAGTAGTGCATGCGCGGGGCCGTCTGGCCGCCGCCGGTGGGCGCGAAGTGAGCCCACATCTCAATACGGCCACGGGGGTCCACATCCGCAGGGACACGGAAGGTGCGTTCTGCCCTCATACGCTTCCCCGTCCGCACGGTGTCCGATTCTGTGGGCTTGTGACGGCTTTGCGGGCAAGTGTGGTACGGGAATCTGCTTTCCTCCAAGTACTTGTGCACCCCGCCCTTGAAGTCGCCTGCCTCGCACGCCCTCATGTAGTCCATGAGCACCAGGATGTACTTCCAGAAGGCAGTTGCGAACCGTGATGCATCGACTTCGTCGACACGGAAAGCGCCCTCAAGCACTTTGTCCAGGTCACTCAGCTCCACATATTTGCGCACAAGATCGTACCCTTGTGAGTCACCGGTGAGCCGGTCAACGATTCCGGTCACAGAGTCCGGGGGATTCTCGATCCAGTCCTCCGCAGCGGCCTCCGATGCGTGAGAGCCAGGGTTCCTCACCTGCCGTTCAAGTCTACGCACCTTCTTCTCGAGGACGCGCTGTTCCTCTTCCAGTCTGGCCACATCGTGCTGCGCATCGTCATACTTCCCTTTGAGCTCAGTCAGTTCATCGTCCACGCCTTGCGCCAACTCGAGGTTCTCCTCGGCGGTTCTCCGTAGAGTCTCGCACTCAACACGCCTGCGCCCCGCCTCGTCAAGGGCATCCCGTTTCTCGGCGTCGAGGCGCGCGAACGCCGCCTCCGCCTCGTCGATCGCCGTGACGAGCTCGGTCTCGGAATGTACGGCGCGACCACCAGTGAAACGCGCGAGGAACGCCCGCAGCTTGTCTTTCCACGACAGCGTGGCCGGACACCGCTCCGTACTGGCGACCGCTTCAGCGGACCGGGCTCGAGGCCGTTGTGGTGCCTGTGTCCCGCCCTTGGGGGAAGGAACCGTAACGATCAGAGGCTGTGACTCAGGATCATGGGCCTTCGGCACCACGCGCGTCAAGCTCAAGCGCCGCTTCTCAAGGAGCCGCTCGGCCACTACCAGTTCCAGGGGCAGGGGCGCCTGCCACGCGTTGATGAGCGGCTGGGTGGAGATCGTGCGCGCGAGCCGCGGGGAGAACCTCCGCCTCCTGTCGTCGAACTCGGAGACCATCCGCTGGGTTGTGAGAATCCTGTGGCGGCGAAGGTCCACAGGGTCGTCAGGGTCGACCCTGGGGCAGTAGGTCCTGAGGCAGCCTTTGGGCAGTCGAAGCCCTTTTTTCATCCGCTCGTTGAAGAGGCGGAATGTGTCGTCCTCCAGGACGAAGAAGCTGGCACAACCCTGACTTTCCTTGGTGAGGGAGGACAGGGCGTCACGCCATTTCTCCTTCATGTCGATGCCGTGTCCGACGGGTGCGGCCACAATGAGCGACACTGTGCGTTCGGGGTTGCGGATGTGGGCGATCAACCGCTCGATTTCGGAAGGGCGCCGTACGGGTTCGGGCTCGACCAGCAGCGGCACGCCGTGGTTGTGCGCGGTTCTCACGTCGCTGAGCAGCTGGCGGACGAGGCGGGGCGGGTTGGGGACCTTTTCCTCCCCTTTGTCGCCGAGTCCCCTGGTCTCAATCCATAGCACACTGCTGTACCGCGTCTCGTGGGCCCTGTGCATCGCGTAGAAGCGCGTCCTCCACCGTCCCCGCCCCTTGCTGTTTTCAACGAGTTCGAGGAGTTGGGCCTCATAGCCGCCTTCCGAGTCCGCCTCGTTGATGACGGTGAGCGTTGTGCCCTCGCCGATGTCGTAGATGCCGGGACCGTCCCACTCGTCGCGCGCGACTGCTGTGCGCTGATCCAGCTTCTTCGACCGCAGCCACGCGCGGAACTGTTCATCCGCAACAGCCAGAGCCCCGCGCGGATCATCGATTTCGATGATGCTCCTGTATCCAATGGTCATCCCTGAGCCGCCTCCCTGCGGTTATCCACCATACAAATAACAGGTAACCATTGTATCGTCCCGTGTCCTGCGGAGCGCGGTTTTGCGGACATACATTCATCGGCGTATCAGATCGAGGCGGCGCCGCCAAGCCCCGTGCGCCCGCGCGGAGTCAATGGGCGCGTAGACAGATCTCATCAGCACCGACTTCGGCCCGCCCGCGCCTGCGCGGAGCGCGCTCGCATAGGGCATCGGCGGCGGCGCAGTTCCGCGCGCCGCGTCGCGGTGCCGCACCTGGAGCCCGCCCAGGACCCCCGTTTCCGGAGACCCCCGGGCGGGCGCGGTCCTCACTCCTCGAAGCCGTAGCCGCCGAATCCCAGGTTCGCGGAGTTCTCGCCCACAGTGCGCCGCACGGCGTCGTCGAATCCCTGGTCGGACTCGGCCTGGATCTCGAGGCGCACTGTGAGCCGGGCGCCGGCGCGGCGCAGGTGGTCCAGCACCTCCGTGTTGATGGAGATCAACTGTTTGCTGAACCCGGAGGCTTCCAACTCGATGGACGCCACCGCTCTTCCGAGTTACGCACACAACGGCCGGAATTACGCAACACGCCTGCGCACACAAGGGCGGAATCAAGCCGATGTGTGCGGTGCGTGTTGTCTAATTCGGGGTCCTTGTGTGCGTAGCAGGGAGGCGGTGGGGCGCCCGCAGATGATGCGGCCGGGCGCCGGGCGCCAGGCGCCCTGCTCCGGCTCCCTCATCGGGGTAGGAAACAGGGCATTGGGGTAGGCAATTCGCCTACCCCAATGAGCGGTTCCCTACCCCAATGCCGATCTACCCGCCGTCGGACAACACCGCCCGCGCGCCCGCTCAGGCGCCCCGCACCCGCAGGTCCTCGTCCACCAGGGCGAGCACGGCCCCGGTGACGCCCTCGACATCGAGGCCCGTGGAGTCCACCACCCGCACTCCGGGCGCGGGCTTCATGAACTCGGTGACGGCGGAGTCCGCGCGGTCGCGCCCCTGCACCTGCTCCCGCACGGCCTCGAGGTGCTCGGGGGCGCAGTCGCCGTACAGTTCCAGGGTGCGCCTGCGCAGGCGCGCCTCCTCGTCCGCCAGCAGCAGGACCCGCACGTCGGCGTCCGGGCAGACGACGGTCGTGATGTCCCTGCCCTCGGCGATCATGCCCGACCCCTGGGCGCGCGCCTCCATCATGCGGCGCCGCTGCTCCTGCGCCATCCACGCGCGCACCCGCAGGTTCGTGGAGACGTGCCTGATGGCCAGGGCGATGCGCGGCTCGCGGATCGCGGCGGTCACCTCGGCCTCCCCCACCCACACGTGGGGGTCGTGGGGGTCCGAGTCGAGGCGCAGGCGCATCCGGTCGGCCAGGGAGGCGACGAGTTCGGCAGAGCCCTCGGCCCCGAAGTCCACGCCGGACTCCAGGGCGAACCACGTGAGCGCCCGGTACATGGCCCCCGTGTCCAGGTACCCGATGCCGGCGCGGGAGGCGACGGCTTTGGAGACCGTGGACTTGCCCGAGCCCGCGGGCCCGTCGATCGCTACCGTGATGCCGAGGCGGCCGATGGCGGCCCTGCGGGCGTCGTCGTTCATGGGTTCCTCCAGTTCCCCTCGTGCTCCGCAACGGAACGCGGCTGCGCCCAGCGAGCGCGGGACTGCTCCCGCTCCGTGCGTTTCAGGGGTTTCGTGGGTATTGGTGCACCGCCCCGCGCGCGGCAGTTGGCCGGGGCCGGTCGGCCGCGCGGCGGGACTCCCCCATTGTAGCGGCGGGAGAACCACTGCTGCCGTGGCGCGGGGAGCCGGGCCATCAGGCCCCCTCGGGCAGGCGGAACGGCCACCGCGCACCGCTGCGGGAGGAGCCGGGGGCTCAGGCCCCTGACCGTCGGGAGCGGATGACGGCCCACTGCCGGTCGATCTCAGGAGCCGGGACGCCGAGGCGCTGCGCGTCGGCCCGTATGGACGCCAGCCCCTCGATCCACTCGTCCAGGCCGTGGCCCATGTGGCCCACCACCATCGCCTCTGTTTCGGCCTGCTGGAACATCCCTTGCAGTAGGCGCGCGACCAGGGGCTTGGGGAGCTTGAACAATGGCGCTGGCCAGAGGCGCCACGTGGGGATGCCGCGGGCGCGGCACACGTCGAGGCCCTCCCGGAAAGCCACGACCATGCGGGTTATGGCCGCCCGATCCGCGGCGAACGCGCGATAGCTCCCCGCCTCGATGAGCGGCGCGGCGGTGAGGGCCTGCTGCATGCTGTGCACCGCGAGCCAGTCGGGCATACGGCGCTGGCGGCGAATGGTGAGTCCCCCCGAGGCCAACAGCGCCTCGGCCTTGTCCAACGCCGCCTTCTTGCTGGCAGTGCCGGCTTCCAGGACCGTGCCGCGGGGGAAGACGGTCACTGAGATCCGGTGGCCCTGCCTGCCGCCTCCGACCTGGGACGGGAAGCCGAGCAGGCGGTTCGCGCGCGGCTCCGAGGAGCCGCCCAGGGCCCCGGCTAGGTTCCAGTGGTTGAGCATGAGGACGACCGGAACGTCGGTGCCAACGCCGTCGAGCACGGGCAGCACGTCGGCCAGGCTCCCGCCCGGCACCATGACGAGGACCGCGTCGTACAGGTCCGGCGCGATACTGGTGACGAGCTTGAGGGAGATGGTGGCCGTCGTGTCCCGGTGGCCGGGGCGGAGATCGTGGACGCGGAGCGCGAAGGGCTCCCTGTAGAAGTCCGCCCTGTCCGCGCGGACCAGCCATGACACGTCGTGGTGCTGCGACAGCAGCCAGCCGTGGGTGATCCCCATGGTTCCCGCTCCCACGACCAGTACGCGCACACGTCGATCCTACGCCGTAAGCGCCGCCCGGGGCGGACACGGGCGGCGCCCATCGGGGCGGAGGCGGACAGCGCCCGTGCGAGTGCGCGCTCAAGCGGGCCAGGAGAACACGGTCGGCACCCGCTGGCATATGCGCTCGCGCTGGCCGGGAGGACGCGGGCGCTCGCTCGGCAGATGGCCGAAGACTCAGGGGCCCCAGAGCCCCCAAACTCAGTGCGGGTTGAGGCACCCGGGAGGGGGAGCCCAGGGTCGCCCACCCGCAGCCCCTGCTCAGTGCGGGATGAGGCGCCACGCGCGCGCCTCGAGCACCTCCACCGCCCGTTCCATGGCGGACGGGTCGATCATGATCCTGCCCACGCCGACCTGCTGCCCGGCGGAGTGCTCCAGGACGAAGTCCTCGATGCTGACCCCCGCCCCGCCGAGCTCGGAGAACAGGCGGCCCATCTCGCCGGGCGAGTCGGGGATGAGGACCTCCAGCTCGGCGTAGCGGCGGGGCGCCCCGCCGTGCTTGCCGGGGATGCGGGCCACTCCCCTGTTGCCCGCCTCCATGACGCGGTTGATGGCGCCCACGCTGCCCCCGCGCAGGGGCCCCAGCCTGGCCGCCGCGTCCAAGTGGGTCACCAGGTCGTCGAGGTCGCGCTGGATCCCGCGCAGCACCTCGGCCACGGGGCCGGCGTTGCCCGCCAGGATCGCGGTCCACAGCCTGGGGTCGGAGGCGGCGATGCGCGCCGTGTCCCGCAGCCCCTGGCCCGCCAGCGACAGGGCCTCGGGCGGGGCGTCCCCCAGGCGGGCCGCCAGCATCGACGACACGAGTTGCGGGACGTGGGACACCAGCGCCACGGAGCGGTCGTGCATGGGCGCCGTCATCTCCATGGGCACGCCGCCCACGTCTGAGGCGAGGGCCCGCACCGCGAGCACCGCCTCGGGGCTGGATCCCTCGTGGGCGACCACCACCCAGGGCCTGCCGTAGAACAGGTCGGCGTCCGCGGCGCCCGCGCCCGAGCGCTCCCGGCCCGCCATGGGGTGCGATCCGACGTAGCGGGCCCCCGCCTCCGCCATCCCCTGGCGCCCGAGCTCGGCCAGCGCGTCGGACATGACGGCGTCCTTCACGGAGGCGACGTCGGTGACGAAGGCGCGCGGGTAGGCGCGCAGGGCGTGCACGACGCAGCGGTCCGCCACGTCCGGCGGCGTCGCGACGACCACGAGGTGGGGGCCGGCCTCCCTCTGCTCCCCCGTGTCCGCGGCCCAGTCCGACAGCGGGCGGCCCGCGCCGATGTCCTGGGCGAGGCGCAGCGACGTGGGCGAGGCGTCCTCCAGGAGGACCTCCACGCCCCCGGCGCGCAGGGCGAGGCCCAGTGAGGCGCCCAGAAGCCCCGATCCGATCACCAGGACGGGTCCGCGCGTCGCCATGGCGCGCGGGCCCTGGGCGGGGGCCTCCGCGCCGCTCACAGTCCGACTGCCCCGTACAGGGCCGTCAGCGCGTTGCCCTTCACGCGGCGGCTGGTCCCCGGCTGCAGGTGGTCGAGGCGGATGGGGCCGAAGCCCGTGCGCACGAGTTCGCGCACCGGGAAGCCGACGGCGTCCATCATGCGGCGCACCAGGCGGTTGCGCCCCTCGTGGACGACGATCTCCACGGTCGTGATGTCGCCGTAGGTGTCGACCACGCGGAAGCCGTCGACCGCGATGGGCCCGTCCTCCAACTCGATGCCCGCCATGAGGCGGCGCTTCACGCCGGGGCGCACCTCGCCGTGCAGGCGCGCCACGTAGGTCTTGCTGATCTCGTAGGAGGGGTGCGTGAGGCGGTTGGCCAGCTCGCCGTCGTTGGTGAGCAGCAGCAGCCCGGAGGTGTCGATGTCGAGGCGCCCCACGTGGTAGAGGCGCTCGGGGTAGCCCGCGACGATGTCGGCCACGGTGGGCCTGCCCTCCGGGTCGCTCATCGTGGAGACCACGCCGACGGGCTTGTTGATGGCGAGCACCACGTGCTTGGTCTCGTCGAGGATGAGCCTCTCGCCGTCGACGTGGATGACCTGCGCCGTGGGGTCCACGCGCATGCCCTGGCCGCGCACCACCTGCCCGTCGACGCTGACTCGCCCGTCGGCGATCATCTGCTCGGCGGCGCGGCGCGAGGCGACCCCCGCCTGGGCCAGCACCTTCTGCAGGCGCACGCCCCCGGCGGTGTAAAGGTCTTTTCTCATAATTGGTCCTCCAGGTCGTCCAGCTCCTCAGCGGCTGGTAAGTAGGGCGCCAGCGGTACCAGGTCCTCCAACGATCCCAAACCCATCTTCTCAAGAAACTCGCTGGTAGTACCATACAGGCGCGCGCCGGATTCCGTTTCCCCCACTTCGGCGATCAGGCCTCGGGCCATGAGGGTCCGCACGACGGCGTCGACGCCGACCCCGCGCACCCTGGAGACGCGGGCGCGGGTGATGGGCTGGCGGTAGGCGATGATCGCGAGCGTCTCCAGCGCCGCCTGGGACAGGCGGGCCTGCGCTGTGCCCACCACGAATCGGCCGACCACGTCGGCGAAGCGCGGGGAGGAGTAGACGCGCCAGCCGCCCGCGGCCTCCCGCAGTTCGAATCCGCGCCCCTCCTCCCTGTAGGAGCGCGCCAGTGCGCGCAGCGCCCCGTCGGCCTCCTCCTGGTCCACGCCGAGCGCGTCGGCGATGTCCGAGGCGGGCACCGGTTCGGCGGCCACCATCATGACCGCTTCGATCGGCGCCCGCAGGCCGCCGCCTCCCCCTGCGGTCCGCTCGTCCTCCACCGCTGCGCCTCCTGTCATCGTCTGCTCATCCTCCACTGCTGCGCCTTCCGCCGTCCTCCTCGTCCGACGCCGCCTCCGTGGGAGGCGCCGTCTCCCCACTCGCCATGGCCGCGTCTCCCGCCGTCGTCTCCCCACCCGGCACCGCAGCAGTGCCTCCGTCGCCGTCCCCCCACGCGGGGCCGCCCTCGTAGGTGTCGTCGATGCCCGCGCAGGCCTCCCCTCCGCCGGTCCACACCATCGTGAGCTCGCCCAGGGGCTGGTCCTGCGCGAAGTCCACGGCGCCCCGCCTGTACAGCTCCAGCAGCGCGAGGAACCGGGCGACCACCACTGCCCGCGCGCAGGCGTCGGCCACGAGGGACTCGAAGGTGGCGGAGCCCTGCGCGGCCAGGCGCTCGGCGACGATCCGGGCCTGTTCGGCCACGGGCACCACGGGGTCGTGCAGGTGCGCCACCTCGACGGAGGGCTCGGTCCGCGTGAGGGCGTCGGCCGCCATGCGGGCCAGGTCCCCGGGAGTGGTCGTCCACACGAGTTCGGGCAGCAGCGCGGCGAAACGGGCCTCGAGCGGTGCCGCGCGGGGCGTGTACGCCCCGAAGCGCTCCAGGCAGGCGGCCACCTGGGCGGCGGCCGTCTTGAAGGCCCTGTACTGCAGCAGCCGGGAGAAGAGGAGGTCCCTGGCCTCGAGGTCCTCCGCGGCCGCGTCCGGGCCGTCGTCGAGGCGGGGCAGCAGGTGGGCGGCCTTCATGTCGAGCAGGGTCGCGGCGACCACCAGGAACTCCGTGGCCCGCGACAGGTCGGGGAAGGCGCGCATGTGGGCGATGAACTCGTCCGTCACGCGCGCCAGCGCGACCTCGGAGATGTCCAGGCGCTTGCGCGCGATGAGCTGCAGGAGCAGGTCGAAGGGCCCCTCGAAGACGTCGAGGCGCACCTGGAAGCGGTCGTCCCGGTCCCCCTCGGGCGCGGTCCCGTCCGCCTCAGGCGGTGTCGCCACGGGCGACCACCTCGCGGGCGAGGCGCCGGTACGCCTCCGCCCCCGGGTGGCCCGGCGCGTAGGAGGTGATCGGCTCGGTGGCCACGGAGGCGTCGGGGAATTTGATGGTCCTGCCGATGCGGGTGGTGAACACCAGGTCGCCGAAGGCCTCGTGGAGGCGCTCGAGCACCTCCCGCGCGTGCAGCGTGCGCAGGTCGACCATGGTCGCCACGATCCCGTCGATCTTGAGGCGCGGGTTGATGCGGTCGCGCACGGTCTCGATGGTCTCGACCAGCAGCGCCACGCCGCGCAGCGCGAAGAACTCCGCCTCGACGGGCACGATCACGCCGTGCGCGGCGGTGAGGGCGTTGACGGCCAGGAGCCCCAGGGAGGGCTGGCAGTCGACCAGGATCACGTCGTAGTCGGCCTCGACGCGGCGCAGCACCCGCGCCAGGGCGCTCTCGCGCGCCACCTCGTTGACCAGCTGCACCTCGGCGGCGGAAAGGTCGATGTTCGCGGGGATGATGTCGAGGTTCGGTGTGCGGGTGGTGCAGATGGCGGCCGCCGCGTCCGCCCTCGGGTCCATGAGCAGCGTGTAGATGGTCTGGTCCATGTCGAGGGTGTTGATGCCCAGGCCCACCGACGCCGCGCCCTGGGGGTCGAAGTCCACGACCAGGACCCTGCGCCCGTACTCGGCCAGGGCGGCGCCCAGGTTGATGGTCGTCGTCGTCTTGCCGACCCCGCCCTTCTGGTTGCACATGGCGATAATGCGGGCTGGGCCGTGGCCGCTGAGGGGCTCGGGCACGGGATAGTCTGGTTGGAGCTCCTGCTCGGCTGGCGGCTCATACATCGTCACGCTCCGATTCTAGGCCATCGACCGGCGGATGCCCCGTTGCCACGCGCCAGGCCCACCGCTCCCTCCCCCCACGCCCTCACCCGGGCGCCACCACCCCCTGTTACGCACACAAGGACCGGATTTACGCAACACGACAGCGCACACAAGGGCGGGATTCCGCCCTTGTGTGCGACCCATGTTGTCTAATTCAGGGCCCTTGTGTGCGTACCCGGCGGCGCGCCCGGCGGCGGTCACGTCCTCGGGGCCCGCCGCCTTTCCCCTGCGCCTTCACCCGGGGCCCTCCCCCGCGCACGCGGGTGCGCCGTCCAGTAGACCTCGCGCAGCGCGGCGACCGTGACCCTCGTGTAGATCTGCGTGGTCTGCACCGAGGCGTGTCCCAGCAGCTCCTGCACGTCGCGCACCGACGCCCCACCCTCCAGCAGGTGGGTGGCGAAGGAGTGGCGCAGGGTGTGCGGGGAGACCCCGGCCTCCAGGCCCGCCGCGGAGGCGGCCCTGCGGATCGTCTCCCATGCGCTCTGACGGCTCATGGCCGCCCCCCGCTTGTTGAGGAAGACCGCGTGGGAGCCCCGCCCCCGCGCCGCCAGTTCCGGGCGGCCGCGCACCAGGTAGGCGCCCAGGGCGTCCTTCGCGTAGGAGCCCAGCGGCACCAGGCGCTCCTTGCGGCCCTTGCCGAAGAGCCTCACGACGGGCGCCTCGTCGTCCAAGTCGATGTCGTCGACGGCCAGTCCCACGGCCTCGCTGACGCGGGCGCCCGTGGCGTAGAGCAGCTCGAGCAGGGCCGCGTCCCTGAGCCCCGCCGCGCCCGGGGCGGAGTGGGCGGCGTCGAGGAGCCGGGAGACCTGGTCGACGCTGAGCGCCTTGGGCAGGTGGGAGCCCTGTTTGGGCGCGCGCACCTCGGCTGCGGCGTCGGCGCCCACGCGCCCCTGGCGCAGCGCGTAGGCGTGCAGCCCGCGGATGGCGGCGCTGGCGCGGGCCACCGAG
>NZ_CP017298.1:43604-60511 GCF_001746855.1 Pauljensenia hongkongensis | reverse complement strand
CCACCGAGGCGGGGGCGGCCGGGGCGCCCGTGAGCCCGCCCGACGCCAGCGACGCCAGGTGGGCCTCGATGTCCGCGGCGCGCACACCGGCGATGTCCGTGATCCCCCGGGCCCCCAGGTCGCGGGCGTAGCGGCGGATGTCGCGCCGGTAGTTCGACACCGTGTGCGCCGACGCCCCGCGCTCGACCCTCAGGTGGTCGAGCCAGTCGGAGGCGGTGTCCTCGATGGTGTCCACGGCCCCAGCGTATCCGCAAAAGTGCACGGCCGCCCGGACCGGTATGCGCCAGCGCACATAGCAGCTAGACTGTGAGGCGGAAAACTACCCGCCCCGAGGATGGGGCCTGTACGGCTGGAGGCCGACGTGACATTGAATTGGGACCACATCGACGACCGCGCGGTGAAGACGGCGAAGCTCCTCGCGGCGGACGCGGTCGAGCAGGCGGGCTCCGGGCACCCCGGGGCCGCGATCTCGCTGGCTCCCGCCGCCTACGTGCTCTACCACAAGCAGATGCGCTTCGATCCGTCCGATCCCCGCTGGCTCGGGAGGGACCGCTTCATCCTGTCGGCAGGGCACTCCTCGCTCACCCAGTACGTGCAGCTCTACCTGGCCGGGGCAGGCCTGGAACTGGACGACATCAAGGCGCTGCGCACCGCCGGGTCGCTCACGCCCGCCCACCCGGAGTTCGGGCACACCAAGGGCGTGGAGATCACGACCGGCCCGCTGGGCTCGGGCCTGGCCTCCGCTGTCGGCTTCGCCATGAACTCCCGCCGCGTCCACGGCCTCCTCGACCCCGCCACCCCCTTGGGCGAGTCCGTGTTCGACCACGACGTGTACGTCATCGCCGGCGACGGCTGCCTGCAGGAGGGCGTGTCCGCCGAGGCGTCCTCCCTGGCCGGCACCCAGAAGCTGGGCAACCTCACCGTCTTGTGGGACGACAACCACATCTCCATCGAGGACAACACCTCCATCGCCTTCTCCGAGGACGTCCTGGCGCGCTACGAGGCCTACGGCTGGCACGTGCAGCGCGTGGAGTGGCTGAGCGCGGACGGCTCCTACAGCGAGGACGTGGAGGCCCTGTCGGCCGCCATCGACGCCGCCAGGGCCGTCACCGACAAGCCGTCGATCATCGCGGTGCGCACCATCATCGGCTGGCCCACCCCCGGCAAGCAGAACACCGGAGGCATCCACGGGGCGAAGCTGGGCGCCGAGGCCCTGTCCGGCCTGAAGGAGGCCCTGGGGGCCGACCCGGACGCCATGTTCGCCGTCGACGACGAGGCGGTCGCCGCCGTGCGGGCCCGCGCCGCCGAGCGCGCCGCCGCGTTCCGCCGCGACTGGGACGAGCGCTTCGAGGCGTGGAGGGCCGCCAACCCCGACGGCGCCGCCCTGCTGGACCGCCTCCAGGCGGGGAAGCTGCCCGAGGGCTGGGAGGCCGCGCTGCCGGTCTTCGAGGAGGGCAAGGCCGTGGCCACGCGCTCCGCGTCCGGCCAGGTGCTCTGCGCCATCGCCTCGGTGCTGCCCGAGCTGTGGGGCGGCTCGGCCGACCTGGCGGGCTCGAACAACACCCTCATGAAGGGCGAGCCGTCCTTCCTGCCCGAGTCCGCCTCGTCGAAGGCGTTCAGCGGCAACGAGTTCGGGCGCAACCTGCACTTCGGCGTCCGCGAGTTCGCGATGGGCTGCATCATGAACGGCATCGCCGCGGACGGCGTCAACCGGCCCTACGGCGGCACGTTCTTCGTGTTCTCCGACTACATGCGCGGCGCCGTGCGCCTGGCCGCCCTGATGGATCTGCCCGTCACCTACGTGTGGACCCACGACTCCATCGGCGTGGGCGAGGACGGCCCCACCCACCAGCCGATCGAGCACCTCGCCGCCTACCGCGCCATCCCGAACCTGGCGGTCGTGCGCCCCGCCGACGCCGCGGAAACGGCCGCCGCGTGGAAGGCCGTGCTCGAGCAGTCCCACCCGGCGGCCCTGGTCCTGTCCCGCCAGAACCTGCCCAACCCCCGCCGCGGCGAGGGCGCCCTGGCGCCGGCCGACTCCCTGGCGCGCGGCGCCTACGTGCTGGCCGACACCGAGGGGACCCCCGACGTGGTCCTCCTGGCCTCGGGCTCCGAGGTGCCCGTCGCCCTGGAGGCGCGCGGACTCCTGGCCGCCGAGGGCATCGCCGCCCGCGTCGTGTCGGTGCCCTGCCTGGACTGGTTCGAGGCCCAGGACGAGGAGTACCAGCGCTCCGTCCTGCCCCCCGCCGTGAGGGCCCGCGTCTCCGTCGAGGCCGGGATCGCGCTGCCCTGGTACCGCTGGCTGGGCGACGCGGGTGTGCCCGTTTCCATCGAGCACTTCGGTGCGTCCGCCAGTGGCGCGCTCCTGTTCAAGGAGTACGGTATTGATGCGGACCACGTGGCGGCCGCGGCCAGGAAGTCCCTGGAGCGCGCCCGCGCGTAGCGCTGCAAGCCCCGCGGGGGCCGTGGAGTCCGCGCTCCACGGCCCCCGCGCATCCGGTCCGGGCGCGCCCCGCCGGTGCCGCACAGGACGATGGGAGGACCCCTATGGAGCGACGAGCCCCGACACTGCACGACCCGGCGGACCGCCGGCTCCCCCGGATCTCGCCCCCGTGCGGCCTGGTGATCTTCGGGATCACGGGCGACCTGGCCCGCAAGAAGCTGCTGCCCGCGGTCTACGACCTGGCCAACAGGGGCCTGCTGCACCCTGCCTTCGCGCTCACGGGCTTCGCGCGCCGCGACTGGTCGGCCTCGGACTTCGAGGACTACGTGCGCGCCTCCATCGAGAAGCACGCGCGCACGGGCCTCAACGAGCGCACGTGGAGCCAGATGCGCTCCGGCCTGCGTTTCGTGTCGGGCACCTTCGACGACCCGGCCGCCTACCAGAAGCTCGCGGACACGGTCGCCGAGCTGGACCGGTCCCGCGGCACTGGAGGCAACCACGCCTTCTACCTGTCGATCCCGCCGTCCTGGTTCCCCGTCGTCGCCCAGCACTTGGCGGAGACGGGCCTCAACCGCCGCACGGACCGGGAGTGGCGGCGCGTCATCATCGAGAAGCCCTTCGGCCACGACCTGGCGTCGGCGCGCGAACTGTCGGGCGTGATCTCCCAGATCTTCGACGAGTCCGACGTCTTCCGCATCGACCACTACCTGGGCAAGGAGACCGTCCAGAACATCATGGCGATGCGTTTCGCGAACACGATGTTCGAGCCCCTGTGGAAGGCCAACTACGTGGACTCCGTGCAGATCACGATGGCGGAGGACATCGGCATCGGCACGCGGGCGGGCTACTACGACGGCATCGGGGCGGCCCGCGACGTCATCCAGAACCACCTGCTCCAGCTCATGGCCCTGACGGCCATGGAGGAGCCCGTGCGCTTCACGCCCGGGGAGATCAGGACGGAGAAGGAGAAGGTGCTCTCCGCGGTGCGCCTGCCCGAGGACCTGGCCGCCTCGACGGCGCGCGGCCAGTACGCCGCCGGGTGGCAGGGCGGGCAGCGGGTGCGCGGCTACCTGGAGGAGGACGGCATCCCCGCGGACTCGACGACTGAGACCTTCGCCGCCATCAAGCTGTTCGTGGACACGCGCCGGTGGGCGGGCGTCCCCTTCTACCTCAGGGCCGGCAAGCGCCTCGGCAAACGGGTGACCGAGATCGCCGTGGTCTTCAAGCGCTCCGCGCACGTGCCCTTCCCGACGACGGACCTGGCCGAGTCGGGGCAGAACGTCCTCGTGGTCCGCGTCCAGCCCGACGAGGGGCTCACGTTGAAGTTCGGCGCGAAGGTGCCCGGGGCCGAGATGCAGGTGCGCGACGTGACGATGGACTTCGCCTACGGCCACGCCTTCACCGAGGACTCCCCGGAGGCCTACGAGCGCCTCATCCTGGACGCGCTGGTCGGCTCCGCCCCGCTCTTCCCCCACCAGCGGGAGGTGGAGTGGTCGTGGCGGATCCTCGATCCCGTGCTGGACTACTGGGCGGGCCAGGGCCAGCCCGAGCAGTACGCGCCGGGCGCGTGGGGGCCGCCCAGCGCGCACCGGATGCTGGCCGACGACGGACGCATGTGGAGGCTGCCGTGATCATCACTTTGAAGAACACGACGTCGGCGCAGGTCGCCTCGCGGATCGTGGAGCTGCGCGAGGAGCGCGGATCGGCCGCGCTGGGCCGCGTCCTCACGCTGCTGATCTGCGTGCCCGACCTCATCGATGTCGACAACGCCATCGAGATATCCGACGCGGTCTCCCGGGAGCACCCGTGCCGGGTGATCGTCGTGGTCGACCCGCCCGCGACCGGATCCGAAGCGCTGCTCAACGCGCAGATCCGCGTGGGCGACTCCGCGGGCCTGTCCGACATCGTCATCCTGGAGCCGCGCGGCGAGGCCGCCACGAGCATCGACTCCCTGGTGATGCCACTGCTGCAGCCGGACACGCCCGTGGTCACCTACTGGCCGGTGGATCCTCCCGCCAACCCGGGCGAGCACCCCCTGGGGCGCATCGCGACCCGCAGGATCACGGACTCGCGCGCCACAGCGTGCCCGATGGCGGCCCTGCGCGCCCTGTCCGGCGTCTACACGCCGGGCGACACCGACCTGGGGTGGGCGGGCGTGACCCTGTGGAGGGCGCTGCTGGCCGCCATCGCGGAGGACTTCGACCGCCTGCCCGCCTCCGTTCTGGTGCGCGGCCACGCCACGCACCCCTCCAGCTACCTCGTGGCCGCGTGGCTGCACCACCAGTTGGGCGTCCCCGTGAGCCGCGAGACCGACCCGGAGGCGCAGACCGTGACACAGGTCAGTTTCCTCTTCGACGACGGCACCGAGGTGTCCCTGTCGAGGCCCGCGTCCTCGTCGGTGGCGCGCCTGGCGCGCCCCGGCCTCGACGACGCGCCCGCGAGCCTGCCGCGCCGCTCCGTGCAGGACTGCCTCATGGAGGAGCTGCGGCGCCTGGACCCGGACGCCTACTACGGGCGCCTGCTCACCCAGGAGGTCCCCCTCATCCCCTTGGGCGCGGAGCAGTGACATGAGGGAGGTCGCCGAACTGGTGGTCGCCCCGTCCGAGGCGGGCATCGCCTCCGTCCTGGGGCCCCGTTTCCTCGAGGACCTGTCCCGCCTGGTGCTCCGCGCCCCCGCCGGCCGCCGCGTCGACGTGGGCCTGTCGGGCGGGTTCGTCACGCAGCGCCTGCTGCCCGGCCTCGTCGGCCCCAGCGCGGTCGACTGGTCGCGGGTGCGCGTGTGGATGGTGGACGAGCGCTACGTCGCCGCGGGCGACCCCCTGCGCAACGACGACGAGGCGTGGACCGGTTTCCTCAGGCACTGCCCTGGGGTGGAGTTGGTGCGCATGCCGAGCGCGGACCAGTACGGGGCCGACGGCCTGGAGGAGGCGGCGGCGGCTTTCGCCCGCACGTGGGAGCGCCTCATGGGCGCGCGCTCCTTCGACACCGCGTTGATCGGGATGGGGCCCGACGGGCACATCTGCTCGCTCTTCCCCCACCACCGGGCACTGGACTCGCCCGGACCCGTTGTGCGCGTTCCCGATTCCCCCAAGCCCCCGCCGCAGCGCATCACCATCTCCATGGCCGTCATGCGCTCGTGCCGCAGTCTCTGGCTGGCGGCGCCGGGGGCGGCGAAGGCCGGGGCCATCGCCGCCGCCCTGGGGGGCGCCCCCGTTGAGGACTACCCGGTGGGCGCTGTCCTGTCCCCCACCGCGCGCGTGTACCTGGACGGGCCCGCCGCCCGCCTCGTGCGCTGAACCGCGCCCGGCGCGGGCGGACCCCTGAGTACGGGGGGGACCCTAGAACAGCCCCATCTCGTGCCCGAAGGCGATGAGGCCCCGGTGGATGACCGGGATCAGCATGAGGGCGGCGATGAGGGCGTAGGGCAACCAGTGCTTGCGGGTGAAGGCGATGAACTCGCGGATGAACGCGGTCGGGAAGTAGTAGAACGCGGTCTTCGCGCCCACGCCGTCGCCCCGGATGCCCGCCGCCCGCGCGTAAGTGGCTGTGCGGAAGACGTGGTAGTCGCTGGTCACCATCGCGCAGCGGTAGGGGAAGCCCCGCTGCCTCTCCTCGATGAGCTGCTTCGCGAACACCAGGTTCTCCATGGTGGTCGTTGAACGGTCCTCGTCGAGGATGGACTCCTCCCCCACCCCATTGGTCCTGAGGAACCGGTGCATGGCCTCCGCCTCGGACACCACCTCGTCGGGGCCCTGGCCCCCCGACGGCACCAGGACGGCCCTGCGGCCCTGCCGGTCCCACAGCCTGATCGCCGTTTCAATGCGCCCGCGCAGCAGCGGCGTCGGCTCCTCGCCGTTGAGCCCGGCGCCGTGGATGATGATGTAGTCGTAGACGCGCTTGCGCGGCAACAAGCGGTAGAAGGTCGAGTAGAGCAGCAGGGCCGTGAAGGACATGAAGAACCACGCGCCCCACGCGGTCAGCAGCATCGCGGCGCCGAGGACCCACTCGGGGGCGTGGAGGCCCACCGACAGAGGCAACGCCGCGAACCAGCCGGCCACGGCCACGCCGAAGAGCAGGGGGAGCAGCGTCGCCAGGCTCACGCCCTCGCGGCGCGCGACGACCCAGGCGTTCGCGAAGAGGAACGCGATGAACGCGAAGGGGCTGAACACGACGAGGAGCCCGATGGGCAGGATGACCCACATGTCCTGGGACATGACCGCCACCGTGAACAGCGCCGTGATCACGAGGAAGAGGAAGAAGAACGCGTTCCTGAACTGCCGGGGCTCCCTGTGGTAGGACCACAGGAAGACGACCGCCCAGAAGGCGGTGGGCACCCATGCTGCTATGGCGTCCATCGGGGGATCTCGCTCTCGTTAGTGGATGGAAAAACCGCCCTCGGGGGCGAGGGCGGCGCGGACCGGGACGGTCTCAATGGGTCATGCGGCGAACTTCGTGAGCAGGGCGTAGCCGATGATGCACACGACCCACACGAGCAGCACCCCCAGGGTGATGCGGTTGAGGTTGCGCTCGGCGACGCCCGAGGAGCCGGCGGTTGACGAGATGCCCCCGCCGAACATGTCGGAAAGGCCGCCGCCCTGCCCCTTGTGCATGAGGACGGTCAGGGTCAGCAGGGCGCTCGTGATGAAGATCATCACGATGAGGACGTTGTTGAGGATGCTCACTATGTTTCCGTTTTCTCGATGATCCGCTCGGCGGACTGCAGGAACCGGGCTTCAGTCTAGCGAAGAACGGCGCGGGGGCCAACCGGCGCACCGGAGGCCCCCGCGCCAGCGCGGCGGGGCCGACAGCGGGCCCCGCCCCGCTCAGGCGTAGAAGGTCGCCATCTGGGCGAAGGAGTCCGCCTTCAGGGACGCCCCGCCCACCAGGCCGCCGTCGATGTCGGGCTGGGCCATGAGCTCCTTGATGTTGCCCGGCTTGGCGGAGCCGCCGTAGAGGATGCGGGTGGCGTCGGCGACCGAGTCGCCGTAGTCCTCGCGCAGTGCGGCGCGGATCGCCCCGCACACCTCCTGGGCGTCCGCGGCGGAGGCTGTCTCACCGGTGCCGATGGCCCAGATGGGCTCGTAGGCGATGACTATCTTCGCCACGTCGGCGCCGTCCCAGCCCTTGAGGGCTGCGCGGATCTGGGCGAGCACGAAGTCGACGTAGGTGCCGGCCTTGCGGATTTCCAAGGCCTCGCCGCAGCACAGGATCGGGGTCATGCCCGCGTCGAAGGCCTTGCGCGCCTTCTGGCCGACCAGCTCGTCGGACTCCGAGTGGTACTCGCGCCGCTCGGAGTGGCCCGCCACCACGTAGGAGCAGCCCAGTTTGTTGAGCATCGCGGTGGAGATCTCGCCGGTGTAGGCGCCGTTGTCGTGCACAGAGACGTCCTGCGCGCCGTACTTGACGCCGAGCTTGTCGGCGTCGACCACGGTCTGGACCGTGCGCAGGTCCGTGAACGGCGGGATGACGACGACCTCGCACTTGGAGTAGTCGTGGTCGCGGTCGGACAGCTCCATCGCCAGGCCCTGGACGAGGTGGTTGGCCTCGAGGTGGTCGAGGTTCATCTTCCAGTTGCCCGCCATGAGGGGGGTGCGTGCCATTTTCAGTCCTCCAGAACTGCGATGCCGGGCAGGACCTTGCCCTCGAGGAGCTCGAGGGAGGCGCCGCCACCGGTGGAGATGTGGGAGAAGGTGGATTCGTCGAAGCCGAGCAGGCGCACGGCCGCGGCGGAGTCCCCGCCGCCGATGACGGAGAACATGGTGCCCTTCGACAGGGCCTCGGCGACGGCGCGGGTGCCGGCGGAGAACGCCTCGAACTCGAAGACGCCCATCGGGCCGTTCCACGCGACCGTCTTGGCGGCCGCCAGCTTGTCGGCGAAGAGCTTGCCGGACTCGGGGCCGATGTCCAGGCCCATCTGGTCGGCGGGGATCGCGTCGACGCCGACGACCGTCGCCGGGGAGTCGGCGGCGAACTCGGGGGCGACGACCACGTCGACGGGCAGCACCAGGTCCACGCCGCGCTCGGCGGCCTCGGCGATGTAGCCCTTGACGGTGTCGATCTGGTCCTCCTCCAGCAGGGACTTGCCCACGGAGTAGCCCTTGGCGGCCAGGAAGGTGAAGACCATGCCGCCGCCGATGAGCAGCAGGTCGGCCTTCTTCAGCAGGTTCGCGATGACGCCGAGCTTGTCGGAGACCTTGGAGCCGCCGAGCACGACGCCGTAGGGGCGCTCGGGGTCCTCGGTGACCTTGGACAGGGACTCGATCTCCTTGAGGACCAGCAGGCCCGCAGCGGAGGGCACCAGCTTGGCGATGTCGTAGACGGAGGCCTGCTTGCGGTGGACCACGCCGAACCCGTCGGAGACGAAGGCGTCGCCGAGCTTGGCGTACTCGCGGGCCAGCTCCTCGCGCTCGGCGTCGACCTTGGAGGTCTCGCGCGCGTCGAAGCGGACGTTCTCGAGCAGGGCGACCTCGCCCTCGCCCAGGGAGGCCACGGTCTGGCGCGCGGAGTCCCCGACGGTGTCCGAGGCCAGGGTGACCTTCAAGCCGGACAGCTCCGCGAGGCGGGCGGCGACGGGGGCCAGGGAGAACGCGGGGTCGACCTTGCCCTTGGGGCGGCCGAGGTGGGCCAGGACGACCACCTTCGCGCCGGCGTCGGCGAGGGTCTTCAGGGTGGGCAGCGCGGCGCGGATGCGGCCGTCGTCGGTGATGGCGCCGTCCTTGAGGGGGACGTTGAAGTCCGAGCGGACGAGGACCCGCTTGCCGCGCAGGTCGCCGAGGGTGTCGATGGTCCTCATGGAACCAGCCTTTCGTTGGGGTGTGGGTGGGGCGAGTGCGGAAGACGCCCGTGCGTCGCGTGCACGGGCGTCTTCCGTCAGCTCATCATGGGGCCGGGGCTGCCCGGATCAGGCGAGCTTGGAGCCGACCAGGGCGGTCAGGCGGACCAGGGCGTTGGAGTAGCCCCACTCGTTGTCGTACCAGGACAGGACCTTGACGAGGTTGCCGATGACCTTGGTCTCGGTGGCGTCGAAGATCGAGGTGTGGGGGTTGCCCTGGATGTCGGTGGACACGATCGGGTCCTCCGTGTACTCCAGGACGCCCTTGAGCTCGCCCTCGGCGGCGGCCTTGACGGCGGCCTTGACGGCCTCGACGGAGACCTCCTTCTCGGCGACGAAGGTGAGGTCGGTCAGGGAGCCGGTGGGGGTGGGCACGCGGACGGCGAGGCCGTCGAACTTGCCCTTGAGGGCCGGCAGGACCAGGGCCACGGCCTGGGCGGCGCCGGTCTTGGTGGGGATCATGTTGAGGGCGGCGGCGCGGGCGCGGCGCAGGTCCTTGTGGGGGGCGTCGAGGACGCGCTGGTCGCCCGTGTAGGAGTGGATGGTCGTCATGATGCCGCGCTCGATGCCGAAGCTCTCATGGAGGACCTTGGCCAGGGGGGCGAGGCAGTTGGTGGTGCACGACGCGTTGGACACGATGTTCATCGTGGCGTTGTCGTAGTCGCCCTCGTTGACGCCCATGACGAACGTGCCGTCGACGTTCTTCGCGGGAGCGGAGATGACGACCTTCTTGGCGCCGCCCTCGATGTGGGCCTTCGCCTTCTCGCCGTCGGTGAAGAGGCCGGTGGACTCGACGACGACGTCGACGCCGAGGTCGCCCCAGGGCAGGTCGGCGGGGTTGCGCTCGGCGAGCACCTTGATGTGCTTGCCGTCGACGATGATGCCATCGTCGTCGAAGGAGACCTCCCCGCCGAAGCGGCCCAGGATCGAGTCGTACTTCAGAAGGTGGGCAAGGGTCTTGTTGTCGGTCAGGTCGTTGACGGCGACGATCTCGAGGTCCGCACCCTGCTCGAGGAAGGCGCGGAAGAAGTTGCGGCCGATGCGGCCGAAGCCGTTGATGCCAACGCGGGTGGTCACTATGTTCCTCCTGCTCGTGCCCGGGCCGGGCACGGTTTCAGTTGCGACCGGGCCCGCCGGTTTGCAGGCCCGGCCCGCAGATCACTGCGGTTCCAGCACTGCTAATCTACACCCCGGTGAGGCCGGAAGCACATCCCATTTTGCGAATCGGCCCGTGGCGTAATTCTCGTTATCAGGGAACCAGCCGTTCCGCGGCGCCGATCGGGGGACTTCAGTCCTCCTCGAGCATCTCGAGGGTCAGCGCCGCCTCGGTGTCCGGGATGCCCCGCTCGTGCGCCGCCTTGTCCGCCATGGTGAGCAGGCGGCGGATGCGCCCCGCCACGGCGTCCTTGGTCAGCGGCGGGTCCGTGTGCTTGCCGAGCTCCTCCAGCGACGCCTGCTTGTACTCCAGGCGCAGCCGCCCCGCCTCGAGCAGGTGCTCGGGGATGTCGTCGCCGAGGATCTCGAAGGCGCGCTCCACGCGCGCGCCCGCCGCGACCGCCGCCCTGGCGGACCTGCGCAGGTTCGCGTCGTCGAAGTTCGCCAGGCGGTTGGCGCTGCCGCGCGCCTCGCGCCGCTCGCGCCTCTCCTGCCACACCCCGAAGGTCTCCTTCGCCCCCATCGCGCTGATGAGGGCGCCGATCGCCTCGGAGTCGCGCACGGACACGCGGTCGGCGCCGCGCACCTCCTTCGAGCGGGCGGAGGCCCCCAGCTTCCGGGCGCACCCCACCATGGCGAGCGCCGCCTCGGGCCCCGGGCAGGTGATCTCCAGGGACGAGGAGCGCCCCGGCTCCATGAGCGAGCCCCTCGCCAGGAAGGCGCCCCTCCACACGGCGGCCGCCTCGGCGCGCCCGGCCCCGACCAGGAAGGGCGGCAGGCCCCGCACCGGGCGCCGCATCGAGTCCACGAGCCCCGTCAGGCGCGCGAGGTCGTCCGCGCCGTGGACGACGCGCACGACGTAGCGCTTGCCGCGCCGCAGCGAGCCGCCGGAGACGACGACCACCGAGGACTGCGCGTTGTACAGGGCCTGCAGGAAGGCGCGCAGGCGCCTGGCGGCCACGGGGGAATCGAGTTCCGCCTCGATGAGGATCCGCCCGCCCACCAGGTGGAGGCCGCCCGCGAAGCGCAGCACGGAGCAGACCTCGGCCGCCATCTCGGACTGGGTGGCGACGCTGGTGCGGGCCAGCTCGTCCTTCATATCGGAAGTGAGAGACACGTTGTTCCTTCGGGTCACAGCAGGAGCGGGGGACGGCCTAGGGGAGCCACATCTCGGGCTGGCCGACCTCGCCCAGGAAGCCGTCGAATGCGTCGCGCAGCGCCGCCGCCAGGCGCAGCGGGTCGTGGTGGGGCGCCCCGTCCCCCGTGCGGACCTGGCGCAGGACGACGCGCGCGCCCAGGTCCTGGGCGGCCCTGATGAGGTCGTCGACGTCGTCGCAGGCGGTGGGGTCGGCGATCACGACGTCGAGTTTGAGGTCGGGGGCGTAGTCGCGGAGCACGCGCACGTGGTCCGCCGTGGACATGCGGTCGGTCTCGCCCCTCTGGCGCGCCAGGTTGAGCACGAGGGCGCGGTGGGCGTCGGTGGTGGCCAGGGCGCGGTGGACCCCGGGGACCAGCAGGTGCGGGATGACGGAGGTGTACCACGACCCCGGCCCCAGGACCACCCAGTCCGCCTCCGAGATCGCCTCGGTGACCGCGGCGGGCACGTCCGGGGCGGCCGGGGTGATGCGCACGTGCTCGACGGTGCCCGGCGCGATGGCGACCTTCGACTGCCCGGAGACGACGTAGCGGGTGCCGTCGTCGTCCATGTCGGCCTCGATGTCGATGGGGGTCGTGGACATCGGCAGCACGCGCCCCTGGGCGCCGAGCAGCCGGCCCACCCAGTCAAGGCCCTCGACAGGGTCGTCGAGGAGCTGCCACAGTCCCGAGATCAGCAGGTTGCCCAGCGCGTGGCCGTCCAGCGGGCCCGTGGTCCTCAGGCGCAGTTGCATGACGTCGCGCCACGTCAGGCCCCATTCGGACTCCTCGCACAGGCTCGCCAGGGCCATGCGCAGGTCGCCGGGGGGCAGGATCGGCATCTCCTTGCGGAGCCTGCCCGACGAGCCGCCGTCGTCGGCGACGGTGACGACCGCCGTCAGCTGGCGGGTGATGTGGCGCAGGGCGCGCAGCGTGGCGGACAGGCCGTGCCCGCCGCCGAGGGCGACGATCGACTGCCCGTTGTCGCCGCGCTGGACCCAGCCAGCGGCGTCGAGGTACGCCATTAGTCCCTCCCGATGTCTCGATGGCGCGCGCGCACGGTGTGCCCCCGCTCGCGCAGGCGCTGCGCGATGAGCTCGGCGCACGCGACGGAGCGGTGCTTGCCCCCGGTGCACCCGACGGCGATGGTGACGAAGGGCTTGAGCTCGACCAGGTACCCGTCGAGCATGGGGGCCAGGAGATCAGCGTAGCCGAGCGCGAAGTCGCGGGCGCCGGGTTGGTCGAGGACGTAGTCGGCGACGGCCTGGTCGCGCCCGGTCAGGTGGCGCAGCTCGTCCACCCAGTACGGGTTCTTCAAGAACCGCACGTCGACGACGTGGTCCGCGTCCAGGGGCAGTCCGTGCTTGAAGCCGAAGGACTCGACGGTGACCTGCAGGGGGCGGGCCGCCTCGCCCGCCACGTAGTCGCGGATGTGGCGCGTGAGGTCGTGGACGCTCATGCCGGAGGTGTCGATGACCTGGTCGGCCGTGGCGCGCAGGGGCGCCAGCAGCCTCTCCTCGGCGGCGATCCCGTCGATGAGGGTCCCACTGCCCTGCAGGGGGTGGGGCCGGCGGTTCGACTCGTAGCGCTTGACCAGGGCCTCGCGCGTGGCCTCCAGGAAGATCACGCGGTAGGCGATCCCCGAGGCCTTGAGCTGCTCGAGGGTGGTGGCCAGGGACGTGAAGAAGGTCCTCGAGCGCACGTCGACGCCGACGGCCAGGCGGTGGACGCCCGCGGTGGGGTCGTTCGACATCATCCCGACCAGGGCGGGCAGCATCGTGGGGGGCAGGTTGTCGACGACGTACCAGTCGAGGTCCTCCAGGGCGCGGGCGGCCCCGGTGCGGCCCGCTCCGGAGTAGCCGGTGATGATGAGGACCTCGTTGGTGGGCGCGGGTTCCCGCTTGGGCGCGGTCTCGTCGCGCAGGTCGATTCCACGGGGGAAGGTCGGCGGGTTCTCCGCCTCCCCCAGGTCGGTGGGCGATTGGGCCCGGTCACGCTCGCTCATGTTACAAGGATGCCATTTCCCGCCCGCGCGGGTCCCGTTGAAGCGAGGGGTAGTTCTCGATCCGGACGCCCGCGGCGGCTTTCCGCGCGGTGGCGCGGGCCTCGTCGACGGTGGCGCCGCGGACGGTGACGACCCCCACACGACGGCCGGCACGGGAGACGGGTTTGCCGAAGATCCTCACATCCGCGCCCAGGTCGAGGGCGTCGCCGACGCCGACGTAGCGGGGCGCGGGCGCGGGCGCGGTGGATTTGATGACGGCGGAGGCGCCGGGGCAGCGCAGGGAGGCGTCCACGGGCAGGCCCAGGATGGCGCGGGCGTGCAGGTCGAACTCGTTGAGGTCCTGGGTGGCCATGGTCACCATTCCCGTGTCGTGGGGGCGCGGGGACAGCTCGGAGAACCACACCCGGTCGCCGCGCACGAAGAACTCGGCGCCGAACAGGCCCAGGCCGGGGCCGGGGCCCGCTTCGGCCAGGGCGCCGGTCATGGCGGCGGCCATCCGCTGGGCGGAGGCCAGGGCCGCGGGGCTCATGTCCGCGGGCTGCCAGGACTCCACGTAGTCGCCGTCGCACTGGCGGTGCCCGATCGGCTCGCAGAAGCTGGTGCGCACGCGCCCTTCCCGGTGGCTCCACCAGCGCACGGTGAGCAGGGTGATCTCGTAGTCGAAGTCGATGCGCTCCTCGACGATGACGCGCCCGGTGGCCGCCCTGGCCCCGCGGGCGGCCGTGTCCCAGGCCCTCCGGGCGTCCGCGCGTGTGCGCACCAGGGTCTGGCCGTGCCCGGAGGAGGACATGGTGGGTTTGACGAAGACGGGCAGGCGCAGTTCGTCCAGGGCGGCGCGCAACTGGTCGGCGGAGGAGGCGAAGCGGTGGGCGCCGACGCGCACGTCGGGCAGGCAGTCGGCGAGGGCGCGGATGGCCTGGCGGTCCATGGTGGTGCGCACCGCGTGGGCGTTGGGGACCACGCGGGCGCGGCCGGCGTCCTCGGCGGCGAGGAGCAGCTCGGTGGCGATGGCCTCGACCTCGGGGACGATGAGGTCGACTTCGACGGCCTCGAGGACCTCCGCGAGCGCGCGGGGGTCGGTCATGTCGAAGATCCTGGCCTCGTCCGCGACTTGCATCGCGGGGGCGCCCACGTAGGAGTCGCAGGCGACGACGAGGCAGCCGAGCCTTTTGAGGGAGATCGTGAGCTCCTTGCCCAGTTCCCCCGCGCCGAGCAGCAGGACGCGCGCGGGGAGGGAGGAGGGTGCGTAGGCGATCATGGTCTCTCCGATTTCACGAGGCGGGCCCGGGCCCGGGGGTGTCCGCGGTCCCCGACTCGGACAGACTATCGCGTATGGCGGCGGCGAGCACGGGTCCGATCCCGCTGACTTGGGCGATCTGCTCGGCGCTGGCCGCGCGCAGGCGGCGCACGGATCCGAAGTGCTTGAGCAGGGCGGTCTGCCTGCTGGGGCCCAGGCCGGGGATCTTGTCGAGGGCGGAGCGGGTCTGGGCCTTCGAGCGGCGCTTGCGGTGCTTGGTGATGGCGAAGCGGTGCGACTCGTCGCGCAGGTGCTGGAGCATGTAGAGGGCGGGGGACGTCCTGGGCAGGATGATGGGGAACTCCTCGCCGGGCGCCCACACCTCCTCGAGGCGCTTGGCCAGTCCGATGACGGGGACGTCCGCGCCGACTCCGTCCAGGGCGGCGCGCGCGGCCGCTGCCTGGGCGGGGCCGCCGTCGACGACGACCAGGTCGGGGCGGTAGGAGAAGCGGCGGGGGCGCCCGGTGGCGTCGACGGGGCCGGACTCGAGGGGGACGCCCTCCTCGTCCTCCCCCTGTTCCCCCGATTCCTCGGCGAGCAGGCGCGAGAAGCGGCGGGTGAGGACCTCGTCCATGGCGGCCGTGTCGTCGGGGGCGCCGCCGCCATCGGCGCCGCGGATGTTGAAGCTGCGGTAGGCGTCCTTGCGGGGCGCGCCGTCCTCGAAGACGACCATCGAGGCGACTTGGAGCGTCCCCATCGTGTGGGACACGTCGTAGCACTCGATGCGCAGGGGGGCGCCGGGCAGGTCGAGTTGGGCGGCGAGCTCCTCGAGGGCCTGGGCGCGGGCGGTGATGTCTCCGGCGCGTTTGGAGTGGTGCAGGGCGAGGCCCTGCCGGGCGTTCTCCATGACGGTGCCCATCAGGTGGGCCTTCTCGCCGCGCTGGGGGACGCGCACGCGCACGCGGCCCCCGCGCAGTCCGGTGAGCCATTCCTCGATGGTGGCCCGGTCGGTGGGCGCGGTGGAGACGAGGACCTCGCGGGGGATCGCGGAGGTCGGGGTGTGGGCGACGTCGTCGACGCTGACGGCCTCGGCCTTCTGGGCGCGTTCGCCCGGGGCGGGGGGGTCGTCGGGCGTGGCCTGGGAGTAGACCTGTTCGAGGAGGCGGGCGATGAGCGCGGGCTCGTCGGCGTCGTCGGAGCGCTCGACGACCCATCCGCGGGTGCCGCGCACGCGCCCGCCGCGCACGTGGAAGACGTGGACGGCGGCGTCGAGCTCGTCGGTGGCCAGGGCGAAGACGTCGGCGTCGGTGCCGTCGGCCAGGACGACGGCGTTGCGCTCGAGGACGGCGCGCAGGGCGGCGACGTCGTCGCGCAGCCGGGCGGCGGTCTCGAAGTCGAGGGCGGCGGAGGCGCTGCGCATCTGCTGCTCGAGGTCGGCGATGACGGGCCCGGCGCGCCCCTGCATGAAGGAGCACAGCTCCAGGGCCATCGCGCGGTGGTCCTCCTCGCTGATCCTGCCCACGCAGGGGGCCGAGCACTTGTCGATGTAGCCCAGCAGGCAGGGGCGGCCCTGGGCCCTGGCGCGGCGGAACACGCCGGGCGAGCATGTGCGCACGGGGAAGACCCGCACCAGCTGGTCGATGGTCTCGCGGATGGACCATGCCTGGACGAAGGGCCCGAAGTAGCGGGCGCCGGGCTTGCGGGCGCCCCGGACCGCGTGGAGGCGGGGGTAGGCCTCCCCCATCGTCACCGCCAGGTAGGGGTAGGACTTGTCGTCCTTGAACATGACGTTGAAGCGGGGGTTGAACTCTTTGATCCACGTGAACTCGAGGGTGAGGGCCTCGACCTCGTTGCCCACCACGGTCCACTGCACGCGGGCGGCGGTGGTGACCATCTGCTGGGTGCGCGGGTGCAGGTTCGCCAGGTCCTGGAAGTAGTTGGCGAGGCGGTTGCGCAGGTTCTTGGCCTTGCCCACGTAGATGACGCGGCCGTTCGCGTCCGAGAAGCGGTAGACGCCGGGGGAGGTGGGGATGTCGCCCGCGGGCGGACGGTAGGTCGAGGGGTCTGCCACAGCCCCCAGACTAGAGGCGGGCGGGCGGCG
>NZ_CP017298.1:34947-43554 GCF_001746855.1 Pauljensenia hongkongensis | reverse complement strand
CAGGGCGGGCGCTTGCGGCCGCCGGCGTCCGAGGGTGCGACAGGCCACCATGCGGGCGCGCCTGGCGTGAGCGGCACCGTTGCGGAATACACTTGCCTTGGCGCAGGGTTTACGGAGCCTTGACCGAAGGGTTTGTCCCAGACCGGAAGGAAACCAATGTTCACCTCCTCCGATGAGGTCGCGTCCTTCATCGACAAAGAGAGCATCGAACTCGTCGACGTGCGCTTCTGCGACGTCCCCGGGGTCCAGCAGCACTTCACGATCCCCGTCGGCGAGTTCCTGGGCGGGGCAATCGACGACGGCCTCATGTTCGACGGCTCCTCCGTCAGGGGCTTCACCGCGATCCACGAGTCCGACATGAAGCTGGTCCCCGACCTGTCCTCGGCGTTCGTCGACCCCTTCCGGGCCCGGGCGACCCTGGTCGTGGACTTCTCCATCGTCGACCCCTTCACGGACGAGCCGTTCTCGCGCGACCCCCGCCAGGTGGCGGCCAAGGCCGAGGCGCACCTGCGCTCGACCGGCATCGCCGACCAGTGCTTCGTGGGCGCCGAGGCGGAGTTCTACCTCTTCGACGACGTGCGCTACCAGGTGAGTCCGAACAGCACGTTCTTCTCCGTGGACTCCCCCGAGGCGCACTGGAACACCGGGCGCGCCGAGGAGGGCGGCAACCGGGGCTACAAGGTCCCCCTCAAGGGCGGGTACTTCCCGGTCCCCCCCACCGACAGGTACGCCGACGTCCGCGACGAGATGGTGCGTCTGCTCGAGGGGGTGGGCCTGACCGTCGAGCGCGCCCACCACGAGGTCGGCTCGGGCGGCCAGCAGGAGATCAACTACCGTTTCGCGACGCTGCGGGCCGCCGCCGACGACATGATGAAGTTCAAGTACGTGGTGAAGAACGCCGCCCTGGCCTTCGGGCACTCGGCGACCTTCATGCCCAAGCCCCTCTTCGGGGACAACGGCTCGGGCATGCACACGCACATGTCGCTGTGGAAGGACGGCGAGCCCCTGTTCTACGACGAGCGCGGCTACGGCGCCCTGTCGGACACGGCGCGCTGGTTCATCGGGGGCCTGCTGGAGCACGCCCCGGCGCTGCTGGCCTTCACGAACCCCTCCGTCAACTCGTTCCGCCGCCTGGTCCCCGGGTTCGAGGCGCCCATCAACCTCGTGTACTCGGCGCGCAACCGCTCGGCGTGCATCCGCATCCCCGTCACCGGCACCTCCCCCAAGGCCAAGCGCGTCGAGTACCGCGTCCCCGACCCCAGCGCGAACCCCTACCTGGCGTTCTCCGCGTGCCTCATGGCGGGCATCGACGGCATCAGGCGGCGCTCCGAGCCCGCCGCCCCCATCGACAAGGACCTGTACGAGCTGCCCCCCGCCGAGTACCGCGACATCGCGAAGCTGCCGTCGTCCCTTGAGGCCGCGCTGGAGGCCCTGCGCGAGGACCACGACTTCCTCACCGAGGGCGACGTGTTCACCCAGGACCTCATCGACACGTGGCTGGACTACAAGGAGGCCAACGAGGTCGCCCCCATGCGCGCCTACCCGCACCCCTACGAGTACCAGCTCTACTACGACCTGTGAGGCACCCGGTGTGATCGTGGTCCCCGGCACAGCCGTTCCGGCCGGGGGCCGCGTCCTTTGTCTGTAGACTCACCCTTGTCCGCACCGCGACGGGCCGCCCCGCGGCGGCCGAAGGAGGACCCGATGAAACGGATGCGCGACGGCTCCTACACCGTCCCCCCTGCGTTCACCGTGCGCCCCGGCGACTCGCTCTCGACGATGCTGCTGGCCCGCGCCGACGCCCACCCCGACCAGGTGGTCGTCGAGCAGCGCACCGCCGTGGGCTCGGCGCGCCCCATCACCGCCAGTGAGCTCGTCAGGCAGGTCGACGACGCGGCGCGCGGCCTGATCGGCATGGGCGTGGACCCCGGGGACGCGGTCGCCATCCTGGCCCCCACCTGCTACGAGTGGATGATCCTGGATCTGGCGCTCGCCTCGGTCGGCGCCGTGTCCGTGCCCATCTATGAGTCCGACTCCGCCCAGCAGATCACCCACATCCTCGCCGACGCCCATGTGACGCTGGTGTTCACCGCCACCGCCCAGCAGGCCGAGCTCGTGTCGCTCAGCGCCCCCGAGCACTGCCCCGTCCACTCCTTCGACCGGGGCGCGATGCGCCTGCTGGCCAAGAGGGCCCGCCCGATCCCCGTCGAGGAGGCCCACCGGCGGCGCGCCCAGGTCACCAGCTCGTCCACGGCCACCATCATCTACACCTCCGGCACGACGGGCGCGCCCAAGGGCGTGGCGCTCACCCACGCGAACTTCGTCGGCACGTGCCTGTCGGCCCGCCAGATCCTCGGCAGTGTCATCGACTCCCCCAGCACGCGGCTGCTGCTCTTCCTGCCCGTCGCCCACGTGCTGGCCCGCCTCGTCATGCACGTCGTCCTGGCCGGCCAGGGCGTCCTGGGGTTCTCCCCCTCCATCAAGAACCTGCTGCCCGACATCCAGTCCTTCAAGCCCTCCGTGCTGCTGGTGGTGCCGCGCGTGCTGGAGAAGGTGTACAACTCGGCCTCCGCCAAGGCCGGCGGCGGCTTCAAGGGCCGCCTGTTCGCCTGGTCGGCCAAGCAGGCGCGCGCCTACGGCGCCTCGGGCAGGCGCCGACCCTCGCCCCTGCGGCGCGCCCGCCGGCGGGTGGCCGACGCCCTGGTGCTCAAGAGGATACGCGCCGTGCTGGGCCCCAACATGCGCTACATCGTGTCGGGGGGAGCCCCCCTGGCCAGCGACCTCGCCCAGTTCTACACGGGCCTGGGGCTCACGCTCCTGCAGGGCTACGGCCTGTCCGAGACGACGGGGCCGATCGCCGTCCAACGCATCGGCGACAACCCCGTCGGCACCGTCGGCCAGCCGATGCCCGGGAACTTCATCAAGACCGCCAAGGACGGGGAGGTCCTGGTGCGCGGCGTGTCCGTCATGCCCGGCTACTACGGCCTGCCCGACCAGACCCGGGCCGTCATGCCCGACGGCAAGTGGTTCCACACCGGCGACCTGGGGTCCATCGACCGGCGCGGTCACCTGACGATCACGGGCCGCAAGAAGGAGATCATCGTCACCGCGGGCGGCAAGAACGTCTCCCCCGCCGTCCTCGAGGACTCGCTGAGCACCCACCCCCTCATCGCGCACGTCATCGTGGTCGGCGACCAGCGCCCCTTCGTCGGCGCGCTCATCGCCCTCGACGCCGAGATGCTGCCCGCCTGGCTGCGCAAGCACGGCCTTCCTGTGTGCTCGCCCACGGAGGCGGCCTCCCTGCCGCAGGTGCGCGAGTCCCTGGACCGCGCCATCGAGCGCGCCAACCGCGCGGTGTCGCGCGCCGAGTCGATCCGCGAGTACCGGATCATCGACGCCGTGTTCACCGTGGAGAACGGCTACGTGACCCCGTCGATGAAACTGCGCCGCTCCAAGGTGCTGGCCGACTACTCCCACGAGGTCGACGAGCTCTACGGCGGCCCCGCCGCCCCCGCGCGCGAACGCGGTCTGCTGCGGCTGCTCCGGCGCAAGAAGCACTGATACCGGGCCCCGCCCGCAGAAAGGGACACTCATGACGGTACGTAGGCTGGCCGACGGCTCCTGGGAGTCGGTCGCGCGCCGCGAGGCATCCGAGGACATGAACATTCCGAAGATGCTGCACCGGCGCGCCCGCGAGCACCCGGGGCAGGTGGCGGTCGAGCGCCGCTCCCCCGTCGGCGACTGGCGCCCCGTGACCATCGACGAGTTCCTCGCCGAGGCGGACACCATGGCCAGGGGCCTGGTCGGGCTCGGCCTCGAAGCCGGGGAGCACCTGGCGATCCTGGCCCCCACCTCCTACGAGTGGGCCCTGCTGGACATCGCCGCCCTGTCCTGCGGGGCCATCACCGTGCCCATCTACGAGACGGACTCCGCCTCGCAGATCGCCCACATCCTGGCCGACGCGGACGTCAAGATCGTCATCACCGCGACCTCCCAGCAGGCCGACCTGGTCGAGTCGGTGCGCACCGACGGCGTGCGCATGGTCCTGGCCCTGGACCGAGGCGCTGAGCGCCTCCTGTCCCAGACGGCCCTGGACGTCCCCCTGGACCGGGTGCGCTCGCGCACGGACGGCGTGGGACTGCGCGACGAGGCGACCGTGATCTACACGTCGGGCACCACCGGCATGCCCAAGGGCGTGGTGCTCACTCACGCCAACTTCATCGAGACGATGCTGCAGGCCTACGACATCCTGCCCGTCCTCATCAACGACCCGCGTTCGCGGTCCCTGCTGTTCCTGCCCGTCGCCCACGTGCTCGCCCGCTTCGTCATGTACTGCCTGCTGTCGGGCCAGGGGGTCACGGCCTTCTCCCCCGACACCCGCAACCTGGTGGACGACATCGCGACCTTCAAGCCGACGATGCTGCTGGTGGTGCCGCGCGTTCTGGAGAAGGTCTACAACGCGGCCTCCGCCAAGGCCGGCGGCGGCTTCAAGGGCCGCCTTTTCTCGTGGGCGGCCAACCAGGCGCGCGCCCTGTCGCGCTCCACGTCCTACGCCGACACGCCGCTGCCCGAGTCGGAGGTGGCCGGGCCCCTGCCGGACACGACGACCGTCCCCGACGCCTCGGGCACCCCGTCGCCGGGGCCGTCACTGGGCCTGAGGCTGCGCGGTCGCCTCGCCGACGCCCTGGTGCTCAAGAAGGTGCGGGCCGTACTGGGGCCGAACCTGCACACCATCATCTGCGGGGGCGCCCCCCTGGCCGTCGACCTGGCGAACTTCTACCGGGGGCTGGGCGTCACCCTGCTGCAGGGCTACGGCCTCTCGGAGACGACCGGGCCGATCACGGTGGAGCTGCCGCACGACTTCCCGCCGGATTCGGTCGGTTTCCCGTGGCCGGGCAACCGCCTCAAGCTGGCGCCCGACGGGGAGCTGCTGGCGCAGGGGATCTCCGTGACGAAGGGGTACCACAACCTGCCCGGGGCCACCGCCGAGGCCTTCGTGGACGGCTGGTTCCGCACGGGCGACCTGGCGTCCATCGACGACCGCGGGCACGTGCGCATCACCGGCCGCAAGAAGGAGCTCATCGTCACCGCGGGCGGCAAGAACGTGTCCCCGGAGGTGCTGGAGGAGTCCTTGTCCACGCACCCGCTGATCGCGAACATCGTCGTCGTCGGCGAGGGCCGCCCCTACATCGGGGCGCTCATCGCCCTTGACACGGAGATGCTGCCGGATTGGCTGCGCAGGCACGGGCTGCCCGTGGTGGACGCCGCCCAGGCCGGGGAGCTCCCGGAGGTCCGCGAGTCCCTGGAGCGGGCGATCGCACGGGCGAACACCCGGGTCTCGCGCGCCGAGTCGATCCGCCGCTACCGCATCGTCAATGCCGCCTTCACCGTGGAGAACGGCTACATGACGCCTTCCCTCAAACTCAAGCGCCGCCGTGTCCTGGCCGACTACGCCCACGAGGTCGACGCCCTGTACTCCTCGGGCACGGACGCCAGCGCGGGCGGGGACGGGGCCGCCAAGGACTGAGCCCCGCCCCGGGGCACGACGGCGCCTCAGCGGGAGCGGGTGGCGCGGATGCTCCGCAGCACGAGGAGGGCGCCCGGCAGCCCGGGGACCACGGAGGTCGCGGTTCCGGGCATGAAGGAGCGGGTGCGCGCCGACACGGCTATGTGCATGCAGAACGCCGCCGCCCAGCCCAGGGTCAGCGCGCCCGTGGCCGCGCGGGTCGCCCGTCCACTGCGGCGCGTCGCCAGGTACAGGACGCACAGGGCGGCCCCCTGCGCGGCAACGGCCCCCGCCCTCGCCCAGGGGTCCCGCCCCGCCAATGGACTGGATCTCATGTGGGCGTCGAGTCCGGCCCATCCGCTCGATCCGACCCGGTCGAGCCATTCGGTCATGGGGAGCAGCAGCTCCTCGCCCTGGTGGACCCCGATCAGCGCCGCGGTGAGCGCCCACGCGCGGTCGTTGGCGTTCACGCCCCCCTCCTGCCCGCAGCGGAGACGGCCGCCCCGACGGCGTGCGAGAGCACGAGCCATCCTCCCACCAGGGCGGCCGCGCGCAGGGGCCGGGCGGTGCGGGGCACACCCGCGCGCCTGAGCGCCCGGGCGGCGCACCACAGCTGCGGCAGGACCACGGTCGGGGACGTGGCCACGCCCGTCGTGTACCCCCTGGTGGCCAGCGAGGCCGCGATGTGCCCGATCCCGTGGAGGCCGAACGCCCACTGGAAGTCCTGGTACAGCCAGCCCCTCCCCCGGGTCCGGATGCCGTCCCAGACCGCTGCGGCGCACAGCGCCCCCATCATGGCGATGGCCGCGTTGACGTGCCGTTGGTCGACCCGCAGGGCGCGGTCGCGCAACCGCCCCCCGATGGGCAGCGCCCCGACCGCCCTGCGGCTGGACGCCACCATGGTGGCCAGCTCCTCCCCGTCGTTGGCCGCGAACGACGCCGCCAGACCGAGCGGCACCAGCCAGCGCCGCAGGCCGTCGAGTTGTCCGTCCACAGGTCCACCTCCATCGCCGAACCGTTCACACTAGTCAGTGTACTGGCGCTCCTCCGCGCGGGGGGCGCCCGCCCCCTGCGGCTCGGGCCCACCCAGGCGGCCCCCGTCCATCGTGAGGATCCGGTCCGCGGCCCCCTCGGCCTCGCGGTCGTGGGTGACCACCAGCACGGCCGCCCCGGAGTCGGCGGCGCCGCGGAGCAGTTCGAGGGCCGTCGCCGCACTCGCGGCGTCCAGGCCGGCGGTCGGCTCGTCGGCCAGGACCACCCCGGGGTCCATGAGCAGCGCCCGCGCTATCGCCATGCGGCGCAGTTCCCCTCCGGACAGCTCGTTAGGCCTGGCGTCCTTCAGCTGCGCCATTCCGACCGCGTCGAGGAGCTCCTCGGCCCCGCGCCCGCCGGGCCCGCGCCCCGGGTAGAGGACCGAGGGGAGCAGGACGTTCTCCAGCACCGTCAGACTGCGCAGCGCCGCATGGCCCTGCGGGACCAGTCCGATGCTCCCGTTGCGGAAGCGCGCGAGCGCCTCCTCCCCCAGCGAGTGCAGATCCGTGCCGTCCACCTCGACCGTCCCCGCCGTCGGGGAGAGGATCCCGGCGAGCATGGCCAGCAGCGTGCTCTTCCCGCTGCCCGAGCGCCCGGTGATGACGACGAGCTCGCCGGCCCCGATGTCGAGGTCGGTCGGCTCCACGGCGGTGAAGACCCGCCCTCCGCGTCCGCGGGGGAAGTCCTTGCTGAGGGATCTCGCCCGGACGTCCACTTCACTCCCCTTCCTTCAGCAGCGCGCTCGCGCTGGTCGTTCTGAGGTAGCCGACCGAGGCCAGCGAGGCGACCACCGCCACGGCCGCGGTCGCCGCCAGGGACACGAGCGCGAGGAGCAGCGCGGTGGTCCACGACGGGACCACGAAGCCGGAGCCGAGGGCCTGGCGCACGAATCCCTCGAAGGACACCAGCAGGGCCCCCGACACCGCGACGCCGACGAGGCCGCCGATCCCGTTGACTCCCAGCGCCTCCGCGGCGATGACCCTGGACACGAGGCGCTTGCCCGCCCCCACGGCCGACAGCGTCGCGAACTCCCGCCTGCGCTCGTGGATCATCATGACGAACACGAGGACGACCATGACCAGTCCGACGCCCCAGGCGATCGCGATGAGTGCGATGACGGTCCGGGACGCGTCGTCCAGCGTCCGGGCAATCGTGCCCACCATGGCCGTCGAGGTGACCGCGGCGACGCCCGGCACCTGCTCCTCGATGGCGGCGGCGACGGACGCGGGGTCCTCGCCCGCGCGGACTCGGACCAGCACGGACGAGATCACGGAGGAGGGGTCGAGGTCGGTGTACTTGTTGAGCCCCTTGCTCAGCGAGCTCTCGATGAGGACCCGGGCGGTGTCGAAGTCCGTGTACACGGCGTTGTCCAGCGCCGATCCGGTCGGAGCGAACTGGGCGACGACCCGCAGGGACTGGTCGAAGATCTTGAAGTCGTCCTCGTCGTACACCGTCACATTGCTCCCCACGACGACGTCCATGGGCTCCAGGCGCACGTCGCGGTCGGTGTCGTCGATCCACGGCTGGACGGTGAAGTCGCTGCCCGGGTCGAAGGCGATGACCTGGTAGCGCCCCGAGCAGCAGCTCGCCCGCGCCGAGGCGAGGAACAACTGGGGGGAGGCCGCCTCGACCCCCGGCACGGCGGCCACGCGGTCGAGTGCGCCCTCGTCCATGTAGAAGTAGCTCGGCTCGGCGCGCACCAGGAAGTCCTGGGCGTCGAACTCGCTCCTCGCGTCGGCGGGGGTCACGAGGATGTCGGCGCCCAGGCGGGACTCGACGGTGCGCAGGCCCTGGCGCACCCCTTCGACGACCATGGTGCCGCCGAAGAGGACCATCGCCATGAGCGAGGAGAACACCAGGAGCGCCGCGGTGCGCGCCGGGTACCCGCGGAGGTTCCTCCACGGAAGCTGTGCGAGTGAGACCATGAGGTTCCTTCCTACACCGACAGGAGCATCCGGCCGTCGGCGGCGCGCTGCGCGCGGCGCAGGGCGGCGCGGGTTCCGACGGCGCCTGCTATCAACGAGGCGGCGGCCACTACGGCGGCGTTCACGAGCGCCCGGGCCGGACCC
>NZ_CP017298.1:33054-34897 GCF_001746855.1 Pauljensenia hongkongensis | reverse complement strand
AGCGCGGCCCACACCGCGGTCCCCGCGCAGGCGCCCGCGGCGTGAACCAGCAGCGCCTCGCGCGCCATGAGGCGGGCGACGCGGGCGGGCGACGCGCCGACCACGCGCCACACGCCCAGCTCCCCCCTCCGTTCGTTCATGAGCACCGCCTGGACCACTGCGAGCGCGGCGACGACCAGCAGCCACACGCCCACGGCGGCCGCGGCGGTGGCCACCAGTTGCCCGCGGATCCCGCTGGCCGCTCCGGCCAGGGACGCCTCGCTCTTCACGGCCGTCGTCTTGCGCACGTACAGGTTGATCCAGTCCGTCACGGCCTGCCTGCGGTCCCGGTCGCCCAGACGGACGAGGGCGGCGGAGTAGTCGGCCCCGGGATCGACGGAGGCGTAGGCGCCGACCCCGGCGGCGACCGAATCGCGGATCACGTCCCCCAGTGTCTCCATGGTGACGAAGACGGCGTTGTCGAGCGCGGACCCCGTCTCCATGAGGCGCGCGGCGACGGGGTGGTCGCGCTGGAAGAGGGCGACTTCGGAGGAGGCGGCGACCGCGCTGCCCACGGCGGCCTCGCCGCGCGCGAGCGCCCATCCCGGGCCCCCCTCCAGCCACGGGGACAGCACGAAGTCGGTCTCCGGCTCGAATCCGACGATCCACAGTGGCTCGCCGCTGGGAAGGGTGTCGGCGATGTAGAGCTGGTGGGTGACCGCCCCGATGTCGTCGTTGTAGGCCAGGCGGCCCAGTGACGAGCGTTTGCGGTTGCAGTCCACGGGCGTTCCGAGCATGAGCAGGCGCGCCTTGTCGACCTTGCTGAGGCAACCGGTCGGGTAGACGGCGATGTCGGCGCCGAGGCGCTGCTCGGCCAGCGACAGCCCGTCGCCCACCCCCTCGACCAGTGTGAGGCCGATCAGCGCGCACGCCGCCTGGACGGCGACGGCGAACAGCAGGACCGCCGTGCGCACGGGGTGGGCGCGCACGCTCCTCAGCGCCACGCCCCGCAGGGTCAGTGGCAGGGCCGTCACTGGGCGCCCCCTGCTCCGGCCGTGCGGATCCACAGGGCGGGGCGCGCCCCGTAGACCGCGTCGACGTTGGCGCCGCTGGCCGAAGGCGCCCCCGTCGCGTCGACGAACTGCGCGGCGAAGCCGTAGGTGCCCGGGGAGCGCAGCCACCAGTCGCACGACCCGTTCTCGTCGACCGGCAGGCCCGTCCCCTTCGCGTGGTCGGTGGCCGCTGCGACCCCGAGGGAGTCCCGTGAGGCCTCGTCACCGAGGTAGATGGCGCTCTCGGTCTCGCTGAGCGCGAAGACGCGGTCCGTCGTCGGGGCGCCGCCGCCCGCCCCCGTGATCGACTGCGGGTCGTTCGCGTTGTCCGCGGGCACGATCAGGGAGCGCTCGGCGGGGGTGAAGGCGGTCTCGTGGAAGTCGCCGTTCATCCACGCCCGCAAGTCGCTGTCCTGCCAGGAGGCGTCCTCGAAGGGCACGTGGTGGTACTGCCTGCCCTCGAGGCACTCGGCGCCGAGGACCAGGATCCGGTCCTCGAGCCTGTCCACCACGGTCCAGTGGATGGGCTCGGGCCCGTTGGCGGGGTCGCCGTCCTGCTCGTAGGAGCCGAAGACCACGCTGTCGCCCTTGGCGGCCCGCCGGTAGGGAAGCGCGGGGTCGCGCTCGGCGAGGGCCCGGGCGCGCTCCTGCGCGTCGCGGTAGTCGCCGAGCCCCGACAGGATCTCGTAGGCGCGCGCCGCGTCCCCCGCCTCGGCGAGGGCGACGGCCTGGCCGTAGCTGGTGGATCTGCGGTGCTCGGAGACCGCGGCCAGTGCGGCGAGCAGCGCGCACAGGACCGCCGCGATGAGCAG
>NZ_CP017298.1:26845-33004 GCF_001746855.1 Pauljensenia hongkongensis | reverse complement strand
AGCTCCCCTCCCGCGCGCGCGGACGGGGCCAGGGCGCTGGCGCCGCGGCCGCGCATGGAGGTGACCAGGGCGCCGACGCCGCCAGCGGCGACGAGGACGCTCATGATCCGGACGAAGGGCTGGAACACCGTGTAGCAGCGCATCGTGCGCATCATGCACATGGGGCAGATGCCGCCGGGGATGAAGAATGTGACGGCGGCGCCGACCACCCCGAGCGCCTGGAGGGCGAGCCGCAGGGACCGGTTCTTGACGAACGCGGAGGCCCCGAAGAGCAGGGCCAGCCCCCCGGCTCCGGCCGCCACCGTGTTCTGGCAGCTGTGGCACTGCATCCACGAGCCGTCGGGTTTGGGGTCGCACGCGGCGAACACGGTCGTCCCCCCTGCGACGAGCAACAGGCTCAGCACTGCGGGGACCAATGGCGCGAGGGCGCTCTTCTTCGACATTGGGTTTCCTTCCGCGTCCGCGCGCGGACGCGGACCGTAGCTCAGGGATAATCGCATAGCTAAGCCTAACCTTGTTGGGGCGCCGATGCCCTGGATCGCCCCGGGAACGCATAAAACCGCAGAGCACGTGGCCCTGCGGTTCCAACGTCGGGCTGGCGGGATTTGAACCCACGACCCCTTGACCCCCAGTCAAGTGCGCTACCAAACTGCGCCACAGCCCGTATCTAGCTCGCCGCTCGCGGCGACCTTGGATAGTGTAGCCCAGCATGCCGACGGCACGCCAATCCGCGGAAGCGATCCACGTCACGGCAGTAGAATCGGCCTATGAGCGACGACGCGACCCGCCCGGCCGGCCCGGGCCTGGTGACCCCATGGGGCGAGGACCTGGGGGACGCCCCCCTGCCCGAGTACCCGCGCCCGATGCTCGTGCGGCCCCAGTGGCGCAGCCTCAACGGGTGGTGGCGCTACGCCGTCGTCGGCAGGCGCGCCGCCCAGGGGGCCGAGTCCCCCGTGGACGCGTGGCAGGGGCGCATCCGCGTGCCGTTCGCGGTGGAGACCAGGGCATCGGGCGCGGCCAGGCCCCTCGGGCCCGACGAGCTGCTGTGCTACGAGCAGGACATCGTGGTCCCCGGGCAGTGGCGGGGCGGGCGCGTCGCCGTCGTCTTCGAGGCGGTGGACCACGAGTGCCGCGTCTTCGCCGACGGCGAGCCCATCGGCTCCCACACGGGCGGGTACTGCCCCTTCCGCGTGGAGCTGCCCGACACGGGGCGGGCGCGGGTCCGCCTGCGCGTCGAAGTGGCCGACGCGACCGACACGACGGACCAGCAGCGCGGCAAGCAGTCGCTGGAGCCCGGCGGGATCTGGTACACGGCCACATCGGGCATCTGGCAGACCGTGTGGATGGAGCCCCTGCCCGACCGGGCGATCACCCGGGTGCTCACCCGCACCCGCCCCGACCTGGCCACCGTGGACGTGCGGATCCTCGCCGAGGGAGGCCCCCGGCCCGTCACGATCACCATCAGCGACCAGGAGGGCGCCGTGGTCCGGGCGTCGGGGACCACGGGAGCGCCCATCGCCGTGCGGATCCCTTCCGCGCGGCCGTGGAGCCCCGGCGATCCGCACCTGTACTCGCTGGTCGCGGACACTGGGGCCGACCGCGTGGAGTCGTACTTCGGCGTGCGGACCGTCGCCGTGTCCGCCCCGGAGGGCGGGGGCGCGGCCCGCGTGCTGCTCAACGGCGCGCCCGTCCTGGTCAACGCCCCCCTGTGGCAGGGCTACTGGCCCGAGTCCGGTCTGACGGCGCCCAGCGGGGCGGCGGTGGAGCACGACCTGCTGGCGCTGAAGGGCATGGGCTTCAACGGGGTGCGGGTCCACGTCAAAGTGGAGAGCAGGCGCTTCTACGCCCTGGCCGACCGGATCGGGATGATGGTCGTCCAGGACGGCGTCAGCGGGGGCAGGGCACCGGCGTCGATACGCCAGTCGGGCCTCATCCAGGCGACCGGCTTCACGTGGCCGGACACCGGCCGCGCCCTGCTGCGGCGCACCGGCCGCGCCACCGCCGCCAGCCGCCGCGCCTTCCTGGAGGAATGGTCGCGGACCGTGCGCCTCCTCCAAGCCCACCCCAGCGTGGTCATATGGGTGCCCTTCAACGAGGGGTGGGGGCAGTTCGGCGCGCGCCGCGTCCTGGAGCTCACCAGGCGCATCGACCCCACCCGGCCCGTCGACGCGGCGTCGGGCTGGTTCGACCAGGGGTGCGGCGACTTCAGGAGCCGCCACCGCTACGTGCTGGCCCTCGTGGCGCCGCCCGCCAACGATGGCCGCGCGTTCTACTTGTCGGAGTTCGGCGGCCACAACCTGCCCGTCGAGGGCCACCTCCACTCGTCCGGCCAGCCCTACGGCTACAGCTTCCACCGCGACCGCGCCGCCTTGGAGGCCGCACTGGTACGGCTTTACGAGCGGGAGCTGATCCCCCTGGCCGCCCGCGGTCTCGCCGCCTGCACCTACACCCAGGTGAGCGACGTCGAGTCCGAGACGAACGGGCTGATGACCTACGACCGGCGCGTGACGAAGGTCGACCCCCTGGTCATGCGGCGCCTCAACCACGCTCTGGAGGAGGGCTTCCAGGCTCCTGCGACCACTTGGTAGGCTAATGGGGTACCAGAACGCACCACTCGTCATGGAGGCGCACGTGGGAACCAGACGAACACTCGCCATCATGGGCGCCGCCACGGCCGCGCTCGCGCTGGGCGCCGCCTCAGCGCCCAGCGCGCATGCCGCCATGGAGAACCGGGTCGCCGAGCAGTACATGATCCACCAGTCCGGGAGGGTCTCGTGGACGGTCATCATCGCCGACTACCAACAGGCGCTCACACAGGAGCAGTGCGAGGAATTGGGCACCAGCGCCCAAACCGTTTTCTCCACCAACGAGAAGGCCTCGATCTCATTCACGCAGTCCTCCGGCTCCGGCGTCTCGAACAGGTGCACGGCGACCCTGAGGGCCGAACTGAACAAGACCGCACTGATGCAGACGGCGGGAACGACGAGGACACTCACATTGAGGACCGCGATCCCGGACTCCGTCATGGCGGTCCTGGGCACGACCACCAGGAATGTCTCGGCCACTGTCTTCGACGCCGGAATCGTCGAGAGCTCCGACGGCGCCGAGATCAAGCACGACTCCGAGGGCAACGGCTGGGAGACCGCGGAATGGAAGAACGTCAGCGGAGACCTCAGCATCACTTACGATAGCGCCCTCGGGAACCGCAACGGCAGGGCGGGCGCCTCCCCCACGCCCGGTTCACGGTCCACGCCGAGCCCACGGTCCACACCGAGCGCGCCGGCGTCCCCGAGCAACAACGCCGCCGGGCAGAACCCCCCTGGGAACTCGGATGACAACACGGCCCTGATCGTCGCAGCCATCGTCGTGGGCGTCATCGTGATCGCAGCCGTGGCCGGCGCTGTGGTGATCGTCATGAGGAGCCGCAGGGCACACACTGGCCCCGGCGGCTACGCGGGGGTCCCGTACCCCGACGGGCAGGGCCCCGGCGGGCTCCCCGGCCAGGGGCACGGCCGAACCCCGGGCTACGGGCAGGCCCAGGACTACGGGCAGTCGTCGGGGTCGGCGGTCCCGGCAGGGCAGTCGTTCCCATTCGGCGACGCAGCGGTCCCCCAATCCCCTCCGGGCGCCTCCGCCGGCGCGCAGACGGGGCCCTCCGCCGGCGGCTCCGCTTCCTCCGCACTGGGCCTCCCCCCTGTTCCCGCGCCTCCGAAACAGCGCTCCCCCTTCGCCCCGGACGAGGACTCCTGACAGGGCGTGCCGAACGCACGACACCGGATGGAGGCGCACATGGGACTGGGGAAACCTGCGGGTATCGCGGCCGCGGTGCTGCTCGCCCTCAGCGCGGCGGCCGTGCCCGGCGCCCGGAGCGCCTCCGCCGCCGAGGCGGGCGCCTCGGAGGAGTACCGCGTCTCCGGCTCCGGCGTTCTCACCTACTCGGCGCGGATCACCGCCAGCGAGGACTACCTGAGCAAGCAGGTGTGCGACGATTTCGCCGGCCACCTCCGGACGGTGTTCGGCCTCGACAAGGACCCGAAGGCGTCCTACACCGGAGCGACGTACGACGGGGGGACCAGCGAATGCGCCGTTCAGCCTTTCGACATCCTCCACCCCACGGACTCCGTCATCACGGAGAACGGCTCCGAGCGCACCATCGCGATGTCCCCCAGCACTACCGGCCCCGTCCTGGAGGCCATTGGGTTCACCACCAGGAGCACCACGGCGACGGTGAGCAACGCCATAATCACAAGCGCCTCGGACGGTTGCGCCATTGATCACGACTCCTCCTCCAGCGGGCAGGAGACGGCGACTTGCGCGCACACGGCCGATGACTCGTACGTGACCTACGACGTGGCAACGGGAGCGACCTCGTCCGGCGCGGTGCGCGGCGCGCCGACCCCGGTGCCGCCCGATCCGGAGGCCAACGTCAAGCCGCAGCGCACGGGCACGCCGGGCGCACCTGCCGCGACGACGACCACGGGACCGATCACGGCCCCCGTGACGGTCGGGACCCCCGGCCAACGGACCGGCGCGCCCACTCCCACCGGGAGGTCCTCGGACTCGGACGACGGCAACGCATTCGTCGCCATATTCTTCCTCATCCTCGTCGTCCTGGTCCTGTTCTGGATCATCTCGATGGGCACGATGCGATCGCAGTGGAAGAAACAGTCGCGGAGGCCGGCGCGGTCGCGGGCCACCCACACCCGCCGCCCCGTGGACCCCGCACTCCCCTACGACACCTCCAGGACGGCCGCGTCCGAGCCGCACGACTCCCCCACATTCCCCTACGACACCTCCAGGACGGCCGCGTCCGAGCCCCATGATTCCCCCACATTTCCCTACGACAGCTCCAGGACGGCCGCGCCCGAGCCGCACGACTCCCCCACATTCCCCTACGACAGCTCCAGGACGGCCGCGCCCGAGCCGCACGACTCCCCCGACCCCGCCCCGGGATCCGCGGGTCCGTCCGAGGCGGCCGCTCCCCGATCGGATTCCCGTTTCGCCCCTCCCAGCGGTCCCGCTTGACCGACCAGGACGCCGAGGGCGCCCTCAGCGGCCTGGGCCCCCACCCCGTCGGAACGGTTGCCAGGGCACTTGGCAGAGCCGTGATCCGTCCGCGCCCCGGGTCCGACCAGTTGGTAGGATCGGGGAGTACCGAACGCACGACGGCCGATGGAGGCGCCCATGGGACTGAGGAAGCCGGTGGGGATCGCGGCGGTGGCCGTGGTGCTGGCGCTCAGCGCAGTGGCAGTGCCCGGCGCCCGTCCCTCCTGCGCCGCTGGGGGCCACGCGACTGAGTACTACCGCGTCACCGGATCCGGGCCCCTGTACTACTCCGCCACGATCATTGCCGACGGCGCCGTCCTGATCAGGCGGGTGTGCAACGAGTTCGGCGACCACATCCGGTCCGTGTTCGGCCTCCCCGCATCGCAGCAGGTCGTGACCTTCACCAGAGCGCTTTCCAAAGGCAGCCCGTCCATGTGCGCCGTGGACGAGTTCAGAGTCCCTGACCATGCCCCCTTCCTCTCCGGGAACGGGCCCACGTACACCATCACAATGCCCTTGCACGTCACAGAACCCATCGCCGGGGCAACGGGGTTGACGATGCGGATGGTCAGGGCGTGGGTGGGCGATGCTGTGATCACAAGCGTTTCGGGCGGGGGGCTCGTCGACCACGATCCCGACTCCACGGGCTGGGAGAAAGCCGTGTGGTACCAGGACTTCGAGGACATCACCCTGGACTACGACGTTTCAACGGGCACGACGTCCACCGGCGCCGTGCACCCGCCGTCGAACAACGACCCGCCGGAACCAGAACCCGCCGACGATCCCCAGAGCCCCCAGTCCCTGGCGGGCGCGTCCCCGTCGGCGGGGGCCTCAACCCCGGCGAGCGGGCGCACTGGCGCGGCGAAACGCGGGTACAACAGGAGCGGGCTGCGCTCGCCCTCCCTTTCGGACCAGCTGTGCTCGGACTGCGACGCGAAGAGAAGGATAGCGAGCGCCACGGTGCTCATCTTCGTCCTCGTGGTCCTGCTGCGGCTCATCGCGAAGGGGGCGGGATGGCCCCGCAGGCCTGGGGAGGCGCGGAAAGCCCGGCGGCCGGCGCGCTCCCGCGCCCCCGTGAGGCCGCGCCCGGCCGAGCCCGAGGACCCGGCTTTC
>NZ_CP017298.1:20696-26793 GCF_001746855.1 Pauljensenia hongkongensis | reverse complement strand
CGCGCCCCGCGGGCCCCGCATGGCGGCCGCGGTCTTGAGGGGAATGGCGGGGGCGGCGTGCTCCGTCGGCATCGCCCTCGCCCCGGCGCCCGCCTCGTACGCGGCGGAGGGCGCCGCGGTCTTCGAGCACTACTCCTTCTTCGGCTCGGGGACCATCTCCTGGACGGCCTCCGTCACTGACGCCGACGGCGCGCTCACCGCCCAGCTGTGCGACGAGTTCGGCGCCCACGCCCGGGCGGCGCTCGGCGTCGTCCACAAGCCGTCCACGGTCTTCACCCCGTCGGACGGGGCCGCCCCCTCCAGCACCTGCGTCGTCTCCGTGAGCGCGTCCCTGCTCGCGATCAGGGGCGCGGAGCGGACCATGTCCCTGCCGTCCGCCCCCACCGCCCCCATCGCCGACGCCATCGGCGCCCAGGTCCGCACCGTCGAGGCGACAGTCTACGAGGGCAGGATCGTGGAGGCGTCGGAGGGCGCCCAGGTCGACCACGATTCGGAGCGCAACGGCTGGGAAACCGCGGTGTGGACGGATACCGACGAGGACCTGGAGCTCACCTTCGACACGTCGACGGGCTCCACCTCCTCCGGCGCCAGTGCCGGGGCGCCCGGGCAGCGCGACGACGAGGGCTCCACCGGTCCGGGGTTCTACGCACTGGTCGGCGCGATCGTGGTGCTCACGATCGGCGCGCTCGTCGTGGCGTTCCACGCGTGGGCGCGGCGCACCCGCGGCCCCAGGGCCCGGTAGCGCGCCAGGCCCCGGCGCCGGCCCCTCGGGGACGGACGCGGGCCCCTCACGTGAGCGTGACGAGATCCAGGTACGACTCGTCCCATAGGTCCTCGTCGGCGTCGGGCAGCAGCAGCACGCGCTGCGGGTCCAGCGCCGTCACGGCCCCGGGATCGTGGGTGACCAGGACGACGGCCCCCTCGTAGTCGTGCAGCGCGGCCAGGATCTCCTCGCGGGACGCCGGGTCGAGGTTGTTGGTGGGCTCGTCCAGCAGCAGGACGTTGGCGCCGGAGACCACCAGGGTCGCCAGCGCGAGCCTGGTCTTCTCCCCGCCGGACAGGACGCCGACGGGCTTGTCGACGTCATCGCCCTGGAAGAGGAACTGGCCCAGGATGTTGCGCACGCGCGTGTCGTCCAGGCCGGGCGCCGCGCCGGCCATGTTCTCGCGCACGGTCCCGGACACGTCGAGGGTCTCATGCTCCTGCGCGTAGTACCCGATCTTCAGGCCGTGCCCGGCCACGACCCGGCCCGTGTCGGGCTCCTCGACGCCCGCCAGCAGGCGCAGCAAAGTGGTCTTGCCCGCGCCGTTGAGCCCCAGGACCACCACTTTCGAGGCGCGGTCGATGGCCAGGTCCACGCCGGTGAACACCTCCAGCGAGCCGTACGACTTCGACAGGGACTCGGCGGTGAGGGGTACCCGCCCGCAGGGAGCGGGCTCGGGGAAGCGCAGGCGGGCGACCTTCTCGCGGACCTCCGCCTCCCCGGCCCGGGCGACCAGCTCGTCGGCGCGGCGCAGCATCTGCTGGGCGGCCACGGCCTTGGTCGCCTTCGCGCGCATCTTCTCGCCCTGGGCGCGCAGCTGCTCCGCCTTGCGCAAGGCGCCCTCCCGCTCCTTGCGCCGTCTGCGCTCGTCCTCCTCGCGCTGTTCGAGGTAGGCGCGCCAGCCGAGGCGGTAGATGTCGATGCGCGCGCGGTTGGCGTCCAGGTAGAACACCTGGTTGACCGTCTCCCCCAGCAGCGCGGCGTCGTGCGAGATCACCATGACGCCGCCGGGGAACGTCTTGATCCAGTCGCGCAGCCACAGGACGGAGTCGTGGTCGAGGTGGTTGGTGGGCTCGTCGAGCAGCAGCACGTCGGCGCCCGAGAAGAGGACGCGCGCCAGTTCGACGCGGCGCCGCTGCCCGCCGGAGAGGGTGTCGAGGCTCTGGCCCAGGACCCGGTCCGGCAGCCCCAGGGAGTGGGCGATCTGGGCGGCCTCGGCGTTGGCGGCCCACCCGCCCTGGTTGGTGAACTCCTGGTCGAGGCGCACGTAGCGCTCCATGGCCCGCTGCTGGCGCGCGCCCTCGGTGGTGGACATCTCCTGCTCGGCGCGCCGGATGCGGGCGATGATCTGGTCGATGCCCCGCACCGACACGATGCGGTCGCGGGCCAGCACCGTCTGGTCGCCGACGTGGGTGTCCTGCGCGAGGTAGCCGATGGTGCCCGTGGTGGAGATCGTCCCCGTGTGCTCCGCCGCGCCCCCGCGGTCGGCCTCCCCGGCCAGCAGGCGCATGGTCGTGGTCTTTCCAGCGCCGTTGCGCCCCACGAGGCCGATGCGCATGCCCTTGTCGACGCGGAAGCTGGCGTCGCGCACGAGTTCGCGCGCTCCGATTCGCAGTGAGAAGTCCTGGACGTTGATCACGGGTAGATCCTAGTGGGTGTGTGCGAGACTACCCGCGCGCTCGCGGCGCTGCGCCGCCTTTGCGTGCACAATGGGAGCGACGTAACACCCGCAGGAAGGCATTGATGAGCACGCCCACCGCCCCTTCGCGCCACCCGCGCGTCTACGACATGATCGCCGTCGCCTTCGTCGCCGCGCTCCTGATCTCCAACGTCGCGGCCACGAAGGTGACGGCCCTCGACTGGGGGCCCGTCCACCTGGTGTTCGACGGCGGGGCTGTCCTGTTCCCGCTCACGTACATCCTGGGGGACGTCCTGTCGGAGGTGTACGGTTTCGGGCGCGCCCGGCGGGTGATCGTCATGGGTTTCGCGGCCTCCATCGCGGCGTCGGCGGTCTTCTGGATCGTCCAGGCCGCGCCGGTGGGCCCGGGCTACGAGAACCAGGCGGCCTTCGAGGCGGTCCTTGGCTTCGTGCCGCGCGTCGTCGCGGCGTCGGTGATCGGCTACCTGGCGGGCCAACTGGTCAACGCCCTGGTCCTGGTGGGGATCCGCAGCAGGTGGGGGGCCCGCCGCCTGTGGGCGCGGCTCATCGGGTCGACCCTGGTGGGCGAGGCGGTGGACACCGCGCTCTTCTGCACGATCGCCTTCGCGGGAGTCATCGAGGGCGGCGACTTCGTCAACTACGTCGTCACCGGCTACGTGTACAAGGTCGCGGTGGAGGTCGTGCTCCTGCCTCTCACGTACCGCGTGATCGGGTGGGTGCGCGGCCTCGAGGGGCTCGAGGGCTCGGAGGTGTTCCCCGCATGAGCGCCGATTGGCTAGCCGCTCCCCCCGTTCCCTTCTCGCTTCCCGCCGCCCCGCCGTCGGGGTGGCGCGACCGGGGCTTCCAGGTGGGGGCGCGCCTGGCCTCGGGCAGCGGCCTGGGGCGCACGGGCACCATCCACACGGCGCACGGGATCATCCGCACGCCCGCGTTCATCCCGGTCGGCACGAAGGCGAATGTGAAGGCCCTGACCCCAGAAATGGTGGAGGCCCTGGGCGCCCAGGCGGTCCTGGCCAACGCCTACCACCTGTACCTGCGGCCCGGCTCCGACGTGGTCGACGAGGCGGGCGGTTTCGCGCGCTTCATGAACTGGCGGGGCCCGACGTACACGGACTCGGGCGGATTCCAGGTGCTCTCCCTGGGCGCGGGCTTCAAGAAGGTCCTCTCCCAGGAGTTCTCGGGGGCCGCCGACTCCGACGACCCGCGGCTGTCCGCGCAGGCCGTCCGGGCCTCGAACGCCGTGGTCGATGACGACGGCGTGGTCTTCTCCTCCCACATCGACGGCACGAAGCACCGCTTCACGCCGGAGGCGTCCATGCGCATCCAGCACCAGTTGGGCGCGGACATCATGTTCGCCTTCGACGAGCTCACCTCCCTGCTGCACCCGCGCTCCTACCAGGTGGAGTCCTTGGAGCGCACGCACGCGTGGGCGCGCCGCTGCCTGGTCGAGCACGCGCGCCTCACCGAGGAGCGCCGCGCCATGCCCTACCAGCAGCTGTGGGGCGTCGTCCAGGGCGCCCAGTGGGAGGACCTGCGCCGCCGGGCCGCGCGGACCATGGCGGACATGGAGGCCGACGGCCAGCGCTTCGACGGCTTCGGCGTGGGAGGGGCGCTGGAGAAGGAGCGCCTGGGCACGATCGTGTCGTGGGTGTGCGAGGAGCTCGGCGAGGACCGGCCCCGCCACCTGCTGGGCATCTCCGAGCCGGAGGACCTCTTCGCGGGGGTCGAGGCCGGGGCCGACACCTTCGACTGCGTGAACCCGTCGCGAGTGGCCCGCAACGCCGCGGTCTACACGCCGACGGGCCGCTACAACATCACGAACGCGCGCTTCAAACGCGATTTCTCGCCGTTGGCGCCCGGCTGCGGGTGCTACACGTGCACGAACCACACGCGCGCCTACGTTCACCACCTGTTCAAGGCGAAGGAGATCCTGTCCTCGACGCTGGCGACGATCCACAACGAGTGGTTCACACTGCGCCTGGTGGACGCGATGCGCGACTCCATCGAGCGCGGCTGCTTCGAGGATTTCCGTGACGACATGCTGGGCCGCTACCGCTCTGGCGGCGGCCGGGAAGGCAGGAGCGCACAATGAGTTTCAACGACAACATCCAACTGGACCCGTCGCGCGTGCGCACGTCGGCGGGCAGGCGGGCGGCGGGCATCGGCGGTGGCTCCGTGCTGGGCGCCATCATCGTCTTCGCGGTCGCCCACTTCACGGGCATCGACCTCTCGCAATTCCTGGGCTCCTCGCAGCCCGGCCCGGCCCCGGCGGGGCAGACGGTCGACGTGTCGGGCTGCACGAGCGGGGCGGACGCGAACGCGCGCGTGGAGTGCCGCATGGTGGCGACGGCCTCGTCCCTGGACGAGGTGTGGCGCGCGCAGCTGGCCTCCCAGGGAGGGGGGACCGACTACCAGTTGCCGGACTTCCAGATCTTCACGGGCTCGGTGTCCACGGCCTGCGGGAACGCGACCAGCGCGGTCGGCCCCTTCTACTGCCCGGGGGACTCGACCGTGTACCTGGACCTGGGGTTCTTCGAGCAGATGGTCTCCGACTACGGCGCCTCGGGGGCCGCACTGGCGCAGGAGTACGTGGTCGCCCACGAGTGGGGCCACCACATCCAGAACCTGCGGGGCGTCTTCCGCGACCACAACACGCAGGAGCGCGGCGAGCAGGGCGCGGGCGTGCGCTCCGAGCTCCAGGCCGACTGCTACGCGGGCGTGTGGATGCACTGGGCGTCCCAGACCGCCGACCCGAACACGGGCGAGCCGTTCCTGCGCGTCCCCAGCGCCGAGGAGATCGACGGCGCGCTGACCACCGCCCAGGCCATCGGCGACGACCGCCTGCAGCAGCGCTACCAGGGGAGCACGAACTCGGAGAGCTGGACGCACGGGTCGGCGGCGCAGAGGTCGCAGTGGCTGCGCACGGGCCTCGACTCCGGTTCCATCGCGGCCTGCGACACGTGGAGCGCGGCGCGCGTGTGAACCGCGCGGCCGCGGCACCCGCACCCCGCCGCGGGCGGGCGGACCGGGCCCGCCGACGAGACGGAGCGCAGCGCCTACTCGCGCACCGCCACGAGCCGGCGGACCGGTTCCGCGGGCCGGGTGCGGCACTGGGCACTGGAGAGAAGGAGAGCACTGGTATGACGAGCATCACCGAGCAGGGGCGCGCTTTCTACGACGCCGTCCCCCACGAGGTCCCCGACTGGGAGGGCTCCCTGTTCTCGTTGCTGGAGGACGCCGCGCGCCTTTACCCCGACCGCGCCGCCCTGGACTACTTCGGGGCGGCCATCACCTACCGCCAGGTCCTGGAGCAGGTGGAGCGCGCCGCCAGCGCCCTGGTCGGGGCCGGCGTGGGCAGGGGCGACGTCGTCGCCGTCGCCCTGCCGAACTGCCCGCAGGCCTTCGTGGTGTTCTACGCGTGCATGCGCATCGGCGCCGTCGCCGCCCAGCACAACCCGCTGGCCCCCGACCCGGAGGTGCGCGGCCAGCTCGGGCGCCATAAGGGCCGGGTGGCGGTCGTGTGGGAGAAGTGCGCGCACGTGTACGCCGAGGCCGGCGTGGCCACCGTGTTCACCGTGGACATCAGTGCCCATATGCCCGCCTCCCAGCGCCTTCTGCTGCGCCTGCCCGTGCGCCGGGCGCGCGAGAGCCGCGGCCAGTTGCGCGGGGAGGCG
>NZ_CP017298.1:0-20646 GCF_001746855.1 Pauljensenia hongkongensis | reverse complement strand
CGGCCAGTTGCGCGGGGAGGCGCCCGCGGGTTCGCGCTCGTGGGACCGGGCGGTCGCCCAGGCGGCGCCGCTGCCCGCCTCGTACCCCCGGCCCGGCGCCGAGGACGTGGCCGTCATCCTCCACACGTCGGGCACCAACGGGGTCCCCAAGTCCGCGCCCCTGACCCACCGCAATATCGGCGTCAACGTGCACCAGTGCGTGTTCTGGGTGTGGCGCCTGCACGAGGGGGCGGAGACGTTCTTCTCATTGCTCCCCTACTTCCACGCCTTCGGGCTCACGTTCTTCCTGTGCGCCGCCGTGCGCAAGGCGGCCACGCAGGTGCTCCTGCCCAAATTCGACGCGGCGATGGCCCTGGACGCGCACCGCAGGCGGCCCGTGTCCTTCTTCGTGGGGGTGCCGCCCATGTTCGACCGCATTCTCGCCGAGGCGCGCCGCACCCGTACGGATCTGACGTCGATCCGCTACTCGGTGGCCGGGGCGATGCCCCTGTCAACGGAGCTGGCGCAGCGCTGGGAGGAGGCGACGGGCGGCATGATCGTGGAGGGCTACGGCCTGTCGGAGACCTCGCCCGTCCTCACCGGCGCCCCGCTGTCGGACCGGCGCCGCCACGGCGTGCTCGGCGTGCCCTTCCCGTCGACCGAGTTGCGCCTCGTGGACTTGGAGGATCCGTCGCGCGACGTCGAGGACGGCCAGCCCGGCGAGATCCTGGTGCGCGGGCCGCAGGTGTTCTCCGGCTACTTGGACGCCCCCGAGGAGACTGCGGCGGTCTTCACCGGGGACGGGTGGCTGCGCACGGGGGACATCGGCGTCAACCACGACGGTTTCATCACGATGGCGGACAGGAAGAAGGAGCTCATACTCTCGGGCGGTTTCAACGTCTACCCCAGCCAGGTCGAGGACGCGATCCGCTCGATGCCGGGCGTGCGCGACGTGGCCGTGGTCGGCGTCCCCGCATCGGGCGCCTCCGAGCAGGTGGCGGCAGCGATCATCATGGAGGACGGCGTGGCGCCCCTGACCCTGGACGAGGTGCGCACGTGGGCGGAGAAGTCCATCGCCCATTACGCCCTGCCCCGCCAGCTGGTCTTCATCGCGGAGCTTCCGCGCAACCAGATCGGCAAGATCCTGCGCCGCAAGGCCGCCCAGATGGTGAAGGAGAGGCTGGGGCGCTAGCGCCCCTCCTCCCCTACGCCGGCCACCAGATGCGGATCAGGGGCAGGATCGCGCGGGCCTCCTCGTCGGCGCGGTCGTAGACCTCGATGTAGAGCCTCACGAAGTCGTCGAGGTCGATCAGGCGTATCGGGTAGTTCGCCCGCTCGGCCTCCCTGACCGCGTCCTTGGAAAAGCCGCCCGTGCTCACGTAGAGCCCGCGGTCGCCGCTGCGGAGCCCGCCGATGAAGGAACGGATGGCCGGTGCGCCGATCGGGTCCTTGCGGTGCTTCACCTCGGCGACGATGTGCGGGGACTCCAGCCCGAGGGCGTCGGGCGACGCCTCGACATCCCGCCCGCCGTCCGGCCCTTTGGCGGTGACGCGAGCGAAGTAGCCCATGGCCCGCAGGAGCCCCGCAGTCAACTGCTCCACCTGTTCCCATCCGAGCGCGAGCACGCGGTCTTTGATCCGCTCGATCCCGTCGTCGTAGGAGGCGGAGCGCGCCTCCTCGTCAGTCGTGTCGTCCACCTCGCCGTCTGCGGGCTCCGGGTCCCGGGCACCGCTGGCGCGCGCGAGGTCGGCCATGACCTCCCCGGATATGGTGAACAGCGTCGTCAGCGAGCCGAGGCTGTTCCGGGACGCCTTCGTGAGCAGGTCGCGGGGCGCCTCTGCGCTCCACTGGACCCGCCTCGTGTATGTGGTGCCCTCATCGTCCAGCGCGTTTTCGCAAGGACCGCTCACCTGCCCGATGTAGTAGTGCCGGGAACCGGGGTCGTACGTGACCACCGTGGAGCCGACCGTCAGATCATGGGCGAAATGATGCGCCTGGCGGGCGGGGTGGCGGGCGGCGAAGGCATCGCGCGAGGGGTGCGCCTTTGCGTAGGCCTCACTCAGTTGTGCGCGGGTCATCGCCGAGATATCCGCTCCGCCGAAGTCCCAGCCGATGCCGATGATCCCTTCTTCGCGCCATTTCGACGCGTAGACTCCCGCGCTCCCCGCGCGGACCATCCATCCCGTCTCTCCATGGCCACCAGTGGCGCGGGCGTCCATAGCACCTCCTAATATGTGCGGCCTCACGCCCATTCAGGATAGCACTGGAGCCTCATATGAACCGGAAGCGCATGGCGGTTCACGCGCCAGCCGGGGAGCGTGCGACACTAGAGGGCGGGACCGCCCCTCCCGCCCCGGTGCGATCCACTGCCCAACCCCGGACACGACGACGAAAGGCCACAGCCGTGAAGCTCACGCACGTCTCCCTCACGAACTGGCGGAACTTCGGCCACATCGAGTTCGACCTGGATTCCCGCCTCTTCGTCGTCGGCCCCAACTCCTCGGGCAAGACCAACCTGCTGGGGGCGCTGCGATTCCTCGGCGACATCGCGCGGCGCGGACTAAGGGCGGCCAACGAGGACTGGGGAGGGCCGAAGCACTGCTTCCGAACAGGTTCGTCTGAAGCGGGCTTCAGCATCACGGCGTCATCAGACGAACACACGGTCGAGTACGCCTTGAGCTTGCGTACGGGCAGATTGCCCTCCGACCTGCATACCCACGACGGCGCCACCGACGGAGTCATCGAATTTCCTGTCGAATTTCCTGCCGAGCGAATCGCCGTGATCAACCAGGAACGCCTCCGTATCGACCAGCGCACTATCGCCATAGACTCAACTCACGTCACATCACCTACGTCAATTCCTGTGTTGCTGGGCAAGGACTATTCACTCCTGGACCCTGGCAGCGCAGCCAGTACTGGGAACGAGCAACCCGTATTCGAACAGGTGCGCCAGTGTGTTTCCGGAGTGCGCTACATCCACCCCAACCCGAAGAAGATGAAGGAGCGCCTTGAAGGGCGCTTCGAGCCCGACGACCACGGAACTGGTTTCTTCCAACTCGCAGGCCGGTTCCCAGCCACTGCGCTGGACGCGGTTGTGGCCCGTATCCGTCCCATTATGGCGGCCACCGTCCCGGAGGTGCCGCATCTCTCCTACCGGCGACTTGCTGGGGAAGAGGTCGTCTTCTACAGCGACGACCCCCAGAGCGCCTCGTCGTACTCCACCCACGACCAGTTCTCCGAGGGAACCCTGCGCCTACTCGGCATCCTCTTCGATCTCGCGACTTTGCCGCGCAGCACCACCTTAGTGCTGCTGGAGGAGCCCGAAACCTTCCTGCAGCCCTCCGTCGTGCGCTCCCTGCCCTCCTTCCTGGCCGAGGTCGCGTACAGCAAACAGGTCCAGATGGTCATCACCACGCATTCTCCGGAACTCCTCTCCGATGAGACTATCGGCGCCGACCAGGTCCTGCTCCTGCGGACGACCGAGAAAGGAACAACCGGCGAGCTCCTCTCCGAAAGCGAAGATCCCCGCATCCGGGCGGCCGTCGAAGCGCAGTTCCCGCCCTCTGAGGTCGTGGAGCTCACCGCGCGCCACGAGATCCCCTCGAACGCGGTGATGTGATGATGCTGGCGCCACTGCCCGCAGAGGTGTATGTGGAGGGCACCACCGATGTCCCCATCATCCATTCGCTCCTAGAAGCCGCACAATGGCAGGTGGACGCCAGCGGCATACAGGTCGCCCGCGGGGTGAAGAACATACGGAAACGCATGTCTTCGCACGCGCAGGCCGCACAGTACTACCCGCGCATCCTCTTCGTCGACGGCGACCACCATTGCCCGAAAGAACTACGTGTCGAGATGGAGGGACTGAGCCAGATCACGCCTGTTCCGACCGGACTCATCATCCGCGTCGTTGACGTGTGCGTTGAGAGTTGGGTCCTCGCGGACCGTGACGGCCTCGCCACGTTCTGCGGCCTCAGTCCTTCCGCGATCCCCGATCCAGTCGCGCTGGGACGGAAGGGGAGCCACAAGGAGGTTCTGCTCAACGTGTTGAGCAGAGCGAGGATCAAAGACGTTCGCGAGGCGATGGTGCGCACGACGAAGGGAAAACTGAGCTTCGGCCCCCTCTACGGCCGCCGCCTCGCGGACTTCGCGACACGGCATTGGTCGGCCATCCGTGCCGCTGGCCACAACGACTCCCTGGCACGCGCCCTGGACCGCCTCACCCAGTTGCACGACTCCCTCGAGGGCGGCTGCGGCCGCCCGCCCCTCAGACGTTGAAGCCGATGGCGCGCAGCTGCTCGCGCCCGTCGGGGGTGATGCGGTCGGGCCCCCACGGCGGCATCCACACCCAGTTGATCTGGGTCTGGTCGGTGACGGAGGCCAGGATCATCTGGGCCTGGCGCTCGATGACATCGGTGAGCGGGCACGCCGCGGAGGTGAGCGTCATGTCGAGGCGCACGGCGTTATCGGGGGCGATGAACACCCCGTAGACCAGGCCGAGGTCGACGATGTTGATGCCGAGCTCGGGGTCGATGACGTCCTTGAGCGCCTCCAGGACGCTCTCCCCCGCCAGCGTCCCCTGCTCGACGATGTCGGTGCCGTCGATCTGGCGGACTTCGGCGCCCTCGGGGGCGGCGGGCTGGGCGGGCGCCGCGAAGCGCTGCTCCACAGGCTCGGACTGGGCCATGGGGTTGCTCATCTGGGTTCTCCTTGCTCGGTGGTGCCACTGGTGGCGGAGATGTCGTAGCCGGACTTGGCGATCGCGTCGCGCAGGGCGTACCAGCCCAGCAGGGCGCATTTGACGCGGTTGGCGAACTGGGAGGTGGACTCCAGGGCGGCTGCGTCGCCCAGGCGGTCCAGGACCTCGTCGTCGACGCCGAGGTTGCGCGAGTGCATCATGGCCTCCATGGCGCCGTAGAGGGCGCCGACCTCCTCCACGGACTTGCCGACGGCGAGGTCGGTGAGCATCGACAGGGAGGCCCGGGAGATGGAGCAGCCGTCGCCGTCCCAGTCCAGGGACGCCAGGGCGCCGTCCTCCAGCGTGACGCCCAGGGTGACCTCGTCGCCGCAGGTGGGGTTCACCTGGTGGGACGTGGCCGCGTGGCGGTGCGGATCCCCCGCGCCGTGGCGCTCGCGCGCGTGGTCGAGGATGACCTGCTGGTAGAGCTGGTCCAGACTGCCCATCGTGTTTCCCTTTCCTTCCCTTCGCGCGCCCTCAGCCGAAGAAGCCGCGCACCCTGCCCAGCGCCCCGACCATCCGCTCGATCTCGTCGGCGGTGGTCGTCAGCGCCACCGAGGCGCGGGCCGAGGAGCGCACCCCGAAGAACGTGTGCAACGGTATCGCACAGTGGTGCCCGACGCGCACCGCAACGTCGTAAGCGTCCATGACCTGGCCCACGTCGTGGGGGTGGACTCCGTCCACGGCGAAGGCGACCACGCCGATGCGGTCGGAGTCGGCGCCCGGGCCGAGGACGCGCACCCCCTCCACCGAGGAGATGCCCTCCAGCATGAGGCGCGTGAGCGCGTGCTCGTGGGCCTCCACGCGGTCCATGCCCAGCGCGTCCAGGTACTCCAGGGCCCTGGCCCACCCCGCGATCTGCGCGACGGGCTGCGAGCCGGCCTCGAAGCGCTCGGGCGGCGCCATGAACGTGCTGCCCTCCATGGAGACCCACTCGATCATGGAGCCTCCGGTGAGGACGGGGGGCATGGCCTCGAGCAGTTCCCCGCGCCCCCACAGCGCGCCCGCGCCCGTGGGCCCCAGCATCTTGTGGGAGGAGAACACGGCGAAGTCGGCCCCCAGGCGCGCCACGTCGATGGGCATGTGGGCGCTCGACTGGCAGGTGTCGAGCAGGACGAGCGCCCCTGCCTCCCTGGCGGCCGCGACGACCGCATCGACCGGCGAGACGGCGCCGGTCACGTTGGAGACGTGGGTGAGGGCGACCAGGCGGGTGTTGGGCGTGATGGCGTCCAGCGTGCCCAGGTCGACGCGCCCGTCCTCCAGCAGGTCCAGCCACGCCAGTTCTGCGCCGGTGCGCGCGCACAGCTCCTGCCAGGGGACGATGTTCGCGTGGTGCTCGGCGCGGGTGATGACAATGCGGTCGCCCTGGCCGATCCGCAGGCACTCCGCCGCAGCGCCGCCGCGCCCGCAGCTGGCGTGCCCGATCGCCAGGGCGACCAGGTTGATCGCCTCGGTGGCGTTCTTCGTCCACACGACCTCGTCGGCCCTGCCGCCGATGAAGCCGGCCAGCACCGAGCGGGCGCGCTCGAAGGCGTCGGTGGACTCGTCGCCCAGCAGGTGGGTGCCGCGGTGGACTGCGCCGTTGTGCAGCCTGTAGAAGTCGGCCTCCGCCTCGATGACCTGGCGGGGCTTCTGCGACGTGGCGGAAGCGTCCAGGTAGGCGATGGGCGCGCCGCCGCGCCCGTGGCGGGACAGGATCGGGAAGTCCGACCGTATCGCCTCGAGCTCGGCGGCGCTGAAGTCCTTCGCCGTCATCGTCACTTCAGGTACGTGTCGTAGCCGGTCTCCTCGAGCTGGTCGGCCAGCTCGGGGCCGCCCTGGGCGGCGACGCGCCCGTCGACGAAGACGTGGACGTGACTGGGTTTGATGTAGCGCAGGATGCGCGTGTAGTGGGTGATGAGCATGACACCGCAGCCGGTGTCGCCGTGGACGCGGTTCACGCCCTCGGAAACGATGCGCAGCGCGTCGACGTCCAGGCCGGAGTCGGTCTCGTCCAGCACGGCGAAGGAGGGCTTGAGCAGCTCCATCTGCAGGATCTCCAGGCGCTTCTTCTCTCCGCCGGAGAAGCCGACGTTGACGTCGCGCTCAGCGAAGTCGGGGTCCATGCGCAGGCCCTCCATGGCGCCGCGCACGTCCTTGACCCACGTGCGCAGGGCCGGGGCGCGGCCGTCGATCGCGGTCTTGGCGGTGCGCAGGAAGTTGGAGACGGACACGCCCGCGACCTCGACGGGGTACTGCATGGCCAGGAACAGGCCCGCCTTGGCGCGCTCGTCGACGCTCATCTCCGTGATGAGCTGGTCGTCCAGCCACGCCTCGCCGCGGGTGATCTCGTAGTCGGGGTGGCCGGCCAGTGCGTAGGCCATAGTGGACTTGCCCGATCCGTTGGGGCCCATGATGGCGTGGATCTCGCCGGACTCGATGGTGAGGTTGACGCCCTTGAGGATCTCCTTGGGGCCGTCCTGGGTCTCCACGGAGACGTGCAGGTCCTTGATTTTCAGTGTCGACATGTGTGTTCCTCGGGAAGTCAGTTGTTGCGGGACTTGGCCAGTTCGGCCTCGACGGTCGTCATGAGGTGCTCGACCACCTCGGGGACGCCGATCTGGTTGACGAGCTCGGCGAAGAAACCGCGCACGACCAGGCGCCGCGCCTCGGACTCGGGCACGCCGCGGCTCATGAGGTAGAACAGCTGCTCGTCGTCGAAGCGCCCCGTCGCCGAGGCGTGCCCCGCTCCCTTGATCTCACCGTTCTCGATCTCCAAGTTGGGCACCGAGTCCGCCCTCGCGCCCTCGGTGAGCACGAGGTTGCGGTTGAGCTCGTAGGTGTCGGTGTCGTCGGCGGCCTCGCGGATCAGGCAGTCGCCGATCCACACGGAGTGCGCGTCCTTGCCCTGCAGCGCGCCCTTGTAGGTGACGCGCGAGTAGCAGTTGGGCTGGGCGTGGTCGACGAAGACGCGGTGCTCCAGGTGCTGGCCGGCGTCGACGAAGTAGAGGCCGAGCATGGTGAGCTCGGAACCGGGCCCGCGGAAGTCCGTGTCGGAGCACACGCGCACCAGGTCGCCGCCGAAGGTGACGACGATGTGCGTGAGCTTGGCGTCGCGCCCCAGGGCGAGGCGCTGGTTGGAGGCGTGGACGACCGTGTCGTCCCACTCCTGCAGGGACACGACGGTCAGATCCGCGCCGTCGCCCGCCTCCACCTCGATGCCCTGGTTGACCCTGGCGCCGGGGCTGCCGGTGTGGGAGACGATGACGGTGGCCCTCGACATGGCGCCCGCGCGCACGACCAGGTGCTGGCAGCGCGTGCCCTCCACCCCGGTGACGGCGATGCGCACCGGCGAGGCGGGTTCCGCCTCGCGGGGGATCTCGACGACGGTGGCCTGGTCGAAGCCGTTCCAGGCGACCACGGCCGTGCGGTCGCCGGGGGCCAGGACCCTGCCCAGGCGCGCGTCGGAGCGGTCGGCCGTCTCGACGGTGACGCCGTCGGGGGCGTCGACGCTGATCGGAGCGTCGCCCCGGTCGTAGTTCGCGGGGTCGAAGAGCGCGTCGATGCGGCGCAGCGGCGTGAAGCGCCAGTCCTCCTCGCGCCCGGCGGGGACGGGGATGCCGTCGAGGGAGAAGGACGTGGGGCGGTCGGCGCGCGAGGAGTGCGAGGTCGATTCGGCGCCGCCCCCGTGGGAGTGGGCCTTGTTCATCGTCTCGGCGATAGTGTTGGGCGTGGGCATCAGCCGACGGATCCTTCCATCTGCAGTTCGATCAGGCGATTGAGTTCGAGGGCGTACTCCATGGGGAGCTCCTTGGCGATGGGCTCGACGAAGCCGCGGACGATGGTGGCCATCGCCTCGTTCTCCGCCAGCCCCCGGCTCATGAGGTAGAAGAGCTGGTCGGCGCTCACCTTCGACACGGTCGCCTCGTGCCCCATCTCGACGTCGTCGGTGCGCACGTCCACGTAGGGGTAGGTGTCGGTGCGCGACACCTTGTCGACCAGCAGCGCGTCGCACAGCACGTTGGACTTGGAGTGGCGCGCGCGTGCGTTGACCTTGACGAGGCCGCGGTACGAGGTGCGCCCCCCGCCCCGGGAAACGGACTTGGACACGATGGACGACGAGGTGTGGGGCGCCATGTGCACCATCTTCGCGCCCGTGTCCTGCTGCTGGCCGGGGCCGGCGAAGCCGATGGACAGGGTCTCGCCGCGGGCGTGCTCGCCCATGAGGAAGCAGGCGGGGTACTTCATGGTGATGGCGGCGCCCATGTTGCCGTCCACCCATTCCATGGTGCCGCCCTCGTCGACCATGGCGCGCTGGGTCACCAGGTTGAGGACGTTGGTCGACCAGTTCTGGATGGTCGTGTAGCGCACGCGCGCGTCCTTCTTCACGAAGATCTCGATGACGCCCGAGTGCAGGGAGTTCTCGTCGTAGATGGGCGCCGTGCAGCCCTCGACGTAGTGGACGTAGGACCCCTCGTCGGCGATGATGAGCGTGCGCTCGAACTGGCCCATCGCCTGGGTGTTGATGCGGAAGTAGGCCTGCAGCGGGATGTTCACGTGCACGCCCTTGGGGACGTAGACGAAGGATCCCCCGGACCAGGCGGCGGTGTTGAGCGCGGAGAACTTGTTGTCCCCGGCGGGCACGCACTTGCCGAAGTACTCCTCGAAGATCTCGGGGTGCTCGCGCAGGCCCGTGTCGGTGTCTGTGAAGATGACGCCCTGGCGCTCCAGGTCCTCCTGGATCTGCTGGTAGACGACCTCGGACTCGTACTGGGCGGCCACGCCGGACACGAGGCGCGCCTTCTCCGCCTCGGGGATGCCGAGGCGGTCGTAGGTGTCGCGGATCTCCTCGGGCAGGTCCTCCCAGTCGTTGACCTGGCGGTCCGTGGGGCGCACGTAGTATTTGAAGGCGTCGAAGTCGACGCCCGACAGGTCGGGCCCCCAGGCGGGCATCGGTTTGCGGTCGAAGAGCTCGAGGGCTTTGAGGCGCCGCTCCCGCATCCACTGCGGTTCGCCCTTCACGTCCGAGATATGGCGGACGATGCTCTCGTCGATTCCGTAGGGCACGCCCTTGGAGTAGTCGTCGGAGTCGTGCCATCCGAACTCGTACTTCCCGATGGAACCGATGATCTCGTCGTCGGTCATGCGACGTTCTTCAGCGCCCAATGGGGGTGCCTGGGTCATAGTGGTGTCAACCTCTCATCAATGTGCTCTGCGCGCTTGCTTACTTGCGCAGCGCCGCCCGCGCTCCGGGGCGGATGGTGGGCATGCCCACCGGGATGTGCGTGGTGCACACGTGCTCGCCGCCCGCGAGCGTGGCGAGTCGTTGGACGTGGACGTCGAGCAGGCGGGAGAACGCCTGGGTCTCTGCGTCGCACAGCTGGGGGAAGTCCCCCGCCACGTGCTGGATGGGGCAGTGCCCCTGGCACAGCTGGACCGCGAAGGTGCCGTTGGCGATCTCGCGCACGGTGGCGGCGTAGCCGTCCTGGGTGAGGGCGTCGGCCAGCGCCTGGGCGCGCACGCGCGGGTCCTTCCCGGCGTCGCGCACGATGGGGGCGTAGCGCCTCTCGATCTCGCGCGAGCGCGCCGCGGCGAAGGAGTCGACCGCTTCCTCGCCGCCGACCTGCCCCAGGTGCCTGAGGGCTTTGACGGCCAGGTCGGAGTACCCGTCGGCCAAGTGCATGTGGGCGCGCTCGGTGGCGATGTAGTGGCGCGCGGGGCGGCCCCTGCCGCGTTTGGCCACCGTGCCGGGCTCGTGCTCGGCGATCTCCCCCGACTCCATGAGGATCGTGATGTGCCTGCGCACCGCTGCGGTGGTCAGCCCCAGGATCCTCGCGATGGCGGACGCCGTGACCGGGCCCTTCTCGACGACGAGGTCGAGGACCTGCTGGCGGGTGTTCGCGTCCTGCGCGTCGGCCATGGTTCCTCCCGTCCCGTCGTGTCGCGGGCGCGGCCCGCGTGCTTTTCTGACACGAGTCTACTTCAATTTCGATAGAAGGGCGTTGCGAAAACCCGTGCGCGTTGTAAATCCGCACACACCCGTTGGGACCAACGGCCCATCCTGGCGGCCGGGCCGTTCAGCGGAACCAGGGGGAGGCGGCGGGGCGCAGGGACGCCCACCGGCCCGCGCGCGCCGCGTGGGCAGCCAGCAGTCCTGCGACGGAGTTCGGATTGTGGATCCGGCCGTCCAGGACGGCGGCGACCGCCTCGTCGAGGCCCACCCACGCGGCCTCGATGCCGGCCTCCTCGTCGCTGCGCGCGAAGGCTGTGCCCGTCGGGGCCAGATCGCGGGCCAGGAAGACGCGGATGGGCTCGGTGGAGCCTCCAGGGGAGGTGAAGTAGTCGACGAGGGCGTCCCACCGGTCGGCCTTCAGGTCCGCCTCCTCGGCGAGTTCCCGTTGGGCGGCCACGACCGGCTCCTCGTCCTCCACGTCGAGCAGCCCCGCGGGGATCTCCCACAGCTCGGCGCGCACGGGGTGGCGGTACTGGCGCAGCAGCAGCACTTCCTCCTGCCCCGCCGGCCCGCGCAGGGCGACCACGCCGACGGCCCCCGGGTGGCGCGTGTACTGGCGGCGCACCGGGTCCTTTCCCTGCTCGACGACCACCTGGTCCTCGCAGAAGTCGACCACTAGCCCCCGGACCAGGACGGTCTGGGACTCCACTGGCCTGGGGGCGCGGGAGTCCGCGATCCTGTGCGATTCGTTCATTGTCACTCCGTCATTGCTCTGCGGTCTGCGGTCTGCGCGCACGCGCGCGGCCCGCACCATCGTATAGGAGGCGCGGGCCGCTCGGGGGCAACTCAACTGCCGCTGGGCACCGCCGACTGCGCGCCCGCCCCCACGCCGTAGGCGCGGGCCGATGCGGACGGCGAGGCGAGGGCGAGGGCCGTGTCCACGGCACCGAGCGTGGTCCCCACCGAATCGACCGTCGTCACGGCGACCCCGTGGGCGCGCAGCTGCGCCACGAGGGATCCCTTGGCGGAGGCGTCGCCCAGGACCACTCCGGAGGTGGCGCCGACGGCCTGGCCGAGCCCCGCCCACGCGTCGGCCGACCGCTCGACGGCGGGGGCGGCGGTGGACTTGGAGCCCTGGGCGTCGGGGCGCGGGCCGATGGCGACCAGCGCCTGCCCGGCGCCCTTCGGATCCTCGTCGATGGTCATGATCGGCGTGGTCTTGTCGGTGAGGATCTGGGACAGCAGGTTGGACTCGGAGTCCGTGGAGGAGACGACCTGCGCGATCGAGTAGCCGATCACGGCGTCCGCGCTGGCGGTCGCGGCCGCCGGGTTGGACAGGTGCGAGGCGAGCGTGGCCGACAGCGTCGTGCGGTACTGCGACATGGCCTGGGAGTCCCAGTTGTCGGAAAGGGTGATGGCTCCGACCACCTGCGCGCCCGCGCCAGTGAGGGTCTCGCGCACGCTGGTCACGTCCTCGCTGCGCGCCCCCGGCAGGGTGAGCACCACCACGGACTTGCCGGCCAGTGACTGGCCGAGGCGCGCCGTGGCCAGCTCTTTGAGGCCCGCGGCCTCCGCACTCGCCTGGGCGCTGAGCTCGGCCGCCTGCTCGGACGCCGCCTGGGACTGCTCGCCGGGGCCCATCGCCGAGTTGATGCGCGCCTGCAGGGGACCGGCCCCCAGCACGATGCCGACCGCGAGGGCGACGAAGATGCCGATCACGGACACGACGTGGTAGCGGAAGTTGATCATAGGACTCCTCCGATCAGGGCCTGCGCGTAACCGGGCCCGGTGGACAGGTGGGTGGCGAGGCCGAAGAGGCGGTGGAAGGCGTCGTTGCCCCACGGGGTCGACCACAGGGCGGCGCCCATGAGCACCAGCGCCACCACGGCCAGGAGCACCAGCGCCCACCCCCTGGGCCGGGGCTTGTGCGTCGCGGCGACCGCCTGGGGTGCGATCAGCAGGTCCCCGGCGACCAGGCGCGAGAAGAACGCAGGGGCCATGGCGGCGCGCCCCTGGTCGAGGAAGTCGTCGAGGCCCCGTTCCATGCCGGCTGTGACGATCGCCGAGGCGCCCGCGTGGGTGGCGACGACGCACGCCGCGTCCTGGGCGCTGCCCGACATGGTGACCGTCTCGTAGGGCACGCCCATCCGGTCCAGGCGCTCGCGACCGGGCGCGATGCCGTCGGAGCCGACGCGCACGACCACGCGCTTGGCCTTGCGGATGGCCTTCTCGCCCATCAGGGTGGCGTCGCCGACGACGACGTGGGGGGTGATCCTGTGGGCCAGGGCCGCGTCGGCCCCCGCGTCCACGGCCACGACGATGGGGGCGGCCTCCTTGCGCCAGGGCCCCAGGACGGCCAGGTCCTCGGCCAGGCGCGGGCCGTCGACGACCAGCAGTACGGGCCGCGAGTCCACGATGCCCGCCAGCTGCGGGCTCCCCTCCCCCCGTATGAGCAGGTCCCCGTCGAGCGCCAGGTAGTCGTCGATGGAGGCGGTGAACGCCTCGACCTGGGTCGCCAGGCCCGTGTCGTCCTCGGCTGCGGCGTCCTCTCCGGCGACCCTGCGCCCGCTGGCGACGACCGAGCCGTCGCGCAGGACCCGGTCGCCCACGATCCTGATCCGCTCCCCCTCGCGCAGGGTCATGATGTCCTGGCCGAGGTCGTCGATCAGGGGGATCCCCGCGTCCAGGAGGGCGGCCGCCCCCAGGACCTTGTGGCGCCCCGTCGCGGAGGGCGCGGCGTTGAGGACCGCCGCGGGTTGGCGCGCGGCCAGGGCGAGCGCGGACTGGCGGTCCAGGTCCGGGCGGTCGATGACCGCGATCTCGCCGGCCTCGAGGCGGGTGGCCAGGGCCCTCGGGCGCTCGTCGACGCGGACGCGCCCCTGGATGTCGTCGGGTGTGGATGTGTCTCTCATCCCTGCGATTGTGACACGGCCGAGCCCAGGACTTCGATAGCGTTGCGGCGCGCCGTCGGCGAGTGCGGATCGCCACCCATCATCCTGGTGAGCTCGGCCTCCCTGTCGGCTCCGGTGACGGCGCGCACGGACGTGGTCCCGTCCTCCTTCGCTATCACCAGGTGGTGGGATGCGAAGGCAGCGACCTGGGCGAGGTGGGTGACGACGATGACCTGGTGGTTCTCCGCCAGGCGCGCCAGGCGGGCGCCGACCTCCGTGGCGGTCTGGCCGCCGATTCCGGCGTCGATCTCGTCGAAGACGAAGGTCGAGGAGGAACCGTCGCGCCCCAGGATGAGCTCCAGGGCCAGCATCACGCGCGACAGCTCGCCGCCCGAAGCGCCCGATCCGAGGGGGCGGGGCGGGGCGGAGGGATGGGGGCGCAGCAGGAAGCCGATGGTCTCCAGACCGTGGGAGGTGGGTTTGGAGGGGGTGAGCGCGATGGACAGGGAGGCGTCGGGCATGGACAGGGCGCGCAGCTCCTCATCGACCTGGGCGGACAGGGAGTCGGCGAGGCGCCGCCGCTGCTCGCTGAGACGTCCGCCCAGCTCGAGGACGCGCTCCTGCGCCGCGGCGAGGGCGCGCTCGAGGGCCTCGGGGTCGGAGTCGGGCGAGGACAGCTCCTCGAGCCGCTCCAGGGCGGCCTCGTTCCAGGCGAGGAGCCCCTCGATGTCGCCGGCCCGCCCGCGCAGCGCGTCCTTGATGGCGGCCCTGCGCTCGTGGACGCGCGCCAGGGCCGCCGGATCCGGCTCGAGGGTGCGCGAGTAGGCGGAGACGTCGTCGGCCAGTGCCTCGACCTCGAGGATCTGCGACTGGAGGCGCTGGCACATCCCCACGACCGACTCGTCGTAGCGGCCCGCCCCCTCGAGTTCGGCGAGGGCCTGGCGCGCCAGGTCGATCGCGCCGGGCACGGAGTCGCCGCCGCGCAGGGCGCCCTGGGCGGCCTCGCAGTGGGCGCGCAGGTCCTGGACGTTCGTGAGCCGCGCCGATTCGCGGGCCAGTTCCTCCTCCTCCCCCACTGCCAGGCCGAGCGAGGCGATGCGCGCGGTCGCAGCGGCGAGGTCCTCGATCTCCTCCTCGCGCCCGTCCCGGTCGGCGAGCGCCGCGTCGAGGCGCTTCTTCGCCGCGACCGCGGCGTGGAACGCCTCCCGGTAGCTCGCGACGAGCTCCTGGTGCGCCGCTGCGCCGAAACGGTCGAGGGCCTCGCGCTGGGCGTTCTGGGAGGTGAGGCGGATCTGGTCGGACTGGCCGTGGATGGTCACCATGGACCCGACGATGCCCGCGATGGCGGAGGCGGGCACAGGGCGCCCGCCCAGGCGCGCCCGCGACCTGCCGCGCGCGGGTACGGTGCGCCCCACGATGAGCTCGCCGTCCTCGACGACGCCGCCCGCCTCTTCGGCGCGCTCCGCCGTGCCCTCGTCGACCTCGAAGACCCCGTCGACGTCGAGGCGCGCCGCGCCCTGGCGGACCAGTGCCGCGTCGGCGCGCCCTCCCAGCAGCAGGAGCAGGCTGGAGAGCACCATCGTCTTGCCCGCCCCCGTCTCGCCGGTCACCACGGTCAGCCCGGGGCCGAAGTCCGCGTGCGCCTCGGCGATGACCCCGAGGTTGCGGATGTCGATGGACGTGATCATGCGTCCGTGCCCCTCCATCCGCCGACCGGCAGGTTGAACTTGGTGACGAGGCGCGCGGAGAAGGGGGTGTCGTCGACGCGCACGAGGCGCACGGGCCTGGATCCCACGCGCGCGGTCACGGTGGATCCTGCGGGGACCTCTTCGCGGCGCAGGCCGTCGCACCACATCTCGGGCGCGGTCCACATGTCGTGGAGGACGACGATCTGCAGGCACGAGGAGGGGCCGAGCACCAGGGGCCGGGTGAACAGCCCGTGCGCGGCCAGGGGGGCGACGATGACCGCTTCCGTGTCGGGCCACACCACGGGGCCGCCCGCTGAGAACGAGTAGGCCGTCGATCCGGTCGGCGTGGAGACGATCATGCCGTCGGCGCCGTAGGTGGAGACCTCCTGCCCGTCGACGATGAGGGCGAAGTGCACCGGGTGGGCGACGTCCGTGTGCATGACGACCGCCTCGTTGAGCGCCCAGTCCGAGGCCGCGGTGCCGTCGGGGCGGTCCACCCGCACGTCCAGGGTCATGCGGGACTCGACGCGGTAGTCGCCTTCTGCGATGCGGGCCGCCACCTCCCCCACGCCGCGCTTTGACAGCTGCGTGAGGAACCCCATGTGCCCGGCGTTGACGCCGAGCAGCGGCACGTCGCGCTGCCGGGCGTGCGAGGCCGCGGCCAGGAAAGTGCCGTCGCCCCCCATCGCGAGCACCAGGTCGATGTCGGCGGCCGCCCCCTCCGTGACGACCTCGATGCCGAGCGCCTCGAGCTCCGTCCTCACGGACTCGGCGGCGCGGATCGCCTCGGGCCTGGCCACGTGGCGGACCAGCATGACGCGGTCAGCCATGGAGCGCCCCGCCCGCTGGGCCGCGCCGCACTGCGTCGCGGATGTGGTCGGTGAGCGTGCCCGGGTCGATCGGCGTCGGATGGCCTTTGCGCATGTGAATAAAATACTCGATATTGCCGCTGGGCCCCGGCAGCGGGGACGCCTGCACGGCGGCGATGGCGAGCCCCTCCGCCAGGGCGCAGCGCGCCACCTTCTCCACGGTCTCCACGTGGTGCGCGGGGTCGCGCACCACTCCCCCGCGCCCCAGGCGGTCCTTGCCGATCTCGAACTGGGGTTTGACCATGAGCAGGAAGTCCGCGTCCGGGGCCGCTGCCGCCACCAGTGCCGGGATCACCAGCGTCAGCGAGATGAACGACATGTCGCCGACGACCACTTGAGGCGCGGGCGCCACGGCGCGGGGGTCCAGCGTGCGCACGTTCGTGCGGTCGAGCACGTGGACGCGGGGGTCGGTCTGGAGTTTCCACGCCAGTTGGCCGTAGCCGACGTCGACGGCCACCACTGAGGACGCGCCGCGCCGCAGCAGCACGTCCGTGAACCCTCCCGTCGACGCGCCGGCGTCCAGGCACCGCCTGCCCGCGATGACGGGCGCGGCGTCCCCCAGGGCGTCGAGGGCCCCGGCCAGTTTGTGGGCGCCCCGCGAGACGTAGCCCTCGTCGTCCCCCTGGGCGACGACGACGGCCTGGGCGGGGTTCATCTGGCGCGCGGGCTTGAGCACGACTTCCCCGTCCAACCGGACGCGGCCGGATTCGATGAGCTCCTGGGCGTGTCCGCGCGAGCGCGCGATGCCGCGCCGCACTAGTTCGGAGTCGAGTCTCCTCAGTCTCACGCTTCTCCTAGCGCCCCGGGGCTGGCGGGGCAGTCGGCGAATCGAGGCCCTGGCGCAGCCGGGCGTCGATGGCGGTCAGCACGTCGACGCGCGCTTGGGCGCCCAGCTGGTCGAAGTCGGCCAGCTGGGCGTCGACCTGGTTGGACAGGGTCGTCATCGCCCGTCCTCGTCCATGCCGGAGGTCTCTGCCAGCAGCGCCTCCAATTCCTCCTCGCCCGGCAGGAACTCGGGGATCTGGTCCGCGGGATCGGGCAGGGAGTCGGCAGCGGCGGCCACGTCCTCCGGATCGGCGGCGGCATCGGCATCCGCATCGGGACCGGCGGGCGCCCCGGTGGTGGAGTCCGAATCCGCGGGGGGCCAGCCCGCTTCCTCCGCGGGCTCTTCAGAGTCCCGGTCGAGCGCGGCCGGATCCTGCTCCGGCGCGCTCTCAGCGGAGTCCGCCCCGGCGCCGACCGCCCCTGAGAGGGCCTCCGCGCCATCGCCGACGGCCCCGTCATAGTCCGCCTCGGGCTCCGCGCCGACCACGGCCGCAGAGTCGGCGTCCTGAGGGGAGGCCCCGTCGGCGGAGCCGGAGTCCTCCTGCGAATCGGCCGGGGCCTCTTCGGAGGCAGTGGCCCCCACGGTCTCGGAGCTGGAGTCCTCCTGCGGTTCGGGCGGTGCGACGACGCCCGTCGGATCGTCGTTGTCGACGACGGTGATCCGCGGGCAGTGCGGCTCACCGAACTCGTCGGCGTACTCCCATGCGGCGGCCGCGAGGGCCCGGTAGGAGTCGATCGTCACCGCTTGGCCGTCCACGAGCTCGATGTCGTCGAGCGTGAGCGCACCCGAGCGGGTGGCCTTCGCCACCTGGGAGAAGCCGCAGGTCCACGTTCCGTCGCGGTGGTGCTTGGGACCGGGGTGGGCCTCGAGCAGGCCGCGCATGTCGCGCGCCAGGAACGAGGGGCGCTGACCCCGGGGCGCGCGCAAGACGTCCTGCGCGCCGTGGACGCCGGTGAGCACGTGCATCGCGGGGACCCGCGCGTTGACGGCGCCCATGATGTCCGTCTCCAAGCGGTCTCCGACGGCGAGGGGGCGCTCGCCCCCGACCCGGCGGGCGCCGCGCTGGTAGATGCTCGCCTCCGGTTTGCCCGCCGCGACGGGGCGCTTGCCGGTGGCGTGCCGGATGGCGCGCACGAGGGCGCCGTTCCCCAGGGCCTGGCCCCGTTCCTCGGGCAATGTGGCGTCGAGGTTCGTGGCGTAGTAAGCGGCACCGCGCTGGATCGCGAACGCCCCCTCGCTCAGGGTGCTCCAGTCGACCTGCTTGTCCAGGCCCTGCACGACTGCGACGGGTTCGTCGTCGGCGCTCGCGACCACGGTGAAGCCGTTCTCCGCAAGTGCCTGGCGCAGTCCCTCACCGCCGATCATGAAGACCTTGGCGCCTTCCTCGAGCTCCTCCGCCATATTCGCGGCGGCGTCCATAGCGGAGGTCATGACCATGTCGGGGGTCGCTTCGAAGCCCATGGCGTTGAGCTTGTCGGCCACCTGCTGGGGCGTGCGCATCGCGTTGTTGGTGACGAAAGCGCTCTTCATGCCGCGCTCGCGCGAGGCCAGGACCGCGTCAGCGGCGTGGTCGATGGTCTGGTCGCCTGCCCACGCCGTGCCGTCCAGGTCCAGCAGGGCCACGTCGTAGAGGTCGGCCAGGGGGGCCTCGGTGCCGCGCAGCGGGGACCGCTTGGAGTCCACGTCGGCGTCCTGGTAGAGCGACACGTCGACGATGTCGGGGGCTTCGATCTCCTCGGGCATGGCGGCCAGGGTCTCGTCCGCCTCGTCGTCGCGCCCGAGTTCGCGCAGGCGGTCCGCCTTGACCTCCATGAGACGGCGCACCAGCGTCTCGTCGGCGCCGTCACCGAGGCGGGCCAGGGCGTCATCGACGATCACGAGGCCGACGTCGGACTGGCCCAGGTCGGCGCGCGCGCCCGAGGAGACGAGGACCAGCTCGACCTGCTCGGAGAGCTCCATGCCGACGGTGCTGGCCGCATCGACGATCTCGACCGCCTTCTCGGGGTGGCCGAGCCCCCTCTCGGAGTCCGCTTCAACGGCGCGCAGCGAGTCGTCCCCGCGCATGCGGCGCACAGCGCGCACCTCCCGCAGCGCCTCCTCGTAGCGCCCCGAGGCGTAGGCCGTCAGGGCCGCCGCCTCCCGGACCACGTCGACGCGACCAGCGCGCGCCACAGCGGCCTGGGCGTGCTTGTACGCCTCCTGCGGATCCAGGTCGATGAGTTGTCCGGCCATCACCAGATGACGGGCGACGATATCACGGTTCGGCCCGGACAGCGTCTCCAGCGCGACCAGGGCCTGGGGGTCGAGCTCCTCGGGGGACACGCCCGCGGGGATCGCCGGTCCGCCGTCCCGGGAGGCGAACTCGCTCGTGCTGGAATAACCCTGGTTACTGCGGTCGTCGAGCCGGCCCCGCCCGGAACGGTCGTCGCGGTCGAAGCGTTTGGGTCCGCGCTGGTCGTCGCGTCCGCGGTCGTAGCCGAGTCCGTCCCGGTCGTCCCGGCGGAATCCGCGGCCGCGGTCTGCGTTGTCGTAGCGGCGCTCACCCCGCCCGTCGCGCTGGTACCTGCCACCGCCCTGGTGCTCGCCGTCGCGCTGGAAGCGGTCGTCGCGCTGACGGCGGTCCCCTCCGGAGCGGTAGCCGTCACGGTCGTCGCGCCGGTAACCACGGTCCTGGCGCTGCCCGTTCTGGTAGCCACCGGAGTAGCGGTGGTCCCCCCGGTCGTCGCGGTCGAAGCGTTTGGGTCCGCGCTGGTCGTCGCGTCCGCGGTCGTAGCCGCGTCCGTCCCGGTCGTCCCGGCGGAATCCGCGGCCGCGGTCTGCGTTGTCGTAGCGGCGCTCACCCCGCCCGTCGCGCTGGAAACGATCGTCACGTTGGAAGCGGTCGTCGCGCTGACGGCGGTCCCCTCCGGAGCGGTAGCCGTCGCGGTCGAAGCGTTTGGGTCCGCGCTGGTCGTCGCGTCCGCGGTCGTAGCCGCGTCCGTCCCGGTCGTCCCGGCGGAATCCGCGGCCGCGGTCTGCGTTGTCGTAGCGGCGCTCGCCCCGCCCGTCGCGCTGGAAACGGTCCTCGCGCTGGTACCCGCCACCGCCCTGGAAACGATCGTCGCGCTGACGGCGGTCCCCTCCGGAGCGGTAGCCGTCACGGTCGTCGCGCCGGTAACCACGGTCCTGGCGTTGCCCGCTCTGGTAGCCGCCTTGGCCCCGGTATCCGCCACGGCCCCGTTGGTAGCGATCACCGCCCCGATCATCGTCACCGTGACCGTAGCCTTCACCGTTCTGCCTGTACTCACCGCGCTGGTAGCGGTCCTCCCTGCCGCCGTACGACCCCGGGCCCCGACCCCGGTCGTCCCGTTGCCGATGACCACCTTCGGAGCGGTCTCGCCAACCCGGCTGCCGCCGTTGGTACCCGCCACGACCGTTCTCGTCGCGTCCTCGTGTCTCGTCTGCCATGGCGTCTACCTCTATTTCCGCACGGTGGTGCTGTTGTTCGACGTGGGTCCCTGTGGGCACGCCTGTGATTGCCTATGCCCATACTAGCCTCCGTGTGCTGGGAAGCTGGTTTTGTGTGGTTGTGTGGCGGGTGGGTGTGCGGTATTCCTCGCGTCGTCGCGTGTTCGCGTGCTGTGTGCTGGTTTGGCGCGCGCGTGTGGCTGTGTGCGTTGTTGTGTGCCCGCGCGCTCGCGTGTTGGCGTGGTCGCGTGCCCGCGTGTGTGTTGGCTGGTTTGA